>DHPK01000025.1:50595-50984 GCA_002407845.1 Leptolinea sp. UBA5366 | reverse complement strand
GTGGTAGAAGAAGCGGCAGCAGCAGTGGCGGAAGAAGCCTCGGCGGCAGTAGCGGTCGTGGAAGAAAAAGCTGAAGAAGCGGCTGCGGTCGTGGAAGAGAAGGCTGAAGAAGCAGTTGCAGCAGTGGAAGAAGAAGTCACAGCGGCAGCAGAAGTAGTGGAAGAAAAAGCAGAAGAAGCAGCTGCAGCAGTAGCAGTAGTGGCAGCGCCGGTTGCAAGAGAAGATGACGGGGAAATCAAGACGATGACCTGGTCATTGGGAGCGACTGACATACCGACGATCGATCCTGCGATATCGACAGACACGAGTTCAAATCAGGTAAACGGGCTGGTATTTGCCGGAATCATGAATCAGAACGAAGTGACAGCCGAATTTGAGAACGGGATGGC
>DHPK01000025.1:50263-50397 GCA_002407845.1 Leptolinea sp. UBA5366 | reverse complement strand
GATGTGCCGTGGGTACACTACAACGCTGAAACAGAAATGGTTGAATATGTAAAAGACTGTGACGGGAATCCGCGGTATGTGACAGCGAACGATTTTGAATACGCGATCAAGCGGACAGCGAATCCGGCGACAGC
>DHPK01000025.1:0-50058 GCA_002407845.1 Leptolinea sp. UBA5366 | reverse complement strand
GGAGAAGGCGAAGCGGACGGCGTAGCGGTGAAAGCAGTTGATGCAGAAACGCTAGAAATCACATTCCTGAAAGACATTGCGCCAAACACGATGATCCCTGGCTTGTGGGTGACCTATGCGACACCGCAGTGGCTGATCGAAGGCGATGCCTGCACAGAAGCGGCAGCGGATCGCTGGATCGAACCCGAGAACGTACAGACGTACGGGCCGTATGCAGTGAAAGAATGGTTCCATGATGATCATCTGACCATTGTTCAGAACCCATACTGGCCGGCAGACGTAGCGAGCATTCCTGCGCCGAAGATTGACGAAGTAGAATTCCGGATTTTGGACTCCTCAGCTGCACTGGCAGAATTTGAAGCCGGGAATCTGATGGGGATCAACGACGTACCGGTCGCGGAACTGGATCGGATCAAAGCAGACGAAACGATGGGCAAAGAACTGTCAATCGGTGAAAACTTCTGCACATATTTCTATGGATTCAACACGACGAAACCGTTTGTGGATGATGCACGAGTAAGACGGGCATTATCGATGGCGATCGATCGTCAGTCACTGATTGACAACGTTGTGAAGGGCGGACAGGTACCGGCACAGTGGTTCAGCCGGCCGGGTCTGCTGGCAGCGCCGACATTAGCTGACTATCCTGACTTAGGGATCAAGTATGATGTTGAAGGAGCGAAAGCTGAACTGCAGAGCTACATGGATGAGAAGGGGATCACGGATCCTGCTGAAATCAGTGTAGAGATCATGTTCAACACGAGCGAGAACCATCAGAAGATCGCAGTAGCGATTCAGCAGATGTGGAAAGACGTGCTTGGGATCAATGCGACGGTACAGAATCAGGAATGGGCAGTATACCTGAAGACGATCCGCGGAGCAGACACACCGCAGGTGTTCCGGCTTGGCTGGTGCCAGGACTATCCGGACGCAGCGAACTTTGTGGATGATCAGGCGAGTTCAGGCGGATCGAGCAACCCGACAGTTGATGGGAAAGCTGGGTCGGCACCTGAAGGTGGATTCATGTGGTACAACCAGGAATTTGAAGACTTGGTAAATGCCGCGCTGGTATCCCCTGACACTGCTGAACGGACAGACCTGTATGCACAGGCAGAAGAAATTCTGGTAAAAGATGACGCAGCGATGGCACCGATCTACTGGTACACGAGCGTTCAGCTGTGCAAGATCAACGTAGACCGGACCTACTCAGTGATGGGCGGTAAGGAAGCCTTCAACAAATGGGATATCCTCCCCGAAGGTGAAGAACGCGCAGTGAATTAATACATTCAGACTGAAACAACGTTCAAGTTCGTTTCAGTCACAATTTCAAAAGACTTTGGAGGGACTGATTTCAGTCCCTCCAAATAAAGTCTGATCCCGAATTGTTTGAAAATGAATACTGATGAAACTTCGTCGCTATTGATTTTTGAATAATCGGATGGAAACCGGAATTCAAAGAATTCAGAAACCAGAGACAGAAGCGCCGTTCGTCGCCAATCATCAGCAGGGAGACGGAGGCAGCTTCCGGAGGAAAACAAATGGGAAAGTACATCCTGAAGCGCCTGGTATACATGATCGTGGTTCTCGTTGTGGTGTCAATCATCACTTTTGGACTGATGCATTCAGTTCCCGGCGGACCTTTTGACAAGGAAAAACCGCTGCCGAAAGAGATCATTGCGAACCTCGAGAAACGATATCATCTGGACCAGCCGCTGCCGGTGCAATATCTGGAATACATGAAGGCGCTGGTCGTTCCACGTGTCAGCAAGCAAAAATTTCCAAATACGATTGATGATGACGCCTTGTTCAAATTCAAAGTTGGCGACTATTATGTCAACTGGGTGAATTTTGGACCCTCTTATTCTTCCCGTTCCCGGACGGTGAACGATATGCTGCGGGATCAGCTTCCTATTTCTATTCAGCTGGGCTTTCTGGCTTTCATGGTTGCAATCCTGATTGGAATGCCGCTGGGTATTTTGGCTGCTTTGAAGCAAAATACCTGGATCGACTATTTATGTATGACGCTGGCAATATTTGGTGTGTCCGTGCCTGTCATTGTGCTGGGGCCGATCCTGATATGGATATTTGGCGTGTCGCTGAAATGGCTGCCGGTCACCGGCTGGGGAGCAAAACCGCCCTTCGTCGCTGGATTCCTGCCGAAAACATATAACTGGAACTTTTGGAAATATGCGATCATGCCGATGTTCGCGCTGGGGTTGTCCTCATCCGCATCCATCGCCCGCCTGACGCGCGCCAGTCTGCTTCAGGTAATCCGCGAAGATTATATTCGCACCGCGCGTGCGAAAGGCTTGAAAGAACGGGCGATCATCTGGGGGCATGCGCTCAAAAATTCGCTCATCCCAGTTGTAACCATTCTGGGTCCTATGTTTGCTTCATTGCTGACCGGTACGTTTGTCACGGAAACCATTTTCGGGATTCCGGGCATGGGCCGTTACTTTGTAAACAGCATTACCGCGCGTGACTACCCTGTCATCATGGGAACAGTCCTGATTTACGCGGTATTTCTGGTCGTGTCGAACTTGATTGTCGACTTGGTTTATGGTTTGCTGGATCCCCGGATTCGGTTCGAATAATGAGATTTCAGGAGGAATAATGGCAGTAGATTTAGGAAATACCTTGAAGAACTCTCATGACGCAGGCAGCCCGATTTCGCTGAAGTCTGAATCGCTTGGGAAAGACGCACTCCGCCGGCTGGTAAAAAACCGGGCGGCGATGGTTGGCGGTGTGATCATCATTCTGCTTTATTTGATGATGATTTTCGCAGATAAAATTGCCCCTTATGATTTCGCCACGCAGACGCTGGCGGAACAGAACGCAGTACCGCCATGGTTAATGAAAGTTTTTCCGTCGATGGAGCCTTACGGCAAACCGCCGGCTGGTGATGTGAATAAATACATCCTTGGTGCTGATTATGTCGGACGTGATTTGCTGAGCCGGATCATCTATGGTTCCCGTGTCTCGCTGATTATTGCGATTATTGGACCGTTGATCAGTCTGATCATCGGTGTGGTCTACGGCAGTATCTCCGGCTTTTTTGGCGGCTGGGTTGACAACTTGATGATGCGGATCGTCGACGTGCTTTACGCATTCCCAAGCCTGTTGTTCACGATTTTGTTAATGACCTTTTTCAGAAATTCGCTGGCGAACCCGGCTCCCGGCTCATTTGGAGCGATGCTGTCATCCTTTGACAGCAAGCTCGGCGGGATGCTCTTCATCTTTATCGGGATCGGTTTGACAGCCTGGCAGACGATGGCGCGCTTGACTCGCGGTCAGGTGCTCTCGATCAAAGAAAAAGAATTCATCGAAGCTGCCCGTTCAATCGGAAGCAGCGATTCCCGCATCATGTTCCGGCACATCATGCCGAACATCATCGGTCCGCTGGTCGTCAATGAGACCCTGATGATCCCCGGCTACATCAACACAGAGGCTTTCCTGTCATTTATCGGTCTGGGTGTCAACCCACCGACTCCGTCATGGGGCGCGATGATTTCCGATGGTTCAAAAGTTGTCCGAACCTATCCGAATCAGACAATTTTCCCGGCGCTGATGCTGGCAATCACGATGTTTGCCTTCAACTTCCTGGGGGACGGGCTGCGTGACGCGCTTGACCCGCAGATGCGCGGAAAAACGTAAAAAAACTGATTCTAAGCCTTGTCTGAAGACCCGCAGCCCGCGGGTCTTTTTTCGATATCAGGCAAGGTATAATCAATGAGAATTGTCAGAATTTGCTTTTTAGGAAAGATATGAAAAAAACTTCAGCTTTATTGATTTTCTTGCTTTTATGCGGTTGGACGGCTGCTTGTAATTCGCCTTCACCGAAAACAGAAATAGAACCGAGCGCCGAAAGCCGCAGCATCGAAACGATCTTAACTGAGATGGCGGCCTCGACGCAAGCAGCGGCTGCCGTTGTTACGCCGGAAGCTGTTTCCCCGGCTGTTGAAGCTGCGCCCGCTGCGGATGAAACCAAAAAGTTGAACGTCTGCCTTGGCAGTGAACCGGCGAGTCTTTTCATCTATAAAGGCATTTCAAACGCCGGCTGGTCAATTCTCGAAACAATCTATGATGGACCTTTTGACATTATCAATGGCGAAGCGAGGATGGTTCTGTTTGACGAGATCATCTCTTCTGTTGGAGAGCAGCCGGTTAAAGAAGGCGATTTGGTACTCAACGCTGATGGCAAGCCGGTGCAGCTCAGCGCCGGGACGGCGATTCTGCCGACCAACGGCGTTGAAACCTGCGGTTATCCCGGCTGTACGCTGATCTGGCAGCCTGACCAGCAGGCGACACTGGCACAGAGCGAGTTCACATTCAAATTGAAATCCGGGCTGAAATGGTCAGACGGCGAGCCGCTGACTGCGGCAGACTCGGTTTATTCATGGCGCCTCTCTGGCGACCCGCTGCTGGGCAATGTTAAGACGATGCTGCAGCTGACTGATCTGTATGAAGGTCAGGATGAGCTGACCGTCTTTTGGCGCGGGATTCCGGGGTTCGTGCCGCAGCGTGCGGATGACGTTTTCTGGCTGCCGCTGCCGGAACACAAAATGGGGACGCTGACGACTGCAGAACTGGCGGCGGATGAGACTGTCAATCGGATGCCGCTGGGTTGGGGTGCCTATCGCATCACTGAGTGGATTGCCGGAAATCAGCTGAAAGCTGTGCGCAATGAGAATTACCGCGGCAACGGTCTCAATCAGCCATACTTTGATGAAATCGTTTTTCATTTCTTCGGTCAAGCGGGGGACAATAATCTGGCTGCACTGAAAGAAGGCAGCTGCGATGTGATTGACCCATCAGTCGATCTGATGATTGATCTTGAGCCAATTCTCGAGGACGTGCGCGATGGTAAACTTTCTGCCTACATCCAGCCGCAGCCGGTTTGGGAACAGCTGACGTTCAATTTTGCTCCTTTAACCGAGCAGCAAGTTTCCTATTTTACGGATCAGAACCTGCGCAGCGGCATGCTGCAATGTCTCGATCGCGCCTCAATTATCCGGCAGGTCTATTATGGGCAATCCGAAATTCCGGTTGGGTTTTATCCCGCCGGTCATGTGCTGCATCAATCTCTCCTCGAGACGCTTCCTTACGATCCTGCTGCCGGAGCCGAATTGCTAAACAAAGCTGGCTGGATCGATTCGGATCAAAATGCTGAAACTGCGCGGGTTTCTGCTGGCGTGCCCGGCATTCCTGACGGAACACAGCTGGCGTTGACGCTTGAGACCGGCGATTCGCTGATGCGGACGAAAGCGGCAGGAATGATTCAGGAACAGCTGGCTGCCTGCGGCATTGATTTGACCGTCGATAATAAAGCTGTCGGAGAACTCTATCAAGCCGGTCCGGATGGCTCCTTTTTTGGGCGGAAATTTGATTTGGTCAATTTTGCCTGGGCTGCGGGAACCCAATCGCCCTGCACGCTTTATCTTTCAACGCGCGTGCCGGACGCGGAAAACGAATGGATCGGGACGAATGTCGGCGGATTCAAGTCGGACGGCTATGATATCGCCTGCAATATCGCGCGGAATCTCTCCGGCGCTGATCAGGCATCGCAATTGACAGTTCAGCAGATTTACGCTTCGGAACTGCCAGTTATCCCGCTCTATTATTACCCTGCTATCGGCGTATCAGCCAACAACGTCTGTGGACTGCAAAACGTGATCGGCATGCGCAGCCTGCTCTGGAATGTGGAATCGCTTTCTAAATCAGAAACCTCCTGTGCTGCATCGCAATGGCACGATATCTATAATTCAGGAAATCTCAACTGAAACGTCTTCATTTATTTTGCGTATATTGAAGTGAACAAGGAGATGAAAACATGAATACGAAAAAATTGTATCGAAGTCAAAATAACAGAATGGTAGCCGGTGTTTGCGGCGGTCTGGGTGCGTATTTTGGTGTGGACGCGACGGTAATTCGAATTGTCTATCTGGTGCTGGCATTGGCAACAGCCGGATTCCCGTTCCTTCTGCTGTATATTTGTGCGGCATTAATCATCCCGCTCGAACCGGGAACGCCGGGCGATATGACGATTGATGTCCATTCCGACACCGATCAGCAGCAATAAAAAACCCTGCCATTAAAATAAAATGCTGTCCGAATTTTCGGACAGCATTTTTGATTGAAAAAGATCTGAACAAATGCTTATACCCAGCCGCGCAGCTTCATTGCGGTGACCACGCGTTGAATCGCGACCATGTATGCTGCGTCACGCATGTAAACCTTGCGGGCTTCTGCCATGTCATAAACGGAATGGAATGCGACTGACATCTTCTCATCAAGCTTTGTCAGCACTTCCTTTTCGCTCCAATAGAAGTTCGCGTCATTCTGGACACTTTCGAAATAGGAACAGGTCACGCCGCCAGAGTTGCAGAGAAAATCGGGAATCAGGAAAATCCCGCGCTGCTTGATCACGGTATCCGCTTCGATCATGCTTGGACCGTTCGCAGCTTCAGCCAGGATTTTCACCTGCGGGCTGATCCGATCGACGTTATCCGCGCGTATCTGACCTTCAAGCGCGGCCGGAATCAGAACGTCGACATCCAAGCTCAGCCAAGCATCCGCGTCCAACACCTGATAGCCGGCTTCATTCGCTTTTTCTTTGTTGATCATGCCGTACTGATCTGTGATGTTGATCAGGAAGTGGGGATCAATCCCGTCTTCTTTGAAGAATGTGTAACTCTTTTTGTCATTGCGATCCCAGCAGGAAACTGCCTTGACGACGCCTCCCAGCATTCGGATGTAATTCGTCGCGGTAAATTGGGCGACGTTTCCGAACCCCTGGATCGAGGCGGTCATGCCTTTTGAATCGTAACCGAGTTCTTTCATCGCTTCCCGGATGCAGATCACAACCCCAAAACCGGTCGCCTGATTTCTGCCGAGCGATCCGCCTGCGCCGACCGGTTTACCGGTGACGACGCCGGGGGTGTACTGACCGGCAAGCTGGGAATACTCATCCATAAACCAGCACATCATTTGAGCATTTGTACCCATGTCAGGGGCTGGGACATCCGTGCGCGGACCAAAATTTTTCCAAAGTAGCCGGACATATTCCCGCAGAAGTCTTTCCTTTTCATGGATGCTCAGCGTTGTCGGGTCAACATCAACTCCGCCTTTTCCGCCGCCAAGCGGCAGATTCGCAACTGCGCATTTCCAGGTCATCCAGGTTGAAAGCGCGCGAACGGTGTCAAAGGTCTCTCCTTCATAAAACCGCAGACCGCCTTTATTGGGACCCAGAGCATCGTTATGCTGAACGCGATAACCATCGAAGATTTTTAATTCACCGTTGTCCATCCGGACCGGTATTCGAACATGAAATTCTTTTTTAGGCCAGCGAAGATAGGCGCGCACATCATCTTCAAGATCCAACATGTCCGCGACTTGGTCAAATTGCTTCTGTGCTAATTCAAACGGATTGATTTCATCACTCATTCCAAGTTTCTCCTTTTTAGAGCAAGCAAAGTTTACCGGCATGCAGCCCGGTTCTTATCTATAGTTGAGTGTAGTTTCTTTTTCCGTTTCATACAATTGACGGAATACATTTAATTGTCTGACATACATCATAGAACAAGTCACATTTTTGGATTGAATTGACTCAAAGAACCCAATGAAGCGGTGAATTGCTGAGAAAAAAAAGCCTCGCCGGACGGCGAAGCTTTTGGTGATTAGAAAATTCGTTATAGTTTTTTTACAAAGTCATCAATGCGGTCCAATGCTTGTTCGATTTTCTCATAAGCCGTTGCGTAGGAGATGCGAACGAAACCTTCGCCGCCTTTGCCGAAGCCGTTGCCGGGGATCAGGGCTACCTTTTTCTGTTCCAGCAATTTGACAGCAAATTCCTCGCTGCTCAGTCCTGTCTCGCTGATTTTCGGGAAGACGTAAAACGCGCCTTTTGGTTCAACCGTATCAAGCCCGATGCTGCGCAGGCCATCGACGACCAAGTGGCGGCGGCGGTCATATTCGGTGCGCATGCGGATCACGTCATCCTGCCCGTGCTGGATGGCTGCCAGCGCGCCATATTGAGCGATGGTTGGGGCTGACATGATCAGGTATTGATGAATCTTGTATGCGCCATCCATAATCGGCGCAGGTGCAGCCAGAAAACCGATGCGGAAGCCGGTCATCGCAAAGTTTTTTGAAAATCCGCCGACCAGGATCGTTCGCTCAAAACTGCCTTCGAGTCCCGGAACGCAGACATGCTCAACGCCATAGACCAGTTGGTCATACAGTTCATCAGTGACCAGCGCCAGATTGTGTTTCACAGCCAGATCGGTCAGTTCCTGCAGTTTTTGGCGGGAGGCAACTGCCCCAGTCGGATTGCAGGGGAATCCGAGTAGAATTGCTTTGGTCTTTGGCGTGATTGCTGCAGCAACCGCCTCAATGTCCAAATCGAAATCGTTCTCAAATTTGCAGGCGACTTCAACGGATATGCCGGATGCCAGTTGGACAGCTGCCTGATAGGAGACGAAACAAGGCGTGATAACCACAACTTCGTCACCGGGGTCGATCAATGCAGCCAACGCTAGAAAAAGCGCTTCTGAACAGCCGACCGTCATGATGATCTCCGTGTTGGGATCATAACGGACGTTGTAGCGGGCATAGAGGTCATCGCTGACAGCTTGCCGCAGCTCCATCAGGCCTGAATTCGCAGTGTAATGCGTTTTTCCGCTGGACAAGGCGTCAATCGCGGCTGTCTGAACACATTCCGGAGAATCGAAATCCGGTTCCCCGATTCCGAGTGAAATGACATCATCCGGTACAGCGAAAAACCTGCGGATTGCAGAAGGTTTAATATTTTTTGCCCGATTGGAGAGGCTGTTGAACATCGTTCGCTCCTTTATCAGAAAATCGGTGCAGCAGCGTTATTGAGTCTGATCAACTGCCGAATTGTCTCCAATGAAAAGTTTGGAGGCATTCGCTTTCAGCACGACTTTGGACCCAATTAAAGAATCTTTCAACACCTGATTTTCGATCACTGTGTTTTCGGCGATGATGCTATTTTGGATCACCGCATTCTTTATTTTACATCCTGATGCAACGGATACGTGCGGACCGATTACGGAAGCTTCAACTTCCGCGTCTTCTGCTATAAAAACCGGATGAATCACAGTCACGCCTGCTCTTTTTTGTGCCTTCTCTGTGTTGTCAAAGCCATGATCGAGATAATACTGATTGGTCGAAAAGACTGTGCCCGGCACGCCGCTGTCAAGCCAGAGATTTGTTTCGCGCCTGATGAATTTCGCGCCGTTCTGAATCATGATATTAATTGCGTCGGCGATGTAGTATTCGTTTTTGAGCGAGATATTGTCTCTGATCTGCTGCTCAATCGCTGCCATCAGCTGCTGCCCGTCTTTGAAATAATAGAATCCGATAATGACCAGTTTGTGTTCATCCGTTGGCGGCTTTTCAATCAGTCTCTCAACCCGGTTATCTTTATCGGTGATCGCGACACCAAAGCGCTGCGGTTCCGGATTCCATTGAACCCAGGCGACACCGTCAGCATCTTCTTCAGCCAGAAAGCCCAAATCGCCTTCAAGCAGCGTGTCAGAGAAAGTCATGATCATTGGCCCTTCCAGCAAATCTTTTGCCAGATAGAGCGCGTGGGACTGCCCTTTCATCTCTTCCTGAACAACATATTGGCATTTATGATCAGGGTATTGCGCTTCCATGAAATCCTTGATCTGCCAGCCATTCGGGGAGATGATAAAAACGTATTCCATTTCGAATTTCGGTTCAAGGCTTTTGAATTCATCGAGAAGAAAATCCAAGGAAGTGCGGCCCGCAAGGTTGATCAGCGGTTTTGGCTTGCTCCAAGTCAGCGGTCTCAGTCTTGAGCCGAAACCTGCCATGGGAATAACGATTTGAATTTTGGGTTTCATATCCGTTCCTATTATTAAGATATTTTCATAATTATACTGAAAGAATCGTTGTTCTCTATCTGTAACCTGATTTGTTTTATACAGAAGAGTCACATTCATTATCATCTTCGTGAGAAAAAATCTGATTTGTATCCAGTCACGAGTTAAGATGGCTGTCACTTATTTGATGACCAGCGGCTGAAATGTCACGGAGGGAATTACAGGATTTGTACCAGATTTCTTAAATAACTAAATAGGCTAATGGATTCTGGAACTTTTCTAAAGAATAAGAAAGTGGTAGTTGACTACGAAAAAATGTTAGATTATGATTATTAAACAAAGTTAAATAATATTGTTTAATAAAATGGAGGAGTCGTGAAAAAGAGATTAGTTACCTTGTTTTTGTTGGGACTTGTCGTTTTGACAGCTGCATGCCAGCCCAAACCAAAGGAAAAATCACAACTGACGATTTGGTATTGGGGTGAGCAGGAAGCTCCCGGGTATAAGAATTATATGGAATCAATGGTAAAAAAATATGAAGAGAAAAACCCGGACGTAAAAGTGAATGCAGTTTTGCAGGAAAGTGACACAATGTATACTGCATTCCGAACTGCTGAACATGCCGGCGCCGGTCCCGACATTCAATATTTATGGGGAGGAACCCAAGCTTTGGAAGACGTGTGGCTGGGGAATTGCACTCCATTGGATGATTTGATTCCTGCAGAAGTTTTTGCTGATATCCCGGAATCATCTTTGAAAGAAACAAATTGGGATGGAAAACAATGGGGTATTCCGGCATATCAATTTGCTTACGGAATTACCTATAACAAAGAAGACATGAAAGCAATCGGCGTTGATCCGGAGATTCCTTTCACAACCTGGGATGAATTTCTTGATGTAAGTCAAAAACTCAAAGATAATGGCAAAACTCCAATCGGATTCGGGATTAAAGATGGCTGGCTTCCTGCCTGGATCGGAATCTTTTTCGGCCAGCAGAACTTAGATTCAGTCAATGATGAAATTGCATTGATGCGCGGTGATAAATCATTTTCAGATCCGAAATACAATGAATGGCTCTATAAGCTCGAAGAGCTGAAAGATAAAGGGTTCATTAACGAAGATATTTTATCCTTAGATTTCTACCAGGGTCAACAGTTACTAGAGTCGAATGGTGCATCCATGACGCTGCATGCACAAACTTACGCTGCAAGCCTGGAAAAATCTTTAGGTAAAGATAAAATCGGCTTTATTAAGGCGCCGATCTTCGGAACAGGAAAGCTTGCGGATAGTATTGCTGTTCCAAGCCAGGTATATGTCATTCCAAAGAGTGCAAAGAATAAAGAAGAAGCAGCAAAATTCTTGATCTTCTTACGTGAAAAAGAAAACATGAAAGCTCTCTACGATATGGCAAATGCGATGCTGCCCAGCAAATCGTTTGATTCAAGCTGGCTGTCAACCGAGGTTGACCTGACAGTGGCGAATTGGTTGAATAAATATGAAAACTTCTGTTATCAGCTTTATTTTGCACCGATGTTTGAAGCTGAAGGGTTAGCTCCGATCATCCAAAAAATGTTCTCGGAAGATTTGTCGCCTGCTGATGCTTCAGTTGAATTGGATGAAGCACTGAAGAAAACAATCGAGCAGAATCCTGAAATCAATGAAGCATTTAGAAAATGGAATAATTAATAAGTTTGAGGGAATTCGTGTCTCACGAATTCCCTCGTTTTAATCTCCTGCACTTGTAATCTTATATATGCAGGGATCCATTTGGCGAATTATAAATTACCGTAATTGGAAAAGAAAAATTCCAGTTACGGTATAAATAAGAAGCTTATCTACAAAAAAGCACCATTTATTTCAATAAAATTTTATTTGCTGCTGATAAGGAAAGAAGAATAAACATGCTGGCTTTGGGAAAGAAAAAGAACAATCTTAGTCGTTATTTTTTTGTTCTCCCTGCCTATTTAATTATGGCTATCGTAATTATTTACCCAATAATTTTTGTTATTTCGAATAGTTTCTTTACAAATAAAATGGGGGAATCAGTATTTGTCGGCATTAGAAATTACCGGCTTGCATTTAAAGATCCATTATTCTATATCGCACTAAAAAACAACTTAATCCTCTTTCTTTGTGTTCCCCTTTTATCATTCTTATCCTTGCTGACCGCAAGTTTACTCCATGCAAAAATTTGGGGATGGAGAATATTTCAAAGCATTATTTTCATTCCTTACGTTCTTGCAACGCCTGTGGTTGGAATCGTGTTCTCCTATTTGCTGCAATTGAATGGAGTTGTAAATAAAACACTGGAAGCAATAAATCTTCAAAGCTTGGCAAAAGATTGGCTCGGGAACCCACAGCTGGCACTTTTCACAATCGCTGGAATCATAATTTGGAAACAATTGGGCTTTGGAGTTGTTTTATTTTTAGCAAGATTAATGAGCGTTGACAATTCTTTATATGAAGCTGCAACGATTGATGGGGCTGGTGCAATCCAAAAATTTTGGTTTATCACAATACCTCAAACAAAAAAGATTATTGAATTTCACGTAATCATCAGTTTGATCGATATGTTGAGTTGGGTGTTTAACTACATTTTCGTGATGACCGGCGGCGGCCCAGGGAATAAAACATATGTCCTGGAGTTCTTGATTTACAAGAAAGCCTTTGGCGGCGGAGATATGAATATTGCCATGACCTATTGTGTTGTGATTTTATTTATTGCTTCTTTTTTGATCACGCTTTACAGTTTATTGTTGCGAAAAGATGATTAATCCAGAGCAAAAGTTAAGGGACGTATGAAACCGAATCAAAAAAATATAAGTTTTCTTAGAATAATCGCCTTTATATTCTTAGTAATTACTTCAATCTCAATCCTTTATCCTTTGTTATTTATGTTTATTAATTCTTTAAAGACTCATCAAGAATATGTTAACAATCCTGCTGGATTGCCGATAAAAGTAACGCTTGATAACTTTATTACAGCTTTTCGAGGAAAGCCATTCGGATTATGGTTTGCGAATAGCCTTTTTCTGACGATTGCGGGAGCCCTTATAACAGAACTCTTAGCTTTCCCAGCAGCTTTTGCAATTGCTAAACTCAAGATCAAAGGCGGAAAATTCTTATTAGGACTGACGATGCCATTAATGTCTGTTCCTCCGGTTGCAATGTTAATTCCGCTTTTTAAATTAGCCAGTACCTTTAATGTGACGAAAAGCAGAGGCGTTGTTATTTTTATCTATGTCGGCATTTTACTACCCATGACAATCTATTTAATCCATAATTTTATTGTGTCAATTCCAGATTCTTTGATTGAATCTGCTCATATCGACGGCTGCACGAATCTTGACACTTTGGTAAAAATTATTCTGCCGCTGACTTTCCCTGCACTGATCACCTCAACATTAGTCAACATCGTCTGGATTTGGAATGAATTGCTGGTTTCACTGGTTTTTTTGCAAGACGAGTCGCTGCGAACTTTGGTTGTCGGAATTACATTATTTAAATCGAGATTCACTTTGGATATTCCTGTAATTATGGCTGGCCTTGTAATTGCGACAATTCCAATGCTTTTGGTTTATTTTTTCGCACAAAAACAACTTATTGGAGGATTGATTGAAGGGGCAATTAAAGGGTGATATGGAAGTAAATCGGACGATTCAACCGCATGACATTGGCGAAATCCATAAATACATGATTCTGAATGAAGTTGTGAAGGATGGACCAGTCACCAGAAAGGATTTGGCACAGCGTTTGGGTCTCAGTATTCCATCAACCTCGCGGAGCGTCAACGGGCTTCTCAATAATAGCGTCATCCATGAATATATTCCGCCTGTAAGCGGTTTAGGCAGAAAACCTGCGTCGTTGGAATATAAAAAGCATTCTTTAGTAATTATTGCAATGAGTATCATGCCGAGAGGGATTGAGGGTTCTCTCGTTGATTTTGATGGTGATTTACTTTTCAATATCTCCGTCAATTCTGATATTGAAAAAGGCTTCTCTGCTTTTTGGAATAAAATTCAGACAGTTTTTGAATCCTTGCTGGGGTTAATTGAAGGAAATCTGGTGAATATCACTTGCGCTGTTCCATCTTTAACGAATCAGCAAGACTATAACAATTTGCTCTGGAAAATCCATCCTGAATGGTCAAATGCATTGCTGGAGCAATATCTGTTTCAGCGCACAGGTGTAAAGCCAGCATTAATTAATGATGTCGAATTGAGCCTTTTAGGTGAATTTTGGAAAGGTAAGGATCGAAACGTTGAAAATATGTTGTTTATCGAATATGGCGACGGGATCGCAATTCGGTCAATGGTGGACGGAAACCTTTTGTGCGGAGCGAATTCAGCAGCCGGAGAAATTCAAAATCTTATTCCAACATTTTCTTCAGACCTGGATTTTGAAAATTATGTGTGCAGACATATTTTTAAAGATTTTAGGAGAGATCACCCCTCTCTGAACAAGGACAACTTGTTTTCCACTTTGCTTTCTGAGTTTTCAGGTGACGGACAAGCTGAAAAAATCATCAGTTCATTGCTCGATATTTTTTCGAAACTGATCGTCGATTTAACCCTCATTCTGAATCCTCAATTAATCGTTTTAGGCGGCCAATTGAGCTATTTAAGAGAGAAAGATTTAGATATCGTTCGATCCTTTGTAAAAAAAAGGGTACCTTTCAATCCAAGCGTAACATGCTCAAGTCTGGAATTAAAATCAAGTGTTATCGGTGCAGCTTATTATGCATTAAGAAATGCCGAAGAAAATATATTAAAAATTTGGAATAACTAAATTTGAGGAAATAATGAAATCTTTCGAAGAGTATGCATCTTTCTATAAAAAAGAATTAACCGAAAACGTAATGGATTTTTGGGATGAACGCTGTATCGATTACGAAAATGGCGGTTATTTTACATGTTTTGACCGATTTGGTAATCTTACCGACACAAATAAATACATTTGGTTTCAAGGCCGCCAGCTCTATGTTTATTCTCTTCTGTACAATCGCATTGAAAAGAAAAAAGAATGGCTGGACAAAGCATGGCATGGTTACCGATTCCTTGTTGAAAAGGCATATGCCGGAAATGGAAGATGGCATTATATTCTCGACCAAAAAGGTACAGTAATTGAAGGTGCTATTTCGATTTTTTCAGATTATCACGTTATTCAAGGACTGGCAGAATTTGCACTTGCTTCCGCTGATGAGGGTTGCAAAAGTTTGTTAGAAGAGTGCTTTGATGTGCTAGAAGAAAATATGTTTGACCCAAATTTCAAAGAAATTTATGAAAACACCTGGCATGAAGATCTCATTTGGCATGATATGTATTTGACCTGCTTATCAACGGTCGAATCATGCATCCCTGTTTTAGGGATTGAGCGAACAAGACGGCTTTTTGATGATTGCATAGAGAAAATAACTCAGTGTTTCTATGATAAAAATGAAAAGAAAATTTTTGAAGCCATTAAGCGCAATGGTGGAAATGCTTTTGATTATCCGCAGGGTACATTTATAAATCCCGGCCACTCATATGAATCACTTTGGTTCATTATGAATATCGGTGTCGGATACAACAAACCCGAATTGGTGAAGTGGGGGTTAGACACTGTTAAGGAAATAAATCAATATTCCCTTGATAAAGATTATGGCGGTGTCTACTCCTACTTAGATCTGTATCAAAAAGATCCAGAACCCATTGATTGGTATAAAGAGACAAACACCTTGTGGCATGACAAAGTTTGGTGGTGCAACGTTGAAGCTTTGTGCTGTTTGGCTTTAGCTTATTCGATTTCTCCGACTGCTGAATGCGAAAATGAATTTATTAAGTTGCAGGAATTTTGTTTCGCCCATTTCTCAGATAGGGAATATGGCGAATGGTATGAACGGCTGGATCGAGCTGGGTATGTGAAAAACTCTGATAAAGGTACGCCATGGAAATGTGCTTTTCATTTAGCGCGAGCATTGGTGTTTATTTATACATATTTCAGTAATGCTAGTTTGGGGAAGCAAGAGATTGAATCCTGATTGAGTTCGCTGAAGAAAACCAAATACAAGAACGGATGGCTATTGTTTCATCCGCTTTTTAAAAATAAATCAGTAAAATTTTGTTGCTGATCTTGATTTTTATTTTCTTAATTGCAAATCGTCGGATCTTGCCTGTGATATGACTGAGTTCTTGCGAAAAAGGGTTTTAGCGGGTATACTTTGCTATTGCTTTTCGGGGTGTAGCGCAGTTGGTAGCGCACCGCGTTTGGGACGCGGGGGTCCGCGGTTCGAGTCCGCGCACCCCGACTAATCTTTAATCTTCGTTATAATGCTAATATTACGTTTTCTTGTCCGTGCGAGCTCTTTTCTCGCCTCTTTTTGCCATGGATAATATGGTAAGATTTATGATTGATTATGATGAATTCTAACGCTGAAAAAACGCCTGTATTGCTGTCGATCATCCTGCCTGCTCACAACGAGGAGGAGCGGCTGCCCAAGTCTCTCGAAAAGGTGAAAAATTATCTCGCATCGGTCAGTTTCCCAATCGAGGTGATCGTAGTTGAGAACGGTAGCCGGGATCGAACGTTCGAAATTGCCAGCGCATTTGCGGCTGAACACACCTGGCTGAAAGTTATTCGGAACGAATTGCCCGGTAAAGGCAGAGCGGTGAGAACCGGGATGCTGGCAGCTGTCGGCGAATACCGGTTTTTTGCAGACGTTGATTTTTCGATGCCGATTGAAGAGATCAATCATTTTCTGCCGCCCGTCCTGTCCGATTATGATGTTGCAATCGGATCCCGTGAGGCAAAAGGGGCGGTGCGCTATGATGAGCCTTTTTTCCGCCACTTCACCGGCAGGATTTTCAATTCAATCGTCCGGATTATGGCCGTTCACAGCATTCAGGACACTCAATGCGGCTTCAAGTGTTTTAAAGCCGACGCCGCGGAAAAGTTGTTTTCTGTGCAGGTGCTGGATGGCTGGGCATTTGACGCCGAAGTCCTGTTCATTGCACAGCAATATGGGATGAAGATTGTTGAAGTGCCGGTGCGCTGGTATTATGACGGGCACAGCAAGATTAATGTCGCCAGCGATTCGATTAAAATGTTCAAAGAGTTGCTGCAAATCCGCAGGAATCATCGAGCCGGACGATATAAAATCATCTGATCATGAGAAAATCACCAACATTTGAATATGAGTCCGCTCTTTGGCAGCAGGGCTATTCGCTGATCGCGGGAATCGATGAAGCCGGCCGCGGGGCATGGGCGGGACCTGTCATGGCAGGGGTGGTTATCCTGCCGACTGATCTATCGTTGGCAGAAAAATTGACCTGTGTCATGGACAGCAAGCTGCTGAAACCGGCTGAGCGCGAAGCTGCAGCAGCGGTTATCGCTGAAACTGCATGCTGTTGGGCAGTTGGTTCAGCGGACAACCGTGAAATTGACCGCATCGGGGTTCTCCCTGCGACCCGGCTGGCGATGCAGCGGGCTTTGGAAAGCCTTTCCAGACGACCCGAATTTCTGTTGATCGATTATGTTAATTTACCGAGACAGCTGATTCCTCAGCTTTCAATTGCAAAAGGGGATATGCTGTCATTCAGTATCGCGGCGGCTTCCATCATGGCAAAAGTTGAGCGCGATCATTGGATGGAATCCGTCTGTGCCGAAGCTTATCCTCAATACGGATTCGAGAAACACAAGGGCTATGGGACAGCGCTGCACGCAGACTGCATCGACCAGTTCGGTCCCTGTGAATATCATCGCATGACTTTTCATCCATTGGCTAAAGAATTGAAATTGTTTTGACTATAGAATTTCTCGCGGAAATAAATGACCCCCTGATAGGTTCAGGGGGTCATTTGATACGTTCGTAAATTTAATCTTACGGCTGAATCACGGTGCCGGATTTGATACTGGTGTTCTTTGGGATGATGACGATCCCGTCGCGCACATAATATCTTTTTATCGGATCCGGATCATCGAGGTCGACATGCGGCGGGAAGGGTTTGATGACGACATTGTCCCCAATCCTGGCATTTTTATCAATAATCGCGTTTTCGATGATGCAATTTTTGCCAATCCCGAGCGAAACATCGAAATACTTTGTGTCACTGGCGCTTTTCTCAAAGACATCATCATCCACACCCATAATGATCGAGTTGATGATCTTGGTGCCGGTGTCGATCACACTGCGCAATCCAATGATTGAGTGGACGATGGATTCCCCGCGGATGATACAGCCCCGCGCGATCAGCGCGTGATCGATGACCGTGTTCTGAATTTTTGAGGTTGGCATCGTCGTGTTCAGCGTGTAGATCGGGTGCCGCGGATCGTAGAAGTTGAATTGCGGCAGATCATTTGTCAGCATCAGGTTCGTTTCATAGAAGGAGCGGATGGTTCCGATGTCTTCCCAATAGTCATCGAACACCCAGCCAAATACGTCATACTTTTCGATTGCGTACGGAATGATGTGCTTGCCGAAGTCCGAGTAATCGAGCGTGTTGAGCAGCCCGACCAGCAAGTCTTTATTGAAAAGGTAAATTCCCATGGATCCGAGGAAAGGTCTTTCGGGATCATCCAGACTGATGAGGCGTTTCTGGACCTCCGGATCTTTCGGTTTTTCCTGGAAATCGGTGATCCTGTTCTCTTCATTGCGCTTCAAGATTCCAAACCGGGAAGCTTCATCTTTTTTGACAGGCTGGGTCGCGATGGTAACGTCCGCATGGTTATCAATATGGAATTGAAGCATGTCTGCATAGTTACAGCGATAAAGATGGTCGCCGGAGAGGATCAGAACATATTCCGTTCGCGCAGTGATGATCTCACTCAACTGTTTTCTGACCGCGTCAGCCGTTCCCTGATACCAGTCGTTGTTGTCAGCACGCTGTTCCGCTGCCCAAATTTGGACATAACCCGAGTGGAAGCGGTCAAATTGGTAAGTGTCCGAAATATGGCGATGGAGGGAGACGCTATTAAACTGGGTAAGAATTGCTACTTTAAATATTCCAGAGTTGATACAGTTACTGATCGGGATATCGATGAGCCGATATTGACCGCCGATCGGGACAGCAGGCTTTGACCTCATTTGTGTTAGAGGAAATAACCTGGTTCCTCGCCCACCACCGAGGATGACAGCTAAGACATTATCTGTAGGTACCATTTGATCCTCCGCAAAATTTTCCTTTGATATGCTTTGATTCTATCAAAGTTTACAAAACCAACAAGGTTTTTTCAATTATTTATCGATTATTTCACATTGTTAAGCCAAAACTGGTATCCATCAGAGCGAATTTCAAGGTTTTTTATGTTTCGAGCGGAGAACAAAATAGCATTTGAATCAGATTGTGCCAATAATGACTGCCAGTTTTTTTCATCATCGCTGCTTGTGAGCAGGATCAGACTGGACCCGCTGAAAAATGCGTCAAGATTGTCCAGGCGGTTTGGCGGAATGCCATTCGGGATGCTGACAGAGAAATTTTTATAGTTTATCTGCCAGGCATTTCGCTTGAGAAACCCGCCGCTCCTTTCAATCTGGACGTCATCCAGCGAAAAGATCAGTTGTGAGAGCTGGGCAGGTTCGAACGAAGCAAGGTCTGGATTTTTATTGTCCAGGTACATCAGGGAAGGCTTTTTGACCTCGGATCGGTAAAACGCATCCCCCATCCAGGATTCTGAAAAATTTAGAACTGCTAATTCGGGATGGGTGAATTCGAGGAATCCGGGACGCATCAGATCCTGAGCCTGATAGCTGGTCAGCCCATGTGCTAAGATGACTTTCCGTAATCCCGGCGTATTCAGCTCGATGACGGTTGCGTTGGCGTTGTGCTGGACGGTCAGGCGAAAATTCCGATCTGTCCGGTTGAGAGCCGCCTGCCAGAGCATGACAGTCAATAGTGTCAGCAGCCCGAGGGCTGCCTGATAAAGCGTGTCTCGATGCAGTTTTCTCAGCCGGTTCCGATTGAACCAAAACCAGAGGAGAGCCAGCATGATTGCCCAGGCAGATGCGCGGCTCAGGTTCGTGTAGCGAACAGCCCAATCGAATTGTCCGAAGAAACTGACGATCCGGATGGTCAGTGCAGGAAGCGGGTAAAGCAGCATGCCAAGCAATTTCCCAAAGGGTTCATAGATCACAGCAGCGATCAGCGCCAGCATTCCGCCGCTCATTATCAGCGTCTGAAATGGCGCGATCAGCATGTTGACAAGGAGGGAGAACCAGGGAATCTGGTTGAATGCATAGGCAACAATCCAAACGGTCAGCAGCTGAGCGGAAATGGAAGTGATTAGAATTTCATTCAAAAAGTTCAGAATCAGCGTGAGTTGATTGGCTTTCACTTTGAAGAGCCTGATCAGCGCCCGCGCGGTCAGCGCATTGAGAGGCGGGTTGAACAATAAAATTCCAAGCGTTGCCATGACTGAAAGCTGAAACCCGACGTCAAAAAGCATCCGCGGATTCTGAAGTCCCATGATGGCGGCTGTCAGCATCAGGGATTCGCTGCCCTTTTTCCCTCTGCCGATGCTTTTGCCTGCCAGCGCAACCGCTGCCATGATTCCAGCGCGCACGATGGCGGGATTGGCACCCGTTAGCATAGTGTAAAACAGGATGAACGGCAGCAGGCTTAAAGGCGTCCACCAGCGATTATGGATGGCGTGGGCGAATGCCAACAGCAGCCAGATTAAAACTGAAAAATTCATCCCGCTGATAGCGATGACGTGCGCAGTGCCGGTGCGCTGAAATGCCTCGTCAATGTCGGTCGGAATGCGGCTTTCATCGCCAAGCAGAATGCCTGCCATCAGCGCGTTTTCTGGTTCGGGAAAAATTCGATAAACTTTTTCAAGCAGAAAACTGCGCAGCCGGTAGATTTGCGCCAGGATTGGGCTGCCTTGATCTTTGCTGATCAATTCTATGGACGGGCTGTACAGAATGCCGGAAACACCCTGTCTTTCTAAATATTCAGCGTATGAATTTGAGGCTGAAGATTGAAAACGGGTCAGTTTTCCGCTGACTTGAATCTGATCGCGGTAGACCCAGCGCTGATCTGATTTTTTCAGCACGATGATGACCCGCCCTGTCGTTGGCTCCTCCTCGGCAGCCGAGCCTGCAGTCACAAGATCGGCTTGAAAACGCAGCTGGCTGCTGGATTCTTTCGGAGGACGGCTGATGATTGCCGAAAAACTCAGGGTGTCAGAGTCAAAAAGATCGATATGCCCCGGCGCTGGCGGCTGATGAACGACTGACCCGCGCAGGACGCCGATTAAAAAGAAAACAGCGAGGATAAAAGCCCTCGCTGTTTTTCCGGCCGGTTGTTCGAGCGTGTACCTTGCTGCTCTCCGCCGAAAAAAGACTGCAAAAATCAGGCTGAGAACCAGCGCGGCCCAAAGCAATGCATTTGGAAACTGAACCAGCTGGCCGAGCACAAGTCCGCCCAGCAGGATCAGCGCGTTGAATGTTCTGGCTGAGAAATCTGAGCGCTGACTTTCGGCCGGGTCTTTCATTTGTCGCCGAAAGCAAAAACGCGATTGATGATGAATTGAACCAGCGCGACAAAGACTACCGAAAAGAGCTTGGTGATCATGACATCTGCGTTCAGCTGTTGACCCAGATACAAAATCAGCGTGGAAAGCCCCAGCCCCAGCAGACCGGTCAGGTAGAATGAGGTGAAGCGGCGTTTAAACTGATCCGTTTTGCGGAAATTGTAGCGGCTGTTCAGAAAGAAGCTCAGAAAAATACCAAGGTGAACGCTGACGACATTGGCTGCGAATTCATTGACACCGGCGTGCCGGAACAGCAGATAAAACACAAGCGCGTCCGCACCGGCGCTGATCGCTCCGATGATGCCGTAAAGAATCAGGTTCCGCAGAAAAGCTTTGTCAATTTTCATGCTTTGAACTCGTGACAGATGCGATTTCATTCAGCAGCCAGCGATGTAAGCCTTCATTGGCAATGACAAATTCATAGGGTTCTCTGAAACAGTCTGGATTGCCGTTCAATCCCGTTATGACAACGCCAGCTTCCTTGGCGATCACAAATCCTGCTGCAACGTCCCAGGCTGAAAGCGCCAGTTCCCACATGCCGTCAAGGCGGCCGGCAGCAACATAACAAATCTCAAGCGCGGCAGATCCCATGCGGCGGACACCGGCTGTCGTTCCCATAAAATGCTCGAAAATTTCAAAATTGTTCATTTCCAGCCGATGCATTTTGGCATTAAACCCGGTAGCCAGCAGCGCGCGCCGCGGGTCTGACTGCGAACCGACTGTCAGTTTTTCCCCGTTGAGCCAGGCGCCCTGCCCCTTTCCGCCGTAGTAGCATTCATCGCGCATCGGGTCATAGACTGCGCCGAGCATCAGCTCGCCGCGATAGGCATAACCGATCGAAACACAAAAAACCGGAACGCCGTGCGCGTAGTTCATCGTGCCGTCCAGCGGGTCCAGATACCAGACATGGTCAGACGCTCCGGAAGCGTGGAGTCCGGTCTCTTCGGTCAGAATCGTGTGGCCGGGGTAAAGCGCCTGAATACGGCTGATCAGAAAGTTTTCTGATTTTTTATCGATTTCAGTGACCGGGTCCTGAAACCCCTTATCGGTTACTTGATGTGTTTTGCCGAACCCTTCGGCGATGATAACGCCAGTTTGCCTGGCAAGTGTCTTAAGATCAGCTAAATCTGGAATCATTTTTGTTTTTCAACCTGTCTATGTTTTAAAACATTATAATCTGGATATTCGGGATTCGTTGACGGATGCCGAGTCGGATAAAAAACGCCGAAGTGAGGAGAAACGCATGAAAATTACAGCTTTGGGAACGAATGGCTGGTTTGACAGCCAGACCGGCAGTACCAACTGCACGCTGATCCAGACAGATGATTTTTCGATCGTGCTGGACGCTGGTTATGGCATCGCGAAAATAAAAAATCGGGTCGACTTTTCGAAGCCGGTCTACATCTTCTTAACCCATCTTCATCTCGATCACATCATTGGGCTGCATGTGCTGGACTGGTTCACGTTTGATCAGCCGCTGCGGATCATTGCGCCCGCTGGCGGACTTGAAGACCTGAAAGATTTCATGCGCAGACCCTTCACGACGAACTGGGATCAGCATCCTTATGCAGTTGAGCTGATTGATGCTGACGACCTTTCAGAGCAGGGATTTCCATTTGAAGTCAGTGCGCTGCCATTGGTTCACGCAGTCCCGGATACCGGATATCGGTTTGTGATTGAGGGGAAGGTTGTCGCCTTTGTTTTGGACACGGCATTTTGTGACAATGCTGTTAAATTGGCTCAGAACGCGGATTTTCTGATCACTGAATCAGGATTTCTGCCAGAGCAGGGAAATCCGAAAACTGGGCATATGGATCCAGCAGGTGCAGCGCGGCTGGCGCGCGAAGCTGGTGCGAAACAAGTGCTGCTGATCCATTTTGGCGCAAACGTCTATGATTCAATCGAAAAACGCAGCCAGGCTGTCGAAACCGGCCGCGATATTTACCCCGATCTGATCATGGGGGTTGATCAGATGGAATTTATCCTGTAGAGAGTCAGACTGAGAAAGAAAAAGACCTCGCATTTGCTTCTGCGAGGTCTTTTGTTGCTAAATCATGGGTTCAACCCAGGCAGCTGGCGGGGTCAGCCCCATCAGTTTTGCCAGTGTCGGCGTTACATTCGCCAGACCAAAGTCGCCTTCCCGAATTGTCCAGTTGGTTTCCTTGTCAAAGATGATAAACGGCACTGGGTTCAGTGAGTGAGCGGTCTTGGATTGGACTTTTCCAGATTTTGTCTTTTCGATCATATCATCTGCGTTGCCATGGTCGGCTGTGATCACCAAGGTAAAATCATGGTTTTCAAGATCTTTCAGCAGCCTTGCCAAGGCAAGATCAACTGTCTCAACGCCGATCAGCGTCGCGTCATAATTGCCGGTGTGTCCGACCATGTCGCCGTTCGGATAGTTGCAGCGGATAAAGTCATACTGCCCCGAATTGATCACTTCGATCAGGCGATCGGTTATTTCTGCCGATTTCATCCATGGGCGTTCGCTGAACGGGACGTTGTCCGACGGAATCTCTTCAAAAGTCTCAAGCGTTTCGCTGGTTTTCCCGCTGCGATTCCCATTCCAAAAGTAAGTCACGTGGCCAAATTTTTGAGTTTCTGAAATTGCGAATTGGCGGATGTTGTTCTCAACCAGCAGCTCGGAAAGGGTGTGCTGGATATTCGGCGGGCTCACCAGGAATTTTTCGGGCAGTTTCAGGTCGCCGTCATATTGAAGCATGCCGGCAAATTTTACCTGCGGGTAGCGCACGCGGTCAAATTTGTCAAAATCCGGGTAATCGAATGCCATGCTGATTTCGATGGCGCGGTCTCCGCGGAAATTGAAGAAAATAACGCTGTCGTGATCCTCGATGGTGCCAACTGGTTTGCCGTTTTCGGCAATGACGAAAGCAGGCAGGTCCTGATCGATCACATCGAGTTCTTTTCGATAAGTTTCAATCGCATCAGCTGCGCTCGCGAATTGCCGTCCCAGTCCGAGCACATGCGTCTCCCAACCGGTTTTGACCATGTTCCAATCCGCCTGATAGCGATCCATCGTCACTTTCATTCTGCCGCCGCCGGAAGCGATGCGGGCATCAAAGCTGGCGTCGTTGAGCGCGCTCATGGCAGCTTCAAGATCCTCGACATACTGCAACGCTGATGTGGAGGGAACGTCCCTGCCGTCCAGCAGAATATGAACCCGAACGCGGCTGACATGCTGAAGTTTCGCTTCGCGGATCATCGCCTTGAGGTGATTGATATTGGAATGGACGTTGCCATCGGAGAGCAGACCGATGAAATGCAGCGTTGAATTGGCTGCCACGCAGTTGGAAACCAAACTGTTCCAGGTTTCCGATTTGAAAATTGAGCCGTCTGCGATGCTCTCATTGACCAGCATGGCTCCCTGCGAATAAATCTGTCCGCAGCCGAGTGCGTTATGCCCGACTTCGCTGTTCCCCATGTCTTCGTCTGAAGGCAATCCGACTGCAGTGCCGTGCGCTTTGATTTTCGTATGCGGGCAATTTTCCATGAGCCAGTTCAAAGTCGGCGTGTTGGCATTGAAAACCGCATCGCCCATGTCGTGTTTTCCGATTCCCACGCCGTCCATAATAACAAGTACAACAGGTTTTTTCATATTAAGGTTGCTCGTTTCTGTTTCTATCCGCTTTACATCGGGTTGCTGTTTGCCCATGCGTCGGTGATGGTCACGACCAGATCTACCGTCCCGCCCGGCTCATAGTTCATTGAGACCGCTTCGGTCGGGATCGACATGATGTCTTTAATAAATTGAGCTGTGAAAGGCTTGCCGCGTTTCACTTCAAGCGAGTTGGTGTATGAATTGGCAGCCTGACCGATCGAGTCAATTGTGATGCCGTATTGCTGCAGATAAGCGACTGTCCGATCAAGGATTTCCGGATTGGTCGATCCGTTCATCAACGTGATGTGCGCGCCTTCGGCTGCAATCAGCGTAGCACGATCCTCACTGACTGTCGCCGGAGAAGCCGCCATACTGGTGCTGAAAATTACGTCGCGAGCTGCTCGGATTTTATCCGGAATCGGGATCAGAATATCTTGAGACCCGTCAGCTGTTTTACCGAATTCCACCTGCATTGGCGGGGCGATGACGCTGCGCACGATCTGACTCGGCGTGAGATCGACAACGGTCCAGGCGACTTTCATCATGTCGCTGAAGGTCAGGTTGGTGCGGAGTGCCTTGGAGAGGCTTGCATACAGCTGATCCGCATTGCCAAGCAGCTGAGGCAGCTGCCAGACCATCTGCTCATAGAGCGCGAAAATCACGTCCTGCTGGCGCTGAGCACGTTCGAAGTCGCCGCCCTCTGAATAACGATGGCGGGCGTATGCCAGCGCAGTCGCGCCGTCGAGGTCCTGAACACCCGGATAGAGCGTGACGGTGTTTGCCGGACCAATCGGGTCAACCGTGATCTGATCCTTGACATTGATCGCAAGTTTGTCAATCGAGTCAATAAAGTCGACAAATCCTTCGAATGAAATCACTGCAAAGAACTGAATATCAATTCCGAGGAACAGTTCAACTGTCTCCATCGCGAGCTGCGGCCCGCCGCCCGGCAGGTTTTCAGCCTCGCCGAGATAATAGGCGGTATTAATACGGCCATAACCATGATTGGGAATAGCGACCCAGAGGTCGCGCGGGATTGAAAGCATGCCTGCCATTTTGGTAATCGGATCATAAGTCAACAGCATCATTGAGTCCGAGCGGGCGTATTTTTCTTGCGCTTCCCAGTCCCGATAGTCCAGCCCCATTGCCAGACAAGTGATGCGTGAAACGCCGTCCCAGGCATCGCCTTTGACCTGTGTGATTTCGGAGAGCTGGATATTCTCTTCATCCTCCGGCGCCTGGGTACTTTCGATCTTAAGATTGCCTGATTTATCAATAATCGGGGCGCCTGGAATGTTGATGATGGTCATCGCTTTGGTATAGCGGTTGACTGTGTTGAAAACGATGAACCCTAAAATCAACCCAATCGCGGCAAAGATTCCAAGGGTCGTCCATTTTTTATTGTTTTTCTTCTTAACCGGCGGTTTTTGCGGCAAAGGCTGTTGCGGCGCATTGGGCTCGAATTGTCCCTGCGGCCGAAATCCTGGCTGCTGGGGCTGATTGGCTGCCGGTCCCCTGCCTTGTTCCGGGTTTTGCGGTTTGTTATATTGAGTCATAAAAACACCAACTTCGCTTTCTTAAATTTCGGGAGGAATCTGAAGGTTTTCTGGAGCAGTGTCCACCCATTTGCTGCCTTCTTCAATCAGCATTACGGGAATATCATCGACGATCGGGTATTTGCGCTGACAATTATCACAGACCAGCCAGCTTTCCTTGAAAAGCGTCAATGCTCCTTTGTTCTCTTTGACACAAACGGGGCAGCGCAAAATATCCAACAATTCTTTTTTAACCATACAAAATCCTCCGGTCTGTTTATCCAAATTGTATTCCGATTTTACCATATCGACATTTTTGCCAGTCACATTGCATACGGGCGCTGAAGGCGTCCCGCCAGCGAAATAATCTATTTTTCAGGCGGCATCCCGGGTGTTCCGGGACCGTATTCAAAGATTGCCTGCCAAGGTTCGTATTTGGTTACAAAGCGATCCTGAAGATGCACTTGCCCATTCGGATCATAGACAGTCCGCACGATATCAACATCTGCGCCGTCAATTTCCCAGTCAACCTGTTCGACTACGCCGGAAGCAAGCTTTGGATTTTCGCGGTAAAGCGGCTTTTCAGGCGTTGTCACATTTTGCAATCCGCTTGATTTCCAATCCACATAGCGATTCACTTTGGTGCTGTAAAACTTCCATTGGATAGACGTTGGATTGACATAAGCTTCCATCAGAATCCAGTAAGGGGTGTCGTTTGTAAATTTCAGGTCGAGAACCGGAACGTAAACGGAGGCGTCCATGCCTGCCAGTCCCGGGTCAATATTGCCATTTGCCAGCCGCTCATAATAGAACACCCGGTAAGCATGCTGGTGCCGTTCGCGAATCGGCAGCCCATAAAAGAATGCCGCTCTGAAAAGCGTTGTGCTGACCTGGCAGACGCCGCCGCCGATGCCCTGAACCGTTTCACCGCCAACGATCACTGCCGCCTCGGCATAGCCGTTGTCGATGTTGATATCTCCGATGTTTTCCGCCATTGAGAACGTCTCTCCCGGTGCGATCAGCAACCCGTGAAAAGCAGCAGCGCTAGCCTGGATGTTTTGGATGCGTTCGGGCGACGAACCGAAAAAGTAGGTGTACTGCGAGTGTGCCAATTCGGTGATGCCCAAATCCTGCCCGCTGGCGGACGCCAGTACTTCCGGCGGTTTGATTATCATAACCGCCTCAGCAGCGTGGTTCCCCGCCTGCAGCGCGTCTGCGATGTTGATCAGGGTAGCTTCAATATCCAACTCCTGCCCGACAACCGCGTCTTTAACCGGTTCGATGATATGCGTGCTGTCATTGAAAATAAAGCGGGCGTTTTCAGGTTTCTTGAGCAGTTCAAGGCTGGTCGTGACCAAACGATTGTAAAATGGCTCGCGCTTCGGCATCATCTCGATTGTGACCTCGCTGCCGGAAATCACCGGTTGAAAATTGATCCAGCCAGCCAGCAAATCAGCGGGAATGCGGTCAACTTCGCGAACCGCGTTATTCTCGGTGACGGTGATCAGAAAATCTTCCTGCAGAAGCGCTTCAAGGATCACTTTTTGCTCTGCCAGATTGGACGCTGTCGTCTCAAGCACGGTCACTGGAATGTCCAGTTCAGTCGTTTGCAGGTTCTTCCCCAGGATTTGCAGCTGGGTTAACGTCAGCAAGCGGTCAACTGCCAGCCCTCTTTTCCCGGGAGCAATCTGCACTTCTGATCCCTGCAGCGTGATGGACGGCTGCTCAAGCGGTTCATCAATATATCCCGCCAGCGTTGTGATGAAATTGAACGCAACCCGTTCATCGAACATCAGCACAGCTTCAAGATTCTGCCCGAAAATCAGTGCGCGATAGCGATCCTTGAGGTTGGTGGTGCCGTCGCTGGATCGTCCGAATGCCCAGGCTTTCTTGACTGTCGCGTCATACTGGATCTGCATGCCTAATTCCTCAGGAATTGCGTGCCAGACCCGGTCTTCATAACGGAAAGCGAAAGCTGATTCTGTTGGATAACGCAGCTGCTGGCGCAGCAGTTGATTGGCTTCGTCCTGCGTCAGACCGCCGACATTGATGCCGGAGACCGTGACGCCCTCATAGATTTTCTGCTGATAGGATCGCTGGTAAAACCAGGAAAATCCTAAAAAAATGACGGTGCCGATGAGCAGTCCGCTTATCAGCACAAAGATGATTTTTCCGGCGAGACCTCCGGATTGTTTTTTCGGTTCGCTTTGCATACCTTCCTGTTATTAATCTCCCGATTCTGTAATCAGAGCGGAAAGATTCTTATCATAAAAATAAAGATCGGTGCCCAGATAAGCCAGATGATGCTGAAACTCTCCAAACTGTTCGACTAAGAGAGCTTCTGTTATGCCATAACGCTTGTTTTGACTCACCAGCACGCAGTCAGCTTCAAACGCCGGTTGATACCAGTCCGCTTTCGATGACCATTGATAGGGAACAATCCTGCCATCCGCAACGGTGATTGGAGCTGAAATGAACTTTTCGCCGCTATAATAAGATAACGCATGGGTTTCCCAATAAGTTGCATAGAGCCGTGTAATTCCGCGATCTTTCAGTGCATCGGCAATTTCAACATAAGCCTGATTGCTGACCGGAGCTGAGTGCCAGGACAAAGACAGATTGCTCAGCCCAAAAACTCCGAGCAGCAGGGCAGCCGCCCATGCGAAGTGTCTTTTTTCTGGACGCCAGCTGAGAATTTGCGCAGCAGCGACGATCGTCGCTGCAAAAAAAGCCGGACTGAGGTATCGAACCGCTGGCTCTCCATTGGTAACACCAGTAAGCGTGAAACTTCCGGCGTTAAGCAGACAGCAAAACAAGAGGATGCGGATTGAAAATGGCTGTTTGAAATAACGCAGCGCGGCGGAAATCGTTAATGCCATCACAACCAGTCCGGCCATGCCGCGGAGCACGGCGATGGCTGACAGGTCTGCCGCTGGATCGAACCCAAACATCAGAAACCAGGTTCGGAAACTGTTCTGAAGATAATGAGGCAAGTCAGAAAACGAAATTAAACTGAAAGAAGTGGGAACCGTCTGAAGAAAACCAAATCGGCTGATCAGCTTGTCTGTCAGAATGCCCCCTGCCGCCGCCAGGATTGTCAGCCCCAGCAGTCCGCGCAGGATTCGTCTCCCTCGCAGCAGCTCGATGATGAGCACGAGAATCGCCGGCAGCGCAAAATAGTACAGGACAAATCCATCTGCCAGACACCCGCCCCAAAGCAGCAGCGCATAGGCGGCTGAGAGCCATTTAGCGTGAGCGATACCTTTTTGTTGATCAAGTCTGGCTGCCAGCCAGGTCAGGATTAATATTGTTGCGATTGCAATGCCATGCATTCCGACCGTCAGCATATTGTGGCGCAGCGCAGCGGGCACAAAGACGATTGCCAGCAGCAGTACCCCGCGAATCCAGCCGCTGGATTCGGTCGGCAGCGCCGAGAGGATCAGCCAGCTGAACAATACGATCAGCGCATAGGAAAGCGGTCCGATCAGATACAGAACGGCTTTCTGACTCAGAAATAATCGCAGTCCGGCTGCCCATAAGATGTCGCCGGTCAGCGCGCCGAAAAAGCCGCCATTCCAGCCTTTGAGCAGTACGTTTCCCGCCAGCACATCCTCCGCAGCATGGATGAAATACATATTGTCAGAGTTGACCGGGAAAGCATAGCTGTAAAAGAAAATGTAATAGAGAACCAACCCGCAAAAAAGCGCAAGTCCCCCTGCCCAAAAGGCAAACTTTCTGAGAGGTGTTCTGACCATGCTTCTAAGTATATTCGATCCGCTTGCTGAATAAATTGAATTCCGCTGGCGGATCTGGCAGGAGATTATGACAACCTGCCTTCAATTATTTGAACATTTATTTGTTCCTTTTTTAGTGCGTTTCCCTAGCGATCCAGATTGGTAAAAATGGGTCTGAAAGGGGCAAAGCGGAATATCCGATATAATTCAGATAATTGATCAGGAGGCAATCATATGACAAAAGCGCTCATCACAGGAATCACAGGACAGGACGGTTCTTATTTATCAGAACTGCTGCTGGAAAAAGGGTATGAAGTTCATGGCATTTTGCGCCGGGCAAGCACCTTTAACACGCGCCGCATTGACCATGTCTATAATCTGTCTCAGATGGCAGAAGCACCGGTGCCCTTTTTTCTCCATTATGGAGACATTTCCACCTCTGAATCCTTGATCGATGTTATTTATAATGTTCAGCCGGATGAAATTTATCATTTGGCTGCCCAAAGCCAGGTGCGGGTCAGTTTTGATATGCCTGAATATACCGGCGATACGACCGGACTGGGCACGATTCGAATCCTTGAAGCGATGCGCAAGACCAATTCAAAAGCGCGTTTTTATCAGGCATCGACCAGCGAGCTTTATGGCAAAGCAAAACCGCCGCAGAGTGAAATCACGCCTTTTGAACCTCAAAGTCCTTATGCCGCCGCAAAACTCTATGCATATTGGATCACCCGCAACTACCGCGATGGCTATAGCATGTATGCCTGCAACGGGATTCTGTTTAATCATGAGTCGCCGCGCCGGGGCGAGACATTCGTGACCCGCAAGATCACACGGGCAGTCGCAATGATTCAGGCAGGGCTGCAACGATCGCTTTACATGGGCAACCTTGATTCAAAGCGGGACTGGGGCTATGCGCCGGAGTATGTCGAAGCGATGTGGAAAATATTGCAGCAGGATCAGGCAGATGACTTTGTGCTTGGCACTGGCGAAGCGCACACTGTCCGAGAGTTTTTGGATGAGGCATTCGGCTATATTGGACTTGACTGGCATGAGTATGTCAAGATTGACTCGCGCTATTTCAGACCGACTGAAGTGGACTATCTGTTGGCTGATCCGTCCAAGGCGAAAAAAGTTCTGGATTGGGAACCGAAGATAAAATTTCATGAGCTGGTTCGGATCATGGTTGACGCAGATCTGGAATCACTCGGACTGGAATCTCCCGGCGAGGGCAAACGAATTCTTAATCAGAGATTTGGAAACTGGCACCGCTGGGAAGACCAGGTGATCAGTATGGAACGTTAAGAAGAACGGAATCGAATGATTATTACATTATTAGACGGCCATGCACTGGCTTACCGGGCTTACTTTGCCCTGACTTCCGGTTCGGGCGGTTCTTCTCGCTGGAGCACGTCCAGCGGCGAGCCGACTGCCGGAACGTATGGGTTTGCCAGCATTCTGCTGCGCCTGCTTGAAAAGGAAAAGCCGGATTTCATCGCGATTGCCTTTGATACTGGGCGGACTTTCCGCAACGATCTTTTTGAATCTTATAAGGCGACCCGGGTTAAGATGCCGGATGAACTGCGCGCTCAGATCGAGCGCATGCGGGAACTGACCGACATTTTCGGATTCCCGCGGCTGGAGCTTGAGGGGTTTGAAGCGGATGATGTGATCGGCAGCGCTTCGCGCATCGCAGTCGGTTTGGGACAGCGGGTTAAGATTATCACCGGCGACAAGGATTTACTGCAGCTGGTGACCGATGAAGTCGTGGTGGATCTCTCCGGCGGGAAAGTTACTGAATCAAAAGAATATGACATTCAGGGCGTCAAGGCGTTGCTGGGGGTGTACCCCGATCAGGTGATTGACTATAAAGCGTTGGTTGGCGATCCGTCTGATAATTACCCCGGCGTGGCAGGAATCGGTCCCAAAACAGCCGTGACGCTGCTGCAGGAATATGGGACACTGGACAGTATTTATGAACATCTGGACGACCTAAAAGATTCCATTCGGAGTAAATTAGTTGAAAATCGCGAGAATGCTTATTTAAGCCAGCAGCTGGCGACGATTCGCACAGATTTGAACCCAGAAGTGGATTTGAAACAGGGCGCAACCGATCGGATCAACTATCCGGAAGTTGAAAAATTCTTCCGCGACCTGGAATTCAAGTCATTGATCCCGCGGCTGCACGCGATTGCCCCGGTGCTGAATCAGGATCAGCATCAACTCTCATTATTCGGAATCGCGCAGACATCTTCTGCTGAGCAGGAGGTTTTGAAAGAAACTGTCACGCACGTGATTGATTCAGAAGCGGGACTGGAAAAGCTTGCTGATGAATTGACGCAGGCTGACATGATTGCGATTGACACAGAAACAACCGGAACGGATCCAATGAATTGCCGGATGGTCGGCATTTCGCTGGCGGTCAAGAGCGGAGAAGGGTATTACATTCCGATCGGCCATTTGACGGGCGAACCGCAATTGCCCTTGGAAACTGTTCAGCGCGCACTGGCAGCGCCTTTCCAGAAACATGAGATTTTGAAAGCCGGTCATAACATTAAATATGACCTGATTGTCCTAAAAAACCATGGCATTGATGTGGTTGGTCCATTCTTTGACACGATGACAGCCGGCTGGGTCGTCGACCCAGAATCAAAAAACCTGGGCTTGAAACCGATGGCATTTGACCTGCTGGGTGTCAGCATGCAGACCATTGACACGCTGATCGGCAAGGGTAAAAACCAGCGTACCATGGCGGAAGTTCAGGTCGCGGATGCCGCTCCTTATGCTGCCGCGGATGCTGACATGACGTTTAGGCTGGTGCCCGTTCTGAAAGCCGCCTTAAAAGACCAGCAGACAGAAGAGATTTTTGAAACGCTTGAAATGCCGTTGATTTCCGTATTGATGAAAATGGAAATGGCAGGTATTCGGGTTGACGCTCCATTTCTAAAGGAGATGTCAAAAAGCCTTGAAGTCAGGCTCAGCGAAATCGAGAAGGACATTTACGCCGGTGTTGGCTATTCGTTTAACATCAATTCCACGCAGCAGCTTTCCCGCGCGCTGTTTGAGTCGCTCAATCTGGAACCGCCCGGCAGAAAGAAGAAGACAGCTGCCGGGTTATATTCAACCGCTGCGGATGTTCTCGACGAGATGCGCGGGTCTCATCCAGTGATCGATCTGGTTTTGGAGCACCGCGAATTGTCAAAATTGAAAAGTACTTATGTAGACGCGCTGCCGGTGGCAGTCAATCCGCGCACCGGCAGGGTTCATACCTCGTTTAATCAGACCGGCACGGTGACTGGCAGGCTGGCATCTTCAGCTCCGAACTTGCAAAACATCCCAACCCGAACTGAACTGGGGCGGAAAGTGCGCTCTGCGTTCATCGCTGATCCGGGATTTGTCCTCCTGTCAGTCGATTATAGCCAAATTGAGCTGCGGATCGTAGCACACATGGCTCAGGACGATGGGATGCTCAGCGCTTTCAGCGCCGGGCAGGATATTCACGCGGCTACGGCAGCTGCGGTTTACGGCTGTGAGCTGGCGGATGTTACAAAAGAAATGCGCCGGCACGCCAAAGCGATCAATTTCGGTTTGATTTACGGGATGAGCACGTTTGGATTGAGCCAGACCGCGAACATGTCCCGCAAGGATGCTGAATATTTTGTTGACACTTATTTCAAGCGCTTCCCAAAAATCAAGACATTTTTAAATTCCTTGAAGGTTCAGGCTGCTGAACAGGGATATGTCGAGACGATGATGGGGCGAAAACGCTATTTTCCAAATCTAAAATCCCAGACAAATTTCAACCTGCGCAATCGGGAAGAAAGAGAAGCGATCAACGCGCCTGTTCAAGGATCGGCGGCGGATATCATGAAAGTCGCTATGATCCAGCTGGACGAAAAACTCAGCAATTCCGGACTGGACGCACGAATTTTGCTGCAGGTTCACGACGAATTGCTGTTGGAATGTTCGACAGCTGATCTGGACGCTGCCCGCCGGCTGACGCAGGAAGTGATGGAAAACGCGATCAGGCTTTCAGTGCCATTGCTGACAGAAGCGCGCAGCGGCAGCAATTGGGGAGATCTGACAGTCATCAATTGAGCAAGAAGTTGACTTACAATAAAATGCGGAAATTGACAGGCGGACATGGAACTGAATGAATCGAGACTGATCGAAGGAGCAATTCGCGGTAACTTAGAAGCTTTCAACAAGCTGGTTATCCTCTATCAGACAGTTGTTTACAATACTGCTCTGCGGATCATGTTTGACGCTGATTTAGCGAATGACATGGCTCAAACCGCCTTTATTTCCGCTTGGAAACATATGGATTCGTTCAAAGGGGATTCGTTTAAACCCTGGATCCTGCGGATCACAATCAACGCCTGCTATGATGAATTAAGAAGAATTCAGCGCCATCCGACCTCGCCGCTTGAGCCGGTCTCGATCGAAGACAATGAGGAATACGAGGATGCGAGCTGGCTGATTGACCCCAATCCCGAACCGGATGAAATAACTGAAAAGAATGAAACCATGCAGATGGTTGAAAATTGTCTGAACCGAATGCCGCATGAATATCGCGCGGTACTGGTGCTGATTGACGTTCAGGAAATGGATTATCAGGAAGCGGCAGAAATCCTGAAAAAGCCGCTCGGAACGGTCAAAAGCCGTCTGTTTCGAGCAAGACAAAAGATGCGGGATTGTTTAAAAGGAAAAATGGAACTTTTGAGTTCTGCTGATCGTTATGCAGAAAAGGAAGATGATTTTATTTAAGTCTATTTAAGGTTGGACGATGAACGATTTGGATTTGATTAACGGCTATTTGGATCACGAGATGACAGATCAGGAAATGATGCTGTTTGCTGAGCGTCTTTCCCGGGAGGAGTCGCTTAAAAATGACCTTGCTGAAACGCTGCAGGTCAAGCGTCTTTTGCACGAATTGCCGACCCAAAAACCGCCGCGAAATTACACGCTGACACGGGCGATGGCGATGGAGCATCGCAAAGCCAGCATCTGGGAACGCCTGTTTCCGGCGTTTCGCACTGCAGCAGTCTTCGCCTGCCTGGGGCTCATGTTCACCTTCATTTTCCCATTTTTGAATACAGCCAATTCTGCTGCGCCTGCCGCAATGTCAGCTGAGCCGAACTATTCCGCCAAAGCGCTGCCGGCTGAAATTGCCGCTGAAGAAGCTGCGCCGGAAATCTCTTTCCAAAACGTGTCAGCCGATCCATCTGTGACGGAAAATTATTCCTCCAAGGGTGTGCGCGGCGGCAATCCGAAGCTCGAATATTTGGTGACCGCCCAGCGCGTGCTGCCGGATGACCGTTCGCAAGCCTCTCCGGCGGAATCTGAACGGGTTTTGGATCTTGCGGTTTCGGCGAATGAAACTGCTGGAACCGCTGGGCTCTCTGCTCAGCAAGAAATTCAGCAAATGCTGCGGGACAGCGATCAATCCATCGGTTTGGCGTTCTCACCGGAATTTATCGCCCAGCTGATTCTGCTGGCAGTCCTGCTGGTATCGGTGATCTGGATTTCTATTACGCTCTTCAAAAGACGCATTCTGATCTGAACCTCTTTTAATTTCTGAAAATTAACGCTACTATTTTCGCAGCCAGGCTGATTTGCTGGTTGGGAATTTTCTAAATTTTGGCAACTTGCTTTGAAGGCAGGTGCCATTCAGCGGCAAGTCTGATCCCTTTACCCTTTCATCCTTCGAAAATCCAGCGCTGCGTTTAGCACTTTTACTCCCGAATGCCCGAGTCAAGTTGTCCTCGAAATCGAACTTAATTTATAATGATGAATATGATTCCAACAAAGGCGCGAAAAAGAACCTTGCTGGCTGCGATTGCCTGCCTGATTGTGCTCGCAATCGGGTTTTTGCTCGTTCAGACCTCGCTGTCAAACGCCCAGCGCCTGATCATCGGTCCGTTCAGGGGCGCTGTGCTGCTCGTGCTGACGCTGCTGCTGCTGTTTGTGCTCGATCTGCGGTTCAGCGGCTCGCTGGGGCGAATTTGGCGCGATTGGGCGTTGGCTGCAGCCGCCACGCTTTGGCTGCTTGTGACACTGCTCTGGGCAGAACCGCGGATGCAGCAGATCTCGCTCGCGGCAAAGCTGGTTCAGTTCAATTTTTTACCGCTGATCCTGTTGCTGACCGGGCTGATCAGCCGCGTTCGGAAAATGGTTCACATTCAGCCCTGTGCCGAAAAAGAATTGTCTGCCAGGACGTTGTTAATTTTGACGCTCCTTTTTATTTTCATCTCACTGATCCCCGTTCTCCGAAGCGGATTTTATTGGGATGACAGCATTTTCTCCGCCCAAATTCCAGCGCTCAAGACCAGCGGCGGCTCCATCTGGCAGCAGACCTGGGATGAGATGTTCAAATATGCTCAGCGCGGGCGGATTAACCCGTTTGCCACGTTTCAGTTTATTATTTTTTACCTGTTCCCCGACCCCCGGGCATATAAACTGTTGCTCCTTTTGTTGATTCTGATTAACGCGCTGCTCTTCAATAAATTTTCTGAGCGCTTTTTCAGCGGGTCGAAACTTTCCGGCGTGCTGATTTTGGTGCTGCTGCCGCTCTGCTTCCAGCTCCGTATCTATCATGATCCGATAACCGGCTATTACGGACTGATGCAGATGATGTTCGCTGAACTGATGGGCAGCCTGATCCTGTTTGACCTTTATTTGGAAAAACGCCGAAAAAAGCATCTGGTCGGCAGCCTGATCCTTTTCACAATCGGGCTGATGTCCTATGAGATGTTTTATCCGTTCATCTTGCTGATCGTCTTGCTCGCCTGGCGTTCCTGTAAATCCCTGAAAAAGCTTTTCCTGCAGGTGCTTCCGTATGGAATCATCGAGGCGGTTCTGTTAGCGGTTTCATTCGGTTTGCGGCAAAGTTATGCCGCTGCCGGAGAAGTGCTGTATGAAGGGACGAATTTCAGTCTCAATTTCGGGAAAATTCTTTCGACTTGGGTGAATCAAATGGCGGCAGCATTCCCGCTGAACTATCGGCTGGCGGGGAACGATGCAGTGTTATTGGGAAAACTGGTGCCGGCTGGAGAAATCTTTAATTTGAATCTCAGTTCCCTGATTCATGACATTCAATGGATTGATCTTCTCTCTCTGTGCCTGATAATGTTTTTATTCATCGCACAGAAAAAATCGGGTCAGCTGCCAAAAATAACCGGTTTTCATTGGATTTTCTCATTTACACTGCTCGGATTGTCAGCGCTTGTCATCGCGGTCAGTGAAAAATATCAGAATCAGATCATTGCCGGGCTGGGATATCTGCCGGTCTACTTCGGCTATTTTGCCGCTGCCATGTTGTTGTTTCTGACTGGCGCCAGCCTGTTTCAAAAAATTAAAACGCCAGCCCCAAAAGAGGACTTGTACACTTTCACAGTTGCGGCGTTCAGCGTGCTCTTTCTGCTGAATCAGCAGGCGAACCGGCAAGTGATCGCATTGATGAATGAGACATTTTTATATCCGAGAACGGCAGGCGAAGCTGCGCTTCAGGCGGGAATTCTAAAAGACCTTGATCCGGAAACAGATGTACTGATCACAAACAACGAGAATTATCTTTGGGAATCTGGCTGGAATGATCAGCCGCTGCGCGCTGATTTTGTGCAGTTGAACGCTGGAACCGCTCTGCAAGTGCTCAGCCCGCAGGAAGTTCTCGAAAAAAGCACACTGGCTGAGAATCAGCAGTCCAGAATTTTCACGGACACATTTATATTGGAATATGCCGGCCATCAGCAGACCGGTTTCGCGAAAATGGGGAAGCTGGTTGAAACGGGTGTTGCAGATCAACCGCTTTTAGATACCCCGATTGCCAAGGAAATCCTGTTCTTTGTTGCGGGGAATTGTGATGTTTCCCTCTCCGTCAGCTACATGACATGGGACGGCGGCTGGCACGCACTGAGCCTCAGGGATGCCTGGCTGCAGAACGAGATGCAGGCAGGCTGCTTATACAAATTAGATGATCCGCAGGCGATCTTTTTTGACTCGATCGGATTGACGAGATTTCAGTAAATGAACCGAAAATATATCTCACTGAGCTGTTTCGCGCTGGCAATTCTGACCTCATTAGTTTTATTAATTGGGGATTTGTCCGGACGCCGAGCGTTTCTTTTGGCAGCGATTGCGCTATGTCTGGCGATAATTGACCTTGGCTTTTCTGACCGCTCAAAAGACAGGCTGCTGGCTTGGGCTGAGCTCCTCATCGGACTCGGCATGCCTGTGCTGCAGCGCAGCGCGAGCTCCCTGCCGTTGATTCAGGCACACGCAGAAGGAATCGAACGCTTTAGCTTCCTCTTTTTAATGCTTTGGTTTTTCGGAGCAGGTATGCTGCTGTGGCTGGCTGCCGGGAAACCTGAGCGCTCTGCGAGCTAAGCGAGCGCAGTGAGTGCAGCCCGAGAATCATCCGGGGAAACAGAAAACTTCCTCCTCAGCTGGCTCAATCGCTGGAAAATTGAACTTTTTATTCTTGTGCTGACTGCGCTTTCGCTGAGATCGCTGATCCACAGCGGATATTTCTGGGATGACGCGGTGAACGCAACCCTTTATCTGGCAGAGAAATTTGACAATTTGCCGCTCTGGCAGAATCTGCTGACCTTTATGCGCAATTATATCGAACTGGGGCGCATCAACCTGCTATCCTGCTACTATTATTTGCTTTTCTACATCGAAGATGTGCGAATCTATAAACTGATCATCATTTTATCCGTGTGTGCAAATCAGCTGCTGCTCGGAATGACTGTGCGCTATGCAACTCGTTCCCGGCGGATTGCTCAAGCGGCGATGCTGCTGATCCCGCTCCTGATCCAATTCCGCCCCTATCAGGATCCTGTCACTGGATTTTACGCATTGATGCAGGTGATATTTGCGGAATTAATCCTGACCGTTTATTTTCTGCTGCGTTTTTTGAGAGAAGGACGGCGAAAAAACTTCTGGATTAGCCTGCTGCTGTTTGCGGTCAGCTTGTTGACTTATGAAGTCAGTTATCCCTTCATCCTGATGATTCTGCTGGTGTGCTGGGCGGAAAAGCGAAACCTGCGTGAATCGATTCGAATCACAATTCCCTTCGGCATTCTTATTCTCATTTGCCTGACTGCAATATTTATTGTCCGCAGCCTCTTTGTTCAAGGAGAAACTTATTCCGGCATCGCATTCAGTCTGGATATCGGGCGGATTCTGCGCACCTGGCTGATTCAGCTGCTGGCAGCGCTGCCATTGAGTCATTTTCTGTTCAATAGCCAGATCGCAATCATGGGGTCAAGCTATCTGGCACGGGAAACCCTGCCCTATCGTTCAAGCACGCTCCTCCTTCAGACGGAGAGTGTCGAATGGCTGATCGCATTCGGGTTTGTGCTGACATTTTTTTGGATCACTCACTCAAAGAATCAGAATACTGAGAAATCCAACCAGTCAGGTTTGACGCTGCTGGCGGTGCTAGGACTGTGTTTCTGGTTGCTGCCGGCGATCCCAATCGCGCTGAGTGCCCGTTATCAGGGTCAACTGCTGCCGGGACTGGGATATCTGCCGGTCTACCTCGAGTATTTCGGGGTCAGCATGCTGATGTGCGCGCTGGCGGCTGCATTGGCGCCGCGGCTCAAGGTGCAAGGGTGCAGGTCGAAATGGCTGCTGGCTGGCGGTTCGGTCCTGCTGGTCTGGTCGCTCGTCAATTCGCAACATAACCGCATCATGATCGATCGTTTAAATCGCTCTTTTCTCTATCCGCGGCAGGCGGGCGAACTGGCGCTGCAAAACGGTCTGATTGCCTTTTTACCGGATTCAGCCTCAGTCGTTTCGCTCAATCCGGACCCATACATCTGGGAAGCGAGCTGGAATCAACAGGGACTTTTTGAGGAGTATTACTCGATTTACAGCCGGCGTAATTTTTCAGCTGAGGGGCTCTCAGCTGGTTTCAGTACACCGGGAGACTTGATCCACAAATATCAGAATCAGCCGCTGCCTGAAGATTTTTACGTCTTGGCGTATGGCGGGAATCAATCTGCCGGGTTAGCGAAGCTGGGGAGGCTGACTGGTGTGGATGCTGAAAAGCAGCTGCTGGCAGTCGATCACGTTCTGTATTTTGTCAGCGGAAAAGACCCCGAATTTTCGTCAATTACCTACCAGAAAAAGGATCAATCCAGCGTTCAGCTGAAACGCAGGGACGCCTGGCAGGTGCGAAAAACGCCTCAGGGAATTTTATACCAGCTTCCAAAAGAAGAAACGGTATATTTTGAGACGCTTGACCTGTTTGGATTTTGAGCGGGACGGAACTAATCCCGCTGCAGAATCGTTTTAACTGTATTGATTAGAAAAAAACTACGGCTCGACAGCAATCATTATCAGCGTGCCTGTAATATGGTACGATTATTCATGTTAAAATGGTTGAATTTGAGCAAGCAACTCCCCGGGGGAACTTGGGAAATGAGTAAGGAGAATTGCATGAATATGAAAAAATCAATTTTCTGGCTGGTCAGCCTGCTGATGATCTTCGCGATCTTCGGGAATGCGCTGCCTGTCGCAGCGGCGACGGAATTTACCCTCGCTGAAGAGGGCTGCAAGGATCTGGTCAATGACGGGATTCCTTACACAGCAAGCGTTTCAATAGCTGGAAATTCTGTTGAATTTTGGCGGGACCGCATTCAGGTTCAATTAAAGGATCCGGATGGGAATTACTATAATCCACTAACCGGTACCGATAATGTGATGGAAGTCGTTTTATATGCTGCTTCTGGCAGCACAGCTTATCAATGCCAACAGCTAACGACTGATACTGAAAAAAATTCTTTCAGCTGCAACAGCTTTCCTGCAGGTGGAACAATTGGCAGAATTGACATTCGTTTTATTCCCAACTTTACCGGCGCTGCGCCAGACCTCAAAGCAATTCAAGGAACTTACACATTTGATATTGTCGATTTGAATGATACGACAAAAATCCTGCTTGAAGGAAACGCAAAGGTAGACGCTTATTCAACAGCCTGTGCTTGGAACCAGTTGCCAGCGGCTTTCTTGCCCGCACCAGGAACCGAATTTGTCTATGAAAATTGTGTGGACCCTGCGATTATTGGAGATATCCAAACCTTCAGTTTTGTAGAAAATCAAGCAAAACCGTTTACGATCGTCAGTTTCCCGATGGGAGAAACGATCGATAGGAATCGCTTTAAGGTCATTGGCTTGCCCAAGGATGACAAGATAAATTACACCATCGATTTCTTCTTTGATGATAATGATGCAGATGAAACTGAAGATGCTGATTTGAGGATCCGGTATGACTATGTTGCTGCAACTAAGACAGAGACGCTTACTGTACCAGCCGCATGGTCCGGACCAAGCATCCTTGATCGATTACCGATTAAACTGCTGGGCGGATCTTTGGCAATGAGCAACGCTGTTCACAAGAATCTGCTGCCCAGTCAGGTCGATTTCTCATTCATTTTGTACTATCAGAATGTCGACCCTACTTTAGGCTACGAAAATTCGATGTTCCATTTTGAACGGGATATGAGCGTTCAGATTTCAGCATATTGCTCAGCCGATCCAAAATACAAACTGGTATCCACACCTTTTGATCCCTGTCTGGCTTCCAAGCAAGTTTTCAGCGTTTCATTTATAGACCCCGCGACAGCATTGGGTTATGACATCGAAAATGATAGCACATATTGGGTTGGAAGCACAGCTCCTTATTTGCCAACAGGAACCTATGATAACACTCAAACGAAGAAAATGTTCTTTGACACGCGCAAATGCACAAACACAGCGTGCACTACATTAGAAGGAACGGACGCTTATTTATATCGCGTCTATTTGAGCGATGGCACATTGGATAATCGCTATTACCATTATTTGGGGACGCTCGGCAGAACAGTAACCGAATTCCATATGAAATTGTTCAAATCTGTAGATAGACCTTTATATATAAATTCGATGCTTTTTACTGCCAGTTCAGCCGGAACTTATCGTGTTAGAGCTTTTATCCCCGATAGGGTAACAGACAGCGGCTATGAAAATCGTGCCTGGATGGAATTCTATATCACAATCCCGCAAAAAGATGGTCAGGATACCTGCCGCAGCTCCGGTCAGGACGGCCAGTACCGGGCAAGCTGGGACGGCTGCGGTGAAGATTATACGATGCAGACGATCGAATTCAATGCCATTAATGAACAGTATGGTTTTGTCTCCAACTATTCGAACCAGACGCTCACTTATGAGCTGAGCCCTGCCCGTTCAACAATGCCGGCGGCATTGGAGCTCACAGAAGTCTACTGTGAAGGTCAGATTTTGGCAGATGGCAGAACGCTTGACGGTTCGCTCTGCTCCCCGCAGAAGCTGGTTTTACCGCCTTACACGCGGATCATCATCAAAGGCGGAAAGTTCAAGCTGACGCAAAAGCCAAAATTCAACAACAATAATGATCCTGAATTTATTTTGGCTTATAACCGGCCGCTGACCGACAGCAATATGAACCTGTTTGTCGATATAAACTATAAAGAATGCCCGCGCGAAGCAATTCCGGATACCGGTTATTCTCTGCGCAGCCCGCAGCCGATGTCTGTCAAGCCGCAGGAGTTTATCTTCACCGGCAACTCACTGCAAATTCCAGCAATCGGTCTCGGCATGGAGTATGCAATTCCGATTGTCCATGTCTACTATCTGGATGGCGCGTTTGAAAACGGCTGGGATCTCTCTATGCTGGGCGGGTACATTGGTGAGCTGGAAGGCGGCGCTTACATTCCCTATGGCGGAAACGCGGTGCTGACAGGCCACTATTATTCTCAGGGTGTGTTTGTCAACCTGACCAACCTGAAACTTGAGGACGAGATCATCGTCTACGCCACGGACGGCATGAAATACACTTATCAGGTGACAAATTCTTACTGGACGGAACCGAATGATGTTTATCAGATGTTCCAGCCGAACGGCGAAAAATCGCTGACATTGGTAACTTGCGATGACTATAATTTCATCGATGATGAATACCACAAGCGCTATATCGTTCAGGCGACGATGGTGACTTCCGAACCTTACCAGTAAAAACTGATAGATCAAGCTAATTGGAGAGAGACTGTCTGGAAAAGGCAGTCTCTCTTTGTTTACGGGTCCGATGTGAGTCAGCTGATTCTGCCGAGGGATGTTGTTCCTGGCAGAAAAAGAGAGGGTCTCTTTCTGATCTGTCCCGCAGCGAAATTTGGAAAAGGTCATCGATCAGAATTAGTTTATTGCAGATTACAGGACTGAATTATTTGGTAGAAAGGGACGGGTCGGGGCTGATATTTATCTATATAAGAAATAAAATTGCTGAAAACGACCGTCTTTTGATATTGCAAAAATATGAAGATTTATCGAATTGCGATATAATTAAAACTCTTTTTGAAAAAGTTGTATGATCAAACGCAAGAAGAGAAATAAACAAGGGTAAAGCAGAGGAAATTAGAAATATGTTGGGCTTAAATAATATCGTTGATGTACAAATTCAGCTTGAATATTTTCTGCGGATTCTTCTGGCTGGGCTGATTGGAGCGGGTGTCGGGTACGAACGCCGGAACCGGCTCAAAGAAGCGGGTGTACGGACGCATATGATCGTCTGCATCGGTTCTGCCCTGATGATGATTGTCTCTAAATACGGGTTCGCTGACATTCTCAAGGGTGGCGGAGATTATGACGCATCCAGAATTGCATCTCAGATCGTGTCCGGCATCGGTTTTCTCGGCGCCGGGATGATCTTTGTCAAGAAACAGACCGTGAGCGGGCTGACTACGGCAGCCGGTATCTGGACCGTTGCCGGAATCGGCATGGCGATCGGCGCTGGTATGTATGTGCTTGGTGTATTTTCTGCGATTGTGATTATTTTGGCTCAGATCACGCTGCGCACGCATCACTCATTTTTCCACATTCCGGCATCGGAATCGATCGAAATTCAGGTTCGCAATTCACCGGATGTGCTGGAAAATATTCATGATCTGTTTAAAAAACATCACATTGAAATTGTCAGCGTGAAAATCGAAAAATTAAATGAAGCCGTCATGCTGATTGACATGTTGGTCAAATTGCCGAATAATTTCCGGGTTGACGAACTGCTCATCATGTTTTCGGATTTGAGCTACGTTATTTCTCTTGAATTCTAAACTCGATCTGCTTCTCGTTTTGTTTTTCTTCTTTCAAGCAAGATCAATAGCAATAAAACAAATACCGTCAGTCCCGACAGCTCGGCGCCAAGTTTGAACCCATTTGGCAAGAAAGTCAGACTGACGGTTTGACTTCCTGCTGGCATTTGAAGCCCGATCAGACTGCCCATCACAGCTGATGGCTGGACGGTTTTTCCATCGATCTGCGCTTCCCAGCCCTGATCATAAGGAATAGATGTCAGTAAATTTCGATCTTGCACTGCGGGCGAAAAACTGAATGTAAACCTTCGGTTGCCATCAAAAAAGCTCGTTGGAGCAGTTGCCTGTAGTGCCTCAGCTGCGGTTTGAAATCGTTCCAGATCAAATGTATAAAGTCTAATCTCATCCCGATATTCCTGCGATTTTCCCAAATCTACTCTGACTTTCACAATGTCACCAGCCCGATATTCATCGAGGCGAACCAAATAAGGTGTGTAATTTTGGTTTTGATCAAATACCTGTTTGTCATTAATCCAGATGTTGAAATTCAGGCTGACGTTTGGAATGAATAAAATATGCGGCTGATCATCAGAAATTTTCAGCTGATAGGTTACAGCTGCAGGTTCCTCCGGATCGTTTCGGATATATAAATCCTGACCATTGTCTAAATTAGCCAAAGTCAGATTAGAAAGATGATTCAGCGTGATCGGCACTGCTTCAAACCAGGGTTGCTGCGCTCCGGTTATTTTATTCAAGAGCTCATTTTGCAGCGCAATCGGATCATCTGCCTCCATATCGGGAAAAGATGCAAAAGCGCTTTCAATAAAGAATGCCGGAGGAAAGGCGTAAGGATTTTCAAATATTCCTTCCGCAACTGGCTGATAAAAATTGAGCGAACCATCCGAAAGAATGTACCGAATTCCGAGTAGGGAATCGGAAAAAATCGTCCCGCCTGAATAGGTGCACCAGGTTGCATAGCAATCGAATCCCAGTTTCTTCAAGAAGCGGCTTTGAGATAAGTCCGCGATCGAACTGAAATTTGCCATGCCGGGATAGCCCAGCCCCATTGGATCATTGTAAGTCCGGATTTCAGTCTTTTCTACCCGATAAAAAGAGCCGGCGGGGGGCAGAACTGATTTCAGTCTGGTTTGATGGCGTTCGTGAAACGACGTGTAATCTGCGCGGCTGACATACTGGCTGCGGTATTGCTGTAAGATCTGGTCGCTGTTGAGGAAGACTTCAATGCTGCAAAGTACCAAAAGCGTCAGCGCCGCCCAATGCGGCTTTTGTCTGAGTATGATTAGAATTAGACAATAAATCAGAATCAAGCAAAGATTGAGATAAAACACCTGGTTACTAAGCCTGCCAGCGTCAAATTTCTGAATAAAAACCAGATAGACAGTTGCCAGGGCGCCTGATCCTGCGGTCCATTTTGCGGAAATGCCCTCCGAGTGAACCAGCCCGCGATAGGCGAGAAAAAGACAATAAAAAGAGACTAAGAAGGCATAGCGGAAGGGGAACCAGCTGGGGTGGTCAAAAGCATGCCAGAAAAAGTCAAGCGGTGCCAGTGTGAAGCTGATCATCATGATCAGCAGAGTTGCGAGCGCGCCTGCTTTTTCGCGGTTTGCGATCAGGCGGTTCGAAAAATAAAGCGGGACTGCCAGCAGGGAAATCAATCCACAGTAAACATGAGGCAGGCTGTCTTTATACCCGTCAAAAGTGCCTGGAAAGAATTTCAGAAAAAGGTCAAATAACGGAAAACGGATTTCGAAGGACGGAGCTGTCTGACCGAATAACCCCATATTATTTTTGAGCAAGGACCCCATCGGCACAAGCGGGATGGCGTTCAATCCGGCTGCCAGCAGGACGCTTAGCGCGAACAGGCATAGTTTTCGGAAGATTGCCGGCCATTTTATTTGTCCATGCGAAAACAGCCGCGCGAAAAGATAGAATGTGCTGAAAACACCGACCATGTAGCCGATATAAAAATTGGATAAAAACAACAACCCATAAAGAAACACTGCGGGAAGCCAGCGATCTTCGTCCACCAGCAGGTCAATTGCGAAGAAGATCAGCGGCAGCATGATTACACCGTCAAGCCAAATCATGTTGAATAGATAACTAATGGAATAGCCAATGAAAGCGTAGAGAACGCCGAAGGTTGTCAGCAGCAACGAGTCAGCATGAGCAGCGTGGCGCTTTTTCAGGAAGAAAGTGAAAGTAAGTGCACTGAGCGCTATTTTCAGCGTTGTGATCAGCGTGATACCGTCGACCAGATATTTTTGCGGCAGCGCGCCGAGAATAAAATTCAGCGGGGACGGCAGGTAAAAGACAATGATCCCGAGAAGGTTCAGCCCGATGCCGGCGTTGAATGTGTAGAAAGGATTGCCCTGCCCTTGCAGCATGCGCTGGTATTCTGCCAGAAACTCGGCATAAATCGAATTCATGTCGCTCATCAAGAGCGTCAGATTGCCGAACGGGAAGATTCCGGTTTTCACAAGAAGCGCGATGAAAAGTGCTCCTGACAGAAAAAAAGACAGCAGTACGAATCGATATTCTTTTATTGCAGCCGCAGTTCTTTTCATTTTATTTATCAGATTGCAAGGACTATGCCGAAAAGCGGATTCAGCGGGTCACCGGTTGAGCCTCTGCTAGCTCAAGCACGGTATAGATGCCGGCGCGGCCGATGTCAAAGGCATATTCCAAATTGACTGCTTCAAGCTTGTCTCCGGGAAGATGCCAGTGATCCGTGCGATCCATTCCGGTTTCGCAGCCGCCCGGTGAATAATCCGGCAAAAAGTTTTCCATGACTGTGATTGCCGCAATCTCTTTCTCCCAAAATGACTTTTGATCAGCAAGGTCATAAGCGTTGCTGATCAGATAATCAGCTTTCAGGTTCAGCTGATGTTTTTGGATAGTATTCAGGAATAGATTCGCTAGCTCCTGTGAACCGGTCAATCCGCCGACGTACAACTCCAGACAGCGATCTCCGTCTTTGTCTGTTCCGAACATATCCATGTTGATCACGCCGACAATCTGATCTCCGGCGTGCTGTTCGACGTAAGCCTTGCTGCCCTGCTGGAAATTTTCCTCCCCAGTGAAGAAAACTAACTTGAGCGTCTTGCCGAATTTCATTTGGTTGAAAGCCCGCAGCGCTTCGAGCAAGGTGGCGACACCGGTGCCGTTGTCATTCGCTCCGGGGGCGTATTCAAGCGGATTCCCCTCAAAAACGACACAACTGTCATAATGCGCTGTGAAGAGAACCTGTTGTTCAGGGTGGGTCTGTCCGGGGAAGGTCACGATGATGTTATACCAGGTGTTTGCGCCCATCCCATCTACATACGTGTACGGTTCGACTGTGATCTGCTCTTCAGGGATGAATTGACGGATGGTCTGCAGCATGTATTCATGCGCTTTGGCGTTGTTCTGTCCGGAAAACATCGCGTAGCTGTAGCGTGTGTCTATTTTTGATTCTTGTCCGTTGATCAGCACTGATTCTTCACCGGAAAGCTGGCTGATCCAGGTTCTGTACTGATTCGGATCGATGATGCTGTTGACAAAATCAACAGGATCGACCGCTGGTACTGCGGTTGGTGCCGGTGTTGGTTCAGGCGGAGCTGTCGGTTCCACTGGCGCTAGTACGGGGACGGTGGGTTCCGGAGGGGCGGTTTCGACTGCCAAGCTGGCAGAACCATTATTTTGATTAGGTGTATGCAAATTGAACACGAGATAGACACCGCCGAGGATGACTGCGGCGAGTGATGCAATCAGCAAGATTAAAGGCAGATTGGTAGATTTTGCATTCGTGTTTTTCATCGTTTTTTCTTTATGCGATTCAATTATACCGGCTGCCTTCGAATCAGCCTGAGTCTTCGCCTGTTTTTGGTTTATGGATAGATGAGATTGGTGCGGGAGGGTAAAAAGGGCGTGATCATGACTGATGCTGGCAGAGACTTGTTTTGGTGGAAGATTGGACAATTAATAGGTGACCTTATTCCATAATTCTCATTCCTAAAGACAGATAACGGAAATTCGGTTGATGACTTTCACACGCATCTGAAGAAGTTTTTTATGCACGCGATCACTCTACTCAGCTTGTAAATAAAAGCGTCAGTTTGCGTATTGATAAACCCGTTCGACATAGTCAACCGCCTTGGCGCACTCGCGGCGAAAATTGTGCTGCACAAACTCCCAGTTCAATGGATAGCCGAGCCGATCGGTATAAAGCAGCGCCTGCTGAACGCAGCCTGAGCCGGAATAATAATTAGCAATCGTCAGCTTCCACAAGCTCTCATAATCACAGATCATCTGCAGCGGGAAAGGAGACACATTCGCAATCATCTTCTTCACCTGAATCGAGCAGCCTTTGATCAAGGCGGAAATCATGTCAATTTCTTCTGCAGTCCCAACTTTTTGATGCAGACAGCCTAAGAGAATCTCCCGATCTGAATCTGAAAGCGATTCAAACCCTGCCTCGCAGCGCTGGATGTCGAGGCGGAAAGTGCTTTTGCAGAGCTGCTGGAAATAAGGCTGATGATGCCTCAGGATCACATCGAACCCCAGCCAGGAAATCCGCCCAAGTCCGAACTCATCCTCAACATCGGAGACAGGAATGAACTGAGACTCCTGAGCGATAATCCCTTTTGCCAGCCTGGCTGAAATGTTGTGCTGGATTGCCGCTGTCAGGACAAACTCGTCGTGCTGATTCTGAACATCGACAATCAGGAAAGCGCAGGCAGTCTCACCGCAGAGGTTGATCGGACCGCCATCGATCAGCCCGGAACCCGGACAGTGAGAGGCAGTGACTTTGCCTGTCCAAATCAGATACCTGCAAAGCAGTTCATAAGAACGGGCAGTCGCAAGCTCTTCAGCGAACTCCGGATGGCGATAAAGATCGGGAAGACTGACTGACTCGGTAGGAAAGACCTCCCAGATATCGCTGCCGGGATAGATATATTGCGGAAAGGCTGGGTGGATCAGATCGAAAGTATAAGAGACCGGTTCAGCTGGATGCAGTGCTGCCCGATAAAGAAACTTCTTTTGAACTGGAGCGATCCCGGCTTGAGGACTCGCCCAATAATAGAGCCAGTTGCCTTGTTCGCCGGTCAGAGGCAACTGCACCTTGCAGCTGAGACTGTCGCACTGAGCTTCATAAGACCCAACGCGGATAAAAAAACCTCCTGAAGAATCAGGAGGCTGGTCAGTGATCAGAGAGAGCTGAATTTCAGGCTGTTCGTCACAGAGACTCATGGGCTGGCAATTCACCAGATCGAGCTGGAAGCGAGCCAGTGGAGGTTGGGTTTCATCAGGCGGCGAATGAGGGATGTACTCCCCGACTTTTCGCAGGAACAAACCTGAGCAGGTTTCGTTACCAGAGAAAGGCTGACTGCAAGCAGGCGATGCCAGCCATTCGTTGTAAATGACAGGACCGCAATCGCTGAGGATCGTCTGATTATCAGGGAGCTGCCCTTGCGGAGAATAGAGTGTGCAGACTTCCTGAGCGGTGGACCAGCGGGCTAAATGCCAGATATCAGATGCGGATTCAGCAAAAACAAGCTCTTGAGAAAGTAGAAACGGGAGGCTGAAAATGAAAAGCAAAAACACACCAAAAGCCTTCTCAATTTTGATCCTTTGCATAAGCAATCGCTGCTTTCATGAAGACAAAACTATTATGATCCGCCGGCAAAC
>DHPK01000031.1:93631-93840 GCA_002407845.1 Leptolinea sp. UBA5366 | reverse complement strand
GCTGGTTTTTCTGGCAGTTTGCTGGGCGCTGTTCGGCGACAGCGCTGCCATCCTCCCGCTTGCCGGGCTTGGGATCGTATTCCTGCTTCTTTATGCCCTTTATGTGTTCGCGGACTGGGAGCTGAAACTGCCGAACCGGCGGCGCTCACGCAGCCATCCGGCAAAACCAGCTGTCTATTACGTCAGCGAACACACCCCAACGTCTTATG
>DHPK01000031.1:91997-93418 GCA_002407845.1 Leptolinea sp. UBA5366 | reverse complement strand
GCTTACTTTGTGAAGAACGCCCGCTTTCCGATCCTGATCATGCTCGCTGCTTTTTTCATTGCACTGGCAGGAGTCGCTCAAAATTGGGAGATCCTGACCATCCAAGGGGTACGCACCCTCCTGATTCTGACGATTTTGGGCTGTATCTTTCTGATCGCATACCACTTTCTGGATTGGATGAACGATGTGTACACGGTTGACAACGAAAGTGTCACGGATATCAACCAGAAACCCTTCACAAAAAAAGAAGTCAAATCAGCAATAATCAGCAAGATTCAGACAGTTAATTTTCGCAAACAGGGTCTTTTTCAATTCATGTTTGATTACGGCACGCTCACGATCCTTGCTGGAGAAATGGAACTGACCTTTGATTATGTGCCACATCCGGAGACCGTGCAGCGGGAGATCATGAACCGGGTGGAGGCTTTTGGGGCGCGTCAGCGCCTGAGCGAGGAGGATCGGCAGCAGGGCTTCATTGACGGGATTGTCAGTGCCCTGCGTCAGAATCCGGATCAGTCCCCGCCGGAGATCAGGTAAAATTAAATGTCGGGAACGCTGTCATGTGTCTGGCGGCGAATGCCATTCCCTACAGGAGAAACAGATGTTATTGGATATTATTCAAATCGGCGATCCGGTGTTGCGCCGCAAAGCCCATAAAATCAATCGTCCGGACGGTTTAATCCGGAAACTGGCAGAGGACATGCTCGAAACCATGCGGGAGACGAACGGTGTCGGACTTGCCGCACCGCAGATCGGCGAATCAATTAGGCTGATCGTTGTCGAATATCCGGAAAATGATGAGGAAGAAGACTCACCCCTCAAAGCTTATAAACTGGTCAACCCTGAGATCATCTGGCGGTCAGAAGAAACTGTCGTCGGCATGGAAGGCTGCCTGTCAGTCAAGGGCTTGATGGGAGAAGTCGAACGCGCGGAATCCATCAAACTGCGCGCGCTGAGCGTCCATGGCAGACCGCTCAACATTTCTGCCAGCGGCTGGCTTGCACGCATTTTTCAGCATGAGATCGACCATCTGGACGGCGTCTGCTATGTCGACCGCGCGACCCAGGTCTGGGAAATGACCGACTCCGAAGAGGGAGAAGAAGAGGAAGCGGAAAACGGGATCGATCTTGAGGAAACAGAAGCCTGAAGCGCACTGACTGTTAGGCTGACTTCCAGTCCTGCAGCTAACAAATTTAACCTAAAAAAAGACGAGGCTGTTCACTATTACAGGATGCCTCGTCTTTTTATTATTCTTGAACAATTCTGATTATTTCACGTGTGCTTTTCCCTCACGCATGGGCATTGAGGTAAGCGATGAATGGCGCTGCAGCCTGATCAATTCGATCAAGTTCTTCTTTGGAGAAGTCGAGCCGCTCAATCGCTTTGAGGTTTTCAGCGACCTGCGCCACACTGCTGGCGCC
>DHPK01000031.1:76347-91906 GCA_002407845.1 Leptolinea sp. UBA5366 | reverse complement strand
CGCCACACTGCTGGCGCCGAATAGTGCACTGGTTACGCGGTCATCTTTCAGCGTCCAAGCCAGTGCCATCTCTGAAAGCGTCTGCCCGCGGTCAGAAGCAATTTCATTCAGCTGCCGCATGTATCCGCGCGTTTCGTCCGTCACAAATGCTTTATTCAGGCGATGACCACGCGCGCCGCGGGAGTCGGCTGGAACGCTGTCCAGATAACGCGAGGATAAAAGCCCGCGCTGCAGCGGAGAAAAAACGATCACGCCCATTCCGTTCTCCGCAGTTGTATCAAAAAGGCGATCTTCCTCTGTCCAGCGATTCAAAATCGAATAGGACGGCTGATGAATCAGCAGCGGTGTCCCCAGTCGGCGCATAATTTCAGCTGCCTGAGCTGTCTCTGCTGCTGGGTAATTGGATAATCCGGCGTATAAGGCTTTGCCTGAGCGTACAATCTGGTCAAGCGCTCCCATCGTCTCCTCAAGCGGCGTATCCGGATCCGGGCGGTGATGATAAAAGACGTCAAAATAGTCCAGTCCGGTACGTTTGAGGCTCTGGTTGACGCTGGCAATTAAATATTTTCTGGAGCCATGATCGCCATATGGTCCCGGCCACATGTCATAGCCAGCTTTGGAAGAAATAAACAGTTCGTCTCGATAGGGGATCAGATCCTGCGCAAAAATCTGCCCGAAGACCCGTTCAGCCGAGCCGTAGGGAGGTCCATAATTATTTGCCAGATCAAAATGCGTTATCCCCTTATCAAACGCAAATCGGATCATCGCCCGGGCTGTCTCGAAACTCTTGTACCCATCAAAATTGTTCCATAAGCCAAGTGTCAGCAATGGCAGCCTGACACCGCTGCGGCCGCAGCGGCGATAGCTCATGGTGTCATAGCGCGCTGGTGATGCAGCGTAAACATCCGTCAGATCGGGGAAATGAGCGTTAATCATTGGTTTTCTCCTTTTTTATAAGCAAACACGCCCCAGGCATCGTTCATGCCCTCATTGAGCGTTTCCTGATATTCATAATTGTCGCACAGGAATTGATATACATCCTGCTGATAAGCTGCCAATTCCAAATCGGCGCAGAAACCAGCGCTGTCATACGGCACTTGAGCTAAAAAGCTGTCGTTCATATAGATGATCACAGCCGGCGGGCTGTGCTGCAGATCGGACAGAAACAGCGCCCACTGCTGATCCTGCATAAAGTCCGGGAACAGATAAAGCGGGCGAACGTTAAAATACCGCGACGGTGCGGATCTGCCAGCCATCACATAAGGCGCGAGCGAACCGCCCCACAGCAGGACGGCGGCGTCCTCCGTCGTGTTTTCCCGCAAGAACTCGGCTGTTTTGGTGTTGGCAGACGGCAGCCGAGGCTGATAATTCTGCTGATAGATTTCAATCATGGGTGCCGACCCGCCTAAAAACAGAACACCGACAAACAGAAATCCCGCTGCCGAGGAATAGCGGCGGACGATGATCTTTTTCAACGAATCCCCCAGCCAGGCAGCAAGAATGCAGGCAGGGGCGACCGCCAGGATGAAATAATGCTGATAATTCATGCCTGAAAGCCCTGCCAGCAGCAGCTCTGCCGGCAGCCACAGCACTGCCAGCGCCAGCAGCCGGTTTTCCCGAATAATCCCACTGATTTTTTTCAGCCACCGGTCGCTCTTTTCAGCCAGCAGCCACGAGCCGATGACTCCAAACCAGCTTAAAAAAGCCAGCAGCAGAAAAACAGAAAGTGACGGCAGAAAAGTCAGCGTAGTCCAGCCAGTCGCCCAGCGGCCAGCCCCGCTTTTTTGGGTGTAAACCAAATTGTAGACAAAACCGATCTCCCAATATTCCCGCAGAATGCCTTTTGAAGCAAAGAATAGGATCCAAAACAGGTTGACTGCTAAGAATCCGGCTGCAAACCAGCCGAACCGCGCCAGAAACCGGCGCCGGGCAAGACGGCGGTCAGCGGAAGGCTTGCTGATCGTCGCCAGTAAATCCAACAGCAACAGCGCTGCCCAGATGCCGATCGTATTTTGTTTACACGTAAATGCCAGCCCACATAAGAGTCCAGAGATTAAACCCTGCAGCTTTTCGCGGGATTTAAAAAATGGCGCGAATGCGACCCCGAGCGCAGCCAGCTGAAAAAACAGGGAGAACTCTTCTGTGTAATTGCCAAAATCAAACAGGCGCGCCTGATGCAAAATTCCAACAATCACCGCCAGCAGTGAGACTGCTTCAGAAAAGTATTTTTTCAAAACATTGAAAAAGATCAGACCACCCGCGAACACTGCGCAGAACTCCAGCAGCCAGATGCCGATCAAATGACCATTTGTCAGCCAAAGTCCAAGCGCATCAAGATAGAAAATCACAGCTGGTTTGTGATCCCATCCATCGACATAAGGCAGCCCTCCCTGCCAGATCTGGCGGCCGATATAGCTGAAAATCGAGGAATCGAACGAAGGATAATAATTTGCCCGAATCGGAATAAAAGCCAGCATCAGCAGCAGACAGGCAGCCAGAATCAATGCACTTTGCCAGACGATCCTACCCTCTTGCAGCATTCGCAGCGAACCGCAGACTGCTGAGCGATCCTGCTGCGAAAAAGCAATCAGAACGAGAATCGCGGTCTGCAGTGAAACGACACCGAGCAGTAGAATGAAAGGCATGCCTTGGTTCAGATAAGCTGTCATTCGATCGAGCGCTGGGTTGTCAAAATAATATCGGGAAACGATTTTACTGGAAAAACAAACCAGTCCGAGGAAAAGACCCGTGACTCCGATCTTCGCATGAAAACGCTTCAGCTGCGTCCAATGCTTGCCTGCGAAGAGCGTGGTTAGGAAGAAACCTCCTGCTAGCCCGATCAGCAGCAGCCGAATCGGCGATATAGCTCCATCGGCTGAAGGCTTCCAAAGCAGCCGCACAGCCAAAAGAGTTTCAATAAAAGTCAGCGCGGAAAAAAGAAGCCGTTTCACGGGCGTCAGGATGCCGGTTTCAGCGGCTCAAACTGATAGACAGGCTCGGTATGACGCACTGCATTTTCAGCCACTGCTGCAAAATAAGCTGCGGTGCGCACTCCGGCAGACCCGTCCGTAAAAGTGCACTCATCGAGGATGAACTGCCTGCGTTCTGCCTGGTCTGCCTGCGGGTTGTCAAGATAAAAATTCAGTGCTTGCTGAAGTTCGGCTTCGTTATACACGACCTTTCCGGCATTTGCCTGCCGGAAGCGCTCATGTGTTGGCCATTCACCGATTTCAGAGAGGGACAGATCAAATTTTTCCGGCTTGTTCCAGCCGCCCGGTGCGTCAATGCAGATGCTGATGATCGGGCGGTCATGGATTGCTGTTTCGACCACCATCGTCGAATAAACTGTGCAGAAGACGTCCGACCATGCCATCATCGAATCTTTTTCCGGCATGTCCTCCCCTGAATAAAAGCCGAGATCGCCGCCCAGCGCGACCGGCTCAACCAGATGAATATTCGGCTTTCCATCAATCAGTTCCCGAATTTTTTGCGCCTCGCCTTCAAACAGCGAACCTGGCATAAAATGGTTCGGATGCAGCCGAATCAGCAGCTGGGACGGCTGAGAAAGCTTTTCCTGTGAAACCAGGTTGACCAGCGCCTCAATGTCCTGATAGTTCGGCGAAAAGGTCACAAAGCTGCAGGCAAACGAGATCAGTTTGCGATTTGGGTCAAGCTGATGCAGCCGGAAATACTCCTCGCGGCTCAGCTGCCAGGTCTTGCGGAAATATCCGTCATACGTTGGAATCCCGCCAACATGCACTCGTTCCACGACCCAGTCCGCACCGTCAACGAGTTCTTTTTTCTGGATTTCAGACCAGCAATTGGCCCACTGCACCGGTGCGCCCGGCAGGCGGTAACTGCTCGGGTTATCCCAGCCGATGACCGCGTAACAGGTTTCGATGCCCTTAGCCGCCGCATCGCGCAGCAGGTAGCGATCCAGCCGCCAGCCAGCTGTGCTGGCGATCACCAGATCCGGCTCATATTTTTCAAACAGATCATCATAAAGATGCGGTGTGTATTTCTGTTGGGATCGCACCAGCTTTTCCCGGGCAGCCGCTGAACCGCGCAGCGCGCGCGTCCGCAGCCGGATATACGGCATCAGCAATTTCCCGCCGCGCGAAGTTTCATGCGCCATTTGCCGCATGTGGCTGTCAATCGCATTCGTATTCACCCGATCAGAGCCGCCCATCCAGCGCAGAAAATGCAGCCAATACTGCCGCGTATGATCGATGCGCTCAAAATAAGCCTTTGCTTCCTTGAGCCGGAGCCCCTCAAAATAAAGGTTCGGCTGTTGGAATTTTTCTCTAATCTTGTCAGTCACCCCATCATCCGTCATCATTACCACGCGGAAGCCTTTGTTCAGCAGCGTCTGGACAACGTCAGTCTGTAAGAAATAGACGATCGCGAGGCCATGATCAGCACTGATGAGAATTGTCTTTTGTCGGGTTGGTTGGGTCATTGTCTCTGCTTTCAGCATTCAGGAAATCAATTGTTTTTCCATTTCAAAAGGAAAAGGTCACAATCGGTTTATCTTTCGTCATAATACCAGTGAAAAATACGGTTATAAAAACTCAGCAGCAGTTTCCGCAGCGGCGGAAAATCACGCAGGTGCGCAGCCTTTTTCTCCTGCTTCAGGTTCTGCTGGGGCGCCTCTGCCAGCGTGTTGCTCATATTCATCACGTAAGGTTCAGTCGGCATCAGGCGCAAATAACCGCTTTCATTCATGCGCATGTCCAGCTGCTTCACCTGCCCCATCGGGCGATCCATTTGAAATGGCAGGAATTCACGCAGCACGCTTTTATACGCTGTAAACTGCCAGTGGGACGCGCCAGCCAGCGCCTGCAGCCCGTTATACGAAAGGCGCTGATCAATGCTCGATTCGTAATGCGACTGGATTTCGGATTCGCTCTGTCCCAGACTAATATCAAAAGCGCGAAAGACGTCAAAAGGCAGGAAGTGCCCCGCTTCGAGCAAAGCATTCGGAGTCTGTTCAGCCCAATCAAGCGTTGCGCTATAGAAATCCGGATTGGTGCGAAACGGGCGGGCTGTCACCATACCGACCCGGGGAAAAGTTTCCAGCAGTTCAATCGATTTCGATAACCATCCAGATGAAAAAAGGCAGTCATTATCCGCGTAAGCAATGATCTCGCCGGGAGCTGCTTCCAGCATCACATTCCAGGCGCCGCCTTTGCCGAGGTTTTTCTCGGAAAGAATCAGATACTGAATCCGTCCTTCCTCCAGCTCGTCCTTCAGATATTTTTTTATTTCAGGACAGCTGCCGTTGTCAAACACCAGCAAGTCAAAATCAACGTCAGAGGCACCAGCGCGAATGCTGTCCAAACAGGTTTTCAGCACCTGCGGCAGTTCAAGATAATAACCGCTGATAAACGGAATATAGTTTAGAACTGCAACCGTTACACGGGCAGGTTTGGCAACTTCATTGACAAATTTTGCAGGATTTTGTCCGATTCGCATGGAGGTTCGCTTTCAAGTCCACTCAGTCCGCCGGGCTGTCTTTCTTCGCTGCTGCGCGCAGTTTCGAGCGAAATTCACCATAAGCTTTTTTGGGGTGAAAAACAGCATAGCCGACTTCGCCAAGTTTTCTGGATTTCAATTTGATCAGCGGAAAAATTTCCATCTCCCGCATGATCTTCTTTTTTGTCAGCGCCGGACGTTTGAGCTGCCCGTCCGCTGTGAGCTTCCAATCACAATCGAGCAGGGTAAAAATCGTTCGCCTGCCGCCTGCCAGATCCACATTCCGTTTCGATTCCGGCAGCCGGTAATGGGATTTTCCGTCTGGCAGATGGGCATAATCATGATCCTGATGGATAATGTCAATCGCATCTGTGCAATTGATCAGCTTCCAATTTCGATAACGCGCTTCGTAAAACATCCAGTTATCCCATCCCGAGCGACCGATCGCAAACTCAGGGATCGTCTGAAAACAGGCGCGCGGATAAACGAAATAGTCACTGCCGCCTGCCGGGTGGCGTCGGGCTCTTTTCGCCATGTCCATTCTGACGCGCGTTTCCCAGCCGTCCGAAAAATCGATGCGCTGGCGGACATCAAGATCCCAGCGCTGACCGACCAGCAGAAATTCCTTTTCGTGCTGGCTGATCTGGCGGGCACGCTCAAGAAAATCAGGAAAAAGGATGATATCCGCATTGACATACGCCAGCAGCGGTGAATCGGAAGTGTCGCGTGCCAAGGTGAAAATGTCGCTGAGCAAGGGGGTTCCGGATTCGTTCCGCCTGACCTTCGCAATGTAGCGCACATGAAGGTTCGCCGCAGCTTCTTTGACGCCGTCATCCTCGCCGATCAGCACAATATCAACATCCGATCCAAGCTGTTTCCAGGATTGAATCGCGTTCCACTGAATCGTCGCAATGTGATCGCGCGTAAAAGGCTTAGGAGAGATGAAAATTGTCATCAGGCTCATTGTGGGTCTGCTTTCTTTTGAATGCGCTCGTCAACAGCATTCACTTGTTTAGCATGGGTAGACTCGTTGATCCGTTCAAGTTCCGGATTTTCGCTCACCAGCGCTAAAACATCGAGCCATGATGCATGCAGCGGATCAGGCAGCCGATGAAAGATTTCCTGCAGCAGCGCGTAATCATCCGGAGTATCGACTGTCCAGCGGTGCATCCCGTAATCCGGGTTATGATCCAAAATGCTGACTTTGCAGCGTCCTTCTGTATTATAAAACCAGGGCATCACATGCTCGCGCTCATAATCCTGATCAGCTTCCTGCCAGGCGCGTTCGAGCATTTTAAAAGAAACGACCTCGACATCCAATCCGATCGGGAAAGTGCGATGCCAGGGCGGCGGCAGGCGATTCGCGCTGAAATCTGAATCGGTCTCTTTGAAAAGCCGGATTGTGTCGTCCAATATTCCCGGGTCAATCAGCGGACAATCTGCCGTGACCCGCACAATGCGGTCTGAACTGCGAGCAAGGGCAGTCTGATAAAACCGGTCAAGCACATCAAAAACAGAGCCGCGGACGCAGGGAATACCTGCCTGATCGCACCACAGAGCAATCGCTTCATCTTCGGGCGCAACGGTTGTCGCAACCACGACCTCATCGACCATGTCAGCACGCAAACCGCGCCGAGCGACCCATTCCAGCATGGGTTTGCCCTGCAGCGGTTTCAATACTTTTCCGGGCAGCCGGCTTGATCCCATGCGCGCCTGAATAATCAGAGAAGTTTTCATCAGAATTTCCCGCTCCGTTCGCGGCTGACGCTCAGTGCGCCTTGATAGGCTTCTGTCAGCCTGAATTTATTTTTATCCCAATCTGCTTTTTCTTCAATCTGCTGACGGGCTGCAGCCGCAGTCCGGCGCAGGGCATCCTGATTCTGCGTGCACCACAGCATTTTTTCCGCCAGTTCGCCGGTTGCGCCAGTCTTAAACAGGTAGCCAGTCTTTCCTTCGGTCACCCATTCCAGATTGCCGGGAATGGCGGAAACCAGAACCGGCACTTCGCAGCCCATCGCTTCGAGCAGCGAGACAGAAGATCCGTCGGTAATCGATGCGCTGAGGTAAAGATCCGAAGCGCGGTAAAAATCAACCAGCTGCTCATTCGGAATGCGCCCATACCAGTTGATCCGCTGCTGAATTGCAGCCGGTGCCTGTGCAGCAATCGCTCGCAAGCTTTGAAGCTGGCTGCCATCCGCCAGCATCAGCAGTTTGAGCCGTGGTTCAACCGCAGCCGCCTGCAAAAATGCGCGGACGGTTGTCTCAACGCTGTAATTCGGTTCTAGCGATCGCAGGCTGAGCATCAGGAAATCCTGTTCAGCAGCAATTTGACTCCGAACCTGACTGATCCCATGCTTGAAACGCCGCGGATCAATGCCCCATGGGAAAATGGTCGTGTGCGCTTCGTCCAGCCCCAGTTTGACTGCCGCATCGCGTTCGACGTAGCAGTCACCCAAGAACCAATCCGCAGTCTGCAATGCCTCTGCAGCGTTGCTGCGCATCACTGGATCGACTTCGATATCATGCATCAAATCGAACCCCCAGGACATCGCCGCGTGGGGATGCAGTCCGGCTTTCGCAGTCAGCCAGGAAACGTCCGGCAGCGGACCGCTGTGAATAATATCCGGTTGAATTCGATCCCAAATTTGTTTGAGATCGCGCACTATTGTCTCAGCATCTTTCATCTGAAACGGTTCTTTGCCCCAGTTCCATTCAACCGGGTGAACGGTTGAGGGCAGCGGGCGGCTTTCGAGGTTGCGGCCGGAATCTTCCAGCCGTAAATAATGAACCTCATGTCCGATCTCAACAAGCGCGTTGAGAAAGCGGAAATCATGCGGCGTATAATCTCGGGTAAAGTAGAGGACTTTCATCAGTTTTCCTCCGGAACTGAACGGAAAAGGATCATTTTGACAAGTTCTGCCAGCTGAATTCCATCCCGAAAGGCATTTCGTGCAGGACAGTTTTACCGATGAGATCAGAAATTTCTGATGGCTTGACAGCGCCCGGAACAGCCGGACGCAGCACATCAATCATCTCGCGCGTCACTGTTTCTCCAGCGCGAATCGCGCGGGCAGCACGCAGGCAGCGGCGCTGAATCACTGCAGTTTCCAACTCATTTTCATTGATTTTTTTCTCGGTTGATCCCAGCGCAGCTTCAAGCTGGCGCGTGGCACTCACCATCTCAGCCCAGGTCTGCGGATTCATCGCAAATTTATGATCAGGTCCCTCTCGGTTGTTATCGTCCGTAAAATGCTTTTCAATCACGCGTGCCCCCAATGTCACCGCGCCGAGCACGGTCGCATGACCGGGAGTGTGATCCGACAGCCCCAGCACAAGTTCAGGCCAGAGGCGGGCATAAGTCTCCAATACGCGCAGATGAATATGGCGGAAATTCTCAGTGCTGGCAGTGTAATTGGTGTTGCACTGCATCAGCACTAGCTGGGGGTTGATGCCGGTGATCGTCTCGACTGCGCGCGTGACATCGGACATGTCCGCTGCTCCGGTTGCCAGCAAAACGGGTTTTTGCTTGGCAGCAACCCGTTCCAAAGCCTCGAGCCAGTCAATTTCTCCCGAGCCGATCTTGTAGATCGGCATAAACTGATCCAGCCAGTCGATTGACGCGAAATCGTAAGGAGCGGAAAAGTACAGAATTCCTTCCTGATCACAGAGTTCTTTCAACACTGCTGACCAGTCGTCCGGGACTGCCGCATCGCGATAAACGTCAAAAACAGATTTCTTCCATTTGGATTGGTGCGACTGCTGCCCGCCCATTTGTTTGAAGCCATAATCAGAGACAATTTTTTCAGCTTTAAAATTTTGAAATTTGGCAGCATCTGCCCCGGCTTGCTTTGCCAGCCTGATCAGGTGTTTTGCGCGTTCAAGATCTCCGTCATGATTTGCGGCGATATCCGCAATAAAATAAACCGGGTGATTCAGTCCGACTGTTTTGTTTCCAAATTTCAAGTCCATTTTTCCCTCACTCGCTGTCTGGTTAATCAACCCGAAACGATTTTAATTTTTCAGGCAGACCAGCACGCCGATCCTGATAAAGATGGCTCAGCCCGCTCACTTTCCCGGGCAGTTCCTCTCCTAGAATTCCGCGCAGTCTGGCGGTGTTCATGATCAGATATGGAGACCGGGCAGCGCTGAGCCCGCCTTCCTGCCAGGATACCGGTTGAACCAAGGTCGGATCAAACCCAAATTGAGTTGCAATAGCCTGGCCAAATTCAAATTTAGTCAGCACATCTGATCCAAAAACATGCAGCAGCCCGCTGGTCTTTCTGCTCAGCAGTTTTTCAAGGATTTCAGCCAGATCATTCACATAAAGCGGACAAAAAAACACATCTGTGAATCCGTTGGAAGATTTTCCAGCCGCCAGATTGTTGTAGAAAAATTCACACAGGCTGCGCCGTCCTGACAGACTCCAGCCATAAAAATTTACCCGGGCTACCAGCGCATTCGGGTTGGCATCCAGCACGTTTCGTTCACCCGCCAGCTTAGTGACAGCATAAACATTGATCGGATTTGGCTGATCCTCTTCGGTATACCCGCCGTCTTTTTTTTGCTGTCCGTCAAAAACTGCGTCGGTCGAGATGTGAATCAGCGGCACATTTTTTGACGCGGCCGCGCGGGCTAGCTCACCCGGAAATTCCCCGTTGAGCCGCATTGCGCCTTCAGGTTCCTTCTCACAAGCCTCAAGGTTCGCCAATGCCGCGCAGTGGATCACAGCGTCCGGCTGGGTTTCGTCCAGCAGCCGCTCTGCCGCATCCGGCAGCAAAAAATCGCGCTGCTGCATTTCAAATGGGATATTTTGCAGTCGCATCTGATTGCCAATACCAATAATCCGATATTTCTCTCCGAACCTCAGGCTGAGATTCAAGCCGAGCAATCCGGAAACGCCGGTAACCAGAAGCGTTTTCACTTTACGGCTGTCCTTTATCAAACGCTTCCTTGAAAGGAGCGATCATTTCTTTAATGCCGTCCAGATCGAGCCATTCAGTATTATTGTCGCTCGAGTAATGGTATCCCTCGGGCAGTTTTTTGCCGTCCTTCTCCCAGTCGCGCCCGAACCAGGTCATGCCAGAGGGTTGAACGACAAACATGTCGTCAAATTCAACGGCATTGCGGGCTTCATCCTCAGAGATCAGCAATTCATGCAGTCTTTCTCCCGGGCGAATGCCCGTATAGGAAATTTCAGCTTCCGGTGCAATGGCAATCGCCAGATCCTTCACCGACATGCTCGGAATTTTAGGCACAAAAACCTCACCGCCGCGCATGTTTTCAATGCAGCGGATGACAAAGCGCACGCCTTGTTCCAGCGAAATCCAGAAACGCGTCATGCGTTCGTCTGTCACAGTCAGCTTTCCAGAAGCACGTTGTTTCAGGAAGACCGGGACGACCGAGCCTCGGCTGCCGACCACGTTTCCATAACGGGTGCATGCCAAGCGGGTTTCACGTCCGCCGGCATAGGAATTACTCTGGACAAACAGCTTCTCCGCTGCCAGTTTGGTGACACCGTACAGGTTGACCGGATTGACTGCCTTGTCTGTGCTGATTGCCAGCACTTTTTTAACGCCGGCATCCAGGGCGGCGTCAATCACATTCTGGCTGCCCAGAATATTCGTTTTGACGGCTTCAAAGGGATTGTATTCGCAAGCCGGCACCTGTTTCAGTGCGGCAGCGTGTACTACAATGTCCACACCTTGAAAAGCTCTTTTCAGCCGTTCAAGATCGCGGATATCTCCGATAAAAAAGCGCAGACTCGGATGATTCAGCCCGGACAACTGCATTTCATATTGTTTAAGCTCATCACGGCTGTAAACGATGATCTTTGCCGGATGATATTCGTTCAGCATCGTGCGGATAAACTTCTTTCCGAATGACCCCGTCCCGCCGGTGACTAAAACAACTTTATTCGTCCAATCCATTTTTACCTCTTGTCCTGTCGCAATTTCAGGTTTAATCCTTTGATCAGCGTCAAAGGGTTCAGCTTTTTTTCGTTAAGATAATCATCGGGTATTGACCATGTTCCCCGTAATATTCCGGCTGCTTTTCCTCACGGCTGAACAACCAGCGCAAGGCAGCTTTTCCATAAGGCGCATGGATCAAAGCTCTCAACCAGCGCACGCTGACACTGCGCCAGCAGCGAATTTCAACGACTCCGTCCCCGATGACAGTGGGCAGTTCACTCCGAATCCAATCCGCGTCCAGTTTCTGGACAAAGGTGCCGGTCGGCACGGCTTCTTGCTTCTTTTTCGGCTGCGCAGCTTTCGTCTGCTTTCCACGCAATCTGGCAACGAAAATGCCAAATTTCTCGGCTATCCGCATCACGCCATACCAGCGCTTCATCATCTCAGATTCCGTCCAGCCATTAACGACCACCGCTGTCGATTGCGGCTTCAGCGTGCGTGCAATTTCACCCCAGGCGCTTTTCTGATCAGCCAGCGGCAAGTGATGAAAAGTGTGCAGCGAGACTGCGCCGTCAAAGACACCATCTGCAAATGGCAGATTCGCCGCGTCGCCGACCACAAACAGGCCATGGTCACCGATCCGCATGCGCGCTTCGCGCAGAGCTGTGATCGAGATATCAAGGCAGACCCGATGATCAAACTTCTCAGAATAAGTCAGATATTCCGGATATTGGATCGGTCCGCTGCCGGCATCCAGCACCAGGCTGCCGCCTTTTTGAAAATAGGGCGTGACCCGCAAATGGCAGCGCCGGATGTATTCTGCCGAAACCGGGCGCAAATCTTCATACCGTGCATTCTGATAAAATCCGTCCGTCTCCAGTTTCCAGCCAATCTCATCATAAAACTGGCGGACACCGCTTTTGTTCTCTGTCATCATTCGGTGTCGTCGTCTTCCTTCTTATCCGTAAGGATTTTATTCCAGTCAATCGGTTTCCCAATCAAATAATCAAAACTCTCGCCGTATTCCGCCTGTCCTTCCTCACTCAAGACGTAAGAAAGCGGTCGTTTATCGAAATCATCCCACATTTTCACCAGATGCCAGGGGAATGGATGGGCATATTCAAAGAAGAAAGTGTAAGCATATTTCCAGGCGGCTTTGACCTGATCTTCCGTCATGACGGTCGAGACCGGATCTTCCAGAATTGCACCGATCGTCTTGTAGTAGGCAACCCAGTTATCCGGGTCGAGCGTAAAACCGCGGTTGCGATAATGCGTTTGCCCAGCAACGATGACCGGAACCCCGCTCATCGCCATTTCCAAGCCCATCGTCGTGGTATAAACCAGCCCGATTGAGGCAATGTCAACCACGTCATAAGAGTTCGTTTTATCCGTCGGTTTGATCAGGTGAATATGTTCCGGCAGCGTCGGCAGCAGACTGTGAACCACGTCCACCATCGACGTCCCATGCGTCAGCTGTTCTCCCGGATGAACGCGAATGACCAGCTGGGTATCCGTCCGCGCAACAAAGTATTGCACAGTCCGTTCAATCCACTCCGCCATATTGCGCGAAAAAGTTTGTCTACCGAGCGTCAGGCTGTCCCCCAGAACGTTGGTCGCGAGGAAAACCACCGGACGGTCATCCAGTTTCAAGTCTTCCCTGACTTTTTCTTCCCCGACCCGGTCGCTGCCCTGCCAGCGGCGCGAGAAATTCTCCCACAGGTCGGCATGCTGCCGCGCAGAGAACATCGCCCGCACTTTTTCCATATCGCTTTCAGCAAGCGGCAGTTCTTTGCGCGCTTTCCAGAGTTCGTCCGTTTCCTGACGCATGACTTCATGATTTTGTGCGATCCAGATCCGTTTGCGCTGTTCGCCAAACTCATAAGTGACAACAGGAATTTTCAGCCATTTTGCCATCCGGTAAGCGATGCCCATCTCCTGAATCGTGCCATTCGGAATGATGATATGATCCGGCTGGTTGGTTTGAATCCAGCGGTAGAACATGCGGGCAAAGTTTTCATTCCGCTCAAGTCTCATCTTGAAGAGCGGGTTTTGTTCGTCAATATCTTCCACCTGCAGCGTATACTGCGCATCATAGCGCGAGATATCCTCAATGATCTGATTCAATTCATCCGGCAGTTTCTTATAAGACGGATGGATCGGCAGGAATGAAACAATGTTCATGACCTTTGCCGCATCCTGGAATACTTTTTTGGTATACAGGTCCTGACGGCGCAGGTCAAACTTGCTGACGTCATTTTTCCAGTCAGCATATGGAAGATAGCCAAACGTAACCTTGTGCCCCTGGGCTGCAAAATACAGCGCAATGGTTGCTGCTTCTTCGATCCAGTAGTGCAAAGAAGTAAAAACGAAGATTTTTTCAGGATTTTCAATCGTTTTCCGATTATTCTGCACATCTTCGAGCATTTGAGGCAGCCGTGCCTGAATGTTTTTCAACGAATAGCGGGTCCCCGGCTCACTCTGATTTTTCAGCTGAAAATAAAATTCAGCGGTAAGGGGAATTTCGCCCAAAATCCTGCTTAAAACCTGCTTGTAATTTGTTTGCATTAATCCATCCCCTCAATATCCCATTGTAGACGCGGCCTGATCAGACCTGATCTGGCTTCCGGCCATTGCGTTCCTGCCGAACCAGTGCCGTCCACATGGAAAGCAATCGCCTGTTCGTCATGAAAGTAACGCTGAATCCGGAAGGTGCTTGCGTTGACACCAATCACATATTTTCCTTCATTCAATAAATCGCCCGGAATCAGACAGCGGCTGCGATACGTACCGGCCTGCCGGGTTGAATAGTCATTATATTTTTGCGGATCATCCACATCGAAGCTGGTAAAAATGAACTCTCCGCGGGTGCTGATCAGGTAAAAACCGACGCGCAGCCCGGTGATCGCTTCATCCAGCCGATAATCGAATTCGACCGCGAATGATTCTGTCGCCCGGACAGTGTCCGAAACCGAGCCTTGATCATTCAGCACGCGCATCGCTAATGGAACGAATGGCGCTTTTGCTTCAAGCCGCTCTTCCTCGTTCCAGTTGCGTTCACCGCCCTGGGTGAAGCCATGTGAGAGGTAATAATCAACCGCTTCAACAGTCGGAGCCTGATAAATAACCTGTCCTTTTTCGAGCACGATGGTCTCGGTCGTCAGGCGCGCAATCGCTGACATGTTATGGCTGACAAACAGAACTGTGCGCCCGTCATTGGCAACATCGCTCATTTTTCCCAGACATTTTCGCTGAAACTCAGCGTCCCCAACTGCCAGCACTTCGTCAACCACCAGCACTTCAGGTTCAAGATGCGCCGAAACTGCAAAAGCCAGTCGCAAGTACATGCCGCTCGAATAGCGTTTGACAGGCGTATCAATGAATTCTTCCACTTCAGAGAACGCGATGATCTCATCCAGTTTCTTGTCAATTTCAGAATGTTTCATGCCAAGAATTGCGCCGTTCAGGTAGATGTTCTCCCTGCCGGTCAGCTCGGGATGGAACCCAGTCCCAACCTCCAGCAGTGATCCTACCCGCCCGCGGATCAACGCTGATCCGACGGTCGGTTCTGTCACACGTGAGAGAATCTTGAGCAATGTGCTCTTGCCAGCCCCGTTGCGGCCGACAATACCAATTGCCTGTCCCTGTTTGACTTCGAACGAAACGTCTTTTAAAGCCCAAAACGAGTTGCCGTCTGTCATCCGCCCGAAACCGCGCTTTCCGGGATTGCTGAGCGTATCGATCAGCGTCTCTCTGAAAGTCCGGTAGCTTGCCGGTGCCGCGCCAATGCGGTAGCGCTTGCCAATGTGATGAACTTCGACAGCCAAATTACTCATTCATTCTCCGGTTTATATAACATCTGCGAACTGTCTTTCCATGCGCCGGAAGTAGAACAGTCCGCTGATCAGGATCAGAATTGAAATCAAAGCGCTGAAAACCATGCTCTGAATCGGCATGACTGCATATTCGCCCAAAAGGGACGATCTGAATCCATTAACGACCCCGACCATCGGGTTGAGGTTATAGATAAACTGCAATTTAGGGTTCGTAATCATGCCTGACCCATAGGCGATCGGCGTCAGGTACATCCATAACTGAGTGATAAACGGCACTATATACCCGATATCGCGATACAGCACGTTCAGCGCTGAAAACCAGAGTCCAACCCCGAAGGCCGG
>DHPK01000031.1:48922-76234 GCA_002407845.1 Leptolinea sp. UBA5366 | reverse complement strand
CCAGAGTCCAACCCCGAAGGCCGTCACGACCGTCAGCAGCAGGTAATAAGGAATCAGCAAGGCGTAAATGTTCGGGGAGTAGCCATAATAAATCATGAAACCGATCAGAATCGGTAGCGCGACCAGAAAATCGACAACGCTTGCCAGCACGCTCGACATCGGCAGCACCACCCGCGGAAAATAAATTTTCGTGATCATATTACGGTTGCCGACCAATGAACGGCTGGCATTTCGCAGGGAGTTTTCGAACAGCTGCCAGGGCAGCAATCCTGCCAGCGAAAAGAGCGGATACGGGATGCCGTCAGAGGGAACTTTTGCCAGATTGCCAAAAAAGATTGAGAACACTACCATCGTCATCAACGGCTGAATAATTGCCCAGGCAACGCCGAGAACGGTCTGTTTGTAGCGCACTTTCAGGTCGCGCCAGGTCATGAAATAGATCAGCTCGCGAAAGCGCTTGAGCTCCTTCAGGTCGATGATCTTCCAACCCCTGGTCGGTTCAATCCGCACCAGCAGTTCTTCAGAAGTGGTGTCTGTCGTCAACTGCCCCTTCCCTGCTATCCTTTTTTCAGGATCAGATCGCGATTCTCAACATAGTACGCGATCGTATTTTTTAATCCGGTTTCAAAATCCATTTTTGCAGTGAACCCAAACGCATCCCGTGCCCGGGATACATCCAGCGCCCGACGCGGCTGTCCATTTGGTTTGGACGTGTCATAGACCAGCTTGCCCTCGTAACCAATCAGCCGGGAGATCAAAACTGCCAGATCGCGGATTGAAATTTCCATCCCTGACCCGATATTGACCGGTTCGCTGCCATTGAACTTTTCTGCAGCCATCACGATTGCATCAGCGGCATCGCCGGCATAGATGAATTCACGGGTTGGCGATCCGTCTCCCCAGATGACAACTTCCGGCAGATGATTGAGTTTTGCTTCGTAAACTTTGTGAATCAGCGCCGGGATGACATGGGAGGATTTCGGGCTGAAGTTATCACCGGGACCGTATAAGTTGACCGGCAATAAAAAGATCGAATTGTAGTTATATTGCTGGCGATAAGCCTGTGATTGCACCAGCAGCATTTTCTTTGCAAGCCCATAAGGCGCGTTTGTCTCCTCGGGGTAACCGTTCCAGAGATCATCTTCCTGAAACGGAATCGGGGTGAATTTCGGGTAGGCGCAGATCGTGCCGATCGCTACGAATTTATCCACGCCCGCTTTCCAGGATTCATGAATCAGTTGAACACCCATCATCAGGTTGTCATAGAAATATTCAGCCGGATGCTCCATGTTTGCGCCGATCCCGCCGACACTGGCAGCCAGATGAATGATCACATCCGGTTTTAAATCGCCGAGCATGCGGCGAATGTCTGCTGCTTCGCGCAGATCGTAATTGGGATATTCCGGGATAAGAATCTGGGATACGCCCTGATTTTTAAGAGAAGCCTGAACAAACTTTCCCAAAAAACCAGCCCCACCCGTGACGCACACCCGCTTGTCATTTAAATAAGTCATTTCTTCCTTCTTTTTCCTGCGATCCGGAACATTTCTTACCTGATCATTTCTTAAGTGAAGAGGAGGGAAAATTAATCTTGAGTTCCAATCCTGCAACCCGAATTACCGGCAGTCCTTTTGTTTTGCTTACAATCTTGAAACCGCGATCCACAGCGATCAGCCGGCAAATTTCCAGCGCATCGCCTTGCCCCGCTAAGCCGATCTCATTCATGTCTTTCAACTCGCAGTCGGCTAATGCATTCAGCATCTGCGCCCGGAGGGTTCGAAACGCACTGAAAGATGCGTCGATTTTTGCCGCATTCATCCGTTCACGAGTCGTCTGGCCATCCTTTGTCAATTGATGATTGATTTTTCTTTTTGTTCCGGGTGTTGATTGAAGATAACCCTTGCGCACAAGAGCTTTCAACCGTTGATTTACTGTTCCAACCGCAAATCCAAGTTGTTTTGCAATTTCTGCCTGAGACACCTCTGGTTTTTCGGCGAGGAAGTTCAGCAGGTCAAGGTCTTTTGAGTCATTGTCAGCTTTATTTGTCATATGCATCTAATATTCAACAGTTGAATTATAATCGAAAAGCGATTCCGGTCAAGTTACTCTAATATTCAAAATAATGTCAAGGCTTTTCATCTTAAATTTTGGGTTACCTTTGTCATGTTATATCAAGCCTTTTTACCATCGCAATTTTGGCTTTTCTTTCGTAGAATAAGGGGAGGAGCCCATCATGAAACTTACCGCCACTCAAAAAGAAACCATCATCCAATGGCAGCGCCATTTTCATCAAAATCCTGAAGTCAGCAATCAGGAGTTTCAAACCGCCGAAAAAATCAGAGAAATTCTCTCCGATCTTGGAATTGAATCAAAAAGAATCGGTAAAACCGGCGTCACGGCTGAAATTCGAAAACCCTCCAGTGGTGCAACGAGACAGACGCTTTTACTGCGCGCGGACATTGATGCGCTGCCGATCCAGGAGCTCAGCGGGCTCGCCTGGCAGTCAAACCAGCCCGGCGTGATGCACGCCTGCGGTCATGACGGTCATCTCTCAGCCCTGCTGGGAGCAGCCATGCTCCTTCAAGATGCTGAATTCAGTGGGACAGTGCGCCTGCTGTTTCAACCTGCGGAAGAAACGATCAATGGTGCGCTGGACATGGTCACGGAAGGCATTCTTGAAGGCGTCGACCGGGCTGCCGGACTGCATTTCTGGCCAGCGTTGCCGACCGGCAAGATCGCCTGTGAATTTCTGCCGCCTATGGCAGGCTGCCAGCATATGAAAGTGAAGTTTTTCGGCGACGGTGGCCATATCAGCGTCCCGCAACTATCCCACAACCCGCTCCTGTCCGCCGCTCAGGCATTCATTCAGCTTCAAACCATCATTCCCCAGCAATTCTCACCGTTCGACAACCTGCTGATCGGTATCGGCAAGCTGAACGGCGGTACGCAATACAACATCATTCCGGACACCGCAGTCCTCGATGGCACAATCCGGGCATTTGACAACGATTTGCTCGAAAAAATGCGAATCGCGATTCGCAACACCGTCGAAAACATCGCCGCTGCAAATTACAACCGCGTTGAGCTGGAATTTTCCGACCTGATTCCGCCGGTGATCAACGATCGGGAGGCTGTCGAAAGCGCAATTAGCGCCGCGTCAGCTGTCGTCGGTGCCGAAAACGTTCTGACGGAAATTCCGCGCCAATTCACCGGTGATGATTTTTCCCGTTTTGCTGCAGAAGTTCCAGCCGCTTATATCAAAATTGGGTCGTTCAACCCGAACAAGCCAGAAACCGGAAATGCGCTGCACAACCCGCACTTCACGCTAGATGAGGACGCGCTGCTGATTGCAGCAGAATTTTTCACGGCTTACGCCTGTGAAACCCTGAAAGCATAACCTTTTAAGAATGTTTCGATGCAGCACTGCTGTGGAAAAGCACGCTGACAGATCAATACATCTGACAGGATTATGTAATATTTTTTAGGATTGCGCGTAGAATCCTTTATAATTTTTTGCATGACTGATATGAGAATTATCGCTATAGACAAAAATTGCTTGTGTATTCGGCGGGGAATTCCGTTCTTAACCAGTTTTGGCTGAATTTTCTAAATCCAAAATTTGGGCGAACGGCATTTCTCGCTTTTTTACAGTTGAGTAATCCGTTCGTTTTTCATTTAAGCAGCAATTTTTACGATCGGAATGTCAGATAAATCATTATTGTTAGCAGGAGTAAAAAAATGAAAAAACTTGTTTTATTGGGGCTCAGTCTCGTCACAGTTTTACTCGCTTTTACAGGAGCTTTTGCGCAAAATTCAGGCGGTATGCTGACCATTGGGCTTGCGGTAGAACCGATCACACTTGACCCGGCAGGGGGACTTTATATCCCTGAGCAATTCCTGGTTCAGCAGATCTATGACTCCCTGATTTATGCTGATCAGGAATTGAACTTCTATCCCGGTCTTGCTTCCGAATGGTCTTCAAACGAAACCGGCACAGAATTCACTTTCAAACTCCGTCAGGATGTGAAATTCCATGATGGAACGCCCTTCAATGCCGAAGCGGTCAAAATTTCAATGGATCGCGCCTCAAAAGGCATGACCGTTGCCGCTGCTGCACCGTCAGCGCTCATCGGCTATATCGAAACCGCAGTAGTCGATGACTACACTGCTGTCATCAAATTTGAAACGCCGCATGCCACTTTCCTGCAGGACGTCACCCGCCCTTGGCTGATGATCGCGTCCCCGGCGGCAATTGAAAAAGAAGGCGAAGGCTATGGCCAGCACCCGGTCGGAACCGGTCCTTTCATCTTCAAAGAATGGGCTGCTCAGGATCACATCACCTTAGTGAAAAATCCAGATTACAATTGGGCGCCTTCATTCCTGAAACATAGCGGCACTGCCTATCTTGACGAGATCGTCTTCCGCGTCATGCCGGAAGCAGCCATTCGGCTGACCGCCTTCCAAACCGGCGAAGCGCAGCTCGTGCAGGACCCGTCCTACCTTGAAGCCTCACAGATGGCGTCAGACGGGACAACGCAGCTGTTCAAATTCTCCGCTCCGGGCATGACTTCTCATCAGATGATCAATGTCGAAAAAGCGCCCACCGATGACCTCAACGTCCGCAAAGCAATGATCTATGCCGTCGATCAGGAAACGCTTGTCCAAACTGCATTCTATGGTCTGCAGGACGCGGCTCACAGCGTGATTTCCCCGACCACTTTCGCCTATAACGAAGAAGCTGGAAATCTTTACCGCTATGACGTAGAAAAAGCCAAAGCGCTGCTCGAAGAAGCCGGCTGGGTTGACAGCAACGGCGACGGCATCCGCGAAAAAGACGGTCAGAATCTGCTGATCGAATACCCCGCGCTGCCGGCTTACGAAGAAGCTTTCATGGAATTGCTTGCCTATTATTTGAAACAGGTCGGTTTTGACGTCAACATCACCAAACTGGATGACGCTGGAATTTCCGAATTTGGTTTCGCTGGAAAACATAACATTTTGAACATGGGCTGGATCAGCCGCGATCCCGGCGTCCTGAGCTATGTCTACCTGTCTGAGAACATCGAAGGCGGGAACCAGTCAGGCTACACCCGCTTCAGAAATGAACGTCTGGATGAGATTTTCAACACTGCTCCTCAGACACTTGACACCGACGTCCGCCGTGAGCTTTATAAAGAAGCGCAGGCAATCATCATGGAAAACGCACTAGCGCTACCGATCCATTGCTACGGCAACGTGTACTTGGCTGCTCCGAACGTCGAAGGCTTCCAGTTTGACCCGGAAGGTTTCCCTTACCTCTACGATATCTCACTCGCAGCTGAGTAACGGAGAATGTGGAATTATTTAGGCCGCAGAATGCTGACATCCCTTTCAATTTTGATCGGGGTGTCAGTTTTGACCTTTCTGATGCTGCACTTCGTACCGGGGGACCCTGTCCGCGCATTAATCGGCCGGCAGTCGGTCACGCCGGAAAGACTGGAAGAGATCCGCGAGGAAATGGGATTAAACAAATCGCTTCCAGAGCAATATATTGACTATATGAAAAAGGTCGTTTCAGGCGATCTTGGACGTTCCTTGAAGAATAACCGTCCGGTTTTGGAATCAATCATGGAACAGTTTCCGAGCACCTTGAAACTGACCTTTTTCTCGCTGATCATCTCAACAACGCTGGGAATCTTCCTAGGCGCAACAGCCGCTGCAACGTACAACAGCTGGTTTGACCGCGTGCTCTCTTTTTTTTGCATTGCCGGAATTTCAGTCCCGCCGTTTTTCCTCGGGCTGCTGCTGATCCTGTTTTTTGCGGTACGCAACAAACTGCTACCGGCAGTTGCCAGCACGAACGACTGGCGCGGCATGATCCTGCCCGCTGTGACGCTTGGCTTCGGAGAAGCCTGCTGGCTGGCGCGCATGGTGCGCTCGAGTATTCTGGATGAAATGAACAAAAACTACCAGAACCTCGCCCGCGCCAAAGGGCTGAGTGAATGGTCAATCCTCTGGAACCACGTCATGCTGAACGCGCGCATTCCGATCATCACCGCTGTCAGCATTCAGTTTGTTTACCTGATGGCAGGTTCCGTCGTCGTTGAATCTATTTTCGCCCGGCAGGGGATCGGCAGGCTGGCAGTGACCGCTATCCAGAACCGGGATTTCCCGCTGGTGCAAGGGACAGTCACCATCATCGCGGTTGTTTATGTTTTAAGCAACACAATCACCGATATCTTATACGCAGTGGTTGATCCAAGGGTGCGCCTATCATGAACGACATCAAGTTCATCCAAAAATCAATCGGCGCAAAACAGCCGTCGACCATCAGCCGGCTGCTGCACAACTTCAACTTTACAGTTGGCATGGTCATTCTGATATTGCTGATCGCCATGGCTGTGCTGGCGCCGCTAATTGCAACCACGGACGTCAACGAAGCCAACCCGCTGACCACATTCATAAAGCCCGGCATTGAGCATCCGATGGGCACAGACAATATCGGACGTGACGTTTGGTCGCGCTTCGTGTTCGGCGGCAGAGTTTCGCTGGTTGTCGGGCTGGCAGCCATGGTGATCGGGATGATCCTCGGCTCGCTGCTCGGGGTTGTCGCCGGTTTTTACGGCTCCTGGGTTGACAGCATCCTGTCCTGGCTGACCGAGGTGCTGATGGCGTTCCCGGGAATTCTGCTGGCATTGACAGTGATGGCAATTCTGGGTCCCGGACTTTCAAATGTCATTATCGCCGTCGGAGTCGGCTCGATTCCTCAATTCATGCGCATGGCACGCAGCTCAGTCATGAAGACGCGCGAACTCGATTACATCGATGCTGCCAGAGTGATCGGCTGCACCGATGCGCGCATCCTGTTTATCCATGTGCTGCCGAACATTCTCAGACCGCTGATCGTGCTGGCAACGCTGGGCATCGGCGGTGCAATCCTTGAAGGCGCCTCTTTGAGCTACCTTGGTCTGGGCGCTCAGCCGATGACCCCTGAATGGGGTTCAATGCTCTCAAGCGGACGGGCTTATCTCAATAATGCCTGGTGGATCAGCGTTTTTCCGGGTGTCGGCATTTTTTTGGCAATTCTGAGCATTAATATGATTGGCGAAGGATTGAACGAAGTCATCGATCCGGTCAACCGGCAATGACGTATCATATCGTTTAGGGCAGCAGGTCAATGGCAAAACTTATTGTCAATGGAATTCTGAAACGCGTCGATCCGAATGAGACAGTTCAAACAGCACTGCTGATTGATAACGGACGCATCGCTGCCATCGGCGACCCGTCCCGAATCAATCTCGGTCTTTATGATGGGGTTGAAACCATTGACGCCGCTGGGGCAGTCATCCTGCCCGGGTTTATCGACGCTCATAATCATTACACCCTGATGGGAATTCAGAGCACAGAACTTGATTTGACCGGGCTGAAACACAGAGCGCTGATTCTGGCTGAAATTCAAAAAAAACATAAAACTCTTGACGCCTCAAAACCCCTGATCGGCTCTAATTATGAGTTCGATTTCGTTGAAGTGTCGGAACGTCTGACAGCGGAGGACCTCGAATCTGCCGCACCAGGCAGGATGATTCAAATTTCCGACCGCGGCGGGCATCTCTCCGTCACCACCCGAGTGACGCTGGCGAGAGCTGGGATCGATCTGCGAACCGAAGGCTGCCAGGATTGCGTATTCCCATGCGGCCTGAACTCAAAGATATTTACCGGTGAGATTTGCGGTGTGGTCAATTCTGATCTCAACAATTTCATGCGTCAGGCACTTCGCAATGAACAATTATTAAAGCTGGCATGGAAACACGCCGCTGAAGTAGCTGTATCGCACGGCGTGACCAGCGTTCACGGCATCATCAATGAGGAAGAGTATCTGGCGCTGAACAGCTATCGTGAATGTCTGCCCGTCCGTCTGAAAATCTATGCAGAGACGAAAAACGTCAAAGCTGTCAAAGCAGCCGGACTGAAACAAATTGGCGGCTGCGGAAAAGTGATGCTTGATGGAGACACAGGTCCCTACACCGCTGCTTTTCTTGAACCCTATACCGATCGTGCCTGGACACGCGGGCTCTTGTATTATTCGAACGAAGAACTCGAAGATTTTGTTTGGGAGGCTCATTCTGCTGGACTGCAAATCGCCTTACATTGCATCGGGGACGGGGCATCGGATCAATTGCTGACCATCCTTGAAAAAGTGATGGAAAGAAAGCCCCGAGCGCTGCGTCACCGCATCGAACATTTCGAATTTGGGACGCATGATCAGATTGAGCGGGCAAAAAAGCTGGGAGTGATGATCTCAATGCAGCCGGCTTTCAATTACTTCTGGCCGCATGACACATACATCAGTCAGCTCGGAGCAGAACGGGCGCTGCGCAGCGATCCGGTCGGCAGCGTGGTGCGCAGCGGAGTCCCGATCGGTTTCGGGTCGGACTGCCCGGTAACGCCCTGTGATCCCCTGCTGACGATTTACAGCGCGCTGCATCACTCGCTTGAAAACCAGCGCATCTCGGCGGATCAGGCAATCGCCGCGCACACAATTGGCGCAGCTTATATTGGCAATGATGAAAAAGAACTCGGAAGCCTTTCAGTCGGCAAAGCGGCTGATCTGGTTTTTCTGGATGCTGATCCGGCTGCAGTCGCGCCGCATGAGGTCAAAGAAATTTCTGTGCTGAAGACCGTCGTTTGCGGAGAAGCGGTCTATCAAAAGTAACCCTTAAATCGAGCAAATTTACTGACGATTCATCAAATAAGACAGATAGATCACAATCGAACCAGCTGTTGCAGCGTTAAGCGATTCGATCTTTCCTTTCATCGGCAGGCGCACAATTTCATCACACAGTTTGCGCGTCAGCGGCCGCATGCCTTCTCCTTCGCTGCCGACCACGATCGCTAGCTTCCCGCCCAGCCTGCCCGGATCAATCGGGACGGAATCCGAACCGCCGTCAAGTCCGATCACCCAGACATTCTGATCATGCAGAGCATCAATTGCCTGCGCAAGATTCATCTGAACGACCGCCAAATGCTCCGTTGCACCAGCAGATGAATGCACCACCGCCGGGGTTACGCCGGCAGAACGAGCGGAGGGCATGATTATTCCATGCACGCCAGCCGCTTCAGCACTGCGAATCAGCGTTCCCAGATTCTGGGGATTCTGGATTAAATCGAGCAGAACAACGAAAAGCGGTTCATTTCTCGCTGCGGCATTCTCGCTGACATCGGTTAAATCAGCATAGCGATAGCCGCTGACCTCGAGTGCGATTCCTTGATGGTTCGGGTCAATCGCGTCCAGCTGACGCCGGTCCACCTGGGTCGGAATGATTTTATTCTTTCCTGCCAGCTGAATCAGTTCATTGAGTTTTCCGCTCGCCTGAACTCCCTTCGCGATTTGCAGCCGAAAAAGGTCGCGGCTGCGCAGCCGCAGAATTTCCAATGCCGCATTTCGGCTTGTGATCCATTCTCTCATAAGAAATTTATGCCCAATGCCAGCGGGTTCCATCCTTGCTGTCTTCCAGCAGGACGCCCAGCGCGCTCAGCTGATCGCGAATCTTATCAGCCAGTGCCCAGTTTTTCTGCTGCCTGAGTTCCAGCCGGAGGTCAATTAAAAGTTGGATGAACGGGTCAGCGGCAGCTAATTTTGTGTCCGCTGTCTGGTCTTCCAGTTTCAGCCCGAATACCGCTGTCAGTTCCCGCAGCATCTGCTGAGCGGGTTCCAGTTCAGCATTCGTTGCCCCATCATTCCGGGAAAAATTGATCACCCGCACAAGTTCAAAGAGGTGTGCCAATGCAGCGGCGGAATTAAAATCATCATCCATCGCCGCAATATATCCAGTCTTAGTCTCCTGAACCTGATTTGCCAGCCGTTCTAGTGTTTCCGTTGATGCGCCGCCGGCTGATTCCGCAGCTGGTTGCAGCGCTGACCTCAGTCTATCGAGTCCCTTTTCCGCCTGATCCAGCACGTCAGGGCTGAAAATAATCGGGTTGCGATAGCTCGCATTCAAGATCAGGTAACGGAAGGAGTCAGCGCTGTGCTGTTCAAGAAACTCATCAATGCTGATGATATTTCCAAGCGATTTCGACATTTTTTCACCGCGCAGCTGCAGCATGCCGTTATGCACCCAGTAAGTCGCGAATGGTTTGCCGGTAAACGCCTCGCTTTGTGCGATTTCATTTTCGTGATGCGGGAAGATCAGGTCATTGCCGCCGCCATGAATGTCGATGGAATCGCCAAAATAATGGTAATTCATCGCCGAGCACTCAATATGCCAGCCCGGCCGGCCTGGACCCCAGGGGCTGTCCCAGGACGGCTCGCCCGGCTTAGCGGCCTTCCAAAGGGCGAAATCAAGCGGGTCTTCCTTGCGGTCATCCGCTTCTTTTCTGACGCCTGAACGCATGTCATCCACATGCCGCCCTGAAAGTTTTCCATAACTTTCCTGTTTTCGCACGCGGTAATAGACATCGCCGTCAAGCGGATAAGCCATGCCTTTTTCGATCAGTCCGCTGACCATCTCAATAATCTGACCGATCTCAAGCGAGGCGCGCGGGTTATACGTGGCAGGTTCAATGTTCAGATCATTCAGATTCCGTTGAAAATCTTCAATATAGCCTTCCGCCAGCGCAAACGGATCGACTTTCATCTCGTTCGCGCGGTGAATAATTTTGTCATCCACGTCTGTATAATTCATGGCGAACTGCACGTCATAGTTGCGATATTCCAGATAACGGCGGATGATGTCAAACACCATTGCCGACATCGCATGACCGATGTGCGCTTTGTTATAGACGGTCGGACCGCAGACGTACATTTTGACGCGTCCCGGTTCAAGAGTCTTGAACTCTTCTTTTTGTCTGGTCAGTGTGTTGTAAATTTGAATCGTCATTTTTTTCCCGTTCCTGTCTCTGGCGGAGCGTGGTCTTCTCTTCCGCCCTTAACTTTTCTGCGCTATCGCAAAGCCCCACACCTTAAGTCTCAGATTTATCACCCAATTTACTCGGGATGTCAAACTAGCCGAAACTCTCGTTGATTGCCGGCTGATGGAGCCATTTATTTTTACGATCTTGTCTCTGATTTTACCTCATTCACCTGATGAATTCCGCTCGCAGCCAAAATGGCTGATACTCAGCTGGTCTAAACGTTTTTTTCAAGCCATTCGGTAACGATCTTGATATCTTCAGGCTGCATGAAAGGGTGGTCGCTGGTTTCCGAAACAGTCAGTTGGCACTCGTGTGCGGCTGCAAAAGCATTTATTATTTCTGCAGATTGAAAACGATCTTTCGCGCCATAAAGAATAGCCGTTGGAATATTCCACGTCAGGATTGGGTGCTCAAACACATATTGATAATAATCCCAGCGCAAAGGATCGATCGGGGTCTGGATTTCTCCTTCGCTTCGCAGCCTTTCTTCGCTCACATCAAACCAAATGAACATCTCTCTGATCAGATATTCCATGTTCACGATTGGCGATTGAAAAAGACATTTTGAGAAATTCCGGTTTTGATAGGCATTCAGACTGAAATATGCACCAAGACTGCAGGCAAACAGGGATACAACCGTCCATTTGGGAAAAGCAAAATCAGCAATCAGTGAAAGATCGCGCATGCCATTCCAAATATCGCAGCGATAATTTTCGCCTTTTCTCTCCCCATGTTCCGGCAAATCAAAGCTGATTGTCTGATAGCCTTTTTTCTCAGCGATCCCGGCAAAGGTCTCCGCCTCCTCTTTACAGGAGAATTTGCCATGAACATGGACATACGCTTTTTCAGAATGTTTTCCCCAAATGATGGCAGGAATTCCGCCGATTATTATTTTTTCGTTTTTCATTCCGACTCGTTCATGTGTCTTTGTACAAGCAACCACTGAGATTTCCCTGCTTTTTATCTCTAGCGCAGACTTCGGTCTTTAGCTCTGCTGTCGTTCCCGCAAAACGATCTGTCCGTTTATTCAGGCAGGTATTGTTTGGCGAGCGGGCTGTCCGGTTCGTTAAAAAACACGGTCTCCGTCTTTCACCGGCTCCCAGGGAACCAGCAAAACCACGCCCTGGCTGGACTCCGTGCCAAGAACGCGCACTTCGCTTTTGACACTCCCGATACGCAGCGGCTCCAAATTGACGCAGCAGACCAGCTGCCGCCCAATCAGATCTTCAGGCTGATAGAGGTCAGTTATTTGGGCGGAGGATGTTTTTGTCCCCAGTTCTTCCCCGAAATCCAAAGTGATTTTATATGCTGGGTTCCTGGATTTTTTATTCATAGAGACTTCGGTCACTGTGCCGACCCGAACTTCAACTTTGTCAAAATCATCAATTGTTATCATAGCCCACCTTTATTTCATTTATTTTTCCAGAGAATCATATTAAATCTACATTGCTGGTCATCAAACTGCAAAATAGATGCCCTCTTTAGACCGAAGACAAAGGATTCCTATTATTGTATTTTCTGCTCTGCTAAACTAGCTCTTATTTTCAAAAATCGATGATCCTTTTTGACAGATCCGAGTCGCTCTCTGATTCAGGATCGAAAGCTCAGGTAATCTAAAAACCGTTTGACTGCAAGCGATGCAGTTTTCTTTCTTTGAAGCGCGATTCCGATGTTCCGATAGGCAGGAACATCCAATTCTTTTATAACAATCCGGTAAGGAACCCGTTTTAAAATCAGTTCAGGCAGAATGCTGATGCCGAGACCGCTTTCCACCATTGACATGATCGCGTAGTCGTCCCAAGTCGTAAAATGGATTTTTGGTGATAAACCGCAGCGTTCGAATATTTCAGAAACTTCAGCTTTCGCGCCTTTTTCCAAAAGCATGAATGGATCATCACAAAGCGCGGCTACCGGAATTTTTTCAAGCTGCGCCAGCGGGTGGTTTTCAGGCAAAACTGCAAGCAGCCTGTCCTGTTCTAAAAAAATAGTCTCAAATTCCGGACGCGCCGGCAATCGTAAAAATCCGCAGTCCACCCGCCCATCCGAAATCCACTCTTCAATTTCTGTGTAATCTCCAAGCAGCAGCTCATAATCAATGTTCGGGTAAGACTTTTGAAACTCTCTGATGATTTTCGGCAGCCAATGCGTCGCCACGCTGGAAAATGTGCCGATTCGGATCAAGCCTGACTGCAATCCGTTCAGGTCGTCCACCTCCATTTGCAGCTTTTCATACTCATTGCAGACACTCTTTGCATGGGGCAGCAGCTTCATCCCTTCGCTAGTCAGTTTTACGCCGGATTTTCCTCTCTCCAATAATACAACTTTCCATTCTTTTTCCAGATCGCTGATCATCCGGCTAATGCCGGATTGAGAGTAATTCAGCATCTCTGCAGTTTTTGTAAAACTGCCATACTCGACAGTTTTCACAAATGCCAGGTATTTTTGAATATTCATGTCCATGTCATCACCCTGTTTTATTATCTGATTTTATCATGAATAGGATGATAAACATTCGCTTTTCTAATCTTTGAAACGCCATTAAACTAAATCAAAAAAACAGGAGTATGACTGCAAATGTTTTATGTAAGCCCAATTCAAACCCAAGCGCCCAGCCATTTTCAGACGCAGCTGCAGGAGCTGGTCTATCAGACACTCGAGAGCCTGCAAATCCCGTTTGAGCGAGTCGATACGGACGAAGCAATAACGATGGAAGACTGCATCGCAATTGATGAAAAACTGCAAATGAACATGGTGAAAACCCTGTTTCTCTGCAATCGTCAGCAGACCGATTTCTACCTGTTTATCACAGCTGGCAATAAACCATTTCGCTCAAAGGATTTCAGCAATGCATTAGGAATTTCCCGCGTTTCCTTTGCACCTGCGGATCAGATGGAGACCTTGCTTGGGACAAAAGTCGGTGCAGCGACCGTTTTTAGCAGCCTTCTGGACACCGGAAACAGCGTCCGGATCGTGTTTGACAAAGACATCCTCGCGGAGGAATGGTACGGGTGCAGCGATGGCACTACCACCGGTTACATGAAACTGCGGACGGATGACGTGACAGATAAAATTTTACCGCTCTCAATGCATACCGCGACTGTTATTGAGGTGTGAGATGGGGTTATATCAAAACAGGATCGTCATCAAAGTTGGAACTTCAACACTGACCAACGAAATGGGAAAAAACGACCTGCGCTCCTTTGACCGCATCACCTGCGTCCTCTCCGACATTCAAAACATGGGGTATGAAGTAATTTTGGTATCCTCCGGCGCAATTGCCGTTGGATCAAATAAGCTGAATATGAAAGAGCGTCCTTCTACCATGAGAATGAAACAGGCAGCCGCAGCAGTCGGGCAGTGCAGCATCATGTATCTCTATGACAAATTCTTTGGCGATTATGACAAGACAATCGCCCAAATTTTGCTCAATGCCGAAGATATTGAACAGGAGGAAAAGAAAGAAAACCTGACGAACACGTTCAACACGCTGCTTGAAATGGGCATTATCCCGATCGTCAACGAGAATGACTCAGTCAGCTATACCGAAATTGAATCCGATGACAGATTGTTTGGGGATAACGACATGCTCTCCGCTGTTGTTGCTGTCCTTTGCAGAGCAAAACTGCTGATCATTTTGTCAGATATCAACGGTTTATACGATTCGGATCCGCGCCTGCATCCGAATGCGAAGCTGATCCACCGGATCGATCAAATTGATGAAACAACCTATTCTTTGGCAGGCGGGGCAGGTTCGCGGCGCGGTACAGGCGGGATGAAAACAAAATTGCGGGCGGCTGAATTAGCGTCTTCCCAAGGTATCGATGTCGTAATCACAAATGGCAAGTCACCGGAAGGTATCTATGAGATTGTAAAAGGGAACAAAACAGGGACGCTGTTCCCAGGGAAAAAGGTTTGATTGCAGCAAAAGCAGGTTTGAGCCAGCTGTTTGAATCCGCTCGCGTAGCTGAGGTGACCCACTTAATCATTTGGCAGTAAGCTGCAAATCTTATTTAGTTCCGGCTTAACCCTCCACCGATAGCTTTCTCAGCCATCCCGCATCCTTGTTCCTTTTATACAGGACGAAGAATCCGATGGCAGCGATCACACAATAAAATCCAGCGCTCAGCCAGATCGAATCAGGGAACAGCCGTTCATAAAAATTGCCTGCTAGCGCTGGTCCAAAAGCGTACCCCACCGGGTGAGCGAGATTGTAGATACTGAGATAGCGGCCGCGCGCTTCCGCAGGCGCCCGTTTGGCAGTGATCGCCAGCATCGTCGGGGTGATCATCAGTTCGCCAACCGTCAGTACCGCCATGCAGACGCAATACCAGAGGATGCTCGGGATCAAACCAAAGCTGGACAAGCCGATTGCGTATAACACGGCAGCCACAATCATCACCAGCAACGGGTGATATTTTTCAGTCAGCCGCATCACCGGCAGCTGCAGAAAAACGCACATCACGGCATTGACCGTAAACACAATGCTGATCCGGCTTTCGGCAATTCCGTGTGTCTCTCGTGCATAGAGGGACAGCAGGTTGAAAACGATCGACGATCCCATGAAAACAAAGATGCCCATCACAATTGTCGAAATAAAGACATTATCTTTAAAAATCTGGGCAAATCCAATTTTGGTTCGGTCTTCCGTAATTTCTGGCTGTTTGCTGCGATCAAGCGTCTCACGGACTGTGAATGCTGTCATGACAAATGAGATCAGGTAGCCGACCGCAGCTGAATAAAAGATCATTTCATAGGAGCGGGCAGCCAGCACTCCGCCAATGATCGGTCCGATAGAGATGCCGGCGTTATGCATCATACGCATCAGTGAGAAAGCTGAAAGCCGGTCTTCAATTGGAACCAAATCAGCAATCATCGCATTGGATCCGACTGGGAAGAACAGATCAAGCGCCCCCCAAACGCCCATCAGCAGAGCAAACTGCCAGAGCGCACCGGCGTGCGCCATCAGAAAATAGTAAACCGACCCGGTCAGCAGGGACACGAGTATGACGCCGCGCCTGCCAAACCGATCAGAAATTGATCCGGCGACGAATGATGCCAGAATGCCGGTGACCGCCCGCAGTGAAATCAGGAGCGTGGTTGTGCTCAGCGGCAATGATAATTTTTGTTGAAGAAAAATATTCAGGTATGGCCATGCCATCGATGACCCGACTGAAAAGATGAAGGAGCTGGCATAAATCACCCAAATTTGAAAGGGGATTTTCTGCATCCGAAATTTCAATTGTGAAATGTGCGGCATTGCACCTCCTCAGTTGTTTCACGCCTGCATAGTTTATCATACCTGCCCAGAATTTCCGGTAATCCTGATCGAAGTCCTCGATCTTTCCCCTCCAGTAATAAATACAAGGGCGTTATGATAAAATTCTTGGCGTATTCGACACAATATTGGGAAATTTTAAATGCGATTCGTGAGGTAAATATGGAAAATCAAGTTCTTGTTTCAGCCGCATGGCCTTATGCAAATGCTTATATCCACGTCGGGAACCTGACAGGCGCTTATCTGCCGGCTGATATCTTTGCCCGCTACCAGCGGCTGAAAGGAAGAGAGACGCTGTTCGTCTCTGGAACCGATGCCCATGGCACCCCGATCACCGTTCGGGCTGACAATGAGAATTCGACTCCGGAACTGGTTTACAAGCACTTTCACGATTCGTTTCTGGCGATGCAGAAAAAAGTCGGCATCACCTATGATCTGTTCACCAGCACTCACACGGAAAACCATTTCAAGGTATCGCAGGATATCTTTTTAGCGCTGGAATCAAATGGCTATCTCTATAAAGCGACGGAAAAACAATGGTACGCGGTCAGTCAGCAAAAATTTCTGCCCGACCGGTATGTGGAAGGAACCTGCTACCTCTGCGGCTATGAAAACGCCCGCAGCGACCAGTGCGATAAATGCGGCAGTCTGCTCGATCCTGAGAAACTGATCAATCCGCGTTCAAAGATTGATAACTCAACGCCCGAATTGCGGGAAACCGAGCATTGGTACCTCGATCTTGGCGCGCTGCAGGAAAAAGTTGTCGCTTTCCTGAAATCGCGGGAAGATTACTGGCGTCCGAACGTCGTGCGTCAGTCGCTGGGTCAAATTTTGGCGAATGATCTGCATGGCCGGGCTATCACGCGTGATCTGGAATGGGGCATTCCGGTGCCGGTTCAGGACGCGGTGGGAAAATGTTTGTATGTCTGGTTTGAAGCCGTCATCGGGTATCTGTCCGCCTCAATCGAATGGGCAGCCCTGCGCGGCGAACCGGATGCATGGAAGAAGTGGTGGGAAAATCAGGATTGCAAATCCTATTATTTCATCGGGAAAGACAACATCCCATTCCACGCCATCATTTGGCCGGCGCAGCTCAGCGGAACCGGTACGCGTTTCGGCTTTTTCTTCGAAGGCAAAGATAACAGCCCGCTGGTGCTTCCATATGACGTGCCCTCAAACGAGTTTATGAATCTCGAGGGACAGAAAATTTCCGGCAGCCGCAACTGGGCGGTCTATGTCAATGATTTCTTGGAAAACTATGATCCGGATCCGCTGCGTTATTATCTGACAGTGAATATGCCCGAATCACAGGACACAGACTGGGATTGGGAAGATTTCCTCAAGCGGAACAACAATGAATTGGTCGCGACCTGGGGCAATTTGGCAAATCGGGTGATTTCGTTTGCGAATAAGCACTGGGGCGAAGTCCCGAACCCTGGAGAGCTGGAAGAGATGGATCTCGCGCTGATTGAAACTATCAATAAGGGCTTTGAATCCGTCGGCGCTGAATATGAATCAGTCCATCTGCGGGCTGCGCTGGGAGAAACCATGCGGCTCGCCAGCGAAGTCAACCGCTATCTGGATGTCACAGCGCCTTGGCAGCTCGTCAAAACAGACAAAGAAGCCGCCGGACGCAAAATCTACACCGCGATTCAGGCGATTAATAGCCTCAAGATTCTTTTCTCGCCGGTTCTGCCTTTCACCTCTCAGACGTTGAACGAAATTCTGGGGTTCGATTCCTGCATTTTCGGGGAGGAAGTGACCGAAAGCATTTCCGACGCGCTCGGAGACCATAATGTGAACCGATACGACAGTTCGAAAGCCAGCGGCCGCTGGGAACCGCAGACTGTTCCTGTTGGACAGAAATTCGGTCCGATTGCACCATTGTTCAAGAAACTGGATCCTGACATTGTAGCGGCTGAGCGAGCCAAATTAGGCTGAGTTCAAATTGATATGAAAAGAGAGGAAACTGGAATATTCCAGTTTCCTCTCTTTATTTTATTAACAATCAGGAGAGGGTGAAAATCTCGGGGTAAGGATCCTCTTTGCGGATTTTACATGCCAGATAATGCAGCAGCACTTTAATAATGCCCAGGATCGGCGCAGCCATCAGCGCGCCGATGATGCCAAGTCTGCCGCTCAGGATCAAGACACCCAAAATTACCAAAACCGGATGGAGATCGAGCGCTTCGCTCATGATGCGCGGGACAATGATCGCGTTCTCAGTCTGCTGAATCAGGACATACGCAGCAATGACCACGATCACCATCATCAGGTTGCTGACCGGCAGCCACTGCGAGCCAAAAATGGCAGCGGAGATGATTGCCGGCACGGCAGCCACGATCGGGCCGATGTTCGGAACGATCTCAAGAAATCCGGCGATGATCCCCAGCAGCAATGCCCATTTCAAACCCAGCGCGGTTGTCACAGCGAAAGTTACGATCCCGATAATCAGCATCAGTTTTACTTGTCCGAGGAAATAGTTATTCCAGACGCCGCCGAGCCGCTCCAACAGTTCCCGGATTTCCGGACGATAGATCTCAGGAAACTGATTGACAATCGTATTGCTCAATTTCCAGCCGTCGCGGCAGAAATGGATGGATGCCATGATCGTCGTGATGATCGCCAGCAAAACACCCATAATCCGGCTTAGCACGTTTGCCCCGACCGTCACAATCGATCCAAGCGCAGCGGAAAGATCCGGTACGATCGACTGCACGTCAAACCCTTTGACATCAACCGATGACATGTAGTTTCGCAGTTCCGTTAAGGGCACTGTCAGGTCGATTGAAAACCCGCCGATTCCGGGCTTGTCGACTTCAAATTTCCGGATCAAATCCTCGATCCATCTGTCAATTGAATTGATCGTCGTCGGCCAGTCAGAATTCAAAAAGTTCTGAATGCGAACGGTTATCTGAGGGATGACCAGCACAAGCAGTAAAACGGCGATGATGATCAGGATTAGATAAGAAATGATCACGCTCAGGTTGCGGTTGAGCCGCAATTTGTTCGTCAGGAAATTTGCCAGCGGAGCAAGGATATACGCGATGATCGCAGCTGAAATGATCAGGCTCAAACTGCCTCTTGAGACATAGACGACAACGATCAAAAAGATCGCCAGCCCTGTCAGCGCCATGTATCGCAGCGTATCACTCCATTGTCGGTTTTGGTTCATACCTGCCGCTCGCTTTCTTTATCAGAAAAAGTTATTCGGGTTCATTGGAACGCCATTATATCGCATTTCAAAATGCAGATGAGGTCCGGAAGATTTGCCGGTCGAGCCCAGCCCGCCGATCACATCCCCGGTGTTCACGTAATATCCACATTGTACATTATAGGAATCCAAATGAGCGTAAAGTGTCTGCCAGCCATTCCCATGGTCAACCATCACGACGTTGCCATATCCCCAGTCGTTCCAGCCGGCATAAATCACGACTCCGGCATCCGCAGCGTAAATCGCATTGCCGGTTGAGCCGGCGATATCAATCGCCCGGTGGTTGGTTTCTTCGGTGTAGTTATAGCCGGAAATGCGCGTGTCGGTCGTTGGCCATACAAATACGCCGCTTCCGACCGGACCATCCATCACCGCCCCGCAGGCTCCCGGGCCATAGATCGTTGCCACAGCCGGATTTTCGCGTGTGATAAACGGCGCAGCCCAGTTGATGAACTCACGTGAACCGCCCGGAACGACCAGCCAGGTTCCAGGTTCGATGTTCGGATTGGAATAATCACCGATCGTCTCCGGATTCAGTCCGTTACCAGCGTAATTAATAATGGTTTCAGGCGTGACGCCGTACACCTGCGCCACCCCGTTTAGCCCATCGCCGTCATGCCAGTCGTAATACACTCCGTCGACCGGCAGGATATTCAATTCCATCCCCTCCTGCACCATGTGGGGGTTGTCCGCCAGCGTATAAGGATTCGCCCACAGAATCGTGCTCGGGCGAAGATTATACTTTTCTGCGATGGCAGTCACCGTATCGCCTTTTTGGACGGTGTAGGTTTGGACAGCCAGCCGCGCCTTCGCAGGCAGATCGGTATCATAGGTATAACTGCGATAGATACCTTCATTGAAATGCCGCATTTCCGATCGCGGGTAGGAGGGATCATAGTATGGAAGAACGGCGTTTTGCACGAACGGCGTTGCCTGCATGTCCCGCTCCAGTTCCTTTCGTGCGAAGACTGCATCCTCAAGGATTAAATCGCCAAAAACCCAGAGCACAACTCCCAACAGCAGAATTGTCACCGCTGCTGAGCCGATTTTCAGCACCCGCTCCCCCAAACCCAGCTGCACCAGCTGCAGCCAGATATCAGATAAGTTTCGGCGCGGTTTCTTTCGGCTTCCGCCGCTGTTCCGGTTCAAATTTGAAGGATCCTTCTCCATATTTTTTGATAATAACATAATTTGCCTGACCGTTCGACTACAGAGCTGAATGTCATTGGCTGCCGGATGTTTTCTTTATCCAATACTTATCAGGATTTACCCGAAAACGCCCCATTATTTTCAATGTTTTACCGTCCAAAGCAAGGTTTCCAGTATATAATCAGGAGCTATGACTGATATTTATCCATTTTCCGCAATTGTCGGCCAGAACCGCATGAAACGGGCATTAGTTTTAAACGCAATTGACCCGCGCATCGGCGGTGTTCTGATCCGCGGTGAACGCGGCACAGCCAAATCAACCGCTGCCCGGGCTTTGGCTGCCATTCTGCCCAACGCGGCAGTGATCGCAGAATGCCGCTTCGGCTGCGACCCGAATGATGAGACTCATTGGTGCACTGAATGCCATGAACGTAAGCAGAACGGCATTGAAATGACCAAAGTTTTCCGAACCACTCCGTTTATCAATCTGCCGGTCTCAGCAACGGAAGATCGGGTTGTCGGGACATTGGACATTGAAAAAGCGCTGCTGAGCGGTGAAAAACATTTTGAACCCGGTATTCTGGCGGCTGCCAATCGGGGTATTTTATACATTGATGAAGTCAATCTGCTGGAAGACCATGTTGTCGACATTCTGCTTGACTCAGCCGCGATGGGCGTCAACCGCATCGAACGCGAAGGGATCTCCTTTTCGCACCCGGCACGCTTCATTCTGGTCGGCACCATGAATCCGGAAGAAGGCGACCTGCGTCCGCAGCTCTTAGACCGGTTTGCGCTGTCAGTCGATATCTACGGCATTCCGGACGCACGCGACCGGGTCGAGATCATGCGCCGAACGCTGCAATTTGAAGATGCGCCTGAGAGATTCTTTGAAACGTGGAGCCAGAGCGAAATCGAGCTGACTCAAAAGATCGCTGCTGCCCGAACGCGGTTGCCGCTGGTGAAATTCACCTCGCGCGATCTGGTGACAATTGCAACGCTGACCTCCTCGCTCAAGGTCGAGGGGCATCGCGCGGACATGGTCATTTTGAAAGCCGCCCGCGCTCAGGCTGCGCTGGAAAACCACCCGGCGCTCACTGATTTGGATATCGCAATGGCAGCTGAACTTGCCTTGCCGCACCGGCTGCAAAAAGGGCCATTCAGCGAAAGCGCGGTCAGCGCCGCTGAACTTCAGCAGAAAATTGATGAACTGCATGGAAAAATTTCCGAAGACGGCACTTACACGTTGAACGAGGAAATGTTTTCTGATCAGGAAAAAAAAATTTAATCAACATTGAAATAAAGAATTTCATCCCCGCCTCGATGGCTGCTTTTTCCCATGGCGGGGATTCGATTTTTAATAATGGAGAGACAAACTGGTGGGACGTCGATCAGAATCTTTTTCTGAAAGACGCCTCGCTCTTCACCGCGCTGGCTCCCAACCAGCCGCAGAAAAAATCAAGCGGGAAACGCAGCCGAATCATCTCAAAAGACCGCCGTGGCAGCTATTTCAAAGCGCGGTCGGCTCAGGACGCAGTCAGCGACCTAGCGCTTGACGCCACTTTTCGCGCTGCTGCACCGCAACAAAAAAACCGCCGAAAAAACCCGCTGGATCGAAAAGTGGTTCTCAAACGGCAGGATTTCCGCAAAAAAGTGCGTTCAAAACGCGCTTCAACGCTCTTATTGTTTCTGGTGGACCTGTCTTGGTCTATGGCTGTTCAGCAGCGCATGGATGCCACCCGCGTTGCGATTCTCTCTTTGTTAACAGATGCCTATCAGCATCGCGACCGGGTCGGTCTGATCACCTTCCAAAAGGACAGCGCAACGCTTGTTCTGGCACCCACGCACTCGATCACGCTGGCGGAACGCTCGATGAAAAAAGTTCAGATCGGCGGAAAGACTCCGCTGGCTTCCGGTTTATGGAAAGCACATGAAGTGCTCAGCAAGGAGCGCCGGCAGCATCCGGACATGAGTTCGCTGCTGATCGTTCTGACAGACGGAGCGGGCAACGTTCCAATGGCTGGCGGGGATCCAATGGCTGAAGCCAAGACCATTGCGGAAACAATCGCCGCAGAGGACTATCGCGCGATTGTCATTGACCTTGACAGCAACACTTTTGAAGAAGGGCTGGCAAATCAGCTGGCGAAACAGCTCAACGCGCCTTGCTACCTTATTGCTGGTCTGGAAGGCAATCAGCTGGCAAAGATTATTCGCCGCGAGCTTTAATCCAAGATTCCGCCGGCTGGAAACAAACCGGCAGCGATTGAAGCTGTTTTCGAGCGAGTATAATGGGAAGAATGAAATTTGAATCAATGGACAAGAGAATGGATGAAAAACAATTTATCAGCGATTTTTTAAAGGAAATGATTTCACTGCCCGGAATTTCAGGGCATGAATCGGATATCAGCAAGAAAATCGGTGAGGTTTGGCAGCCGCTGACCGATCAGATTCAACTTTCGGCAATCGGCAACCTCTATGGAATCAAAAAAGCATCCGCTAAAAATGGGACTGAGCCAGCCCGCCGGGTGATGATGGCTGTTCATATGGACGGCATCGGCATGGTGGTCGAAAGGCTTGCCGGCGATGTGCTTTACTTCGCTCAGATCGGCGGGTTCGATCCACGCATTCTGCCCGGGCAGCAGGTTCTGATCCACACCGAAACCGGCGAAGTTCCCGGAGTCATCGCCCAGCTTGCCCCGCACCTGCTTTCCAAGCCATTCGACGGAAAACCGGTACCGCTGGATCAGCTGGTCATCGACACCGGCATGACTGCGGACGAACTGAAAGAAGCGGTTCATCCCGGCGATATCATTTCCTATGCCAATCTGCCTTTTGAGCTGCCCGGCGGCTGCATTGCCGGACACAGCCTCGATAACCGCGCATCCGTAGCGGCGGTCACGCAATGCCTCGCCGAACTGCAGCGGTTTAATCACAGCTGGGACGTTTACGCTGTCGGAACCACGCAGGAAGAAACGACTTTTCTAAGCGGAACAACCGTTTTCGACGTCAAACCTGACATCGCAATCGTGATTGATGTCACCTTTGCGAAAGGTCCGGGCGTTGACGGCTACCGGGTGAAAGCGCTGGACAGCGGTCCATCGATAGGCTTCGGCGCGAACATCCATCCGGCACTTTACCGCCAGTTTAAAGCGCTCGCAGAACAGCTTGATATGCCTTACACTTTGGATCCGCTGCCTTCAATGTCAGGGACAGATGCAGTTCCGATTCAAACCGCGTTTGGCGGTGTTCCGACCTGCGTTCTGAGCATTCCGCTGCGATACATGCATACACCGGTTGAGGTGATCGCGCTCAAAGATGTGATGCGGGTTGGCCACCTGATGGCTGAGTTTATCGCCCGGCTCGATGACAGCAGTCTTGCACAACTGGTCTGGGAGGATTAATCATGGCAAAAAAAGCGAACCAATCCATCAAATTACCCCTCATTGATCAAGAAGCTCTGTCATTGCTCGAAAAGCTCAGCAATGCTGTGGGCGTCTCCGGCAGTGAAGGTGAAATCCGAACGATTATCAAACAGGAACTCGAGAGCTGCTCAGACCAGATCAGCGTTGACACGCTTGGAAATCTGATCGCGGTCAGACATGCAACAGTAAAAAACGCTCCGCGCGTCATGATCGCGGCGCACATGGATGAAGTCGGATTTATGCTGGTTGACAAGGACGAGGACGGGATTTTCAAATTCCAGAAAGTGGGCGGCATTGATGACCGCGCATTGGCTGGAAAAGCTGTCCAGGTCGGGAAAAACCATGCGCCGGGCGTTATCGGCGCCTGCCCGGTTCACCTTTCTACTCCCGCTGAACGCGAAGTCATCATGAAATCAGACTCGCTGCGAATTGACACAGGTCCCGGCTCGAAAGATCTTGAAGTTGGAGATTACGGCTCCTTTGCGACAAAATTTCATCAGCTGGGCAGCAGCCTGTGCGGCAAAGCGCTCGATAACCGGATCGGCGTGGCTACGCTGATTCAACTCTTCAAGAACGCCCCGGATTCCATCGAATTAATCGCCGCTTTCACCGTTCAGGAAGAAGTCGGACTGCGCGGCGCAGAGACCTCGGCATTCAACCTGATGCCGGATTTTGCTTTTGTGATCGACTGCACACCAGCGAACGACCAGCAGGCTTGGGATAAATCTGAAAACACGCTGTATCGAACCCGGCTGGGGCATGGTCCTGCCATCTACACGCAGGACAGCCGCACGCTTTACGATCGGCGCTTGATCAAATTTGTGACAGGGCTCGCACAAGAACACGGAATCAAGGTTCAACTGCGTCAGCCTGCCTCAGGCGGTACCGATGCTGGAGCAATCCACCTGACGCAGCATGGAATCCCGACCCTCTCGATCTCCGTACCGGGTCGTTACGCGCACACCGCTGCCATGGTCATCCGAAAATCCGATTGGGAAGATTATCTGCAGCTGATGACAATCGTCCTGCAAAACATTAATTCTGAAATCTTAACCGAAGAGCGGCCTTAATCCGCCAAGAAACTTTGGAGAAAACATGAAAAAACTGCTTGAAGAGCTAACGCAAACATCCGGTATTTCCGGCGAAGAAAAAGAAATCCGGGCACTGATTCGAAAAGAAATTGAACCTTATGCCGATGAAATTACGGTTGACGTGATGGGAAACCTGATTGCCCGAAAAGGCAAGAAAAAAGTGGGCGGAAAACGCCTGATGATTTCCGCTCACATGGATGAAATCGGTCTGATGGCATCGCATATCGATGAGCGCGGATTTGTCTACGTCGCTGCTATCGGGGGCGTCAGCCCGCTGACCTGCTTCGGCGCACGCGTGAGATTTACGAATGGGACTGAAGGGGTTATTTACGCGGAAACCAGTAAGATGGAAAAAGTGCCGACTATTGCGCAATTGTTTATTGACGTTGGCGCGACTTCCGCTGAAGACTGTCCGGTAAAAGTTGGCGACACCGCGGTATTTGTCCGCCCATTCCTTGACTTGGGGAACCGCATGGTTTCCAAGGCGATGGATGACAGGATCGGCTGCCTGGTCGCAATTGAAACATTGAAATCTATCAAGAAATCACCAAACGAGATTTATTTCGTTTTTTCAACGCAGGAAGAAGTTGGCATCCGCGGAGCGCGGACATCTGCCTATGCGATTGATCCCGAGGTTGGAATTGCGGTGGACGTGACGCTTTCCGCTGACACTCCGCACGGCGACCAAGGGAATCCGGTGCTGGGCGGCGGGCCTTGCATCAAGGTTCGGGATGGTTCGCTGATTGCACATCCGAAAGTGATCGCTGCAATGAAAAAAGCGGGGAAAAACGCTGGGGTTGAAACCCAAATGGAAGTGCTGCGTTTCGCCGGTACCGATGCCGGGGCAATTCAGCTGGTTCGCTCAGGCGTTCCTGCCGGATGCCTGTCAATCGCCTGCCGTTACGTCCACTCGCCTTCCGAAATGGTCGACTTGAAGGACGTCAAAGATGCAATTCTGCTATTGACTGATTTGGCATCCAAGCCGATCGAACTCTCCCTGGATGGAATTGAAGGGTAAAATTAATCACCATGGTTAAACGAAACAATCGGCAATCCACCCGGCGGGACTTCACGCGAATTCTGATGTTCATTCTGTTAATCAGTCTGATTGGGATTGCTGCCTGTTCGCCGGCTGACCCAACCCAACCCGCTGGCGTGAATGACGCCGAATCAACACCAACGGCAGCGGCGGCTGCAACTGCCGAACCAGCAACTGCCGCGGCAGAAGAAACGCTCACCGCCACTGCGACAACTGCCGCCACGGCAAGCCCAGTCGGAAATGGCAAGACGCTCACCGTTTGGGTTCCGCCTCAATTCGACCCGGCAACGAACAATGAAGTTTCAAAACTGATGACCGGGATTGTCACTGAATTTATTGAAGAAAATCCGAACACCCAGGTTTCGATCCGAGTCAAAGCGCTCAGCGGTGACTCAAGCGCCATCAACACGCTGTCAGCTGCGGTCAACGCTGCGCCGGAAATCATCCCTTCGCTAATCATCCTGAATCGCAATGACATGCTCGAAGCAGTCAGAAAAGGTCTGATTTACCCGATCAGCACCGGCATCTTCTCCGACGCCGCTTCATGGTATACCTATGCGAAAGAGTCGTCCGCTGCCAACAACCTAATTTACAGCATCCCGATCGCCGGCGATCCGCTGGTGCTCGGATACCGGCCTTCCAAAACCGGAGCTGAGGTCACAACCTGGGAAGAAATTCTTTCCAGAGGGCTGCCAATCGCATTTGACCCGTCGAGTGCAGATGATTTGCTCGGAACTTTCATTTATCTGGCGATGGGAGGCAGAATCACCAATGATCTGAGCCAGCCTTGGCTGGATCAATCGATTCTGACGCAAACGCTTGAACTGTTCTTGTCAGGCGGTCAAAAAGGTGCCTTTCCGCCTTCTCTCGCTCAGGGCAGCACCGGAACGGATAATTTGCAGCAGTTCATCGAGGGATCGATTCACATGATCGTGACGAAAATGTCGGCGATTCAACGCAGCCAGAAGACGGACATCAGCATGATTCCGCTGCCGCTTTTCAATGAGCATAAAGAGTATCCTATGGTTGAAACATGGAATATCGTCCTCAGTAATACCAACCCGGATATTCAGACGCTGGCTGTCAAACTGGCAGAAAAAATGGCTGATCCAAACTTCAATGACCGCTGGTCGTATGCGGCGGGGTATCTGCCGGTTCGCACCAATGCGCATAACGCTTGGGAGAACGATCCCTTTTATGTTCATCTGGAGACTTTGGCAGAAAACGGTCAG
>DHPK01000031.1:44506-48800 GCA_002407845.1 Leptolinea sp. UBA5366 | reverse complement strand
GGCAGAAAACGGTCAGCTGATCCAGCCCGGTCAGACCCTTAACAAAGTTATTCCGGAAATCAACGAGGCGATTTCCGCAGTCATCAAGACAATCGCATTGCCCCAAGACGCTGCAGCAGCTGCCGTTGAAGCGCTGAATTAAAACTGCCCGCAAGAAGGATCAAATGAAATTTCGCAACTTAAAACCTTTTTGGACCCCTTTTTTCATTATTCTTGTGCTGGTTGTGTTTGTTTTTATTTACCTTGGAACCGGAACGAATCAAGCCGCGGTTCCTGCTGAAATTTCGCCAGAAACATCGCTTTCTTTGACTGCGATGCCGACTGAAACGCCGTTGCCCGAAAACTATCCAAAATTACCGCGTGAATATTTTGAAAATGAAAATGAAACGGACGGGATCATTCTCGGCGGAACCGTGCTTGTATTAATTATTTTAATTGGCACGCTCGTTTTCATCCGGAACACCTATCAAAACAAAAGAAATGAGAAATAAGAATCGTCCTTTTTTTTACGACGATCGCAAGAGCAAATGGCCCCGCTTCGCAGTGATTCTGATCCTGATCATCGTCGCGGTCATTTGGGGCGCTCGCGTACCTGCCATCCGGCAGGCGCTCAGTCAGCCAATTCTTGAGACAATCTCTTATGGCTGGAGCCTGCTGCGTCCGCCATCGGCAGTAAATCCGCTCGATTACCGCATTCAGACTTTTTACCCAACGGTCGAACTGCCGTCCCGGGAAGTTATTTTTGCTGAAAATCTTGACCAAATCAGCCAAATGGAATTTTCACAGGATATTGTCATCACGCCGACGCCAACCCCCGGGTTGGAATGGTATATCGAAGATTCATCGCATGGCGCTGCATCCCAGCTGTTAACTGACGGTGAGCGATCTCACCAGATCAAACTGCCTGAGATCGAATTGCAGGATTTTCAAAACGATGGCAGCGTCTGCTTGAGCGCAATCTTGCGTTATTACGGCTATCAGGAAAATCAATACACCGTTGGGATGCACCTCAAACCGGATTATTTCGATCCGAACATCTCTATAAATGAGATGAGTTTAGACATCGCCAGCCGCTACCCGGATTTGGCAGCAGCTATCCGGTTGAACGGGGACGAAGCCCTGCTGACCGCGCTGGTTCAAGCCGACATTCCGGTACTCCTGCGGCTGCAGACAAAACGAAGCCGTCCCGCCTGGCAGGGCGATGATCTTTGGGATGCCCGTTATTTTATCCTGACTGGCTATGACCTGGATCGCGAAGTTTTCTTATTAGCAGACCCTGAATCAGGCAAGCAAAAAGAAATTTCGATTGCTGCATTTATGGCAGACTGGTATCCATTCCAACGTCAGCTGCTTGTCCTTTATCCTGCTGAACAGGAAGCTCAGATCAGTGCGATCTTCGGATCAAGCTGGAGCGAATCAGAAAATTTGAGAGCTGCGCTCGAAAAATTTCAAATGGATGTTACGATGGTACCGGAGAATCAGTTTGCCTGGCTGAACGCCGGAGAGGCACTGCTTGCAGACAACCAGACGGAAGCAGCTTGGAATTCTATGCGGACAGCGTTTCAAATCGGCATTCCGCAGCGCTATCTTCTGTATCAGTTCGCGCCTTATGAGGCAGCTTTCCAAATAGGCGCTGCCGACGAACTGCGGGATCGCACAGCTGCGGCGCTCGCACGCAATCAGCATTCCGAAGAAAATTGGCTCTGGAACGGCTGGGCATGGTTGCTTGCAAGCCAGCTGGAACAGACAGAACGCTCTTTTAAAAAAGCAAATGAGATCAACCCGGGCAACCCGGACGTTCAATATGCGCTCGAATTTCTCAGGCAGTATTGACAAAGAAGGATTCTGAAATGGAAAAAAGACAAAAAAATAAAACGATTATCCTCATCGCAATAGCAGTCATCGTGGCTGCAAGCTGCCTGCTATTCAGCTGTATGGCAATTATGACATTGGGCTATATCACCTTTTCGAGCTCAAATGCTCCGATTGAATTTCAGGATGAATTGGAAAATGTAGAGGAAATCATTCCACAGGATGGAACGGGAATCGAATTAAACAACCACACGATTACCCCGGCTCAGCAGCAAGTGATTGAAACCGCTGAGCGCATTCGCGGGATTTCAGCCAAGGGTCCGTTCAACCTGACCTTTAAAACGCAGGAGCAGCTACGCGAACAGCTGATTGATGATTTTTTTGAAAATACAACTGAACAGGACTTTCTGGACGAACAGGACTTAATGGTTCTGCTGGGATTCATCCCGGAAGAAATGGATCTCAAATCCTTCTATCTTGACTTTTATTCAGAACAGATCGCCGGATTTTACGACACCGATGAAAACATGATGTATCTGATTGACGGCGGATCTGAAAGTGAAAATTCGCTGACATTGGCGCACGAATACACCCATTTTCTGCAGTTTGATCATTTCGATTTTGCTAATAAACTCAATTACAGTCCGGAAAAATGTGAAGAAAATCCGGAACATTGTTATGTGATTGACGCAGTGATCGAAGGCGATGCAACGCTGACAGAAATTCTGCTTTCAGCCGATCCCAAACTGAACCTTTATGAAGATGCGCCAGCCGAATATGACACCTCCGTTTTTGATGCATCACCGCTATATTATCAAAATTACCTGCTTTTTCCCTACACTTACGGCTATCAGTTCGTATCAGAAATCTATCAAGAAGGCGGCTTTGAGGCTGTTGACCAGCTGTATGAAAATCCACCCCAAAGCATTGAGCAGATTATGCACCCGGAAAAATACCTGACCGATGAGCCGGTTGAAATCCTCTTTGATCCCTTTAAAGAAACGATTGCAAAAACCTGCGAACCGGTCTTTGACAACGTGCTGAATGAAATCGACGTCCAATGGCTGCTGGGCAGCGGTGCGCAGCCCGAATGGCGGCTCAGCGAACAAACAGCCAGACGGGCTACCGAAGGCTGGGGCGGTGGCGCTTTCCAATTCGCTCGCTGTGACGGAGAGCCGCTGTTTTTTGCGAAACATGTCTGGGACACCAGAAAAGATGCGGACGAATTTTTCAGTGCACTTGAAGATTATAGCAACCGGCGCTGGCAGCCGGGACAGGCAGTCAATTACTGGACGAGCGACAAGCAGGAACAAATTTTTATTGATAAACAGAATGACATCGTCTACTTAATGATCGCTCCTGAGACTTTCAACGCTCAGCCGCTGATCAATCTGGTAACTGCCGGTCAGGGATTATAAGTGGAAAAGGTTCAGCCGTTACCGGCGAGCCAAAAGCCGGGCGGGCTGCCTGCCGGGATTGAGGTCATTTTCTTTGACATCGACGGCACCCTCGCGGAAACGGATGATTATTATTCAGGCATTCTGCAAAAGGCGCTGAAACCGCTGCTCTTTTTTCTCAGCGATGAGAGAATTTCTTGGCTGGCGCACAAATTAATCATGTTCAGCCAGACCCCGATCGATATGTTTTATTGGCTGCTGGATAAAGTCGGCTTGGATCGCTCATTCACAAGGCTAACGGAACATTTTTCGAGCCGCGAGAGCCGCTATACCTACAATCTGGTTGCCGACGCGCATGAGACGCTTGCCGCACTTTCACCGCATTTCAGACTGGGAATTATCACAGCCGGCGGGGCAAAAACCGCAGCTGCATTTTTGAATCGCTATCAATTGAGTTCTTTTTTTGAAATTGTAGTCACCGCTCAAACGGTTGCCCGCACCAAGCCCGACCCACTACCGTTGCTTTACGCCGCTGAACAGCTGGGTGTGAAGCCGAAAGCCTGCCTGATGATTGGAGATACGGTGTTTGACTTGAAGACAGCGCAACGTGCCGGAGCCGCTTTTATCGGCGTCCGAACCGGATTTGATCATGACTGGCTGCTGAAAATGTTTGGGGCGGAAACGACGCTGGATTCAGTTCGCAGCCTGCCCGCCTTTCTTGGGATTCTGGCTGCGTAAATAAGTCATCCAATCCTTAATTTTTTTCTCATATCCCTGTTCAGAAGGGGAATAATACTCGCCTGCAACCCCATCCGGCAGATATTGCTGAGGCACATAATGATCTTTAAAATCATGCGGGAAGAGATATCCCTGTCCGTGTCCCAGCCCCTTGGCATCCCGATTGGCATCCATCAGATGAATCGGGACTGAGCCGGAACCTTCCTGCCGGATTTGCTCCATCGCTTTGAAAATTGCACCCGCAGAGTTGGATTTCGGTGCGGTTGCAAGATAAAGGATCGCTTCGGCAATCGGATAATAGCCTTCCGGCATGCCGATAAATTCATAAGCCGATACAGCAGCCGTCA
>DHPK01000031.1:27804-44385 GCA_002407845.1 Leptolinea sp. UBA5366 | reverse complement strand
ACAGCAGCCGTCGCCACTTGCAGCGCCTGCGGATCCGCCAGCCCGATATCCTCACTAGCCAAAATCACCAGCCGGCGCAGAATGAAGCGCGGATCTTCGCCTGCCAGCAGCATCTTCGCTCCCCAATAGAGGGCAGCGTCCGGGTCACTGCCACGGACGGACTTAATAAATGCAGAGATTGTGTCATAATGCATGTCTCCGCTTTTGTCGTATTGCAAGGCACGGCGCTGAATGGACTCTTCGGCGATTTGAAGCGTAATATGGATCGTCCCGTGAGTGTCAGGATGAGTGCTGATGACTGCAAGTTCAAGCCCATTGAGCAAGTTTCGGGCGTCGCCGCCGCACAAATCCAGCAGCAGCCTGCGTGCATCATCATCCAGCCTGATATCCATGCTGCCGTATCCGCGTTCTTTATCTGAAAGCGCCCGATCAAGGATCAGACTCAGTGCGTTCTCATCGAGACTATGAAGCTCGAAAATCCGCGAACGGGAAATCAGCGCCCGAATAACTTCGAAATACGGGTTCTCAGTCGTTGCACCGATCAGCGTGATCAGCCCATTTTCAACATGCGGCAACAGAGCGTCCTGCTGCGCTTTATTCCAGCGATGAACTTCATCGACGAACAGCAGCGTGCGTTTGTGATAGAGTGTGCGCCGCTCTTTTGCCTCAGAAATGACCTTGCGCAGATCGGCAACGCCCGCCAGAACTGCCGAGACCGATTCAAAATGCGCTTGGGACGTGGCAGCAATTAATTGAGCCAGCGTTGTTTTACCGGTTCCGGGCGGGCCGAACAAAATGATCGATGAAAACAGGCGGTCAGATTCGATCGCCCGGCGCAGCAGTTTTCCCTCGCCCAGAATATGCTCCTGCCCGACAAATTCAGCCAGTGTGCGCGGACGCATTCTGGCGGCGAGCGGCGCTGCCTGAGCCATTACTTCCTGTTCAGAATAATCGAAAAGATCCATCGATTTGGATTATACCTTAGAGTCATTTCTCTGACTGGCAGTCCAACCAATTTTTTAGCATGCCAAACTTTTACGATTATTTTATAGATTCTTGAATTTCAATTATTCTAATCGAATATAATTAAGCAAAAGGGCTTATCGTTTTGTAATGTTTTCGTATCGACCAACAACAAATCGCAGCCTCATTTGATAATAAAGGAGAACTTCATATGAATAGAAAACTTATCACTATCCTGGTCGTCCTGACGATGCTTGTATCAACTGTTTTGTCAGTGTCTGCTCAGGAAGCGGACACCCTTTCGCTGACACTTTTAGGAACAAACGACCTGCACAGCTATACCAAAGACCAGCCTGATTCAGTCGCTGAAGGTGAAATTGCGACAACAGGCCGAATCGGTTTCGCTAAAATCGCTGCTTACAAAAAGCAGCTGGAAGCTGAAGGTCCGGTTTTCCTGTTTGACATGGGCGATGCGACCCATGGGCAGGTTATTGCAACGCTGCTTGAAGGCGAATCAATCATCTGGCTGATGAACGAAGCCGGTTATGATGCAATGACGCCCGGCAATCACGACTTCAACTATGGTTATGAGAAACTGGTTGACCTGGGATACATGGCAGACTTTCCTATCCTGTCATCTAACATCATTTATTCAGAATCACAGATGAGCCTGCTGCCGGAATATACCATTCTCAATCAGGGCGGCGTGAAAATCGGTGTGTTTGGCGTCTCGACACCCGAAACACTTTACAAAAGCTCACCGGTAAACACCGAAGGATTGTCATTCATCGATCCTTACGAATCCGGAAAATATATGGCTGAATTTCTGCGGCCGCATGTCGATCTGGTCGTCTGCCTTTCCCATCTCGGTCTAGATGGCGGCAGCGAGTTCACCAGCGAAGGTCTGGCACAGGCAGCCCCGGGAATCGATGTGATCCTCGACGGTCACAGCCATACAGTGCTTGAAGAAGGCATGCTGGTCGGCGACACGCTGATCATCCAGGCTGGCGAACACGGACGCTCAATTGACCGGGTTGACATCACCTTTGCAGCCGGAGCAGCCGCGACCGATCGTCTGTCAATCGTTTCGAAGACCGGCAAGCTGATCACCTATGAAGACATGCTTGCTGTCGAACCGGATGCCGGCGTTCTTGAGATCGGCACTCAGATCGATACCGTAATCGGCGAAGTCTCCTCAGAAATCATCGGACGCACCGAGGTTGATCTGGACGGCGAACGAGAGACGAACCGCAAACAGGAAACCAATCTTGGCAACCTGATCACCCAGGCAATGCTGACCGCAACCGGCGCAGATGTCGCGATCACCAACGGCGGCGGAATCCGCGCCTCAATCCCGGCTGGAGACATCACGCTTGGACAGGTCATCACGACCTTCCCCTTCGGAAACTATGTCGTCACCATCGAATCAACCGGTCAGGATCTGATCGACGCGATGGAAAATGGTTTGACCGACTATCCCGAACTCAAAGGCGCCTTCCCGCAGATTGCCGGTATGAGAGTCGTTTTTGATCCTGCTCAGGCAGCCGGCAGCCGTGTCACCGAATTGACAATCGACGGCGCACCGGTCGACCCCGCAGGAACCTACCTACTGGCAACCAACAACTTTATGGCAATTGGCGGGGATCAATACACCATGTTCGCCGACAACAAGCTGGTTGGCGAGTTCTCTGCCTTCGATGAAATTCTGGCAGATTACCTCGAAGTTTATGGAACCGCCGGAAGCGAAATTGACGGACGCATCACTGCACTCGGTCAATAACAGCTGAATTCAGATTTACTGAAAAGGACTGCCTAAACTTACAGGCAGTCCTTTTTTTATTACTTTGAATTTTATTCCGAAGAATTTTCATCAAGAAGTCACTGTTCAGCAGCTTTGGTTAATCTCATTCATAAGAGTTTTGAATCGGCGTGCTGAGAGACTCGTACAAAGCAGTATCTAAATCGTTGAGTTTTTTCCATCGTCCAGGTTCAAACATCCTGCCACCCTGATCAGCACAGCTGAAGGTAAAGAAGCAGCGCCTATCCGAAACCGATGAGCAGACGATCAGGCATCACAGGGCAACCGATCCCGCAGCGACCGCTGCCTTTTTGACAATTTGTCTTCTTTCCAGTATATTGATAACTGATTTTCGAGTTGCATTCATATAAGCAGATTCAAAGCAGGACCTGGACAAATTTCAGATGGAAATATCAAGTAAAACAGCAGTTGTCGTCGATGATGAATTGATCACCCGGCTGGCTTTTTCGAGGATTCTCGAAGAACTCGGCTTTACGATCGCCGGATTGGCTTCCGATGGGTTCGATGCAATCGAACTATGCCGGAAACACCATCCAGACATCATCCTGCTGGATTTAAAAATGCCAATATTCGATGGCTCAACGACGGCTGAACGCATCATTCAGGAAAACCTGGCTGGCAGCGTGATCATTGTCTCAGCTTATTGCGATGAGCAGACCGTCATGCGCGCTATCAAAGCCGGCGTCAGCGCTTATCTGGTCAAGCCGGTTGACCGGCGCCAGTTATTTCCGGTGGTTTCCATCGCGCTTGAGCAGCAAAAGCGAACCAGCCAGCTCAACGAAAGAGCGCTGGCAGCTGAAAACAAGATCGAAGAATGGAAGCTGATTGACCGGGCAAAAGCTCAATTCGCTGAAACCTATCAGATTTCTGAATCAGAAGCTTATCACCAGATGCAGAAGTTAGCGATGGACAAGCGCACCTCCCTGATCCAGGTCGCCCGCCACCTGCTCGAATCTGAACCTGAACACAATCTCATCAATTGCGCGAAACAGCTGTTGATGGAACAGCAAGGTCTTTCGGAAAAAGCAGCCTTTAAGCAGATTTCAAAATTTGCACAGGAACAGGGATGCTCGATGGCTGATGCTGCAAAAAGCCTGTTAGAAAACCGCGGTGCCATGATATGAGCCGTCAGCTGCGAGATTTCTGCCTGACGCGGACATGGCTGCAGGAAGACGACATTCAACTGCTTGAACAATACGAATTGACGCTTTCGGCGATGGCAAACCTGATGGGCGGAGATATCTTTATTGATTGTCTCGATCGATCGGGAACCGCATTCGTAGCAGCACATGCCCAGCCTGATGTTTTTGCCTCATCTTATTCTGAAACGATCAGCGGCATGCCTGCTTTTTTCCATAACGAGCCGATGGTTTACCACGCCTTCGCAGAGGGGATTCCCTTTCATGGCTGCCGCGCCAATACCCAGGAAAATAAAACGGTCAGCCAGGATGTGCTCCCGATTAAAATGGCGAATGGCAATGTGATCGGGGTATTAATTGCCGAGCATGACATCAGCCGCGAAGTCGCGATGGAACGGAAAATTGACGCATTTGAAAATGCCTGGATGGGGGCTGTCAATCCGCTCGATCCAACCGCTCCGGAGCAGCTAATGGTTCGAGAAGCCCATCACCGCATTAAAAATAATCTTCAGCTTATTTCGAGTTTATGCAGCCTGAAAGAGCTGGAAGCGCAGACCGCTGAAAGCAAGGCGCTGATGCGGGACGTTTCCGGTATGGTAATGTCCGTTTCCCAGATGCACAACCTCTTATCAGACAGCGCCGATCAACTGCCCCACAAGATCTTCTTGCCCGCGCTGCTGAGCAAATTGATTGACAGTTTGAATACCTTCCAACTTTTCGGAAAACCAGTCGAGATCATTCTGCAATGCGAAAACGTGATGGTGAACAGCGATTCGGCAATCTATATTCTCCTGGTCGTAAACGAACTGATCACGAATGCAGTCAAGCATGGCCGCCCTTCATCGAACGGGAAAGTCAAAGTTGAGTTGATTAACGGCATCCGTTTTTCGACGATCATCATCACCGATAATGGCGGCGGATTTGCTGCTGAAACTACTCCGGGAAAAGGCTTGAGCATTGCATTGGACATCGTTCGTGACCGCTTGAAAGGGGATCTGAACCTTGTTTCAGATGATAAAGGAACTAAGGCATACTTTAATTTTTCGAACGGGGTAACGCAATCGTGAAAAAAGCCATTCTTTTCAGCCGCGAATCGTGTCAAAAAATCACTTTCGGGCTGTTCCTGACCGCCTTGCTCCTGCCGCTTTTAAAAAGCAGCTGGCGATCCTCAGTCTTAACTTATGCAGCAATGGCATCGTTGACCCTTTTCGTCACTGGCGTTGCAGCGTCAATCGCGGTCGACCGCGTGATCATCAGCCGTCTGCGCATCCGCTTTCCGGAATGGAAAAAGGAAATTGAAAAGTTCGGATTTCTGCGCATTTTCCGGGCAAAACATCAGGACCCGGAGAAAGTTCTGCAGCATTACATTAAAAAAGACCCGGACTGTGAACAGATTGCTGAAGAACTTCAAATCTCCAAAATCTATTCCACCATCTGGGTCTATTTTCCCATGACAATCCTGGTTGGATTTATCCTCTATTACGCTTTTGCCGGATAGAACCCCCAAAAGTGGACCATGTTCATATCAGCCGGGATATCCGCGAAATGGTCGCCGACACCCATGATCGTTTCGTGCAAGCCGTGATCCGGCGCAAATCCGATCAGCGTCTGATGCTCTGCCCAATGCTGCTTGACAGCGTCGCTTAGCACTGCAAAGGACTGGACATGGCGGTTGAGCGCTGCCATCGCCTGTTCGCTTTCCGGCGTTGTGTCGTGAATCCACTCGTCATAATCCATATGGTAAACACAGATCAGGTCATATTGATCTTCGGCAATCTTTTCAAGCGCAATCTGTTCAACTTCCTGATCGGTCGGAGCGAAAAAGTAGTCAATCGGCCGCTCAAGGAATATTTTTGCCATGCTTGAATCAGCGACCGCAATCAGCGCTGCTTTTTTGCCTGCGCGCGCAACGGCATCAAAAAGCGTATAAATCCGGATGATAGGCTTCTCATATTTTTCAATCCCGTGAACTGCCGGCATGGCGCCGGTGTACATGGTGCCAAAGCAAACCGGCGTTACGGGCGGAAAAACAGCCTGCATCGGGATGGTAATGTTCGTGCGGATCATCACCGGAGTGAACAATTCCGTATATTTTTGAAACAGCCAAAAGGCGACAGCATCGGGATTGTAGATCAAGACCCGGTCGGCTCTGCCGCTCGGCGACAGATGCTCAACCAGCGCATCGATTTCAGGCAGGGACGCTTCGGCTTTTTCCGGCGCCGGAATATTCAGCGCTTTCGCAACGCTGCCGGTCAGTCCGGTCAATCTTGCTGAATTTATCATTTTTTCTCCAATTTCCAATATGATTTCATGTGCTCAGACTTGCAGCTCATTTCGGCAATTAAATTTCCTCAAGGAATGCTGTGACGCTGCATTCATCAATGATTTTCATCGCAACCGTGTGGCTCATTTTTTCCGGCAGATCGAGCGTGAGCGCCAGCCCAACGCTTGAACCGATCACGGTTCTGGCTTCAAACTCATTTACTTTCATTTCGTGCTGCTGCAAAGCTCCCAAGAGTTTCTTCAAATTTTCTTCATTCTCAAGCAGCAGGAAAAAGCGGATTCGATTATTTCTCGAGAGGAAAAATTCCTGGAACTTCGACCCGAGCGTCACGGTCATCAACAGCACCGTGACAATGATCAGCGCGCCGGTATACATTCCGGCACCAATCGCCAGTCCCATCGCGGCATTCGCCCACAAGCCGGCGGCGGTTGTCAGCCCTTTGATGTGATTATTGCCGGTCAGCATGATCGTCCCAGCGCCGATGAAACCGATCCCGCTGATGACCTGCGCTGCCATGCGGGTTGGGTCGCCGGTGTTCAGTGTCTGAGACACGAACTGCCCGGTCATCATCGTGATACAGGCGCCTAGGCACACCATCATGTAAGTGCGCAACCCAGCTGGGCGCAGCTTGCGCATGCGTTCAAATCCGAGTGCGCCGCCGCAAATAACTGCCAGCAGCAGACGCACCAAGATCGTCACATTATTGATATCATTAATATTTACAGATTCTATCCAGCTTTCAATCATTTCTCCTCCAGACAGAACTGCCAGCCGTCATTCGACTCTGGCGCAGGCGACAAAATGACCTGGCGAAATCTCCTTTAATGCCGGATTCCTCTCCAGGCATTTTTCGACTGTGTAATCGCAGCGTTTGCTGAACCGGCATTCGTCCGGGAGATTGACAGGCGAAGTGATCTCGCCTTTGATCAGCTTCCGCTCCGGCTTGTCCTTTCCGACTATCGGATAGGGAATCGCAGAAAGCAGCGCCTGCGTATAGGGATGGGTCGGGCTTTTAAACAGGTCATCCGATGATGACTTTTCGACCATCTGCCCCAAGTACATGACCGCGATATTATCCGAAAAATACTTGACGACTGCCAGATCGTGAGTGATGAAAATATAGGTCAGCCCCAGATCTTTCTGCAGCTTTTTCAGCAAATTCAAGACCTGAGCCTGAATCGAAACGTCAAGCGCAGAAACCGGCTCGTCACAAACAATCAGCTGGGGGTTGACAGCCAGTGCGCGGGCAATGCCGATGCGCTGCCGCCGTCCGCCGTCCAGTTCGTGCGGATAGGTGTTGACCAAACGCGAAGCGAGACCAACGGTGTCCATCAGTTCAAGCGTTCGTTTTTCGATCGCCTGTCTGCCTTTCACCAGGTTATGTTCAATCAATGGCTCGCTGATAATTTGGGAAATCGTCTGCCGCGGGTCAAGCGAGGAGAAAGGATCCTGAAAAATGATCTGCATTTCTGTGCGCAGCGGGCGCATCTTCCGCTTATCGTAATGCGTGATGTCTTCGCCGTTGAACAGAATCTTTCCCGAGGTTGGTTCGATCAGTTTCAGGATCGAACGGCCGGTTGTTGACTTGCCGCAGCCAGATTCGCCGACGATGCCCAGCGTGGTCCCTTTTTCGACCTGAAATGTGACGCCGTCCACCGCATGCAGCTGCCCTTTTGCAGTTGTGAAATATTTTTTCAAATCTTGAACTTCAAGAATAATGTTCGTCATCAGCTATTCCTCCGAAGCTTGAAGTCTTCTGAATCATACGCAATGCAAGCCACGAAATGCGATTGTCCATGATCTTTCAATTCCGGCTGTCCCAGCCGGCACTTGTCCATCACGTAAGGACAGCGCGGCGCAAAGACACAGCCAGTCGGAAGCTGCATTGGATCAGGCATCATCCCTTTGATCGGCACGAGTTCTTCGCCCCGTTCCCGCAGGTTCGGCAATGAATTGAAAAGCCCCTCGGTGTAAGGATGCAGCGTGTGATTGAACACATCATAGGCGCTCCCTTTTTCAACAATATGCCCGGCATACATCACCGCAACTTCATCACAGACCTCAGCCACCACTCCCAGATCATGGGTAATCAGCAGCATGACCGTGTTGAATTCCTGCTTGAGCTGCTTCATCAGCGCCAGAACTTGAGCCTGAATCGTCACGTCCAAAGCTGTGGTCGGTTCATCCGCAATCAGCAGCTTAGGGTTGCACGCCAGCGCAATCGCGATCACCACCCGCTGACGCATCCCGCCCGAAAGCTGATGCGGATAATCCGCGGCGCGGCTGTCATCAATACCGACCTGCCGCAGCATCTCTTTCGCGCGCTCAATGCAGTCTTCTTTCGAGAAATCTTTATGGTGAAGCATGACGCTTTCGGCGATCTGCTCCCCGATTGTCATGACCGGATTCAGCGCAGTCATCGGATCCTGGAAGATCATCGCCACGTCCTTGCCGCGCACGTTTTGCAGCTCCCGCGCCGGCAGGGAAAGCATGTTGATGTTGTCCAGCAGAATCTCCCCGCTCTTGATCACGCCGGGCGGATTCGGAACCAGATTCAAAATTGAAAGCGCAGTGGTTGTCTTTCCTGCACCGGTCTCGCCTACCAAGCCAAGTGTCTGGCCTTTTCCGATCGCCAGGCTGATGCCATTGACCGCGTAAACGACTCCATCATCCGTTTCGTAGTGAACTACCAGATCTTTAATCTCAAGAATATTTTCAGTCATCTTTCAGCTCCTACGTCTTCATTTTTGGATCAAGCGCATCACGCAAGCCGTCCCCGAGCAGGTTCAACGCCAGCACGGTCGCCATGATCACCAGACCGGGAATGATACAGATATAACTGGCGCTGCGCATAAAGTCACGCCCTTCCGACAGCATTGCACCCCACTCTGGTGCTGGAGCCGGCACGCCGATTCCCAAAAAGCTCAGTGACGAAGCGGCGATGATCGTCGTTCCAATCAGCAGCGTCACCTGCACAATGATCGGCGACAGACAATTCGGAATGACATGTTTCAGAATTATTTTCCAGTTCGGCATTCCGATTGCGTTGGCTGACTCAATGTATTCCTGTCCGCGGATCGTCATCACCGAGGCGCGCGTGATGCGTGCAAAAGATGTCGCTGCAGAGACGCTCAAAGCCAACAGCAGATTGATTGTGCTCGATCCGAGAAGCGAGACAATCACGACTGCAATCATGATATTCGGAATTGCATACAGCACATCTGCGATCCGCATGATGATATCGTCCGCCAATCCACCGTAAAATCCGGCGACAGCACCCAAGATGATGCCGGTGATCAGCCCGATCAGCACACTGCCGGCGCTGATCGAAAGCGAATAGCGCGCGCCATAAAGAATTCTGGCGAAGATATCGCGTCCGACCTGATCTGTGCCGAACCAAAATTCAGAGGATGGTCTTTGCAGCCGCTGACTGATGTTCTGACCGATGATCTGCGTGTCGTAGTCATAGATAAATCCGCTGGCGAGTGCCGCGATGACCAGCACGACCAAAAAAATCAGCCCGATGATTGCACCTTTGTTTTTCTTAAGGCGTCTCCATGTTTCAGAAGCCAGCGATCGGCTTTTTGTTTTTTCTATCGTTGTTTCCATGGAAGGTCTCCTACTTCTGGACGTACTGGGCTTTGATCCGCGGGTCGAAGAAAGCATAGACGATATCGACCACCAGGTTGACAAGACACATCAAGATACTGCACATGATAATTGCGCCTGTCACCATCGGCGTATCCCGCTTGGAAATATGATCAAAGATCAGGCGGCCAATCCCCGGCCAGGAGAAGACCGTTTCTGCCAGCACAGAGCCGGTCAGCACATTTGACAGCTGCAACCCAATCACTGTAATGATTGGAATCAGCGCATTATTCAGCCCGTGCTTATAAATCACGCGCCGTTCTGAAGCGCCTTTCGCTCTGGCGGTGCGCATGTAGTCCTGACGGATGACATCCAGCATCGACGAACGCGTCGTCCGCGTGATCAGGGCAGCCAGACCCAGCCCAACCGTGACAGCCGGCAGCACGAGCGATTGAAAGCCGGCTCGCCCACTTGAGGGGAACCAGCCCAAATTCAAGGAGAAAAGCACAATTAGCATCAATCCAAGCCAGAAGTTCGGCATCGAAACACCAAACAGGGCAAAGATCATTCCAGCCGTATCTTTCCAGCTGTTCTGGTTGACCGCTGTGTAAATGCCAAGCGGAATCGAAACCAGCACAGCAATCAGCACCGAAGCAAAGGACAACTCAAGCGTCGCTGGCAGCCGTGACATGAAAGTCTTAAAAACGTCCTGTTTTGTCACATAAGACGTTCCAAGATCGCCGCGGATCATCCCTCCCATATACTTCAGGTAGCGGATCACGATCGGATCATTCAATCCAAGTTCCTGCCGAACCTGCTCCACCTGTGCCGGAGTTGCTTTTTCTCCCGCGACCAGCATGGCGGGGTCGCCGCTGGTCAGGTTCATGGAAAAGTAGATGATGAATGAGGTGATCAAAATTGCCGGGATCATTTGAATCAGCCGTTTAAGTATGTATTTCCACATGAAATACTCCTTTTTATTTAATTTTGAGCCTGTCGATAAAATGAATGGGATCAATTCCGCAGTGGAATTTCCCTGGTTTTTACAAAAACTCCCTTCGCTGAACCAGCCGGTTCAGCGAAGGGGATCAGCTTGCGGATTATTTCACTTCCATCGCTACGTAGGCATGGCTCCAGTCATGGTTGCCGCCGCCGAAGAGATAATCACCCTTCAGGTTCTTGTTATAGGCAATCACGAGATTTGCAATATACAGCGGGACCTGCGGGCATTCTTCAACCAGGTATTCCTGCAGTTCAACGCCATAATCGTACCGTTTCTTTTCATCCGGTTCGACCAGCACTTTTTGGATCAGGTCATCAGCATGCTCATCTGAAAAATGCTGATAGTTGTAAGAGGAACCGGTGCGGAATAAGTCGCCGTAAACCCAGTCAACCTTCTGATCTTCGTTCCAGCGCCATAAGTAGAGTTCCTGTTCGCCTTTTACGCTGGCTTCTTTCAAAGTCGCATCTTCGACTTCTTCGATCACAACATCGATTCCGATTGCTTTCAGGTTCGCCTGAATCACGGTTGCGATATTCGTGTAAGGGGATGAGTTGGCGATCAGCAGTTTGGCAGTGATGCCGCCATCCGGGTAGCCCGCTTCAGCCATCAATTCCTTCGCGCGTTCGGGATTGTAGGGGAAGCCTTCCATCTCATCATAGAAACCCCAGAGACCGCGGTTTAAAATGGTAGTCTGTTTTGTGCCTTTGCCGAAGACAGCCACTTCCATCACGTCATCGCGATTAATAGCGCTGGCAACAGCCTGCCGCAGGGTTTTGTTATCCCAGGGTTCTTTTGTCACATTGAAGGCAAAATAGAACAGGCGCGTTCCGGGTTTTTCGAGAACGGTCACGTTCTTGTCCTTTTCGAGTGAATCAAGTTCATTGATCGGAGGATCAATGCAGACATCAATCTCGCCATTCTGCAGGGCAATCACACGGGAAGAGGCTTCCAGAATCGGTTTCCAGATGATCTTGTCAGCTTTTCCAGCATTTTCTGCGTCCCAATAATTTTCATTTTTTACGACGCTTACAAATTCCCCAGATTTCCATTCTTCAAATTTGTAAGGACCGGTTCCGACCAAGTAGGGCTGATCCATCCCGCTGTCATAAGCCTTTTTAGACTGAATACTGACCGGCACTGAAGCGAGGTTGACCAAAAACTCGTTGTTGTAACTCTCGAGATTCAGCTGAACAGTGTATTCATCAATCACGTCGACAGAAACCAGCCCTGCCATCGAGCTTGATGCGGTGCTATTGAGGCACAATTCCAACGTGAACTTGACATCCTCTGCAGTCATCGGCGTTCCATCATGGAACTTGACATTCGGATTCAGCTTGAGAACCAGTGTCGTATCATCCGTGTACTCATAGGATTCCGCTAATTTCGGCAGAAACTTTCCATCATTCGTTGGATAGAGCAGCGTCTCATGCGTCGTCTTTAAAACAATGTTATTGATCTGATCATTCTGGCTGAGCAAATCCAACGTGTTGATTTCGGCTGCTGCGCCGATGACCAACGTGTCTTTGATCCCGTCATTGTTCAGGTCATTCGTATTGGCAGCCTTTTTGGCACCACATCCTGCCAAGAGAACTGTCAAGATCAGCAAACCAATCAAAATATAGCGCTTTTTCATTATTTCTCTCCTATCAATTTGGTTGAGTACAAATACGGCTATGCGAATAGAAATTCGCGGTTTTCAATTCCATGTGGATACATGTGTATAAAATGAAAAAGCCGCATTAACAACAGGTAAACCTGAATATCATGCGGCCTTCTTGCCTTTTCAACGATACACCCTATTGTGTACCAATTACAAATTCATTATATCATTTTTTTCGTACAACCCCTCCCGGCTTTTTGTAAAAAGCCGGTAAATTTCAATCGCTTTCACGATTCATGCGATTTCAATTTTCAATTCTTTTTTTCAGGTATCAAATTAGGAGGAAAGTGCCGAAAAATCTGCCCGAACGTCCTAGGAAATTCCGCTGATTGCATGGTATATTCTTACCAGACCACATTTTTTAATTGAGGATTTCATATGAAGATTTCAGCTTTTCCAAAATGTTTTATCGACACCATTTCGGTCGATCGCACGATGACTCTGTTTGACTGGATTGAAATGTCCAAACCCCTCGGGGCAGAAGGACTTGAAATGTATGAAGGTTTTTTCCCAAGTCTCGATGACGCCTATATTGAATCGGTTGGTGACGCAATCCGCGAGGCGGGTTATGCGATGCCGATGCTGTGCTGTTCGCCGGATTTCACCAACCCTGACCCCGACGGACGCAAGCGCGCGATTGAACATGAGATCAAGATGATTGAAGTCACCCGGAAAATCGGGGGACCCAAGGCAGCTTGCCGCGTGCTGAGCGGTCAGCGCTACCCGGAAGTTTCGCGTGAACAGGGAATCGCCTGGGTAGTCGAAGGAATTCAGGCAATTCTGCCCGCCGCGCATGAATACGACGTTGTGCTGGCGATGGAAAACCATTACAAAGACGGCTATTGGAAATATCCCGAATTTGCCCAAAAAATGGATGTTTTCCTCGAGATTATCGATGCAATCGATGACCATGAATATTTTGGCGTCCAGTATGACCCCTCTAATGCAATCGTCGCCGGGGATGACCCGATCGAACTGCTGAAAAAAGTGCTGCCGCGTGTCAAAACCATGCATGCGAGTGACCGCTTTCTGCTTCCGGGCGCCACGCTCGAAGAATTGCGGCAGTCGGACGGAACCGTTGGCTATTTCTCGAAGCTGCAGCACGGCGTGACCGGGAAAGGACTGAACGATTACGACACGATTTTCAAAATTCTGTCCGATTTCGGCTATGACGGCTGGGTCAGCATCGAGGATGGCGTCAACGGCATGGATGAAATGAAAGAATCAATAGATTTCTTAAAGAGAATGCGTGATAAATATTTCGGCGGAGGATCTGCATGAAAGCTGTCGTCAAATATGCCTATCAGGATCGAGCAGTAGAAGTTCGGGATGTGCCCGTTCCGAGCTGCTCACCGGATCAGGTGCTCATCAAAATTGCAGCCACCGGAGTCTGTGGTTCCGACATCCATATGTGGCATGAACATCAGAGTTGGAAGATTAAAATTCCGGTCATTTTGGGACATGAATTCTGCGGGACAATCGCAGAAATCGGCAGCAATGTATCGGGGTTCAGCGTCGGGCAGCGCGTTGTCATTGAGACCGCCGCGACAGTCTGCGGCACCTGCATCTATTGCCGGACGGGAAACTATAATCTCTGCCCGGAACGGCTCGGGTTTGGCAACCTGATCGACGGCGCCATGACCGAATACATCGCTGTCCGCCCGCAAATCATCCATCATTTGCCCGATAATGTCTCATTCGAGCACGCCGCTATGGTAGAACCGATTTGTGTCGCCAGTCGAACGGTTGTCGAAGTTTCATCGGTCAAGCCCGGCGATCTGGTCGTTGTGCAGGGAGCCGGTGCGATTGGAATTCTTTCCATGATGATGGCAAAAATTTCCGGTGCTGGCACGCTGATCGTCACCGGCACGGATGCGGACGAACATCGGCTGGAATTAGCCCGAAAAATCGGCGCCCACTACACAGTCAATGTCCAACGGGATGACCCAATGGAACTCATCCGCCAGCTGGGCGACGGATATGGCGCTAATTTAGTAGTCGACTGCACCGGTGTCAGCGTTGCACTCAAACAAGCCATGGAAATGGTCCGGCCGCTCGGGCAGATTACAAAAGTGGGCTGGGGACCGCAGCCGATGAATTTCTCGCTCGATCAGCTGGTGCAAAAAGCTGCGACGCTCCAGACTTCATTCAGCCACACCTACCAAACCTGGGAACGGACACTTTCATTAATGAAATCCGGTTTACTTGACCTCGACCTTGTGCTCGGGGGAGTATATCCGATAGATGATTGGGAAGAGGGATTCCACGCGATGGAATCTGGAAAAAATATCAAATCAGTAATCACAACAGGAAATTAAACAAATGGAACCGATTATTCAAATTTCTTTAGACTTGACGAACAAAGAAGAAGCGCTCGAATTCGCAGCGGTCGCTGTCGCAGCTGGTGTTGACTGGCTCGAAGCTGGAACGCCGCTGATTCTGGCAGAAGGGCTGCACGGGATCCGCGCTTTGAGAGCCGCTTTCCCTGACGTGCCGATCGTTGCTGACCTAAAAACCATGGATGGCGCCGGACTTGAAGCCGAGATGATGTTCAAGGCAGGGGCAAACTACGTGGTTGTGATGGGTCAGGCGCATGACGCTTCAATTATTGAGCAAGTCAAGATGGCAAAAAAGTACAATGGGAAAGTGATGTGCGACGTCATGCTTTGCCCGGATAAGCCGAAACGAGCCCGCGAAGCGCAAGATCTCGGCGTGGATATTATCATCGTCCACACCGGATTTGATGAACGGAACATGATCCCCGGTCTGAGCCCGCTGGACGACCTGCAGCCCGTGCTGGACGCTGTGACCATCCCGGTTCAGGCTGTCGGCGGACTGTCCATTGACCAGGCAATTGAAACCATCCGGCTGGGTGCTGAGATTGTTGTATTCGGCGCGCCGCTTGTGATCAGCGGGACTGAATTCAAACCTGCTGATCCGAATTTCGAACCAATTATCCGCGACATTGTCGAACGGGTTAAAAATCCCAAAAAAGGAGAATAACAAACGATGAAAGCTCTTGTATATCAGGGTCCATATCAGATGCCGCTGATGGACATGCAGGAACCAAAACCGGAAAGTGAACAGGTCATCATTCAAGTCAAAGCAGTCGGCATCTGCGGGTCGGATGTCCATGGCTTTCGCGGAACGACCGGCCGCCGCATGCCGCCGATCATCATGGGACACGAATTCAGCGGGGTTGTTTCCGCTGTGGGCACAGCAGTCAACGAATGGAAAACGGGCGACCGCGTCGTCATCAATCCGCTGCTGACCTGCGGTGTCTGCGCCAGCTGTCTTGCCGGCAAGCCGAACACCTGTCAGGATCGCCATTGTCTGGGCGTTGACATGCATGGCGCCTACGCCAGTTTTGTCGCCGTTCACCGTTCAATGGTGCATGCACTGCCGGATGAAGTTACCTTTGCACAGGGCGCGATGGTTGAGCCGCTGGCAGTTGCCATGCACGCTGCCAACATCACAGATTTCAGCCTGTGCGAAGACGTTGTCATTATCGGAGCCGGGACGATCGGGCTGCTGACTCTCCTGAGCGTCAAGATGAAGGGAGCCGGCAAGGTTATTCAAATCGATACCGATCCGCACCGCCTCGCATTTGCTGAGAGCATCGGCGCCACCCACGTGATCAACGCGGCAAAGACCGACGCCGTTCAGGAAGTCAGAGCGCTGACCGGTGACAAAGGCGCGGATGCAGTCATCGAAGCCGTTGGCATCAGCGCGACCGCAAATCAATCCCTGTATCTGGTTAAAAACGGCGGAAACGTTACCTGGATTGGCAATTCCCAGCCCGAGATCAAGATCAATATGCAGCAGATTGTGACACGCGAACTGACACTGAAAGGGTCTTACGGGTTTACCTCTGAATTCACGACGGCGCTGGCTGCCATTCAGCAGCAGATCATTGATCCGATGGTGTTGGTAGAGAAAGAAATCACGCTCGCGGAAGCCAGCAACATCATTGACGATCTCGCCCGCGGCAAAGCGCAATACATAAAAGTCATGGTAAATATTTAGAAAAAAAGGAAAAGATTATTTCTATTAAAGATTAAGATTATCTTCCATTGTGGATAAACTTTTCTTTTGTTAGAATCTTAAAAAATGGATTAATCCATT
>DHPK01000031.1:26797-27694 GCA_002407845.1 Leptolinea sp. UBA5366 | reverse complement strand
AATGGATTAATCCATTCAAACTTAGAAAGGGAAATTACAGATGAAAAAAAGAATTTTGCTTATTGTCCTGGCCGCTGTTTTACTGCTGTCCTCAGCGCTTACGGTAACAGCGCAGGACCAGCCTTATAAGGGGACAACGATCCGACTGATCCTTGCGAATCACGCATGGACCGATGCAATCGTGCCGTTCCTGCCGGATTTTGAAAAAGAAACCGGCATCAAAGTTGAATTTGAAGCCTATGGCGAGGAACAACTCAACCAGAAGCTGAATACTGAGTTCGTTGCAGGAAACGCCGGTATCGACGTCTTCATGACCCGCCCGCTGCAGGAAGGTTCCCACATGGAACTCAACGGCTGGTATGAGGACATCAGGCCCTATGCCGAAGCCAATGCTGACTATGATCTGGCGGACTTCACAGAATCGTCACGGGATGCGGTCACCTTCAACGAAGTCATGACCGGTATTCCGCTGGTCACCGAGCAGGAGATTCTGTATTATCGCAAAGACATCCTTGAAGAAAAGGGGATTGCCGTCCCGACGACCCTTGATGAATTGAAGGCTGCTGCCGAAAAACTGAACGATCCCGCAAACAACTTCTACGGCTTTGTGGCGCGCGGTCAGCGCAGCCCGCTGGTCACCCAATTCTCCTCATTCCTGTACAGCTACGGAGGAGACTGGTATGACAAGGATACCTGGACTGCTACGATTGACACACCGGAATTTCTGCAGGCTGTCGAGACCTATGCCGGACTGCTCAAGAATTACGGTCCTCCAGGAGTCCTGAACATGCACTGGGCACAATGCGTCGGCGTCTTCAACGCCAAACAGGTCGCCCTTTACACTGATGCCTCCTCGCTCTATCCGAACCTGCTTGATCCGACCAAATCGGACGTTGC
>DHPK01000031.1:25528-26699 GCA_002407845.1 Leptolinea sp. UBA5366 | reverse complement strand
TGATCCGACCAAATCGGACGTTGCAGCCGTAACCGGCGTAGCAAAATTCCCGGCAGGTCCTGAGGGATCAATCATGTATGACATCACTGCTTGGGCACTGGCAATTTACAAAGACAGCCCGAACAAGGAAGCTGCCTGGGAATTCATCCGCTGGGCAACTGACAAAGAAATGACCACCTTCATCCAGGGCACAAAAGCCCAGCAGTGCGCCCGCACTTCCGTCTGGAACGACCCGGCAGGCATCGCTGCATTCCCGGCTGACTGGGCGCAGGCTGTCGCTGAATCCGTCGGCGGACGCAGCTATGACCGGCCTCAGCTGACCGCGGTAACTGAAGCACGCGATATCATCGGCGGTGTTGTTGTCACAGCGATCGAAGGCGGCGATTACGCTGCTGCCGCGAAGGAAGCCAATCAGAATTTCCAGATGCTGCTGGATTCAGAAAAACCGTAAATCGCGGATTTTTCTGGAAACGTGTATTGGATAACCGATCAATTTAAATAAAATTCATATGCCGTGGAACAATTTGAGTTCCACGGCATATAACAATTAAGACTGCTGGAAAAGCATTTTCCGGCATGTGATGAAAGTGTTAGGAGGTGTGCAAAAAATGGTTACAAGATGGATTGACCGCAATGAAAAATGGCTGTTCCCATTGCCTGCTTTACTTTTTATCCTCGTCATTATCATCTTCCCGTTGGTTTACACCGTCTATAATTCTTTCACCAACTGGACGCTGACTTCACGCCAGCCGACATCTTTCGTTGGACTGGCAAATTACATCACGTTGTTGACCAGAGACCCGCGCTTCGTTCAGTCAATCAGCCGAACCTTTATCTTCACGATCGGCTCAGTCGCACTGCAGATGGTGCTTGGGGTCGCTTCCGGCGTGCTGCTTGATGCCAAACAGTATCGCGGAAAACGCATCGTCAATTCAATCCTGCTGCTGCCGATGATGGCAACGCCGGTCGCAGTAGCGATGGTCTGGCTGCTGATTTTTGAACCTTCAACAGGAGTGCTGAATTATCTTCTGCGGGTACTGGGGCTGCCGCAATCGCGCTGGCTCGCGAGCAGCAGCACAGTTCTCCCGAGTCTGATGCTGCTTGACACCTGGGAATGGACGCCGCTCATCACGCTGATCACGCTTGCCGGTCTGGCACAGCTGCCGACAGA
>DHPK01000031.1:316-25383 GCA_002407845.1 Leptolinea sp. UBA5366 | reverse complement strand
GGCACAGCTGCCGACAGATCCGTCCGAATCCGCCAAAATTGACGGCGCGTCCAACTGGCAGCTATTCTGGAAAATCACGCTGCCGATGATGAAACCGACACTGATTGTCGGAATGATGCTGCGGTTCATTGACTGCATCAAAACTTTTGACATCATTTACGCAACGACAAGCGGAGGTCCCGGCTATTCTTCTGAGACGCTGAACATTTATGCGTACCAGAATGCTTTCTATTATTTCAAATTTGGCTATGCATCGTCTATTTTAGTCATTTTCTTCACCATCGTCATCGGGTGTGTTTATCTCGTAACCCTGTTCAGAAAGAAAGTCGAGGATTAAATGGCTGGGAAATCTACTGATATGACTTACAGAACCAAGCGAAAGATCTCGACAGTCTTTTACTTTATCCTGATTGGGCTGCTGATGATTTTGTTTCTGGCGCCCTTCCTTTGGATGGTTTACTGCTCTTTTAAAAACCCGATCGAAATTGCCAAACTGCCGCCGAACTGGCTGCAGGGGCTGACGCTTCAAAACTACAAGAATGTTTTCAATCAACAAAACTTTCTGCGCTTCATCCGCAACAGCCTGATTGTGGCAGGCGGATCGACGCTGTTCAGTTTGATCATCGGCTTGCCCGCCGCTTATGCGATTGCAAAATACAATCAGAAAAAATTGTCAATGGTCTTGCTTTCCGCGCGCATGATCCCCGGCATCGCGCTGCTGCTGCCGCTCTATATCATGTTCCGGGAGTTTAAACTGATCGACACTTACAGCGCACTGATCATCTCCCATATGCTGGTTGGATTGCCCTTTGTGGTCTGGATCATGGATCCTTTCTTTCAAGGAATTCCAAAAGAGCTGATGGAAGCCGCGACAGTGGACGGCGCCAGTTCTGTCACCACTTTTCTGAAAGTCGTCCTGCCGCTATCTGTCCCGGGAATCGTGACGGCATCAATTTTATCCTTCACATTTTCCTGGAATAACTTTATGTTTTCGATTGTGCTGGCAACCAACAAAACTCGCACTGTGCCGGTTGCAATCTATAACTTCATTTCCTATGCCTCAATTGACTGGGGCGGTCTGATGGCTGCCGCGACCGTGATCACGTTCCCGGTGCTGGTGCTGGCAATTGTGACCCAGCGCTACGTCATCCGGGGAATGACTGCCGGTGCGGTCAAAGGCTGAGCCCGGCGTTTATCAACAAGTATAAAAAGCACAACAAAGTTGTGCTTTTTTGTTAGTTAAACCAAGGGTATGTATTGATAGAACGGGATCAGTACCAATCCGTGATTCAATTCTCAGCGGTTTTTTCTTGATTTTTTCGGATTACAAAATGTGAAAAATCGCGTGCGACGGTCGTGTTAGGGAAGATCGCCTGAGCTTCTTCAAGAATCTGTTTCTCGCGATACCGTCTGGAGATGTGCGTCAGATAGAGCGCACCGACACCAGCATCTTTCGCAAACTGAGCTGAACGTTTCGCGGTCATGTGAGAAAACTTGTCCGCGTAATCAGCCTCTTCTTCTGTGTAAGTCGCTTCAATTACCAGCGCGTCCGCGCCCTGCACATGCGGCATAAGCGAATCTGTTTCGCCTGTGTCACCGATCACCACCAGCGATTCGCCTTCAATCAAATCGTCCAGCACCTGATCGGGCTGAATCGTTCTGCCATCCGGAAGCGTCACGGCTTTGCCTTCCACCAGCGACCGGCGCCAGGGTCCCGGCGGGATCGCCAGCGCCTCGGCTTTTTCAGGAAGGAAAGGACGGCGCGATTTGCGGTCAAACCGGAAGCCAAATGAATCTGATCCGCGATGATAAACCGGAAAGGTTTTAACTGTGAAATCCCGTTCATCAAAGAGTAGCCCCTCCTGCAAGTGGTGAAATTTCAGCAGGTTTGGCGTCTGATTTCCGCGGAGCACAACCGAAAACAACAGGTCTTTAACACGAATGAGCGTATCCTCCCCGCCATAAATATCCATCTCTTCCATGTTTTCCCAGCGCAGCAGCGTCGAAAGCAAGCCAGCGACACCGAGAATATGATCGAGATGACTATGCGTAAATAGAATCTTGTTCAGTCGTTTAAACCCGCAACCAGACGTCAAAATCTGACGCTGCGTCCCTTCACCGCAGTCAATCATGTAGCGAAATTCATCATGCGTGACCAATAGCGACGGAAGACTGCGTTTGAGTGATGGTGCTGAGGCGGAGGTGCCTAAAAAAAGGATTTCGAACAACGTTTCCCACTTTTCATTTAGGTTTTTTGATTCGCAATTATTTTACCAGAGAGTCACCCAAGCAGCCGATTTTCCAGCGGTTTTTATCTCCGCATGGTTCTGATCGACAGAAAACTAAACTTCTACTCCAATTGATTGAGAGGTTTATTTCTAATCCTCGTCTGAGTCACTCATTTATTGTCTTCTCAGCATACCCTTTTTTCGCTAGCTAATTGCAAAAAAGCTGGCGTCTGTTTTTTTTCAGCGCCAGCTTTTGATCTCGTGTTTCCCTCCCGCTCAAACTTTAGTTCTGTGAGAATCCGGTGGAAGGCAGCTCTGGGAATTCTTTAATATCGACAGTCACTTCGTCCGAGACAGGATCGGTTTCATCCGAATCAACTGTCGCAACATTTCGATACATTCCATTCGAAACATCCCTTAAGTTGATCGTATGAACAACCTGACAGGTGATCGTTTGCCCGGGTTCCAAATCAGCCGGAACGGCGATGTCGCAGGTGATTGAATCGGCTGCCGGATCGACAATCGTCACATTTGTCAGCGTGATGCTGGTCCCATTGGTGACGACCACATCATAAGTCACCTGCTCACCCAATTCATAAACTTTCTTTTCGCTCGTCAAGATTTTTTCAATCGTTAGTCCTTTCAGCCCATTGAAAGTCACTTCTGCCGAATCAGTTACCGGCTCAACCTGTCTCGCAGTCGCAGTTGCCGTGTTGACAAACGAACCCGAAAGGAATTCTTCAAGCGTGATCGGATGCGTCCCGCTGCAAGTGACGGTTTCATCGATTGCCAAGACATTCGGCTTTGCCGGGTCGCTCCAGGCACAGGTCAAATCAGTGATATCCGGATCGGTCACCTGAACCTGAGTGAGCGTGATGTCGCCGGCGTTGTGAATTGTGATCGCGTAACGGATCAGATCTTCGGGTTGATAAGCAACGGCAGGCGGCAGCGCTGTTTTGGTCATCTCCAGAGCAGGGTGTGCATTAAAGGTCACGACCTCATGATCCAAAATTGGATCGGTTTCTGCGCTGCCTGCGGTCGCTGTGTTCAGGAAAGATTGATAATCAAAATCTGCCTGCGTCACCGTGTGATAGGCAATGCAATCGATCGTCTCAGCCGGTGCGAGCGATGCGACCGGCGGCATGTTCGGTTCGCAGCTCTCCAGCGCCAGCCTTGAATCGGTCAATGTAACATTTGTCAAATTTTCATATCCGGTATTCGTAACCCGCAGAAGGAATTTGATCCGGTCTCCGACCTTGAAACCATCCGGATAAACAGTCGGGTCAAGATTGGTTACACTTTTATCGAGTTCCATCATGTAAGAGGAGATTTTCCGAATATTGATGCCATATTGAGTGCAATTGTTCCCGAGACTTGCGTCACCCGCAACAGAAATACAGGCGCGATTCAGAATTGGTCTTACGGTTTCCGGCGTCCCAATTTTAACTCTCGTCTCAACATTAATCGGACTGCCGATAATTCCGCCAGCCGGAATCGGCATGCTTCCCATTGGCACCGTGTAAGAACATTCGAACGTCGAAGGCGGCGTATCCGTGCCGGGAGAAACGCAGTCCCAGCCGCTCCCGGATACAGAATTGAAGGTCAGTTCGGCAGGGATCGTGTCACGGATGGTGATCTCGGTACCCGGCGGGATCGGCAGCGTATTGGAAATAGCGGTGTTCCGTCCAATGATCGTATAAGTCACCCGCTCATTACTTTGCGCCAAGTTTGTGCTCGCATATTTTATGATGCTTGAATCCGGCGCAGCGACGATAACTGTCGCGACATTGGAATAAGTCGGGATATTGATTGGTGTTGCAAATCCGTAATTGTTGGAGTACAGGTTCCCGGACTGGTTTCCCATTCCCGACATCTGAATATTCAGTGTGAACATTTCACCGATATTGATATTTCCGTGTCCTTTTGGAATCAGGAGGAAAGCTGTAACGTCGTTGAGAGACGCCGGGCAGTTCGGGAAGGCGCCGGACTGAATTTCAGTCTGGGTACAAAATATCGTCTGCGTTGCATTGTCGCAGGTTCCGCTCTCGTTGAAGCATTGCGAAGTATGATAGGGGTCTTTATTGATCTGCGAAGGCGTCCGTTTGGAATAATAGATTTTTATGTCAGGATCGGCGAGCGTTGCCGGCGGTCCGGCACTGGCAACCGGCGGTGTCAGCCAGCTGCTCAGTTTTGCAGTCCCGCTGAACTTCGATGCAGGAAATCCAGTCACCCGGATCGGCTCATTGTTCCACGGCAGGATATCAAGAACGCGGCTTTTTTCAGCCGGATCAACGCCTGCGCCGTAATAAAGCATATAGCGGAAGGGTGAATCTGTACCGACAATCAGCGTGTCAGTAAATTTTTGATAAACATGAACCTGCGCCCGGTTGACAACCAGTGCATAATCACCGCGCGAACAGTTGTCATTGAGCCGCTTACAGCGGAAACCATGTGCCTCATCAACATATACCGGGGTAACCAGGTCATTGTTGGTCGATGTGGCGAAAGCAGTGTTGTACAGCAGCTTGTTATGCTCCACATCCACGTCGACGACAGCCCGGAATGTCAGGAGCGGCAGATTTCCAGCCGCCCGGCCGGTCTGGTAATTGGCATGGACTGCCCGCTGATTGGGAAAATACCAGCGGCACGCCGTGTAGCCGCTCGGAATGCCATTCGGGAAAATATCGGTTGGCAAGCCGGTCGTCATACAGGTCGGTTCTGTAGTTTTATTGATTTCGTCTATTACTCCTCCGAAATCTGAACTTCCCGGCGCATATTTCATGCCTTTCGGCAGCACATCCCAGACGGTTACATCAGCCAGATGGTCGTCAGAATTTGTCGTCACAGATACCTGCAGTTTAAACGTAACCTGCTCGAGCGGAGCAACGGATCCGTTGTTCACTGGATGACTGGATGAAGTTTTCTGAATCCCGACCCATTCATGATCGATAATTTTGACAGCATCTGATTCATTTTGCCGCGGCAAGTGGTCAGATGAATAGATAAACGCCTGATTTGGAATCATCGACCCCATGGTTGAATTTCCAAAGACAAACGGTTCCCGGCTTGGGAACAGATCAAAACCACTGTAAGCATACGTTGGCAAAACGCGCAGAGGAACGAAAAACAGTCCTGAAAGCCCAGGGTCAAGCCGATCCCATTTAAGCCTAACCTTATTGATTTCGCTAACTGAATGACCGGCTAACTTTAATTGCTGAACGGAATCAAACCAAATCGCATCCGCGTCACCGCAGCCGGAATCGGATTGCTCCGACCCGCTCAGAGCCGGATCAGTATATTCATCCTTCACATTATTCATCGAATACCAGGCGGCAGTACCAGCTGTATCTGTACTGATGCCAATTTGAACGTTATATCCAACCATCTGCGATAGCCCGCCGCTGATGAAATAATCACAGACGCCGGTATCCTCGTCTTTGTGGTTCATACAGGCGAAGTCTATGTGGGTGACGTCAACAAATGTGACCCGGCTGTTATCAAATTTATCGCAGAACATGCCTGGGCCGATCGATTCAGTCCCTGTGTTCATGACGCGCATATATGATGCATAGTATTGATCGGTTGTGACCTGATTGACAATCGAGTCAAAAGTTTCATTCGGGTCATTAAAAGAAATCAGCCATCTATAAGGATTGTTCCAGCGCCAAGCTGTGCTCATTTTTTCCACACTGGCAAAATACCTGCGCAGGACAGAATAAGACGCCGAATTGTTTGTCAGATCTTTATCCAAATTTGCTGCACCGGTAATTGACTTCGTTCGGGCTTGATCAATCGTCATGCTGTTGGTTAATTCTCTGCTGGCAGGTGTTGGATATTCCAAAGGCACACTTTCTTTTGGCGCCCAGAGCAAATACCATTTATTAACAACCCAAAATTCATTTCGCGGATCATCCAGATCGCCGATTGTGACCAGGTCGCGTCCTGAGGTTGCGATACCGTACCGCATAGGATATTGATCTAAGGTCATGTCTGGGTCGGTGATCTCCATGGTGAACGTTTTCGTTCCATCGTTATGCGCTGTGATAGCACATTTTCCGCCGTTAGTAACGGAGTAGACCCCGACACCCTGCTGATCCAGACCGTCTGCATCGCGGACGTGCACAACTGCCTGATCCAGCCAGTTTCCGGTCATGGTCGCTGAGTTTCTGAGTCCGACACAATAATTCGTTGTGAAAAAGTTTGAAGCGGCAGTCCCGCGTCTAAAGTCATTGTCGAAAGCAAAGTTTTGAATATCCCAAGTTACCAGTCTTAATCCTGGAAAATCCGGATCGCTGTAATTGTCCGTTAGAACGATCGGAGTTTGCAGCAGTTCATTGCCTTTGCGCGTCCCAACGCTCATGATTTCTACATGATAAGGAAAAATAAACCCATCTTCCTTGTTCGGACCGCTCATCGGAATCATCTGCGCACCTTTCCAGTTGAGCGTTTTTCTGATATCCCAACTCGGTTTAGCGGCGACAGTTGTGACTTTGGTGGGCTTGCTTACTGGTTCCAGAATCGTACCGCCGACAGGCTGAATCGTAAAAACTGGCGGATTGATCAATGTGCCATTGGGTGCCCGGCTAGATATCCAAGAATCAATCGGCAATTGCACGGTCTGACCCACTGGCAGGTAGCAATAAAGCGTCTGCTTATCTGCGGAAATGTAGGAATTCATGCCCGGATTGCCGGTTGCCGGTACGGTTTCCGATGGTCGCTGACAACCGCCCACGACGGGAATGAGGCTTGCGTAGGTAAATTGTTCAACATGATCCGCATAATAAGCATCACCAGGAGTTTTGAGGTAGGTGGCAGGCAAGGTGAAACTCCCCAGCTTCACAGTCATCAAGATTTCCTGATCCGCTAAACCAGTGCGCGTGTATTTGACATCATATTGCATCATATCGAAAGTCCGGATGATACCATTTGTCCCACCCGTATCAAGATCCGACCAGGGTTCAGCCCCATCCGATTTCAGGACGATTGAGAAATTCTCGTCAACTGTCTGAAAGCCGAGACTTGAATCTATCTGGAAAAACAAAATAAAAAACAAGGACATGATCCCTAAAACGAGATTAATATATCGATCTTTCAAGACAACAATTGTTCTGGATTCAATTTTATTGTTCATATTCCCACCACTCTCTCATCAGCCACTGGATCAGCAATTTGTTGATTGTTCTTCACAAGAATATTAACTTAATTTAATTGCAACTTTTATGCCAAGATAAGCTGAAATAGCAATTAGTTCCAAATTAATTTTATTCCGGTTCAAATTTTGTTTCCTCGAGGTATTTATTCGAATGCTATCAGTCGATTTTTATTTATTAATCATTTTTTAAGTCAACATATTCAAAATTAATCCCGCAGATAATTAGGACAAAAGAGATTGAAGTTTTTTCCAATGAATCAATGTTCGTCAATTTATATTATTCATTTATTGATTATTTTCATCCTGTTTTCCAGCCGATTTAATAAGGTTTTTTATTTTTTCATTTCATCCTCTCACCAGACCATTTGGCTTCCTTTCTGCTGAAAAATGATATATTGTATAATTCTCAAAGATCAACCCGTCTGACTGAAAAGGACCTGCCGATGAAACAGCTGCTGCAAAACATGCGAAACGGAAAAATCGAGATCAAAGACATCCCGGTGACCCAGCCATCCAAAGGTTTTGTGCTGGTTCAGACGGCATACTCGCTGGTTTCGGCAGGGACTGAGCGGACGATGGCTGATTTTGCAGGGAAAAGCCTGGTCGAAAAGGCAGCCTCCCGCCCGGATCTGGTGAAAATGGTCGTGGAAAAGGCGCGGCGGGAAGGGATTGTATCTACCTTCGAGTCTGCTATGAACCGGCTGGATCTGCCAATGTACCCTGGGTATTCTTCCGCAGGCCGCGTTGCCGCCGTTGGCGCGGATGTCAGCGGATTTCAGGTCGGAGACCGGGTCGCATGCGGCGGCGGTAACTACGCCGTTCATGCCGAATATGCGACCGTGCCGAAAAACCTGCTCGTCAAGCTGCCAGACAATGTCTCTTACGAGGAAGCAGCGTTCGCAACCCTCGGTGCTGTCGGGATGCATGGCTTTCGGCTGGCTTCTCCGCAGCTGAACGAAACAGTGCTGGTGATCGGTTTGGGACTGCTGGGGCTGATGACGATTCAGATTGCAAAAGCAGCCGGCTGCAAAGTTATGGGGATTGACATATCAAACGATCGGGTAGAGCTGGCGCGCCAGCTGGGCTGTCAAGCATGCCCGAGAGATGAGATTGAATCCGCTGTGATGGCTTTCACCCGCGGCCGCGGCTTTGACCACATCCTGATCTGCGCGGGCAGCAAGGACAACGACACAATCGAACTGGCTGCCGAGCTGTGCCGCGACCGCGGCACTGTGATCGCAATTGGCGCGGTCGGGTTAGAAATCCCGCGAAAACCGTTTTACAACAAAGAAATCAGCTTCCGAGTCTCCCGTTCTTATGGACCCGGGCGTTATGATCCCGAATATGAAGAAAAAGGGCAGGATTATCCGATCGGCTTTGTGCGCTGGACTGAAGGACGGAACATGGAAGGATTTATCGACCTGCTTTCAGCCAACTTGATTCAGGTTGCTCCGCTGATCACGCACCGCATCCCCATCGAGCAGGGCGAGCGGGCGTATGATTTGATCAAAGGCAAGATCGACGAGCCTTGTCTCGGCGTCCTGCTTGAATATCCGCTTCCTGAGGCTGGATCAGCTCCGCAGCAGACACCGGTTCAGCTGAAAAAATCCGCACCGCCTGCTGCAGTAAATTTGGGGGTGATCGGTGCCGGCAATTATGCCAACGCAACTTTTCTGCCGATTCTGAAAAGCAATACCGAAGGATCCTTGCGGCTGATCAGCATTGTCTCCAAAAACGGCGCCAGTGCCCGGGAAGCAGCGGATAAATTTGGATTTGAAAAAGTTGATGTCAGCGCAGAAGCGCTTTTAAGCGATCCTGAAATCAATGCTGTCACGATTCTGAACCGGCATAATCTGCACAGCCCAATGACCGTGACCGCGCTGCAGAACCAGAAACATGTCTACTGCGAAAAGCCGCTGGCGCTTGACGTAGACTCTTTGAGAAATGTGATTCAGGCTCAGCGGGAAAACCCTGATCCAATTCTGATGGTCGGCTATAACCGCCGCTTTTCCCCATTAGCACAGAAATTGAAAGATTTTCTGTCCGAATGCGGGGAACCGCTTGCAATGCATTACACCGTAAACGCCGGATATATCCCGCCAGCTCACTGGGTTCAGGATTCTGAGATTGGCGGAGGCAGGATCATTGGAGAGTGCTGCCACATGATCGATTTTCTGATTTTTCTGACAGGAGCGCTGCCGGATCAGGTCAGCGCAGTCGCACTGCCGAATAATGGGATTTATCGAGACGACAATGTCAGTCTGCAGCTGAAATTTCAGGACGGATCAATCGGGACAATCAATTACCTTGCGAACGGAGACAAAGCCTATCCGAAGGAGCGCATCGAAGTTTTCAGCAGCGGAAACATCGCAGTGCTGAATGACTTCAGGAGTCTTGAAACATGGAAGCACGGCAGCCGCAGCCAGACAAAATCCAGCATGCGGACTGACAAAGGGCACAGCGCATCCTGGCAGGCATTTGTTCAATCGATCTTGAATGGCGGCGCAGCGCCGATCCCCGCGGATCAGCTTTTTGCAGTTTCACTGACCTCGCTGGCAGCGCTTGAATCGCTGCGCTCAAATGACCTCGTAAAAATACCGCAATGGGACGAGATTTAGTGGGTTCTGCTCGCCTCAGCTTTTGGGCAGGATAAAAATGAATCCGGTTCTAAAAAGCCTGCGCTCCTTGCGCGCCTTTGGCGTGCGCCGAATGCTCAACCAGGCAGATTATCTGATCAAGGTGAAAAGCGGTTATTACCACAGGACCATGAAGCTGCGTCCGCAGTCTCAGCCTGCATCGGCGGGAATTTTCACCCCGCTGCCGACCGGATCACCCGAACAGCTATTTCGTTTCCTCGAAGGCGATTCTCTCAGGATTCTTGAAAACGCGGGGGATCTGCTGCGAAATCAGTATCACCCATATAATAGCAGAGAAATCAAAAAACTGACCCTTGAGCCGCTTCATCCTGAACAGCATTGGTCAGCGATTCAAAACCGCAGCGGTGACATTAAAGATATCTGGGAACCGGCAAGATTCTGCTGGGCGCCTTTGCTGTGCCGAGCCTATCAGCTGAATCATGATCCGGTTTATCCGCAGTTTTTCTATCAGCAGGTTGCCGCCTTTAATCGGTTAAATCCTGAAAATGGCGGCGAAAACTGGGTTTCTGCACAGGAAGCCGCTATCCGCCTGATCATGGTGGTTTTCAGTGCTGGCGTCCTAAGTGATCGCGGGTTGAATATTCAGCCTGAATTGACGCAATTTATTGAGGTGCATGCCCGGCGCATCCTGCCAACCCGAAATTATGCCGCAGCACAGAATAATAATCATCTGCTAAGCGAAGCCGCTGGACTGATGACAGCCGGTTGTGTCCTAAAAGATCACGCAAACGCTGAAAAATGGTTCCGCATTGGGTGGCGGGATTTCCAGCGCGCGCTGCGCAGTCAGATCCTGCCTGACGGCGCCTATATCCAGCACAGCACGAACTATCATCGTCTGATGCTTCAGCTGGTATTATGGGTTGATTTGCTGCTTAAAACGAAGGGAATTGACTGGCAGCCAGCTTTGGCGGAAAAAATCAGACGCTCGATTCTGTGGCTGAACGCGCACACCGATCAGCGATCCAGCAGCGCCTGCAACAGTGGTCACAATGATGGCGCATTATTGTTTTCGTTTGACGGAAATTTCTCGGATTACAAATCGACCCTGCAAGCCGCCAGCTCCGTGTTCATGAAGCAGCCGCTATTTGAACCCGGAAATTGGGATGAGCTGCAAGTCTGGCTGAGCTGTCATCCGCGGTCACAGGGTGCCTCCCACCCACTTTTTGAAAACACCTATTATTCGAAAAACGTTTTGCGTATTGATGCAGGCACCGAATGGGGGATGCTGCACACTGCCGGATTCAAGGATCGCCCAGCACATGCTGATCAGCTCCATGTTTCGCTCTGGCGCGGCGGAAGCTGCAAGGCTCTGGATGCTGGCACTTACCGCTATTCCGCTCCAGCGCCCTGGAACAATGGACTGAAATCCGCCTTCATTCACAACGGTCTGACGATCGATGGGAAAGAACCGATGCAGGACGCCGGTCAGTTTCTGTGGCTTGACTGGGATCAGGCACGCATGCTCGAGCATTCCATTTACCGCGTCAGCGCTGAGCACAAAGGGTATCGAAAGCTCGGCTGCTGTCACCAGCGAATCCTCGAAAAAACACGCGATGCATGGCTCATCACCGATCAGGTGACGCCAACCCATCAACGCGCAGAGACGGGTGATTCAACAGTTCACCGATTTCAGCTTCATTGGCTGTTGCCGAACAAACCGTTTGAAATCAGACAGGACCAAAATCGCTGGATCTTCCTTTCCAATGAAGAAAGAATCTTTTTTGATGCAGGCGAGACAGCATTAAACCTGACAATTATTCATGGCGGAAAGACAATTTACCCCGAAACGGCTGCTAAAAGCATTGAAAAGGCAGCGCTCTTCGGCTGGTATTCACGGACTTATTCCGAACGCGAACCGGTGCTGTCGCTCGTGCTGCAGGCTGAAGCAGCTCTTCCATTCCAAATCACTACAAATTGGCAATTTTTCTACCCCGAAATTAGGTGAGCGATGCATATTTTATTGATCCATCAGGCCTTTGTAACCACCGGTGAAGCCGGCGGCACGCGCCATGCAGAACTGGCGCGCAGGCTGGTCAGCCATGGCCACCGCGTGACGGTGATCACCAGTCCGCAGAGCTATCTGACCGGCGAAACCAAAGCAGATCTGCAAAATGAAGTGTCCGAACCGGAACAAGGGCTGACGATTCGCTACGCCTACACCAGTCAGGGCTATCACCGCGGTTTTTTCAGCCGGTTAAACGCCTTTTTCAGTTTCATGTTTTCATCCATCCGCGAAGCGGGGAAAGTCAAAGACGTTGATCTGGTCTGGGGCACTTCTCCCAATTTATTTCAGGCGTTATCCGCCTGGCTGATTGCTAAGCGCAAGGGGCGAAAATTTCTGCTGGAAATTCGCGATTTATGGCCTGAATTTGCGATTGGCATGGGAGTCCTTAAAAACAAAGTCCTGATCCGTGCATCTCTCTGGCTTGAAAAATTTCTTTACAAGCGAGCGGATCAGATTATTGTCAACTCTCCGGGATTCATTCCGCACATTCAGAAAATCTGCGGAAAGACGGCTGTCTTGATCCCAAACGCTGCCGACCCAAAGATGTTTGAAAGCACTGATCATGGGGAAACTTTACGCCGTCAATGGCAGTTGGAGGATCAATTCGTCGTGATGTACACTGGCGCACATGGTCCGGCAAACGACCTGCAAACGGTTTTAGCAGCAGCCGAGCAGCTGAAAGAAGATCGGCGGATCCGCTTTGTGCTGGTTGGCAGCGGAAAAGAAAAGGACAGCCTGATCGCTCAGGCACAGCAAAAGCAGCTCGAAAATGTGATGTTCATTCTGCCGGTTGCAAAATCCGGGATGGCGGATGTGATCGCTGCATCCGATGCCGGGCTGGCAATTTTGAAAGCCATTCCAGCGTTTAAAACAACCTACCCGAACAAAGTATTCGATTTCATGGCAGCCGGTAAAGCTGTCATCTGCCAAATCGACGGCGTCATCCGCGAAGTCGTTGAAAAGTATGATGCTGGAATCTTTGTTCCTCCTGGTGATGCCGGCGCGCTGGCGCGGGCAGTGACTGAGCTGGCAAATGACTCGGAACGCTGCCGCCGAATGGGCGAAAATGGGCTGCTGGCAATTCAGCAAGATTTTTCCCGTGAAAAGACCGCTGGCGCGTTTGAAGCCCTGCTCGAGCAGATGATTCATAAAAAATGATTTCTTTCGCCAGCGCGAGACAATTGCCTGCTGGTATGATAGAATAACGCAAATTATAGCTATCCGAACGCTAAAGAATCCGCTCTGAATCGGGCTGAAACCAGCTTCGATCCATCGTTTGAGGAAGGCAGGAATGCAGAGTAAAAACATCAAGAAAAACACAACAAACTCGTGGATTGACAAAAATCTGCCTCAGGTCGGTGAGTTATCCAGAATAGATGCCTGGTGGGGCTTGGTCATCATCGTCCTGCTGCTGATCATTCTGCTGGTGACGCTCGTTCCCCAGCCGTTTTCAAGAATTTTAAATTACGTCAGCGATGGCGTGATCATTACGCTGGTCGTCACGCTGACCTCTTTTATTCTGACCATGATCCTCGGACTGCTCTGCGGGCTGGGGCGCGTCTCAAAAAACAAGCTCATCTACGGAGTAGTTTCGGTTTATGTCGAAGTTGTGCGCGGGATTCCGCTGCTGGTGCAGCTGATGGTCTGGTACTTTGCATTTCCGGCAATCATTATCAATCTCGGCAAAACGCTCAATTACGAACCGTTTGAAACCTACCTCGCGAATCCGATCATGATGGCGATCATCGGTATTTCTATCTGTTATGCCGCCTACATGGCAGAGATCGTGCGGGCAGGCATTGAAGCGCTGCCGGCAGGACAGATGGAAGCCGCCCGCTCGCTTGGCATGACACAGCCGCAGGCAATGCGCTACATTATTCTCCCGCAGGCTTACCGCACGATTATGCCAGCGATCGGTAATGAATTTATCACCCTGCTGAAAGATTCTTCGCTGGTTTCAGTGGTCGCGGTTGCAGACCTGACACGCCGAGGACGCGAATTCATGTCCACGACCTTTCTGCCGATTGAGACCTGGCTGATGGTGGCACTGATTTACCTGCTGATGACGCTGATCGCAGCGCGCATCGTGAAACTCCTTGAAAATAAAACGAAGTTGGAGAAATGAGAATGGAAGAACCGATTATCAGCATTCGGGATGTGCACAAATATTTCAGGGATGACATTCAGGCACTGCGCGGCGTATCACTGGACGTTTACAAGGGCGAAGTTATCATGATTATCGGCCCGTCCGGATCGGGCAAATCGACCCTGCTGCGCAGCATCAACAATCTGGAGCAAATCGATTTTGGCGACATCATTGTTGACGGGCATTCGGTCAACAATCACAAAGACATCAACGCGCTGCGGATGGAAGTCGGCATGGTTTTTCAGCAATTTAACCTTTTCCCGCATCTGACTGTGCTGGATAATGTCATGCTAGCGCAGAAAATCGTGCGGAAGCGCGGCGAAAAAGAGGCGTATGAAACCGCCATGCTGCTGCTTGAAAAAGTCGGTATTCCGGAAAAAGCCAGTGCGTTCCCGCTTCAGCTCTCCGGAGGTCAGCAGCAGCGGGTCGCAATCGCCCGGGCATTGGCAATGAACCCGAAAATCATGCTGTTCGACGAACCGACCAGTGCGCTTGACCCGGAAATGATCCAGGAAGTGCTTGAAGTCATGATCCAGCTGGCAAAAGAAGGCATGACGATGGTCGTTGTTTCTCATGAAATGGGGTTCGCGCGTGCTGCCGCAAATCGCTGCATCCTGATGGACAGCGGGAAAATCATCGAAGAAGCGCCGAATGATGAGCTCTTTACCAATCCTAAGGAAGAGCGCACCAAACTTTTTTTGAGCCGTATTCTTTAATCATTTTTCATTTCAACAAGGGCAGATCTATCTGATCATGTTATGGAATTGCATCATCTGGTATGATCTGTATTTGGTTAAAAAAACAAAATCATTGAAATTAGAAGGGTTTTTATGAATCGAATTGAAAAAGCAATTGTAAGAACTCCCGCCACAACCTTTGCAGATGGGATCACACCGGGCATTTTTGGCAAAGCCGATTCAGCCTTGGCAAGGAAGCAGCACCAGTCTTACATTGAAGCCTTAACACGCTGCGGCGTTGAGGTTATCGTATTGGATGCCGATGATGAATATCCGGACTCCTGTTTCACGGAAGACCCGGCGATTGTCACCAACCGGGTTGCCATTCTGACGAACTTTTCAGCCCAAAGCCGCAGAGGTGAGACAGAGCGGATCGCGCCGGAAATTCAAAAAATCTACGGATACAAAATCGAAAGAATCAGCGGCAGCGCGACGGTCGAGGGCGGCGACATCTGCAGAGTGGAAGATCATTTTTTCATCGGACTTTCCAGACGCACGAATGAAGAAGGTGCCTGTCAGCTGGCAGCAATCCTGAAAAAATACGGCTTTACCAGCAGCATTATCAGCATCCGCGCACATCCGTCCGTGCTCCATCTTAAGACCTGCATGAGCTATTTAGGCGATGGCACATTCGTCATGAACCCGGTCATTCAACACGACTCCGAACTCAACCGGTTCAAGAAAATTGTCGTTCCTGAAAACGAAATTTATGCATCAAACTGCGTCCGGGCGAATGATTATGTCATCATGCCGCAGGGGTATGAGAAAACTGCCGCTCAGATCAAAGCTGCCGGATTCAAATTGATTGAAACGCCGATGAGCGAGTTTATGAAGCAGGATGGCGGATTGACCTGTCTTTCTCTGCGCGTTCCGCCGATTGATTGACCTTTTGAGAGGTAATTCTACAAACTCGAACGCTTTAAATCTAACAGACTAAATTGACGCAATGAAATGCACTGAAGGAACTCCTTTGGTGCTTTTTTTGAATGACAAAATTTGGATCAGACAGGAAAAAAGAGATTCACACAAGGAAAGTACAAGGAAAATTCATGAAATCCATGAATCAACTGATAAGCGAATATACCAGCCAAATCCAACAGGGAGACCTCCCGCATGCTTATCGCGGAATCTTGGAATTCATCGGGAAATTAAGAGCTGATTTTGCGAATAAATTTCCGCAATACGAGGTAAGAAATGTCTATCAAGGCAGAATGGATATTACTTTTTTTGCAATCAGCTCCCAAGAATTATTGAGCAAAGAGTTGAAGATCGCAGTTGTCTACCTGCATGAGAAAGGTCATTTTGAAGTCTGGCTGTCTGCCCGCAACCGGTCAATCGCCCGACAATATCGATCAATCAACTGGGAAGAAGGATTCGGGCAGATAAAAGTCTTTCATGATGAGAACAACCCGGATGCCATAATTGAATGTACTTTGACATCGAATCCGAATTTTGATGACCAGGATCAATTAATCAGCCTGATGGTGCAGGGAGTTGAAGATTTCATGCAAACGATAATTCATTTACTCAACTAACAAACGGCAAATCTTCATTTCAAATCTGGAAAACAATTTTAACTACAAAAAACGCGCTGACATTGATCAGCGCGTTTTGTCTTATTGTTTATTCTTTATTCTTATTTCGCGTCAACAAAATATTTCTGGAAGAGTTCGTCATATTTGCCGGAATCCTTGACAGCTTTCAGCCCGGCATCCAGTTTCGTAACCATGTCCTTGTTATCCTTGCAAACTGCAAACGCGATGTCTTCGCTTGAATAAGTTTCGCCGACAATCACGATTCCGCCCAGCGATTTGACATAGCTTTCTGCCATGGTGCTATCGCCGAGAACGCCGTCAATCTGTCCATTTTTCAGGTCCAGATACGCCAGGTCAACTGTGTCATAACCGCGCAGTTTTCCAATGCCTTCTGCTTCCCATTCGGCAGCCATAATCGCGCCGGTGGTTCCAGTCTGAGCACCGATGACTTTATCTTTGAAATCTTCTTTGTTGACCAGCCCTTCAACGCCTTCTTTAACAGTCATGATCTGACCGATTTGAATGAAGGGTTCAGAAAAGAGCATCTGGCCTTTGCGTTCCTCAGTGACCGTGATGGTTGAGGCGCCGACTTCATACTGGCAGGTGCCGATTCCTGGAATCAAGGCGTCAAAATTGACATTGACGAATTCCACTGCAAATTTCTGATTTTCAGCGATGGCTTTCAGCAGGTCGATCTCAAAACCAGTGATTTCCTTCGTTGCTTCGTCCATCATTTCAAATGGCGGCCAGGTTGGATCTGTCGCAACTCGGACTGCTTTTTCAGATTTTTTTGCTGAACAACCGGCAATCATCAAAAATGCCAGTACTATCAAAATAGTCGATGTGATTTTCTTCATTATTCGCTCCTTACAATAATCCCATTGAAATATTCTTTCGGATTTTAGCACAAAATCTCGCCGCCCGATAAAGTGGTGACAGTACGCCAGTCCAGAGGCTGAAACAAAACGCGTCTGAACATCGTTTTTATTCAAGATATGTTAGGATTAATTGTTTGATTGAGCAGGTTTAAAAGGAGTAGAAAAGATGAAAAGCATAAAAATGAGACAGGGCATACTGTTAATTACAATTTTGGCTGCAGCATTTACCGCTGGTTTTGCTCCGCTTTCACAGGAAACAACTCCGCTGATTTCACTCGATCTGGAGGCGCTGACCAAACAGATTCAGGATGCGATCAACATCCAGGTTGATCAGAAAATCGCGGGTCTTGAGTCCCGAATCGCAGCGCTCGAAGCCTTGAATGCCGCGCAGGAAGCCCGCATCGGCGAGCTGGAACGACTGGCAAACATTCCCACCGCCACCCCTGCGCCGCAGGGAACGCCGACTGAAACACTCGAACCGACGCGCACACCTAACCCGACCGGATATGACTGCACCACAGAATTGCTCAGCCCTTACTACTACGGGCAATTCAATCCCAACACTGAATTCCTCTTCCAGGTCAGAATCACCAACACCGGTTCGAAAACCTGGGGAAATGAGACCACCATTCACTGGTCAGAAGGGCTTAAAGCCGAAGTTGAGCCGCATTACGCCTATGCGCTGCCAGTCACCGAAGTCGCGCCGGATGAATCTTTCGAGATCAGTATTCCGATGCGCGCCCCGACCGAAAAGAAAAATGACGGCAAGTATGAAGCCTTCTATGTTTTGAACAATGGAGACGAGAACTTCTGCGAATTCGGGTATACCATCTACGTTCCGTGAATGAAAGTTGATTGAGATAAAACAGCCGTTCAGATTTGAACGGCTGTTTTTATTTCAGTGCACCAATATAAAGCTGTCCGCCGGATGCCCAGATCATTTGGAACTGATCCAAGAAGCCGAATCCGCTGACTTTGCGCTCGCTGCCCTCTCCGTCAAAGCGATCCGGAACTGAGTTTTTTATCAGATTCATCTTTAATGTGAAGTTCAATACCGATTGAGTCTCTGAATCCATCAGATAAAGCGAGGTATCCGGAGCGACATTCATGTTCAGCTGGAAGTAGTTTTTTGCGGAAAGGTCAATTTGCTGCGTTCCATCGCTGGATTTCAGCTGGTCCACATAGGAACAAAGCGGAATATACCCCGTGTAATCGCAGGTGATCAGCGTCCCGTTGCTGCGCAGGAAATAGGAGTTGGCTTCATGAACTACAAAGTCGGTCACGTCGCGCAGGCCGGGCGAATTCGAACCGAAATAAGACTCAGGAGTCAGCGCGATGCCTTTGCTGCCAAGATACGGCATTCTCCAGACCGCGTTATTTCTGGCATCCAAAACAAAAAGCATCCGATCCGTAAAATAGAGTGCATCCACTCCGAGCCAGCCGAGAGCCGGCGCTTCCAATTCCGCAGCTGTTTTTTCGCCGAGTGAAGGGCAATAAAGCAGCCGTGCCTGATTGTCGATCCCCATCACAAGGCGGTCGCGCCCGCTTTCTTGCGGCAAAACGATAAAATCAACCAGCTTTCCAACCGAAACTTTGTCGCTTGAATCAGTGCCCTGATCTCTTCGATAGTCTCCCGGACCGCATGAGAAAGCGCTGTCCCGGGTGAAACCATCGCTGTAAATATTAAATCGGTAAACAGAGCCACTTGTTTGATCCAGCGCAAACATGAATTGGCTCGTGCTTTCAATCCGGGTCAGGCTGGTGCCAGCCGGCAATGTGCCGGACAAGGCGTAATGATAAGGAACAAGCCGTCCATAATCCAGTTTATCCAAAGATTCCAATGCCTGTTTTCGCAGTTCGCGCGAGGCATTTGAAGAACCGAATAAGGCAGCTTCGTCCAAATATTCAATCACTTTTTGCCAGGAGATACGCTGAAGAGAGGGCTCACTCTGCTGAACGGCCACTTTCGCGGTTTCAACGGCGCTGCTCAGCCTGTCGCGGTAAGCTGAATCTTTACTGCGGCTGGTATAGACCACAAACAGGACGCTCACTACGATAATCGGCACGACCAGCCCAAAAAACACCCCCAGCAGAAAACGCTTCCAAGCAAAGGGTTTCCGTGATCGCTTGCGTTCGGCTTTTCGCTTTTTTTCTTTTATACGTGACCTTTTTTCGTCCGCGGAAGGCGGCGGCGCAGAAACTTGGTCAGCAGGCGCTGCATCTGCCGGCTGCTCTTCAGTTAAAAATTCTGAAAACTCCTGATTCAGCTGGTCTGATTCGCCTTCCGGTTCAGTCAGTTCACTATCTGCCTGCTCAGGCAGGATATCTGGCTCAAAAGATTCGGGGGATTGTTCCTGGTCGCCCTCAGTTATGGGCGCATCTTCATCCGATTTTTTTTTTTGCTCGGACGGCATAAGCATCTCACTGCCAGCATATGTTTCTTCAAAAATGGGGATTTCAATAGGCTGAAGATCGCCGTCTGAATCGGAAGAATAAGCTGAAAGGAACGGCGGAATATCCGAATCAGGCTGTGCCTGAGATTCCGGATTTCGGTCGCTCACATCCTCAGGGATTGCTTCTTCAGTGCCTTGATCGAGGCTGGCTGCTCCAACAGTTTCCGGAACATTTCTGAGCGGATTGAAAGCAACAGGAAACGCTTCGAGCGGCAACCGGGTGCGGAACAGCGGTCTGGCTTTTTCGTCATCGCTGCCCAGCAGAAAATCTCCGCCAGAAGTTTTGAATGTTCCTGAAGAATAATCGGTCGATTGAACTGCGGGTTCGCGTGCTGCAAATTCAGGTGCTTCATCCTCTTCACGATACCCGAGGCTGACCGTCGCAGTGATTGGCGGCTTATAGCGGTACAATATTTCACCGCGTCCGGCTTTCACTTGAATCACAACGCCCTGCAGGTTACCATGCGCCTGATCGAGCAAATACCGAATCACATTCAGCGGTGACTCGCCGGTCGCATCCAAAATTGCCTCATTTGTCCAGCCGTGTGGCACTTGCGGGCACATCAGGATCAGATCGCCCGAATGAATTTCAATCTGGAAAAAGCGCAGCCCCTGCGTGCCGTGGGAAACACCAGTCGAAGTTAGATCGGAAAAATTATCGACATGATCAGCGTAAACGACTGTCGTGTTAACCGGTCCAGCATGACCAATCAGCAGCGTTCGATCGCGTAAAACGCATAAATTCAACAGGACGTTTGGAAGCGATACGCCCGGATATTTTTCATTCAGAAAAGATGAAAATTGCTTGACGGCAGCGGTAATGCCCATCGTGAAAGAGCCGCGTGCGTTGAAATAAGCATCTGAAATGAGCGTGCCCCAGTCATTGAAATCGCTGGCTTTCCCAGCTTTCTCCTCAACTGTGATGACCATAATCAAAACATCGTTCAGACGGGATCGGTCGCAGCGCTTCGGCGCAGTAAAAATCCGCAGTCCCGGCAGTTCGCCCAGATTGCGTCCATTAACCAGATTCATCGGAAGAATATTTAAGTCAAACAAAATTGCACACTCGTCTTTTTCTCATCTTTAAAACAATCAATAATACAAGTGCAATTTTCAAGCCAGAATCTCATGAGAATTGCAATCCGTGTATAATCAAGCAAAGCTTGAACGACAACAATCTCTTCAAATAGGTGGGAGCAGCACATGGATTTTGACTCAATTAAATTCCCGCTCGCGGGAATCGTCCAAAGGCAGGTACATTTTTCTGACGAACAGCATCATTATGCCTTTTCATTCGCCAGCCCGTTTATTTATCAGGAACCCCAAAAGTATAAAGAGAAGAATGCCTTTCTGATTGGGAAATTTGATCCTTTCAACATGACTGACAAAGGTCCTGAAGAAGTTTATGCGTACTTCGTTGTCGATAAGAACAAGGCGCCTTATCTGAACCGGAAGCTGAACCTGAACCAAAAAATGATCACGCTGTATAACGGCAATGATGAAGTGCTGGGGAAGATGTCAGTTCTTTCTCCCCGCTCGCGGCTGATGCGTTTCAGTCCGCAGTTCCCAAACGTTCTTTATAACGCTGAAGATCAGCCAGTTGGCTTCTGCCACTTTCAGCCTAAACTGCAGCGGAAGTGCGTCTACGCGCTTACCCCTGCATTCAATGAGCTGACGCAGGAAGTCACGCAGGATTCCATCCGAGAACTCGAAAATATTGGGGCAATTCGCTGCATTTTCACCTATGACCTGCTTAGAATCGAAACCGATTTCCGCAAACGGCTGGAGACATTGTTTTCGGCTGAAAAGAAATCGGAACAGGTCCGCAATCGAATCATGATGATTCAAAAACCGGAAGACGATAAAAAAGCCTTATTTTACCTGACAGCCATTGTTGCATTTTTCTGGGATACGATGATCGAGTTCCCACTGGCAGAAAACTAAAAATTCAAACATCTGACCGCCCCGGTTCAAGAAGCAAATCGGGAGGTTTTTCATGCGGAAGGACCGAATATCCGCCTTCCACTGAATTACGATCGCACAATTTATAGAAAAGGACCTTTGCTGCACAATGCGGTTTAAGTACAATAGCCATTTCGACATGACCGAAGGCGGAATCATCCGCCAGCTGCTGCAATTCTCTTGGCCATTGTTCGTCGGAAATATCTTCCAGCAACTCTACAACACAGTCAACGCGATCATTTTGGGAAACGTGATCGGTCCCGACGCACTGGCCGCCATCGGCGTCTTTAACCCGATCAACAACTTGCTGCTGGGGTTGTTTACCGGCATTTCGACCGGCGCAACTGTCCTGGTTTCACAAAGTTTTGGTGCAAAAAACAAAGATCGGCTGAACCGGTCAATCGTTGTCTCGCTCTGGCTGACTTTGCTGGGGGGCATCCTGATCAGTATCGTCGGCTTGTTGATTATGAATATCCTGCTCCAACTGATCGGAACACCGGAGGACGTGCTGCCCATGGCAGTAGCCTATGCGCAAATAATGTTCGTGGGACTGGTCTCTCTTTTTGTTTACAATATTCTTTCCGGAATACTGCGTGGCATGGGAGATTCAATTATTCCGCTGCTGTTTTTGATCGCTTCCAACCTGATGAATGTCGCTTTGCTTTACCTTTTCGTCGTTGTATTGAACACCGGAATCAAAGGTGCAGCTTACGGCACTGTGCTTTCAGAGACAACTGCCGGCATCTTGACCTTCATCTACCTGATCAAATCTCAGGATAAATATGACATCTCGCTCAAGAATCTCAAGCCGGATTGGGCAATCGGGCGGGAAATGATGGCAATCGGGCTGCCGGCAGGGCTGCAAACTTCAATTTTCTCTGTCGGATTCCTGCTCCAGCAAAACCTGATCAACAGTTTTGGACCGACTGTCATCGCTGCTTATGCCGTTGTTGGCAGAATTGACCAGTTTGCGCTGATGCCGATGAACTCCTTCGCAGTCGCAATCACCACGTTTGTAGGTCAGAATTCTGGCGCCAGAAAGCTGGATCGAACGGCAGAAGGCATCAAGAAAACACTACTGCTCAGCCAAGGGCTGACGATTGCGTTGGTTTCAATTATCTTTTTCTTCGGCGACAATGTCATGGCAATGTTCACAAAGGACGCAGACGTCGTGCGCACCGGAAAACTGATTCTGCAAACCCTTTCAGGCGGATACGTCATCATCAACACCTATGTCGTTATGAGCGGCGCATTGCGCGGGTTCGGTGACACGGTCGCCCCGTTGACAGCAAGTTTCATTTGCAACGTCATCATCCGGGTCTCGCTCGCTTACCTGCTGGTGGACCTGACAGGGAACTTCCAAATGATATTCGTCAGCGTTGCATTCGCTTGGATGCTTGCCAGCATTTATGTTTATGTTTACTATCGCAAAGGGTTCTGGCGCAAAAGAATGCGCGGCTTGATATGAAAAGTGGCGGATCAGACATTATGGATGAGGGGGTCACCCATAAGCTGTCCGCCGTTCTTAATTAAAGCTTATAGGAAAATAAAAGTCAAGGCGAGTCATTAAACGCTGTCCTGAATTTCGTTTCTCCAGTAATCCTATTTAGGCAAATCTCAATCCTTCTGAAAAACGAAAGCGATTCGATTAACGGTTTCATTCAACGCATTTGCTACTGAATTTCTCACAATTCTTTTTTAGCAGGACCTATCTAAACCCATCCCGAATCCAGCCAAAGAGATCTTGATCATTTATTAGCGCCATAAGTGGATGGTCGAATTTTTTACTCCTGGTAAATCCAGATTTCATCCGGGCAGAAACCCTCGCCAAGCTCACACTGTCCACAATTGTCAGGGAACCTTGCTTGAGCAGTTCCCCGAATGAAGCGTGAGTTAGTTGAAATTCAAAACATGAATGAAATCATTCAACCATATAGTCCTATTTTTTTCTGCGAAGAGTCCAATTTTTCGTTTAACGCGGAGATAGTTTCCATTTTTTCGAAAATCCTCTTAAATTTAAGGATTTGTTAAACATCAACAGCGAACTCTTTAGCTGTTGATTCCGTATTCTAAAATGAATATCGAACGACTTGAACAAAGGAGACAAAATGGAAGAAAAAACATTGAAACAGCGGGAAGAAAAGATGCGGGAAATGGAATTGCTTTATCGGGAAGTCTTGAATGATAACAAGGAAATGTCTGCCTTTCTGCGAGCATTTATGAAAATGAAACAGCGAAAAACTGAACTTGCCAATTTTTATCATGGCGAATGGCTGGAGGACAGCGAGGTGCTCGCTAATCAATCCGAAATACATTTCGAAATCACCAACCAGGATTCGATTTACGAGGCACTGACCGATCAATATTTTTCTGTTATCAAGATTTTGAAGCAATGCGCAATCTATATTGACAGTGATTAACAGCTGGGGCTGAATTTAACGAAAAGCACATGAAACAAGCCTTCGCGATCCTCCATGCGTCAGCTCGTTATTCGATCCGTGGAGGATCTGAATTGCAAAAATATTTCAACTATCAGCATAATTGACCAACAGCCCCATTCATCATTTTGCAGACTGATATCGGAATTAGCTCTCGCATTGATTTCATTTTTACGATGAATTGCTTAATCATAAAACCGGCTGCTGAGTGCCTGATCATCTCAAAGCATGATAAAATAATAGTTCGTGTCAGTGAACATTTCTAAACGGCGGGTCGTACTGTTGCGCCTGATAGATCATCTGACCAGATGAATTTATTAGGAGGCAGTCAATGGCTATGCAACATGCATCGAAGTCTTACTCAAGAATTCCGAATGCAGCAAATATGCCTAATCTGATTGAAATCCAGCTGGATTCCTTCAATCGATTAAAAGAAGTCGGCATTGCAGAACTACTCAATGAAATTTCCCCAATTGAATCCTTTAATAAAGGGATGAAATTATATTTTCCAAGCAAAGACCCAATCTCCGAAGAGTGGGGGTTGAAATTCTGGTTTGGAGAAACAAAACACAACGTTGATGATTGCGTCGAACGCGATCTGACCTATTCCTGCCCGCTCTACGTCACCGTGCTGCTGGCAGGTGCGGATGTTTCCGAACCGCTCAAACAGGATATTTTCCTGGGCGACTTCCCGGAAATGACCGAAAACGGTACATTCATCATTAACGGTACCGAACGCGTGGTCGTTTCCCAGTTGATCCGCTCCCCTGGCGTCTATTTTGAAGCTACCGTAGACCGCGCCACCGGGCATCGCATGGCAATGGCCAGATTGATCCCGGATCGCGGCGCCTGGATGGAATTTGAAACCCGCAAAAA
>DHPK01000031.1:0-181 GCA_002407845.1 Leptolinea sp. UBA5366 | reverse complement strand
GATCCTGAAATTCAACCGCAAGCGCACAGTGCCGATCACAATTTTCCTGCGCGCACTGGCAGAAGTGAACGACGGTATTCTGGGCGATTCTCCGCTTGTAAAAGGCACCGATGAAGAGATCATCAGCCTCTTCTCCGATGTGGATAAGAATCCGGATCGCATGTTCATCGCTTCCAGCATC
>DHPK01000021.1:33300-48550 GCA_002407845.1 Leptolinea sp. UBA5366 | reverse complement strand
TCGGAAAGGTGTTTTGGTTTCGGTTTAACCTTTGTCCCCACCCGCATAGCGGGTGGATTTTTGTCTCTCTCGTTTCACGAGTTCGACTGCCTCAAGGCATATCAAAATTGCGCCCGGCAGGTGGGCAGCCGCGTGTTATCATGGCGCAGAGCTGATGAAAGAACGAAGCTTTTCTGGTGAGGAAAAAGGGGAAGAAATAAGTGATGATCGGTGAGCTGCGAACGGCTGAATGTCCGCAGCAAGCCCGGAATCACCTATCCGGCGATCGACAGACTGCCGAGGGACAGTGTCGTGCTTGAACTGGAGCACTCAGAAACTTGCTGGATTAAAATAGCGCCCGGCAGATGGGCAGCCGCGCGCTATCAAGGCGCAGAGCTCATGAAAGAACGAAGCTTCCCTGGGGAGGAAGTAGGGGAGGGAAAAGGGGTAGGGAATTAGTGATGATCAGCACCCTAATTCCAGATCAAGATCAGGCTGCAAAAGAGTTCTTTTAGCGTTTGCAGAGGAAAAGAACAGTGTTAATAAAAGAATGAGGTAAATCTGGGAATTAGGCAAGCGAGGATAGGCAACCTATTTCGCAGACCAAAATCAGGCTGTAATTAGTTCTTTTTAAAAGTGGCGTGGGAAAACGGTGAAACGCTTAAAAAACTTGGTCATGATTTTGCTGATTGAATCAACTTTAACTGCAGGAATAAAATTCCTCACAAACCAAATTTATCGCTTTAAGGTTATTCATTAGAAAGTGCAATCAATGCGTTTGGTTGAATTGTTTCAGAAGATGGAGCCCAAGGATGAGCGAAAGCAGCCCGATCAAGGAAAAGCTCCCCCAAATAAGGTTCCAGTAACGGCCAGTGATATCAAACATCAGGCGTAAGAGCCGATCCCAAAACTCCAGTTTGATCAAGATGGCGAATAAATCAAAAAGAAGGTAGGCGCCGCCAAAGAGATAGATCCAGCGCCACCAATAATTTTGACCTCGGTGCTTGATAAAAACCGCAATACCTGCGATACACAATAAAGCCAGCGTGCCCATCAGCAAAAAATACAATCCGCCTCGGTTATCCAATAACCCGAGCCAAAAGCTTGCGTAAGCACGGCGGTTCAGCAGTCCCCAAATTCGGTGCAGATGAAAGATGCCGAAAAAGATAAAAACGTATGGTTCAAAACGATAAATTGGTGATTTTTTGTATCCAGCCGCATCGTTCCGGTTCAAGGAATTCTCCTGTTTTTAGACGTTCAATCGCATCGCTCGGGCGGCAACGCCCGGTCTTCCAGCGCTGACGAATGAGAAAAATCTTTCCACAGTGGATTGTACCGCGAGCCATCATCCTTTCAAGCGTGCCCTGCTCAGGATCGTGAGATCGGAATCTTTCCGATCTGAGCTGTTCACGGCATGAACCAAATCAGGACAAAAAAACCTCCCGTTTCCTGCGGGAGGTTTGCACTCAGTTAGCAGCTTTAGTTTTTATCGGAGAATCCAGTTTCGGGGATCAGGACACTGTCCGGATCGACCACAAACAGCACACTGTTGACAAAGGTGCAGGTCACGGATTCATTTTTCTCAAGGACGAGCCGATAAGGCGATTGGGTCTTGCCGGGGAGCGAGGAGACGCACACTGCTGAGACCTGGCGCCAGAGATCGCTCAATTGTTCCGTCACGACGTATTCTGCGCCGATTTCCAAATCCGGCAGAATATATGGTTCTGTTCCGGCTGCGACCTTGAAGTTGACTTTATCCGTCAGCTTATTGTTCACCCGGCGGGCAAAGACGAAATCGAACACATCCTGCGATTCCCAGTTGTCCAATTCTTTTTGAACCAGAATTCTAGGCTGGAACTGACTGTTCTTCACTGTCAGTCCTTCTTCCAGTTTCACATATCCATCCGGCGTGAAGCCATTTCCGGCTTCGTCGATCTGCCGCACGCTGAACGTGTAGGGCATGCCTGCCAGATCCGTCCCTGCCAAATTTGTCCATGAAACGCTCAACACGCCGTCAACCAGCATCTGAGTCTCCGCATCGGGGACCGCTTCAACGCTTCCGCCCTCAATCTCGCGATAGAGTTTGAACCAAACAGTCGGGCGCGGGGTCGTGCCGCCTTCCCAGATGAGGTTCGCAACTGCCTCACTATCCATCGGAATGCGATAGGTGTTGGTCACGTTCAGCCCGACTTCTTCCTTGTCATATTCAGGCAGTGTCAATGGATTGCCTGCGGCATCCACCTGCCGGACGCTGAAGGTGTAGAAGTTGCCGCGCAGGTCGCACTGTTCCAGATTCGTCCAATGGGCTGCGGTCGTCCCAGCGGGCAGTTCGATGAGATCGACGCCCGGGACAGGCACCGCAGTGCCGTTCGGGAGCTCGCGATAAAGCATGAACCAGACAGTCGGCGGTTCATCCGGACCGTTCACCCATGTCAGCGTGCCGGTCGCCTCGCCGCTCTTCGGAATGTTGTAGCTGTTGGTGACAGTCAGACCGTCTTCGTCCTTGATATAGTCGATCGGAGCGAGGTCACCGCCGCCCTTGTCGAGTTCCTTGATCGTGAAGCGATAGGGGTTGCCGTCGAGATCAGTCATTTCGATGTCGTTCCATGAAACGGACAGCGTTCCGTCGGGCAGTTCTTTGATCAGTTCGGTCAGTTCGACCGGGACATCTTCCGGTGTGTCAGCGCCAATTGAGCGCTGCAGCTTGAACCAGACCGATGGCCGCGGTTCAGGTCCGTTGTTCCAGACCTTGGTTCCCGTGACTGTTGCGGTCGGGATCTTATAACTGTTTGTCACAGTCAGGTTATTTTCCCGTTTGGTGTAGTTCTCCGGCACAAAGTCGTTCCCGGCAGCATCCGTTTCACGCACCGTAAAGATGTAAGTGTTTCCAGCGAGATCAGACGCTTCCAAGTTCTCCCAGCTCACACTGGTCGTGCCATTCGGCAGTTCCTTGACCAGCACATCAGGGACAGCTTCCACGGTTCCGCCCTCAATCTGACGATAGAGTTTGAACCAGACAGTCGGGCGATCCGATGCCAGACCCTTGACCCAGCTTTTTATTCCGGTTGCTTTTGCATCTTTTGATACGACGAATGTGTTCGTCACGGTCAGGTTGGTTTCATCCTTTGTATACTGAGCCGGCGTCCAATCAACTCCCAAACTGTTGACCTCTTTGACAAAGAAGGTGTAAGGATTGCCGCTGATGTCCGTCTCAGCCAGATTGTCCCAGCCAGCAGTCAGCTGCCCGTTATCGAGCTGCCGGATTGGCAGTTCAGGAACCTCTTCCAATTGTCCTCCATCAGTCTGGCGATAAAGCTTCAGCCAGACAGTTGGGCGAGTGTCCGGTCTATTGACCCAGACGACATTTGCAGCCGCTGAGCCTTTAGTTGGGACGACATATTCATTGGTGATTTCCATGCCTTTTTTCGTCATGCGGTAGTTCGGCGGAACGCTTGCCTGCCCGGTTCCGTCGGTCTCCACTACGGAGAATGTGTAGACGTTCGCATCAATGTCAGTTTCGTCCAACCCAGTCCATGACGCATCCTCGAAACCGTCGATGAGTCGGTAAAGCTCAGCTTCTGGCACGTCCTCCGGTTGTCCGCCGGGGATCGTGCGCTGCAATTTAAACCAGATTGTCGGAGCGATAGCCGGGCCGTTGACCCAGATTTTCTTTGCAGCAGCCGCGCCGTTTGTCGGAATCTGAAAAGTGTTGATGACTGTCAGCCCAAGTTCTTCCTTGATGAAATTAGGCGGAGTCAGATCGTTTCCATTTTGATCGACCTGAACCACGGAGAAGATAAATGGCCTGCCGTTCTGGCATGTCGTTTCCAGTCCAGTCCATTTGGCATTTGTTGTTCCATTCGGGAGTTCCTTTAAAGTTATATCAGGAACATCTTCGAGCAAGGTCACATTTCCATCTGTATCAACCTGCGATCGCTGCAGTTTAAACCAGACAGTCGGATTGACAGCAGGTCCGTTGACCCAGATCACCTGTGCCGTAACTTCACCATCCTGAGGAGGCTCGTAGTGATTGGTCATTGTCAGTCCATCCGCGCTGAGAAGGGCGGTGTAATTCAAAGGCACGCCTTCGCCGCCCAGTTCATTCAATTCAACGATGCTGAAAGTATAGGGATTTCCATTAAAATCAGTCTCTTCCAACCCTTCCCAAGTTACGCTGGTCGTGCCGGGTTCAAGTTTGAGCCAGGGCACATTCGGCACGAATTGCTTGGGAACCATCAGCGACTGACGCTGCAGACGGAATCCAATCGTTGGGCGCGGTTCCGAACCGCCGTCCCAGACTTTGGTCGCGGTCACGCTGCCATTTTTCGGAATCACATAGGTGTTCGTGATTTGCAGCCCATCCACCGCGATCTGGTAATTTGGCAGCGTAATCGGCGTGCCGTCCTGGTTGACCTCTTCAACTGTGTGAATGTATGGATTGCCATTAATGTCAGTTGCCGGTAAGGTGCCGTACATGTAGGAGGTTTGACCCGGAACGATCTTCTCAACACCGGTTTCAATGTTCTCCCATTCGCCGTTTTCAATGCGCCGCTTCAGCATGATCCAAACGGTAGGCTTCGGCTCAGGTCCGCCTTCCCAGACTTTAGTGACTTGAAGGATTTTTCGGGGGACAACGTAAATATTGGTAACAGTCATGCCCGATTCAGATTTTCGATAATTTTCTGGGGTCAGATCCGCGCCCGTCCCATCGACTTCCTGAACAGAGAAGGTATAGGGTTTGCCATTAATGTCGGTCTTTTCGAGTCCGGTCCAGGTCACGGATGTCGTTCCCGATTCAAGCTGCATCAAGCCGGCTCCCGGCACTTCTTCGCGGGTTCCGCCTTCGAGAACACGATACAATTTCAGCCAGACCATCGGTTTGATCCGCGGTCCGTCTACCCAAATCACGTTCCCGGTTGCGGTTCCGTCGGTTGGGATTACGTAGGTGTTGGTCACGTTCAAACCGTTTTCAACTTTTTGATAATTCGGCGGCGGAGCATCAACTGCATCCGTATTCAGCTCAACGATCGTGAAAGTATAAGGTCTTCCGTTGAGATCCGTTTCAGTCAGATTCGCCCAGGAAGCCGTCGTTTCCGGGAATCTAAGGCGTTTGATCGGCGCTTGATCCGTCGGAACGGCGCGCGGTGTTTCTCCGCCCGCACTGCGGTAGAGCTGGAGCCAGATATCCGGTTTGGTATCCGGACCGTTGACCCAAGTCTTTTGTGCCTCGGCAGTCCCGTTCGCCGGCGCAACATAAGTATTTGTGACCGCCAACCCAACTTCCCGCTTCTCATAGTTCGCCGGAACTGCGTCGTTGCCTGCGCTGTCAGTCTCTTTGACAGTAAAGATATAAGTCTCACCGTTAATATCCGTTGATTCGAGCCCTGTCCAATCGACCGAAAGGATGCCGGGCGCCAATGCTTTAATTTCTGCGCCTGGAACGATTTCTGGAGCGCTGCCGCTGGTATTGCGATAGAGCTGGAACCAGGTCGTCGGCCGCGGAGTCGAACCATTCACCCAGGTCTTGGTTGCTGTCGCTCTGGCGGTCTTCGGGATCACATAGGTATTCGTCACCGTCAATCCCGCTTCCTGTTTCGAGAAATCCGCCGGTTTATAGTTATTGCCGGCTGCATCGACCTCGCGGACTGTGAAGGTGTAAGGCTTTCCGTTGATATCCGTTTTCTGGATGTTCGTCCATGTAACTTCTAATGTGCCGTTTGTCAGCATCTTGATTTCTGCGCCTGGCACCGGCTCAACCGTTCCGCCGCTGAGATTGCGATACAGCCGGAACCAAATCGTCGGCCGATTGAGCGGACCGTTGACCCAGATCTTTTTAGCTGTGATTGCGTCAGCAGACGGAATCTGATAGGTATTGGTAATCGTTCGGTAATCGCTGCTGACCGAAGGCTGATAATTTTCGGGGGCAACTTCCTGCCCGGCTTCGTTGACTTCACGCACCGTGAAGTTGAACGGCCGTCCCTGCAGATCAGTCTCAGTCAGGTTCGTCCAGGTCACAGAGGTCGTCCCGTCCAGCAGCGTTTTTAATGGCGCTTCAGTTTCGGGAACCGGAACCAGCGAACCGCCTTCGACCTGCCGGAACAGCTTAAACCAGACCGTCGGACGCGGCGCTGAGCCGTTCACCCAGACCTTCGTTCCAGTGACCGTCCCATTCTTGGGCGGCACGTAGGTGTTGGTGATTTTCAGTCCAGTAATTGTTTTTGCATAGTTCGGATAGGTCAGCTGCGTTCCAGCCGTATCAAAGAACTCTTCAACTTTATGTTCGTACAGGTTGCCGTAGTAATCCGTGTAGGGCAGATCTCCATAGGTCAACGAGCGGTCGCCGGGCAGAATCGTCTGCCGGTCATCCAGCTTATCCGTATAGGGTTCCCAAGGATCATTGGATCCGGCAATCCGGCGATAGAGCTGCAGCCAGATCTGCGGTCGCGGCTCCGCACCGCCAACCCATTCTTTTTCAACCACAATCAAGCGAACCGGGCGGACATAGGTATTCGTCACGGTCAATCCGGATTCTGCTTTATTAAAGTTCGGCGGAGTAAAGCTATTTCCGTTAATATCGACTTCCTTGACGGAGAAGGTATATTCATTTCCGTTAATGTCGGTCTTTTCCAATCCAGTCCAGCTGACAGAGGTCGTCCCATCCGGCAATGTTTTCACATCCGCGCCCGGAACAGCTTCAGCAGTGCCTCCGGCGATATTGCGGTACAGGCTGAACCAGATGGTCGGCTTCAGCGCCGGACCTTTATCCCAAACTTTGGTGGCGGTTGCTTCTGCGTTTTTCGGGATCACATAAGTATTCGTGACGGTCAGCCCGGTCTCGTTCTTGGTGTAATTGAGCGGGGTCAGCGGATCGCCGGCTGCATCGGTTTCACGCACCGTGAAGGTATAGGGACGGATGCCGGGATCGTTGATTGCCACGGATGGCCAGGTTACAGTGAACGGGGCAGCCGCTGGCACTTTCAGCGGCGCTACGTTCGGAACCGCTTCAACCTCGCCTGTGGGAGCCTGCCGATAGAGTCTCAGCCAGACATCCGGCCGATTGCTCGCCGAGCCGTTAACCCAGACTTTCGTGCCGGTTCGCGGCTCTGTCGGACTTTCATAGATGTAGCCAGCATTGATCGTTTTCACGCGCGTCTGCGGTGACAGGTTGAACAGCGGGCTTTTCCCGTCCGTGATGTTCACGTCTGAACCGATGACGGTCGCAGTTGACGCGACCTGTTGGGTGAATTCAAGCGGGTCTTTATCAAAAACAACCTGATAGTTGCCGCGTACATAAACATTAAAGGAATAAGCGCCGGACGCGTCTGTCTGCCCAGCCAGCGGTACCCCGTTCACTGTCACGGGATTTCCGGACTCATCAACGATGCGCACCGGTCGGTTGATCAGAATAGGTTCAGTGTCCTGTTTGATTCCATCTTTATTAACATCGGAAAATGCGATCCCGCTGACCGTGTACCAGTTCACTGCCGCGGACGCGGAGCCAAACTCAAGGTAGTTGGCAGGATCAATCGGGCCACCGCCTCCGGCGGTGCCGGCAAAGGTCGCGCCTGAGTTAAAAGCGCGGCTGTATCGGGTCAACTCTTTATTCAGCGGCGTCTTGACTGGAAAATCGAAGGAAACGACCTCTTTCGACGGCAGTTCCTCTCCTGTTTTCAGCCGGATGCGGATCAAATTGATTGCCCCCCAGCTGGAGGTTGCTTCAACCTGAGCCTGCGTCATCCAGTTAATCGTGCTGCCAGATAATGTTGCGATGTCAGCCGGCTGTGTGTCTGTCGAGTAGAAAAAGTCATATTTAGGGGAAGCGCTGGTGATCGGTCCGGTCAGTTCAACCCGGAATTCCGAGTTGCGCGCGTGATAAAGATTGTTCGCGTCCGGAACAACCGTGTGATCACCGACGTAAGGGAGCACGTCCAGGACGTCAACCGTCTTTACGGAAACATCCGATCGGTTATTGATCGTAACCCGGTAATAGTAGGGGAGCTCCATGTCAATCGCGACCTGCCCCTCGGCAAACCAGATTTTATCCAGGCCGGGATCGGTGCTCAGCCATTTCTGGGTATAAATCTGTTTCGGCGGCGAATAGACCAATTCCTGCGGAACTTTCTCGAAGTATTCAGTTACATTGCCGTCCTGATCCAGGTCAAGTGCATCCATATAGCGATTTATAGCGCCATAAACATTGTTCGATTTGACTTGGTCATTGTTGGACCAGGTGAAATAATGATCGACAACGTTAGCGCCTTCGGCTGTGCTGGGTCCAATTAGCTGCTTAAAATTAACCGCTGCAGAATAGACATTACTGCAGGTTGGCAAAAGTTTCTGCAAGTCACGAATTACCAGCGCTTTTTTACCGGTTCCGAGGAAATTGTAAACGACCTCGCTCGCAACCGCTTTGCCGCAGAACGTCACCGGCGTGTTCGGATCGGGTGAGACGCCTTCAGGCATGACCGCATAATAATTCAGATTCTCTGGGAATAAATCGGCTGGATCTATTGCCAATCTCAAACCGAGCGCGATTGGCACAGCATCATTTAACCCAACCATTCTTGTCGGGGTTACGGCGAACGCTGAATCTATTGAACGGCGGTAAACATAGATCATCACATATGTATAAGATGATGCGCTTGGAGTCGTCCGCCAGTTATCCGGGCGAACAGCTACTGTGTTGCTGTAAATCGTAGTATAATTGTATTGTAAACCGTTCAACGAAACAATTTGATTGTTTACTGTCTCGTTATTTTTATCCCAGCGCTCCGGTTTCACTTTAGTAAAAACGGTCCAGGTCAGCGTGGACGATTGACCTGCAGGCACAGGATTATAGGTGACCGAAACGTCATTGTCAAACTCGAGCCATAGTTCGGTATAGTAACTGTTGGTGCCGGTTGCATCCGGAGGGATCGTGATGCGGGCAGCGGCTTCCGCGGCGTTCGTGCTGGTATACAGCAGATCTTTTTGGGTGCCTTTCGTGCCATAAACTTTAAATTTGACAGCGTTTGCTGGATCAATGAAATTCGCCGGAATCGGCTGAAGCTGGAAACCGGAATAATATAAATCCTGATCAAGTGAATAATCACGGAAACCATAAAGCTTAATCGTGAACGGCTCTTCCGGTTTAACAGTCATGGTTGGTTCGGTATTGACGATGTCCCAAGCTGTTTCCCGATCCATGTTGTCAGGAGTCATATAATATCGGTACAAAGAACCCGTTCGTAAAGATTTTCGGACGCCTGAACCGTTCGGCGGCGGCGGATTCGGAATTAAAGCCAGTTTTGTAACCGAAGAAACCTGATACTCAGGCACCGGATTTCGATCAGCGTCCAAAACGTCGACCGTCCACGGGATTTCAGTGTCATAGGTGTTTTGGTTGGGAGAAAATGGGAATCCTGGGAACGCGATCGGCGCCATTTCACTTATAGAATTACCCCAATAGCTCGTGCAGGAGAAGACGCGGGAGACGGTTGTGACGCCCGCAGCCGAGGTTGAAGAGGTCCAATATCTTGCATATTGCGATTCGGCGGCTGTCGCGAGACGGGCGCCGGCTGGCAGCGTCAGCGTCACTTTATGCCCGGTATCGCAATATTTCCCGATTGAGCTCGCTGTATTGTTCGTATAAAAAAGGGTTTCAATCGGAATTGCCCGGGGTTTGAGCGGATCGATTTTGGTGATATCAGCCGGATCCGGATAGCCGGCGTACTCTCTGAAAGAGCGGGTGTAATAGGTTAATTTGACCTCCGCCGTTGAGGTGACTTTGTTCGCAGTGTTCGGATTCGGATGCGACGCCGGCGCGGCAAGCAAGTCCCCTGCCGCACTGCGAAGCTCCTGTGTCATCGGCATTTCATAGCCGTTGGGCGTTTTCAGGTTTTGCATCCGGATCGTGATCGGCAGACTGGCAATCATGCCGCCGGTCATGCGGTCATAGGTGAAATCAAAAACATAATCCGTAGCAGTATGCCGGGTCGTAACCGTCACGCCAACCGCGTTCGGCGCAGTGACATCCGCAATCCATTTCTTCGGGAAGGTTACCGTGATCACGTTATTATCCATTGGCGGCGCGACGTCAGAAACCGTCACAGTGCTGTAGATCACAAAGCTTTCGCCGGAAGGATAACTCCAAACCGGATTGTTGGCAGCGTCTTTTTTAACCGGATCCAGTGAGATCGAATACGTTCCAGTTTGAGCGGCTGCCGGTGCGGGATCAATCATCCCAATCATCAGAAATAAAAAGATACAAGTCAGGGCAAACAGGATGATGCGTTTTTGATTTTTCATAATTGTCTTCTCACTATTTCCTATCGTCTAAAGGGTAATAAAGTGCGTGGTTTTTCTCATTTGATCACTTGTGAATTAAATAAAAAGCCTGCAGGGGATTGAATATATTTATCATGAATTGAAGACACATTAAAATAATTTATATCCATTTTATACTCTTTGCAAACTTTGCGTAATAGTATACCTTATTTTATTCTCAGATCGAGTTAAGCGAAACCAAATTAACCAGATCAACGGAAAATACCGGTAATATTCCTACTTTCTAATGATTTTTTTCACCAATAAATAAGTAATCTATTAAGATAAATAAAGCTGCTAAATCATATAAATAATGATCTGAGAAAATAAAATTCCATCCGTTATTAATTCCCACCAGCCGATATCCAGCCATTATCCGAAGAATATCCGGCAAATTTCCAGAGGAACCCCTGAGTCAGGCTGCAACCGGATGATTTTTCTCAGTTTGAAATCCAGCTGAAATGGTTTCTGCTGCCTCATTAACTGCGCAGAATTTCCTGTAATATTGCAACTTTTCGATCTCCATTAATCAAATTTTCCGAATCCGTCCAACAGACCCGCAAAACTCCCTTTCCCGATGGGGTGTTTCCCGCACAGCGTACTCCGCATCCCTTGTTCGGCAACCAAGGTTCGCTCGCTGCGCTGGTTTTTGGATCGATTTTAAATTGGACAAACCCCCAATTTTGTCTAGTTTTATTTTTCACAAGGGGCTATACTTGATAATGGAATATATTGCTGAACAATGCTGCCGATCCGCTGATTAGATCCGAATCGCAGTGCTCCGGAAAATGATTCCAAATTTATTTTACAACAGGGAGAAAAAATGAATTTATTTGACCTAACTGGAAAAGTTGCAGTTGTGACAGGAGCCTCCTCCGGTCTCGGCGCCGATGCAGCCCGCGGTTATGCCGCACAGGGAGCTGACGTCGCGCTGCTGGCACGCAGAAAAGATAAACTTGAAGCATTGGCTGAAGAAATCCGCGCCACCGGCCGCAAAGCCTACGCGGTAGCCTGCGATGTTACCTCAGAAGAGAGCGTCAAGAACGCGATCACAGAAGTGTATGCTCATTTTGGCAGGATTGACATTCTGCTGAACAACGCTGGCATCGCAGTGCGCGGCTCGGTTGAAAACCTGAGCGTTGAAGAATGGGACAAGATCATGGACGTCAACGTCAAGGGTCTGTTCCTGGTCAGCAAATACGTCGTCCCTTATATGAAAGAACAGAACTATGGGCGCATCGTGAACGTCAGTTCTGTCAATGCGCTGATCGGCGACAAAAGCCCGATGCTGGTTCGCCACGCCTATAACACCAGTAAAGCGGCTGTGCGCGGGCTGACGCTCGGCATGTCAACCTCGCTGGCGCAATACGGCATCATCGTCAACGCGATCGGGCCGGGTCTGTTCGAGTCGGAGATGACGGAAAATACGCTCTTCAAAGCCGAAGAATTTCTGAAAATGTACAATTATCAGAACCCTGTCGGCCGGCCGGGAAAACGCGGTGAGTTGAACGGCACAATTCTGTACCTTTCATCAGAAGCCTGCTCCTATGTGGTCGGTCAGTACATCGTCGTGGACGGAGGCGCTTCGCTGGTATAAGCGCAGCTGCTTCACAGAATCGAATTTATATAAAAGGTTTCCGCTTGTTTATAAGCGGAAATCTTTTTATTTCACGGGGTTTCGCTCAAGCTGGAACGATCGATTTAGATTAATTCTGGGAGAGCTTTTAAGAAATCATCTTGCAGCTTTGTACTGACTGCCCACTTAAGTTTTCCCAGTTTTCAAAATATTGATCAAACGTTAATAAAGTTATGGTTAAATTAATCAAAGAAAAACTTTGCAGTTATTTTGCAGTTATATCGAAAGGCAGACTGTTATGCTAACCATCACACCAGAAGCCAAAAGCTGGCTCGATCAGAAAGAAAAATCAGCCATCACGCTGATCAAAAAAGTCGCGAAGGTCAACTCCTGCAGTTGTTCGCGCGTCAATTATATGGATGTGAAACTTGGAGCGCCAAAAGGAAATGACGAAGCGTTCACAAAACTGGAAGTGGACGGGGTTGACATTTATTATGAGCAAAATGTCCAGCTGCCGCCCGAACGCGAAATCACAGTCAAACTCAACTCCATGCTGGGGCTGAAATCGCTGAAAGTAGAAGGATTGTTTGACAACGGTTTCATGAATGCCTGAACAGGCACGTTTCCGGCTGAAAGTGGAAGGATTGTTTGACAATGGTTTCATGAATGCCTGAACAGGCAGATTTCCATTTGTAAGAAAGAGAAAAAACAGAACCCGGGGTAAATCCGGGTTCTGTTTTTTCGTTCAGGTTGGATCAGTTGTCAAAGCAGGACTGGTCGCGCAGTCTCAGCCCCGCGCCGTTCCCGCCCATCGGGGGAGTGTTTCCGCCCATGGGAGTGTTTCCTCCCATGGGTGGGGTTTGACCGCCCATGCCCCAGTTGTTCGGCTGCGGGCTGCCGTTTTGCATCCCGTCGACGTTGAAACGATTTTGGTTCTGCATGCCCTGCGGATTGCCATAGCTGTTTCCGCCCATACCCCAGTTGTTCGTCTGCGGGCTGCCGTTTTGCACGCCGCCCACGTTGAAGCGATTTTGATTCTGCATGCCCTGCGGATCGCCGCCGGCGCCGATGCCTGTTCCATTCCCATTGCCCCATCCAAAGCCGAGACTGTTTTCGAGTCCAATCTGGGCAGCACCGCTGCAGTCGCAGTTGACAGAATTCTGCATCAGCTGGTTCATGATCCGGTCAGCTTCAGCTTTGGTGATTTCACCGGCTGCGACACTTTTATTAAGGTCAGCCTGTTTCAGCTGCAGCAGCGCGGTTTGGAACTCGCTCAAAACCCCGGCTTCTTCTGCCAGCGTCCCGAAAGTTTTTCCGGATGAAAACCGCAGATCGATCACGGACTGCAGCGGCTGACCGGTCAGGTCTGCCAGAATATCTGCCGGCGAGCTGTAATCTGCCGCTAAAACGGATTCGGAATAAACTGCTGAAATCAGCAGGACAGCTGCAATTAATAAAATTCTCAAATTTGTTTTCATGGTATTTCCTCCATAATTCTTTCTTATTAGGTTCAAGTTTTTCAACCTGATTGAATCTTACAAAATAAATGTGGCAAAAATGTGTCTTTCTTGAAACTTTTTCAAGTCAGTTTTTCTTTTAAAATGCCATCAAAAAGACATAATCTTTTCGTAAGATGATTTGTGTACGATAATTAAAGGAAAGGAGCGCTTCAAATGCCAACCATGCTGATTGCGGATGACAACCGTCAGATCATTTCTGTTCTGACTGAATATGCCAAAAATGAAGGATTCACCGTCCATACTGCCGCCAATGGCAAAGAAGCGCTGGAGGTGTTTGAACGCTTTACGTTTGACATGGTTTTGCTGGACGTGATGATGCCGCTGAAAGATGGATTTGAAGTCTGCCGGGAAATCAGACGGATTTCGAATGTGCCGATCATCATGATCACTGCGCGCGGGGAAGATTTCGAACGGATCATGGGGTTGGATATCGGCGCTGATGATTACATTGTCAAGCCGTTTGCTCCGGCTGAAGTGATGGCACGCGTCCGCGCAATCATGCGCCGCATGGAACGGACTCCGGAGAACGAGGGGAATCAAAAGCTCTTCCATTATGACAACCTGACAATCAGTCTGGACGCTTTCGAGGTGGCAATCGCCGGCATGACCGTTGCGCTGACAAAAAAAGAAACGGAACTGCTCTGGCTGATGGCAACGAACCGCGGCAGGGTTTATTCCCGCGAAAATCTGCTCGATCAGGTTTGGGGATATGACTATTATGGAGACACCCGCACCGTCGATTCGCACATCAAACGGCTGCGTGCCAAGCTGGATGCATTTGACCATCCCAACTGGCAGCTGAAAACGGTTTGGGGAATGGGATATAAGTTTGAAGGGACGGAAAGTGAAACTTAATATCACGCGCAAACTGGTCCTCCACTTTGCTTTCGTTTTGCTCGTGTTTTCGCTTGTCGTCGGGTCGCTATTCTATTGGATGTATTCCCGTTATTCCATGGAAGTGCATCGCGAAGACCTCAAAGCCCGCGCAGTCAACATTGCCGAGACGCTGGGATCCATGCTGCCGGCTGATGTTTCATCAGGTCAGAACAGCACGGAACCCGGACCCGGCATGGGCGGCAATCACGGGGCAGGTCAGCGCGGCGGACAGAACGCCTTCGGCAGCTACGGCGCTTATCTGAAGTTCATTGATGATATTGCAATGGGGGATGTCTGGCTTGTTGATCAGGCTGCCCAGTTTATCAGCGTCGGATCCGGCAGGCAGCAAATCAACTATACGGATCTGCCGAACGAAGCGCTGAACCTGATTGAAGGGGTTTTTACCGGAGAGGTCGCGTTTAGCGAAAGTTTCAGCCCGCTGCTGGACAACGCTTCGATCACGGTCGGAGCGCCGGTTTACGACCAGAATCGGAAGGTGATCGCTGCCGTGATGCTGCACTCGAAGATTGAGACGATGAAAGCCGCGGCATATTCTGGCATCCGCATCCTCTTCCTGAGCATCGCGTTGGGGCTGATCGGCGCGATTCTGGTCGCGCTGCTGCTTTCCCGTCAATTTGTGGAACCGCTCAAGCAGATGGAGCGGACAACGCAGCGGCTGGCTGCCGGAGATCTGAACGCCTCAACCGGTGTCGATCAGCAGGATGAAATCGGATCGCTCGCCAATAATATTGACCATCTGGCGCAGCAGCTGAAAAAAGCGGATCAGGAAAGCCGATTAATCGAGCAGTCACGGCGGGGTTTTATTTCANNCACGGCGGGATTTTATTGCAGAAATTTCGCATGAGCTGCGCACACCGGTTACCGTGATGCGCGCCTCAGCCGAAGCGCTGACGGAGGGCATCGTTCACAGCCCGGATCAGGCGCACGAATACCATCAGCAGCTGCTGGCAGAAGCCATCCAGCTGGAACGGAT
>DHPK01000021.1:5718-33179 GCA_002407845.1 Leptolinea sp. UBA5366 | reverse complement strand
AGAAGCCATCCAGCTGGAACGGATCGTCAACGACCTGCTCGAACTAACCCGGCTGCAGAATCCGGACTTCACGATTGATAAAACCAAAATCAATCTGATCGAAGTCCTCTCGGACGCAGCCCGCGCCAGCCGCAGATTAGCGCTTTCACAAAATGTCACGGTTCACTGCAGTCATGATGTTCAGATTTGGCCGTTTGAAGGGGATTATGGCAGGCTGAGGCAGATGTTCCTGATTGTGCTGGATAACGCCATCAAATTTTCTGAGCCGGGGCAGGAAGTCTGGCTCAAATCAGCCGATCACGGCGGCAACGGGCTGGCCGTGACGATAATCGACCATGGGGTCGGAATCGCACCGGATCAGCTTCCGTCCATTTTCGACCGATTCAGCAAACTGAGCAGTGCATCAAATAAGAAAGGGAGCGGATTAGGACTGGCAATCGCGAAAGAAATCGCGGATCGTCATGGTGTCAGGATCAGCGTCACCAGTGAGCCGAATGTCGAGACGGCATTCGAATTTACGTTCCCAAAAATGAAGATTGACTCGGCCGATTTGAACAGCATAGATGAGTAAAACAAACAATCCAGCCTGTGTTACTCGGCTGGATTGTTTGTTTTATCGCGGATGGACTGGCTTTTTTATGCTCATGCCAGTTTTTTTGACGCCAATTTCATACCGTTTTTAATAATATTAATCAGGACGCCAATTACAACGATTGAGAGCACCGCAATCGGCAGAATGTTAATCAGCTTCGGCATCAGCTCAACCAGTTCCGGATCACCCAGCAGCGACCAGTCGGTCGTGCTGCTGATCAAAGACGGTCCGCTCATCATCACGATCATCAGAATCAGCGTGACCATGTCCAGCACAATTGTCAGAATTCTGCCCAGCGTGTTCCAATGTTTCAGCGAAAGCAGATAAGCGCAGAGCGCGATGCCGAAAATGCCCTTGATCGTAATAAACGGGACGTATGAGAAGAAAGCATCGGAAAGAAATCTCTCGGAGGTGAGAATGCCGTTTTCGAAGGTGAAAATACTGAATATCTGCGGAAAGTAATTCAATGCGATCAGCCCCAAAACCGTAAAGATTATTTCAACGATCTGATCTGCGGCATCGATTTTATCTTTGTCAAAAGACTTCGGCAGCTTGTCCGGATCCCAATCTTCCTCTTTCTGAAATTCTTTGGCAGGCAGCGTGCGATCCAAAATCCAGAAAACCAGCGTACAGATGCCAAATCCTGAGAACAGACCGCTTACGACGGTCCCGACAATCTCAGTGATAACCAGAATAGACAAGTTCGTCGTTGTGTTGATCAGAGCGTTCAGCGACTGATCGGATAGACCGCCAACGCTTTCGATTTTGCTGCTGAGATTTGAAACAACCCCGATCAATGCCGAAATCAGAGAGAAAATCAGCACGATCCGCAGTACCTTTTTAAAGAGGGGATAAAGATTAGGTCCGATGACATACTGCCCGGACTGGTAGGCTGCAGCGGTCTTTTTTGGTGAGCCGAACGCCAGCAGTACTTCCCGCACCAGCTGTTCATCAGCCGGCTTGTTTTCAGCCTCAGCCCGCTCATCGATCATGTCTTCCAAGATTGAGCGGGTCTCTTTTTGAATGTCCTCCCGATTTTTAGCCGGCAGTTTTTCGCCCAAATCATTGATATAGCGATCTAACAGATTCATTGGATTCCTTCATCTTTCAAAATTTTATCCAGAGTCGTAACAAGGCTCTGCCATTCATTGATTAATTCGGACAGCCCGGCTTCACCTTCCGGACTGGTTCGATAATATCGGCGCGGCCGCGCCTCGTCTTCCACTCGCCAGGCGGATTGCAGCAGCCCCTGTGATTCGAGCCTGCGCAGCAGCGGATAGAGCGTTCCCTGCTCAACTTCAAGTCCCAAATCACTCAACAGCTTCTGCAGCGAATAACCATATTGATCCTGATCCAACAGCTTCAAAACTGCGATCGTGATCACGCCCCGTTTCAGTTCGGGCAAAATGGATTGGATTGCTTCGTTATTGTTTTCCATATTGTTTTCCATCATTCACCTTCATCCCCGCTCTCCTGCAGCAGGGGCATTTCTCAGAGAAATCATCGATCGATTCTGCTTTCCATTCATTTCTTTTCTCTCGCTTCTCACAGCATTCCCCTTTCTTCAACAATAGGTTTGATCTAACTGTGGTTCTTATTTATTATTCTTACCAGTATATTACTGTGTTTAATATAGTATGTCAAGATCCAATTTTATATTCACGAAAATTGGTGACAAACAGTTTTCGAATCCGATATTAACGCATTAGCTGACTACCTATTTTGAGAGTTGCAATCGGCTCAGCACACCTCTACGATGATAAAAAAAGACCCGCTTTGGAGGCACAATGAAACCATTCGATCCGCGCAGACTGCTGCGCGCCTGGCTCAACATTTCAGAACCATCCGGCGATAATGCCTTTTTGGCTGATAGCCGTCCGCTCATTCAGCCGGCAGTTTATCAACCCAATCCGCTTGAGCTTATTCGAGAAAGCCAGCGCGCCTGGCGGGAAAATCCGCTGGCACGGCGGATCATTTCGATCACAACGCAATATGTCATCGGGAAAGGCGTCCGCTTTCAAGCCAGCCAGCCGGAACTTCAGCAATTTCTTGAATCCTTTTGGTGTCATCCGCTGAATCGGATGGAGCTGCGCATTCACGAATGGTGCGATGAATTGAGCCGAACGGGTAATTTGTTTATGCTAGTCTCGTCCGATCCGGGCGGCATGAGCTACGTGCGCCTGATTCCAGCCGCGCAGGTCACTGAAATTGAAGTGCGCGCGAATGACGCTGAACAGCCAATTTCATTCACGATCCCGACAGCCGGAACCCATTCAGTCTTTGAGACCCGGGTAATTCCCGCTGCCGATCGGCTCAACCCATCCCTCGAACCGGTGATGCTGCATTTTTCGGTCAACCGCATGATCGGAAGTCTGTGGGGTGAACCGGATTTGGCTCCGCTGCTGAAATGGCTCAGCCGGTTCTCAAATTGGCTGGAAGACCGCGCTAGACTCAACCGTTATCGCAACAGCTTTTTGTTTGTCGTCCGCTCCCGGCTGACAAGCGAAGCTCAGCGCATCCAGCGCCAAAATCAGCTGAACGCTGTGCCGCCGTCACCGGGTTCGATTCTGGTTGCAAACGAGAGTGAGGAATGGTCGGTGCTTTCGCCAAAACTGGAAAGCAGTGATGCGCGCGAAGATGGTCTGGCGCTGAAAAAGATGATCGCGGCAGGCGCGGGCATCCCGCTGCATTTTCTGGCTGAACCGGAGTCAGAAAACAAAGCCAGCGCTGAATCCGCCGGAGAATCCAGCTGCCGCCATTTTGAACAGCGTCAGATTGTGTTTTTGAAGCTCATCGAGGAAGTCCTGCTGCAGGTCGCTGCCCGCGCTGCGCTGGTTCGCACGGATCTGGATCCAGTTCAAGCTATCAATGTTTGGGGAGATGACATCAGCTCACGGGACAACCTCAGATTAAGTCAGGCAAGCCTGAATATGATCGAAGTGGCTGACCAGCTGAAGACGCTCGGATTAATCGATGATGACGAGGCGCGGCGAATCGTTTACCGTTTCATGGGGGAAAGAAGCGATCTCAATCAGGATAAATCTCTTTGATTTTCTTTTTTGGCACATCCCTTGCACTCTTAAGAGCATTCGAAAGAATATCGAACGAATTATCGAAATGGGGTCGAACAGCGGATCCCGTTTCTGGACGAAAACGGAGTTGCCATGAAAAAGAATTTCTTGTTTTACCTTTCTGTCATCCTGATGCTGGCATTTATCCCCAGCACAGTATTCGCAGCACCTGAATGCACCGCGGAAGATTATTGTGATTCCATTTTGAAAATTTCTGATCAATCCGCGAACATTCCGTTTACGGGCGATGCTTCCTGGATGGGAGTCGCAAACCAGCTGTTTAATGTCGAAGTGAAATATTCGGACGGCTTGGAAATCGCGGTCGATCCGGCGCCAGCGCTGATCTATTCCTGTTCATTGGACGGGTACAAGTTTGACAACTGTGCAGACGTACCTTTTACCAATGTTGGCGCTTATACGCTGCGGGCAACCGCTGCTGAAAGCGATTCGCTTTTCTATCTTGAAAGCTACGCTGATTCGACACTTACTATCACAGATGCCGCCGATGTGGATCTGGATGGGCTGACTGTCACTTACCACAGCAATCTGACCGATTCAGGCGCAGCAGTTGAAGATTCAGACGCCTATGCATTTGGAGACGAAGTCACCATTTTGGGAAATTTGGGACTGGATGAAACGGGCAATCCCAATCCGCTTGCGAAAGCCGGCTACACATTCAACAGCTGGAACAGCGCTGAAACTCTGGATGGCACCTCTTACAGTTTTGGGGATCTGATCCATATTACCAATGATTTAAATCTCTATCCTGAATGGAAGAGCATTCAGGCGGACGGGACGGTCGCTGATGCGCCGATCACAGTCCCAGCCGTTGAAACGGTTACCGCGATTGATGAAACTGGACAGCCGCTGGAGAGTAAAACAGCTGTCGATAATGACAAATTTAAGTTAGGCGAGGGCTGGTTCGCTCTCAATGAATCCGCAGTTTTGGCTCCGCAGTCCGAAACAGTCTCAAAACAAGTCGAATTCCCTGCCGAATCGCATAACGATAAATTCATGATTGGTGACGGCTGGTATGTCGTCGGCGATGTAACTTTTGATTATCAGGAAAACATGCCTGCTGCAAATCAGCAACCCATACAACAGCCAGTTGTCGAAGAACCAGAAGCCATTCTCGAATTCGAACCAGAGGCGGTTGTCCAAGAGTCGGTTGTCATTGAAGACGCGGACATCGCTATTGTTCCGGAACCAGTTGCCGAATTACCGGTTGAACCTGCTCCTGAAGAAGCTCCTTTGGCGGAGGATACACCTCTGGCAGCTGCCCCGGCAGAAGCAGAAGTTCCGGCAATCGAGCCTATTGTTGAAGCAGATGCGCCTGTCACGCCGATCGAAGAGCCGGGTGAGGTCGAAATCGATGCCGCGATAGCTGAAGTAATCGAAGAGCCGGCAGAAGCTCTGCCCCAGACGGTTGAAGAGCTGCCTCAACCGGAAGTAATAATAATTCCTGATGAAACGATTGATCCTGCATCGACCTCTGCTGAAACAGCTGATCTGTTGCCGGTGTCTGTGGAACCCGTCTCCAAAGGACTTGATGAAGGATATGTTGAGAAAGCTACTGCTGCTCAAGCCGCTGGAATCGGATTTACAACAGTTCCAACTTTTGAAAATGACTCCTGTGCGCTGGATGGCTGCAAAGATAAGCTGCCCGAAACCGGTTTCCATTCTGCTCTGGTGACCCCGTTGCGCGAACAGCCTGCCAGTCTCTCATACACCGATCTGTATTACGAACTGGATTTACCGCAGCTCCAGATCACCAGCGATATTGTGACGGTTCCGTTTGAAAACACCAGCTGGGCAGTTGAATGGCTCCATGACCGCGCCGGTCTGCTTGAAGGCAGCGCCCTGCCAGGTCAAGGAATCAGCTATATTGCCGGGCACAACCACCTGAATACTGCTGAATCCGGACCGTTCCTGTTCATCGGCAACTTGAAACAGAACGATCGCATCTTCGTCCGCGATCCAAACGGCGAACTGCTTGAATTCAGCGTCGTTGCCAATGAACTGTATGAGCCGAATGATTTCGCACTGGTGCAGGCAAAAGCATCCGAATACAACAACCCGATCGTGCTGATCACCTGCGAAAACGAAGCGCCGGACGGTCATTATCTGAACCGCCGAATCGTATTCGCCAAACAATTGTAAAAAGATTCCGATAAAATTAAGTCTCCTGAAACAATCAGGAGACTTTTTTATTCATGCTGGCTGAACTTTGCCCAAGACTGAAAGGAAACCCAAGCCGAATGATTGAACTAACGAAACAGCAGGCACGCCGCTTTCTGCTCAAAAAACATGGATTATCCGGTTCCCACCGCTTTGAAGGAAAGGCAGGCGCGCTGACGTTCATCCGGCAAGCCGGCTGCATCCAATTTGACCCGGTCAACATTTGCGGGATGAACGCAGAGCTGGTGCTGCAGTCGCGAGTGAAAGGTTTTTCCAAAAGTATGCTGTTTGCATTGCTGTATGAAGATCGATCAGCGCTTGATTATTATGATAAAAATTTAGCGATCATTCCGACCGAAGACTGGCCATATTTTTCCCGGACACGCAGCCGATATCTTAACCACGCCCGTTCACTAGACAAACTCAAACCTTATTTCGAGCCGATCGTTCAGACCCTGCGGGAGAGAGGTCCGCTGAGCTCGTCCGACCTGCCGATCCAGGAAAAAGTTCATTGGTATTGGGACAACACGAATGCCGCACGGGCAGCGCTGGAAACTCTCTACTTTCAAGGCGTCCTGATCGTTCATCATAAAGTTGGCACGCGCAAGTTCTATGCATTGGCAGCGGATCACCTGCCAGCCGAGCTGCTGGAGCGCGCCGACCCGAATGCTACACAGGCAGATTTTTTCCGTTGGTGGGTATACAGGCGGATTGGCTCAGTCGGGCTGCTCTGGAACAGAGCTTCAGATGCCTGGCTCGGGATCAATGGGCTGAAAACTGCGGAACGGAACACAGCCTTCGCTGAGCTGGCGGAGTCGGGGGAGATCAGCGAGATAGCGATTCATAACGAGAAGGAACGATTTTACATTCAGTCGAGCGATTTGGGGCTGCTGGAGTCGGCGCTGGCTGACGAACTTCCGATCTCAAGGACAGAGCTGATCGCGCCGCTGGATAACCTGCTCTGGGACCGAAAACTGATTCGCTATTTTTTCGATTTCGAATATAAATGGGAAGTTTATACACCCGCCGCCCAGCGCAAATATGGCCATTATGTGCTGCCGATCCTGCAGGGAGAGCGTTTCATCGGACGCTGCGAGCCATATTGGGATAAACGCGCTGGCACGCTCCAGATAAAAGGACTCTGGCTCGAAACAGATAAAGCCGATCAGCCGGCGCTGCAGGATTGTTTCATGCGGTTCGCCCGCTTTCATGAGGCAGAACTGCTGCCCGAGGCTTGTCAGAATTCAGACTGCTGAGGAAGAGCGTGTGAGCGACAGCGGCCTCAAAAATGGCAAACAGCAGGAGAAGCGCCATGTTTCTGCCGTTCAGTAAAAAAGGAGTTTTCCAAACGAACGGAATTAAAAAAAAGGGAAGCCGAAACCTGCTTATAAAAGCAGATTGTCCAGGCAGTGTGCCGCACCCTCAGCTTGCGGTTGATCAAGATAAAAATTCATACGTTAGGCGGCGTGCTCATTCTCAGAGCGCTTCCCTGACAGCAGCCTTTTCCCGTATCGCCATCCAGCATTAAAATCAGCGCATCATGAAGCATTTTATCAAGTAACCTTTTGAATTCATTGACTCAAAAAGTTAATTTTGTTATACTATTCATACAAATCATACTTAAAGAGGAAAAAATGAACCACCCTGAAGGAAAATATGCTTGGACAGTTAAGGTAGGAGAAAAGGGACAGATTGTTATCCCTAAAGAAGCCCGTGATCTTTTCAACATTAAACCCGGCGATACTATAATCGTGCTTGGAGATATAAATCAAGGTATCGCCATTCCACCTAAAAATATGTTCGCAAATATAATAGATACTATTTTCAGTGGAAATGCACCAAAGGGGGATGAATAATGAACACAATAATCATTAGAGGACTTACCAAGAAATATGGCAGTATCGTTGCTGTGGATGACCTTAATTTGACTGTTGAACAGGGTGAGTTATTTGCCTTACTTGGTGTAAATGGTGCAGGAAAAAGCACAACCATAAAAATGTTATCTTGCTTAATAAAACCTACAAGCGGGGATGCTTCACTGCTTGGAGATAGCATTATTTCTAATCCATGCCTAGTAAAGAAAAAAATCAATATCTCACCACAGGAGACTGCGGTAGCTGAAAATTTATCAGTTTTGGAAAATTTGGAGCTTATTGCAGGAATTTATGGACAAGACAGTAAAACGGCAAAGAAAAAAGCTCGTGAAATAGTAGAGAAATTTGGTTTAGAGAAAGAATTAAACAAAAAATCTAAACACTTATCAGGTGGAATGCAACGCCGTCTTTCTATTGCCATGGCTCTGATTTCAGACCCTCAAATTTTATTTTTAGATGAACCGACTTTAGGACTTGATGTATTGGCTCGTCGTGAATTATGGACATCCATCAAAGAACTAAAAGGAAAAGTTACCATAATTCTCACAACCCATTATATGGACGAGGTAGAAAATTTATCTGACCGTGTGGGGATAATGGCAAAAGGGGAATTAACAGCTATGGGAACAGTAGCAGAATTAATAATGCAAACTGGGACTTCTAAGTTGGAAGATGCTTTTGTTGTGCTTTCAGGAGGTGTACTATGAAGATGATTTTATTTTCAAAACGTAATACGAAGGAGATTTTGCGAGATCCTATTAATTTCTTTTTTGGTCTTGGCTTTCCGCTCGTTCTATTAGTTTTACTATCTATTGTCAATTCCGCTATACCTGCTGAAGCAGAAAACATGATGTTCCAAATAGGAAATCTTGCACCGGGTTTGGCGATGTTCGGGAGTGTTTTTATGGCATTATTTGTAGGGATGCTGGTATCAAAAGATCGTACATCTTCTTTCTTAATGCGTCTTTTCACCTCTCCTATGAATGCGATGGATTTTATTTTTGGGTACACTTTGCCAATGCTTGTTATGGCGATCGTACAGGCAACAATAACCTTATTGGCGTCGGGAGCTTTTGGACTTGAAATAAATGCTAACATCCTATTAGCAATTGCTCTAACATCTTTAACTTCATTGTTATTTGTCGGGATAGGTCTGTTTCTTGGCAGTCTTTTGAATGACAAGGCAGTTGGCGCTGTCTGCGGTGCATTGCTGACCAATGTTGCGGGGTGGTTATCTGGAGTGTTTATTCCGATTGATTTGATAGGCGGTGCTTTCAAGACGATAACAAATATTCTGCCATTTTATCATAGCGTAGAAGCAATAAAAGCAACTTTAAGTGGCAATTTCAGTCAAATTCTTCCTCACTTGACTAATGTAATGGGCTATACCATAGTTATTTTCGCTCTTGCAATTATCGCTTTTGAACATAAAATGAATGGCGAAAATATATAAAACAGCGACTAATCTCTTCAGAAACATTATTTTGAAATTCATAGAGATGCGATGGTATAGTTTTGCTATTTCACCGCATTTTTATTATCGTTATTAAAAACCTTTTAGCCTGTTTTTATACGTCTAATTCATTTTTCTTTACCTGTATTTGTTCTCTATTTTCTTGCAATAATGTCTCTATGCAGCTTCTCCCTATTTCGGCATGTTCAACTTTCTTTCATATGTCTATGGTTTTAGAATATAAATTATCATTTTCTTTCTTAAAAGTGCTTACTTCCGATTTCCACTTAGATAAATTTTAAATAAATTCATGGTCTTACTTTCTCCTAAAATTCTTTGCAATTTTTATCTCTCACAACAACTATGCTTTCTTTCAGTTCAGATAAAGAAAGTTTTTTTGAAAAGCTGATAGCTTGCAATAGATTTTTCTAATCCTTTGCTTGCACTATCTGCGTTTTCTTTTATGAGTTTTAATAAAACATCTATCAAAGTTTATGGTTGTGATGAGTGGGTGGAAGAGGAAATGAACGATGATCTACTTTTTTCCTGTATGCTATTTCCTTCAGGATATTTGTTTGTAATATCTGCTCATGCTTTTCGTCACTCTTCAGCTTTTTCTTGTCCGTTCCAATTGCGGCGGTTGAGACCTGGACCGATTTTAGGAAAGTTGTCCAGTGCGCTGCCATCACCCCCGCCGATTCCGAGGAGCAGCAGAGTTGCTATTCGTGAATCTGCCTGAGTCCTTTAGAACGGTCACGCTTATCGGCAGGGGTTGAAGTGAAATTGTCTTGACGGGGCAAATTGTTAATAATCCCTCCGGATGGATCAATTGTTTAATTTTGATTAGAAATTTAAAATCTTATCTTGAACAATCTGAAACGATTTATTATAATAAAATTGAATTGTTAAGACAAATTGGTTACCCCGGCAACGGGATTAAAAAATTTTGGAGGATTTATGAGCAGAATGTGGGATGGATCAGGCTTTTTTAAAATGATGGCTGCAAATGAAAAAGCAGTCGGCGATCTCTATCGCGAACTGGCAAAAAATGCAAAATTCGGAGGAAAATTCTTCGAAAACATGGCAAAAGATGAAGACAAGCACCATGATATTTATGTCGCTCTGCTTCATAAGTATGAGAATTCAAAAGGGCTGGAAATCGAAATTTCCGAAGAGCAGGAACAGTATTTGAACCTTTTAATTCAAAACAACATGCTGCGCGACCCGGATTTGCTGATCGAAAAAGCAAAAAAACTGACGATCAAAGATGACGTTTTCGACATTGCAGAACGCGCGGAACGCGATTCTGTGCTGTTCGTTGAAGAACTGATTGAGCTCTATCCTGAGCTGCAGCCGGACGAATTCAAAGTTGTCTTGAAGGAAGAAAAGGCTCACCTGCGAATGGTTATGGAACGCCGCATGGACAGCCAGCTGACCAATTTGAAACTGTAAGATCCAAAACTGGATAAATAAAGAGACAGGCGCTGCGATCTCGTGCAGCGCCTGTTTTTTTTCACCAAGAAGCTCTCTTGTCTAATCTTTCATCACTTGGAATCTCTCTCAATCAGCGATTTCGGCGGAACTGTCTGACATGCCAGCGGCTTTTCCGCTTTCCACTTTGGCGCGTGCATCCTCCATCAGCAGCTGCTTGAACCCTATCATCCAGGGCGAAAACTGAACTTCTTCCTCACCATAAATCAGATTATATGCATATTCATTCGGCTGCCAGGTCGCCAGATCAGCCTGATTATGCTGCACAATGGCTTCCATCTTGTCAAGCGCTTTGAAGATTTTCGCTTCGAGCGTTTCCATCGCGTCCATTTCCGCGAAAAGCGCTTCCAGTTCCGAGTCATACGGTTCCGGCAGCCCATCAACGATCATCTGAACTGCTTTCGCTTCCTGATCTTCCTCCGAATGATCCTTTTCAAACGCAGGAATGTCACCGGTCACTGCTTCACCAATGTCATGGAACAGACACATCAGCATCACTTTTTGAATGTCGGCATCCGGATACTCATCCCGCACCAGATACGCCATCAGCATCAGCCGCCAGCTGTGCTCCGCCACGCTCTCATGCCTGCCATTTGAAGTCCATGAATGACGGGTGTTGTTTTTCAGCCGCTCCGAGAAATTAATAAAATTCAAAAATCGTCTCTGATCCATCACTTGTCCTTCCGCATCTTTTTCACTTTTTTCTCCGGCACTGGGATCAGCGGTTCCAAAGTGCGCAGGATATTGCAGACAAAATCAGCCTGATCGATATCCAGCAGATAATGTTCACGGGCTCCCGGATAAGGGTAACCTGTTGCTGCTTCGCTCATTGACGCCTCAATTGCCGGATGCTTTTTCAGAAAAACCTGATCATCACAAACCATCAGCATCGGTTTATCCTGAATATAAATCATGTATTCGCCAAACATTTTTCGGCTGCGGACTGCCCCGACCGGGGCGAGCTGATCACAAACGTATTGGATAAATTCGGTGCTGCAGGGCATTAGCATTCCTCCGGATCAATCTGACTCGCTAAATTATACAGGAATTAGCTCTCAATAATGTGATCGAATCTCTGTTCTCCTCCCCTTTTTGGCAGTTGCTTCCAAGCTGATTTCCTCTATGATTGATTCATATAGAACACTATTTCTATTTTTCATTAGAAAGGAAATCAATCATGCGATATCAATCAACTTCAACGCCCCTCAATCAACAGCGTCAGACGCTGCCGATGAGCGGCAAACCGCTCCAGGACGGAAGTGTCTTTGAGATTCTGGCAATCACCGCCGGAGACGGAAATGGCTGGACGTTCACCCCGGAGGTCCTGCAGTCAGCCGTCCCGCTGTTCAGCCAGACGCAGTGTTTTATCGACCATATTGAGCCGGATGCGGGTGGCAGCCACAGCGTGCGCGACCTTGCCGGCATCCTGACAGCGCCCGTCTGGGACGAGCAGGTTCAAGGCATTTGCTGCCGCCTGATGCCATTGGGACCGGCTGCGGATTTGCTGAGCGAAACCGGCCGGCAAGTGCTGGCAGCGCCCGAAACTGACGCCCGTGTCGGATTTTCAGCTGATCTTTCCTTCCTCGCCAGCGGAAAGCTGGTCAAGCGGATTGACCGAATTCACTCGGTTGACCTGGTGATTGATCCAGCGCGCGGCGGCGCTTTTCTGCGCGCCGTGAACAAGGCACACGCCCAAAAGGAATCGGATAAAACTTGCCTGCAGCAGTCCGTTCCAGTCGTTAGCGTTGAACGCGCTGCGCTCAGCGAGCACGTTACAGCCGAAGGACAGGATTCACTCTCAACGCTCCGGCAGTCGCTGCTCGCCAATGCCTTATCTGCGTCACGGCTGCCGCAGCCCATTCAGCAGCGCATCCGGCAGGAATTCAGCAGCCGTCCGTTTGAGCCAGCTGAGCTGGAGGCGGCGATTGCGGACAATCGGTCGCTCGTCAGCGCCATCCTCAGCGGAAGCAGCATCAGCGGTATCAAACCGCGGATTGATGCGATGGTCTCAAGCGAAGACCAGGTTAACGCGGCTGTGCATGACCTGCTCGGCGCCAGACGCCCGCTGCCGCTGCAAGCAGTTGAAACCCAAAAGCTGAGCGGCATCCGCGAACTGTATACGATGATGACCGGTGATTTCGATTTTCATGGAGGGTTCGATCCGCGGCGTGCACAGCTCGCTAACAGCGGGGATCTGCCGGCAATGCTCAAAAATGCGCTGAACAAATTGGTCGCTCAGCGATGGGAAGAACTGGGAGCCAGCGGCTATCACTGGTGGAAGAAAGTTGTTACCGTTGAACATTTCAACAATCTGCAAGAGATCAGCGGCATTCTTGTCGGCGAGGTCAGCCTGCTGCCGGCGGTGAATGAAGGGGCAGCCTATACCGAATTGGGCGTCAGCGATTCAGCTGAAACCGGTGTCTGGGAAAAATACGGCGGTTATCTTGGACTGACCATCGAAATGTTCGAGCGCGATGACACGCTCCGTCTACGGCAATTTCCGTTCAAGCTTGCCACTGCCGGACTGCGGCGCCTCTCAAACCTGGTCAGCGCAGTGTTCACCGCATCAGCCGGCGCGGGTCCGCTGATGGCGGATGGGAAGAATGTTTTTGAGAGCGTTTCGCACCAAAATCTTGGAAGCGCCGCATTGAGTGCCGACAGCTGGGAAGCGGCCAGCGCAGCCATCTATCATCAGAAACTGATGGTTCCGGCTGGAGCCATCGCACCCATTCAAGCGGTGGACGCCCGTTACCTGATCGTCCCGCGCGGATTGCGGCTGAGCGCAGAACGCATCCTCTACCCATCGCTGGCATGGGAAGCTAATATCACGTCTGAAAACCTGCTGCGTGGACAGCCCGGCGATGTGATCACTTGCCCCGAATTCAGCGATCCAAACGACTGGGCGGCAGCGGCAGATCCGCTGGTCGCACCAGCTATTTACATCGGAGAACGCTTCGGTTTGATGCCGGAAATTTACATTGCAGACAATCAGCTCAATGGCGCACTCTTTACGAACGATGAAGTCCGCATCAAAGCCCGTCATTTCCTGAGCGTGTTTGTTGCCGATTACCGGCCGCTTTACAAATCAAACGTCGCCAGTGTCTAAATTGCCAAGGAAGGATTAGGAGGCAGCATGTTTAAAACTGTCGTGAAAAGCCGCAAATTCTGGGCGGCTGTAGTTGGGCTGATCTACTCAATCGTTGCCGTTGCAGCGCCTGATTTTCCAATCAGCGAGGAAGCCGCGTCCAACGGGATCGCCATTCTGATGGCTTACATTCTGGGCGTTGCGCTTGAAGACGGACTGTCAAAAAGCCGTATGCGCTGAGTTCAGTCATCAACCGGAGGAAGCAATTCTGATGCTCTCCGGTAAGGTGGAAAAAGATGTGGATAACCGGTTGAAAACTCGATTCTTATCCACATCTGATCCCCATTTCAACCAGAAAGTTGTGGACAAACGATGAACACTTTTGAGACTTTCCGCAGCGCTCTGCTGATCCTCTGCGGCGACCCGGAAGGCAGACGATATGATGACGCACTGATCACGAGCGCCATCCTGCACGCACTGCGGGAATACGATACATTTTTCCCTCGCGCTCAGGAGCAGAAATCAGCGTTTGAGCTGATCGGCAGCCAGCTGATCCGGGCAGAAATTCATCTGACAGAAAGCCAGATTATCAGCGCCGTCCGGATCACGCTTGCGTCGGGCAAAACTATTTGTCCGGCATTTCATCCGGCATTTCAATGGGAACGAACGGAAGGCGGCACTTTGATCAGCCTTGACAAACCCCTTTCGCTGTCAGCCAGTGGGAGCTCTCTGCTGCTGATCATCCAGCAGCCCCACACACTTGCAGGACTGGCTGGTGCTGCAGACGCTGCGCAGACCTCGGTGCCGGAGCATGATCTGCCGCTGCTGGCAGAGGGCGCCGCCGCTTTTGCCATGCAGCTCCGAGCGGCAGCGGTAACTGAAATTTTTGGGAAACGCCCTGACGATCTGTCAGCGCTGCTGCGGCAATCCGCGCTGCTGACTGCTCGCTTCCAAAAGACTCTAGCAAGCTTGAGCCTGAGCAGAGGAAATCAGCCGATGGGCGTCTTTCCTCAGAAAGGGTTCCCGATATGAGTCTTACAGCCTGGGAACCTGGAAAAAATTGTGATCTGGTATTGAAACATCCGGATCATGAAAGCCTGCCGCTGGTCTGTTACCGTCAGCCGCGCGACCCGCTCGGTCCGCGAGTCCGAATCCATTATGAAGTTTATTGGCCGGACGACTTGGCTGAGAGCCGCGAGCCGGTCGAAGTGCGTCATTTATGGTTCACTGTGTTGGCAGCTGATCCGATGGTCGCACCGGATGGCAGCTGGTTCCCCTTTTCGGTACAGGAGATCCGTACGCGGCTGAATGACATTTTGCTTAAAAAACAGAACATCCGCCTGACAACAACAGCCGGAACGATCCGTGGGCTGTATAGTGACAATCATGTTGTGATTGACACTGTCTATCCGAGCGGGCACACGCTTGAAATTCATCTTTCAACCCGCTTGCTGCACGATCTTCCGGCAGTGCCGTTGAACATGTGGCTTGACGAAGCAGATGTTTCATCTACTACCTGGGGAACTGCCATATGGCAGGGCTGACAAGCGCTTTTTCAGCTGGGAAAGAAAGGAAATAAGACCATGAGCTATCCACTCTCAAAAGAGGTTCAAGTTGGCGAAACAACGCTCGCCAGCCAATACAACCAGCTGCGCGCTGACGCTGTTTACCTCGGCGGAGATGAGAACACCTCCGCGACCTTGCAGCAATTGCTGATGACCTATCAGGGGACCGTTTCCTTGAGCGCAGTTGGCTCGCAAATCAGCCTACATGCGTCTGCAGCGCAACCCTGCAGCCTGATGATCGGCGGAAAACCAGCTGTCGCTACGCAGACAGTCAGTGTCAGTCTGAGCCGGGAAGATCATCCGCAATGCGCTCAGCTTTACCTGACGGCGCTTAAAACAGAAGGAACGGCAACTTTCACACTGAAGGTCAGAGAGGCACCGGTCGAATCCGACACGGAACGGCCGATCGGCCGGTTTTTCTGGGATGCTGATCTTGGGCTGGTGCGCACGCTTCATGACAGCACTTTTCTCCAACATTTACAGCAGCTGACGCTGCCGGAAACCTGTCAGGGACGGCTGACGCTTGCCGCCAGCAATCCCTTTCCTACGGCAGACATTCCAATGGCTGAATCGTTATATTTCACTCCCTGCGGTGGAAATAAAATCTCGCTCTATCATCCGGCAGCGGGCTGGACTACCTACGTTTTTCCGCCGCTGATGATTTCGCTGGCAGGGCTCTCTTCGCAAACTTGCTATGACGTTTTTGTGATGCTCGGTGCCGATGGCAAGCCCACGCTTTCCCTCGAACCCTGGAGCAATTTGACCGCCCTGGAACAGGTGATCAGCTGGCAGGATGGGATTCCGGTACTCGCCGGTTTCGGCGGCGGTCAGTATCAACGCTATGTCGGAACCATCGGACTAACTGCCGCCGGACGGACAGCCGACACTTTGAGCGATCGCAACATTTGGAACTACCAGAACCAGATCCGCAAACCGCTGCGAAAATTGTGCACGGTTGCCCAGAATCAAAATGCTGAGTCCAATCGCTGGGTTCCTTACGCTCAGGACACTGGGCTGTCGCTCGGGCTGGTGATCGGCATGAATCATGCGGAAGTCGACCTTTATGGCAGCGGCTCGATCACTGCAATCAGCGCGAACGCTTCTGCGCTCGGAATCGGCATCGATATTGATCCGGAAGATTCATCCATGACCGTCAATGCGGCTGAATTGACCGCGCTGGAATATCATGGCGGTTCGCTGCTGACTCGGCTGCAGAACCGTTCTCCGAACCGCATGCTCGGCAAAAGACGCTATCATCTGATCAGCTACACGGTCAACGACACCCATACCTTTAACGGGACCAATTATGCGCAGAATGCCTGCGGATTATCGGGCTGGGTGCTCGCCTAAGCGATCCTGCCATTCCGCCGAACAGAAACACCTTCGTCGTCGGGCTGAACCCTATAGCCCTTGAATTGCGGCTTGACTTCCCGTCATTCAAGGGCAGTGCCAATTCCATAAAAGCGAGCGCTGATTATTAATGGAAAGCCGTAAAAGACGCAGTCCAAGGAAGGGCAGGGTGCTGCTTAAATTTTTATTCTTCTGGGGAATTACCGTCAATCGATACTGTATAATTCGGAAATGCTGAATTTAATTATTCTGATCCTGGGAGACCTCGCAATCAGCGTTCTCCAGGGGTTTTACATGGGCGTCGGCATCAGACAATCCGCCGGCTGGATCAACATCCTCGGCATGACCCTCCCAACTTTGTTCGTCTGGCTGATCTTCAGCTGGCTGCTCGGCATTTATCAATGGGTGGCGGGACTTGAGCTCATCATCCCGACGGAAAACGCCAGCTCCCGCAACCAGCCAAAACGCGGACGCAGACATTTCTTCCTGCGCATGCTGGAAGAAACGCTCGGCGTTCAACGCATCGCACGGCTGGCGCTAGTCTGGATCTCTTCGAGCCTGTTCTCCGTCTTCTGGCAGACCTGGTATTGGAATAACATTCTGCGGGTTGACCGCGGAATTTCGCTGCGGTTCACCCTGTTCTTCTGCCTTGCCGGCTTCTATTTTCTAGTAGTCTGGCGTGCAGCCTGGACAGCTTTTGTGCTGGTGCGGGCGCTTGCCCGCCAGCGGCGCGTGATCCGCGTTCTCTGTTATCTGGCGACAGCTGCAGTGATTCTCTATCAGCTGCCGGCGCTCTGGCTTTCCCTGAAATACAGTGACCGTCAGTACACGCTGAATGACGAACTGCCATCCGGCTATCGCACCGCAATCGTCTATGGCGCGGGCGTTTATCGCAACGGGACTGCTTCAAGCGTGCTGCGCGACCGGGTAAACGCTGCCGTTCAGCTTTATCAAGCCGGTCAGGTGGATCAGATCATTATGAGCGGGGATAACGGAGCCGAGAGCCGCCACGAGACCGATGTCATGACGCGTGTGGCTGTTGCAGCCGGTGTTCCCGCAGCCGCTATCGCACAGGATGAAACCGGTCTGAACACACAGCTCACCTGCGAAAATGCAGCGGAAACCTACGGAGTCAGGCAGGCGGTGCTGGTGACGCAAAGTTTTCACACAACCCGCGCCATGTATTCCTGCGACCAATATGAAATTGATTCAATCGCTGTTTCGGCTGATCTTTCGGTCTACAACATTTTCTCCTGGATCCTGTGGCAGCTGCGAGACTGGCTCGGACTTTCGATCGCCTGGCTGAATTTCACCTTTTAATTCGTTTTCGACCCGGGCAACTTTAGACTGGTTGATCAGATAAAGCCCTAAGAGAATTCCGACTGCGCCGATCATCTGATAGCCGCGAAACGGCTCAGCAAAAATCAAGACTGCCATCAGAGAGGAAAGGATCGGCTGAATCTGATTCGCCGGGCTCACCACCGTCGCAGGCAGTTTTCCCAGTGCATAAGTCAGACAAAAATATCCTCCCAACTGACAGACCAAGCTGCTGACGATGATTGCCGCCACCGTCTGCCGGCTGTATCCGGTGAAAGGATAATCGCTCAGAACCATCACAACCCCAAGCGTCAGCATGGAGAATAAGAGGGAATACCACATTTGGTTCAGCGTCGAAAAATGGCGCCGTCCCAATTCGGTGAACGTGTAATAACCGGCATAGAAGAAACTTGAAAAGAATGCCAGCAGGTTTCCGGACATGGAGCCGCTGGTCTGAGTGCTTGAAAAGACGCCGGAAATCGCGGTAATCCCGATCATCACGAGAACGAGACCAATCCAAAACTTGCCGGTGATTTTTTCTTTCAGAAAAAGAACAGCGATGAAAGAAACCCAGATTGGGGAGATGGCATTCAGCAGCGTCGCACTGCTGATCGTGGTCTTCAGCACTGCGTTCCCCCAGAGCGAGAGATCAAACGCAGAGCAGAACCCGGCAGCTAATGGGAAAATCAACATCCGCCGGTCGAAGGGAATTTTTTCCTGACTGACTTTTTTTCGCGAGACAATTATCTGGAGCGGGGTTAAAATCACCATTGTGACAATCATCCGGTAGAAACTAAAAACAACGCCCGGAGCAGCCGCATGCCGCACTAGCAGCGGGGAAAAGGACAAGAACAGAATCCCGGCGCCAAGAGCGAGGTAAGCGGTCAGGTTTGATTTATGTTTTGAAAACCGATTGATGCGGTAAATGATTTGTTCCATTGGTTCGTCCGTCTTCTATTATATTAGTTCTTTTCAAGTTCTGACTCCCGACTTGCAATACTCAGGTAGAAACTCTGAAATGTTAACAAGAACAAAACAAAAATATGTTAAAATTCATTAGGAAAATCTTAATGAATCGCGAAGATTCGTTTATAACGATTTGAAAATAACAAGGAGATGAATATGAAAAAATATATTTGCCCTGGATGTCAGTATGTTTATGATCCTGAAGTCGGTGATCCGGACAGCGGTATCCCTGCCGGAACAGCTTTTGAAGATCTGCCGGAAGATTGGGTTTGCCCGATCTGCGGTCTTGCCAAAGCCGATTTCGAAGTCTTAGATTAAGCTGATGGTCCTCAAGGAATTGGAAGTTTTCCAATGTGAAACCTGCGGAAACCAAGTATCCTTGCTAGAGCAGGGACCCGGTGAACTGGTTTGCTGCGGAAAACCGATGAAATTATTGGTCGCTAATTCAACTGACGCCTCCACCGAAAAGCATGTGCCCGTGTACGAAATGCTCGGCAACAGCGATATGTTAATTCGGGTTGGCGGCGTCGATCACCCCATGACAGAAGAACATCACATCGGCTGGATTGCAGTTGTTTACCAGAACTCGATTATTCATGAATTTCTGGAACCGGGCGCAGCGCCGCAAATAACGATCAAAATTGATAACGGATATACCGGGAAAATTTATGCCTGGTGCAATCTGCACGGATTATGGGTAGCTGAACTTTAGCATCTTTGCAGAAAATTTTGAAACAAGAGGAAATAATGGAATTAAAAGGGTCAAAAACCGAAAAGAATTTACAGGACGCATTTGCCGGCGAGTCAATGGCAACAAACAAATATTCATACTATGCTTCAAAAGCCAAGAAGGACGGACTGGAACAGGTCAGCGCGATTTTCACTGAAACTTCAGGCAATGAACGCGAACACGCTAAATTATGGTTCAAATTCCTGCATGGCGGCGATGTGCCGGCGACACCAGCGAACTTGCTGGATGCGGCTGCAGGCGAAAATTATGAATGGACCGAAATGTACAAAGGATTCGCCGAAACTGCCCGCGCAGAAGGATTCAAAGAAATCGCTGTTCATTTCGAACTGGTTGCCAATATCGAGAAGGCACATGAAGAGCGCTATCGCAAGCTGAGCGCAAATCTGGACTCCAACAAAGTGTTTGTCAGTGAAGAAGAAGTTGTTTGGATCTGCCGGAATTGCGGCCACCTGCACTACGGAAAGAAAGCCCCTGAAAAATGCCCGACCTGTGATCATCCTCAGGCTTATTTTGAAATCCGCTGTGTAAATTATTAATTCCTTAGAAGTACCTTTATGCCAGTGCCTCACAAAATAAGGCACTGGCTTTTTTTATATATATGAACCAGAATATTAAGGCTTCGCTCAAAATCGGCAATCGATCCTACCCTTCATCAGATTTTTATCCAAGTCACCTTCAAATATTTCTTTTTTCAATTATGCTTAACATACTGTCGTTCCAAGTTGGTCTTATTCTTTTTATTAGCAGCCTGGTTTCAGGCACTTTTGTAATGATCAATGAATTAAACGCCAGCCGGCAGTTCAACACGCAGCCATCGGTTCCGCTGCCTGAGGAGGGTTTATGAACAAGAATCTGATTGCCTATTTTTCCAGACCAGGTGAAAACTATATCGCCGGGAAAATCGTTTCGCTTCCTACCGGAAACACGCAGCTGGTTGCGGAAAAGCTCCAGCGATTGACTGGCGGAGATCTTTTCCGGATCGAAACAGTGAAGCCTTATTCCGAGTTCTACACGGTCTGCACAGAGGAAGCAAAAACTGAATTTTTAGCAAAAGCCCGCCCGCCACTGGTTCGCTTTCCAGAATCAATCGAAAAATACGACCTGATTTTTCTCGGCTTCCCGAACTGGTGGGGAACGATGCCGATGAGCCTGTTCACCTTCCTCGAGCATTTTGATTTTTCTGACAAAACCATCGCCCCTTTCTGTACGCATGAAGGCAGCGGTTTAGGAAAAAGCGAAAGGGATATCAAAAAATGCTGCCCGACTGCCAGCCTGCTGCCCGGATTTGAGGTTCGGGGCAGTCAATCCATCCGGTCAGATCAGGCGCTCGCGAACTGGCTGGCTGAAATTGATTTGGTATTCTGAAAGTATTCATAAAATAACAGCGGGCGGATTTTTTATCCGCCCGCTGTGTTATTCGGTTATTGTAGCTGCCAGCCAAAGAACAGGCTGGCAGCTTATGTTAATCTCTTGCCTGATTACGCTTGGTAAACAGTCCGTCCGCCGACAATGGTTCTGAGCGGCAGAATGTCTTTTATCTCAACCGCTGGGACGCTGAAAATATCGCGGTCAAGCACAACCATATCCGCCAGGAATCCGGGAGCGATCCGCCCCTTTCGGTCTTCCTTGAACTCGTTATAGGCGCTGCCGATCGTGTAGGCATCTATTGCTGTGTAGATATCTACGCGTTCCTGCGGGTAATAGCCGCCTTCCGGATCGCCGTCCAGCCCCTCGCGCACAACTGCGCAATAAAGGTTCGGGAACGGGTTGCAGTCCTCAACCGGCGAATCAGTCCCATAGGAAATTTGACCGCCAAGATCCTGCAGGGTGCGGAAGGCATAAGATGTGGAGGACAATTCTTCGCCGACGCGCGACACACAGATCCGGTGATCATAATCGATAAAAATCGGCTGATACTGCACCAGCACGCCCATGCGCACGATGCGCTCGAGGTCTTCCCGAGTGGTCAACTGGCAATGGTTCAGCGTGTTGCGGTGGGGGTTTCGGCCGTCGTGCTGAATTTTTTCGTAATTGTCCAGCACAGCGCCGACTGCCCGGTCACCGATGACGTGGGTCATGACCTGCACGCCGAACTCGTCAGCAATCGCGCAATAGTCATCCATCGTGGCATTGTCGGTTGTTTCCACACCGAGATTATTCGGGTTGACAGGATCATCCTGATAAGGGTTGCGAACCATCGCAGTGCGCGCACCGAGGCTGCCGTCTTTGAACAGTTTCAGCGGGCCGATCGTGATCCAATCGCTGGCAATCTGCTCCCGGCGGCTGTAAAGGCCGGTCTCGCAGCTGACCCGGAAATCTGCCGGTGTCTGAAAACAGGACTGCAAGTGGTAGCGCAGGGGTGCGGACTCGCTGCCAAACAGTTCTTCGATCATCTCAACAAAACCGTTCAGATAGCGCATGAAACTGCCGAGGTCATTCGATTGGACAGAGGTCACGCCTTTTGAAACTGCATATTCCATCGCGCGGATAAACAGTTCCCGGTTTTCTTCCATCGTGGCTTCCGGAATCAAAGCCAGCGGATATTTGCAGGCATCTTCAGTGAAGACGCCGTTCGGGGTTCCGTCCGCTTCCAGTTCGAAAGTGCCCCCGCGATATTGCGGCGACCCGGCTTGCAGTCCGAGCATTTCAATCGCTTTGGTGTTGGTCACCAAGCTGTGACCGCAGACGCGCTCCAGAATGACAGGAATTTCAGTTGAAATCCGATCCAGATCATGGCGGTTAGGAATGCGCTGTTCGTCGATAAAATAGTCCTGATTCCAAGCGCGGCCATACAGCCCTTTTTGCTGAGCGATCGGGTGCGAGGCAAGGTATTCGCGGCTCTTTTGAATGATGTTCTCAACCGAGGTGCAATCGGCGAGCGAAAGTTGCTCCAACGCCTTGCCAACCGACATCAGGTGCATGTGGGAATCGTTCAATCCGGGAATAACCGTATTGCCGCCAAGATCGACGCGCTCATCCAGATTTGCCTGCGCCAGAATTTCGGCACTCGTGCCAACTTGCAGAATTCGGTCGTTTTCCACCAGAACGGCTTCAGCAAAGCTTTCGCGTTCCAAATAAATTTTTCCGTTATAGTATGCAGTTCTCATTTTTTTGGCCTCCTTTATGCCCGCTGATTCATCTTTCCGAAGATGAAGTAGAAGAGAATGCCGACAGCTGGGATCGCCAACCCCATCAATGAGGTGGTCGGGTCTTCAATCAAAGTGTTAGCTAACAGTCCAATGAAAATCAGCGCAGTAAGAATAACTGAAACAGGGTAAGCCCAAATCTTGAAAGGCCGTTCGATGGTTGGGTACTTCCGGCGCAGAATAATCACAGCGATAACTGTCAGAACGTTGAACAGCATGCTGGTGAACACCACCAGACTGGTCAGCTGATCGAGGTTGCGGATCAGAATCAGAATGATTGAAAGAACGCACTGTGCCCACAAACCGGCAGATGGGGTCTTATATTTCGGGTGCAGGTTCGCAAAACCCTTGAAGAAGTGTCCGCCTTCAGCCAATGCATAATATGTTCGCGGGAATGCCAGCACACAGCCGTTCAGCGAGCCGAACATTGAGAGCAGCATTGCGATTGTCACGATAATCGCGCCGGCATTGCCGAGCGTTGCCTTCGCGGCTTCAGTTCCGAGATAGTAGTTGCCGGACTCAATAAAGCCCTGAATTTGCTCGAATGGCAAGACGCGGTAAATTGCGTAATTGAACAAGGTGTAAAGAATGGTGATGCCGCCGATTGCGATAATGATTGCCAATGGCAGGTTGCGGCGCGGATTCTTCATTTCTTCCGCAACGTTGTTGAGGTTCGTCCAGCCTTCATATGCCCACAGCGTGGCGATGACTGCAAACGCGACCATGCCGATCACTTTGCCCATTCCGACGGGATCTCCCTGGGGAACAAAGGTGAATTCGGGATTGACGTTGCCCATGAACAGAGCCGCCAGCAGAATGATCACAATCGGGATCAGCTTGGCAACCATGGAAATGTTTTGCAGCCGGCTGCCGATCTTAATGCCGAAGTAGTTGAAAATGGTCAGTCCAATCGTCAGCAGAATCGCGATCACTTTGATCCCGGTGTCGCTGATCGGAGTGAATGCGCGCAGTGCAGTTGGCAGGGCAATCGCGATCGCAGCAATGGAACCCGGGCTGCCGATCAGGATACCGGTCCAGCCATTCAAAAAGCCAACAATCGGATGAAATGCTTCGCTGAGATAAACTGTCATACCGCCGGCTCTCGGAATCGATGCACCCAATTCAGCGAAACACAGTCCGCCGAGCATCGAGACGATACCGCCGATGATCCATGCCAACAACGCCAGACCCTGGCTCATCCCGGTGCGCATCAAAACATAAGAACCTAGGTAAAAAATACCGGAACCAATCATGATTCCGCCAATAATGCTGACCCCACCGAACACGCCAATTTCGCGGCGGAATTCGGTCTCGTCTGTTGTCAGTGCTTCAAGCCTTTGCTTCTCGTCCATCATGCCCTCCTGGCAAAATAAAAAATAACGGCTGAAGCGCTTTGCATCTGCCGTTATTTAACCATTCAGGCATAAATAGGGACTGAGATAGCGCTCCACATGACTGTGACAGTCATAAGGATATTTTCCTTATGCCCAACGAATCAGGTCCCAAAACCCTATTCATTTCGGCGGACTCCCCTTTTTCCATCGATCTGCGCCGTTTGAGCGGCTCCCGCTGGATACTGATGAACCCCGCACCTCTATCAATCTGATCTTCTTTGGAGAAGATGAGCCTATTTATAATCAAAAAAAATATTCTGTCAATCGAGTTTTTAAAAAATGTGACAAATGGTATGACAAGTTCATGTCCCGAGTTGCTAATCAACGATCCAACCGTATCCGAAATTCGAAGCAAGAACCACCCAGTATGCTGGTCTCGGATAAATTCAAACCTAAAAGACTCGTAAGAGATAAACTTTGAGCACCAGTTAATAAAAAGCGCTGTGCAGGTTTTTTTTCGCCGCACAGCGCTTTTAATCAGCAATAAGCTAGGTTATGGAACCGGCTGCATTCGTTAAGGTTTTAACCAGTACCCATTCAGATCCAGCATTTCCACATTCTCATCCAGATCAAGATACAGGTTCAGATATTGGAGAATCAGCACGCTACCATCCCCCATATCGATTTTTTGCAGCGAGTCGAGTTTCGCCTTATTGTTAATCCGGCTGGCAGCTGCAAACTGGCTGGCCAATTCAGAAAAGTCAACCGTAGTCAGCACCTGATTGTCCAAAGTCCGAAGTTCATATTCTTCAAGACTTGGTGAGTCGCTTCCTTTCAATCCGGAGACAAAGGTCAGCGAGCGATAAGGCTCAATGTCAAGGTCCGATACCGGAAATTGATAGAAGAAATAGCGCTGATTTGAATCAAGGTCGCCATAATACCGGTTGGCTTTAATCGAGTCCACCAGTGCAGGGTCCAGATCAGCAATCATCGTCTTCCCTTCTTGCTGATTTTCAAGGTAATAGTAAGCGCCAATCATCCGCCGTTGCTCCACGGATGTCAAGGAATCGAAATCTGTGTCCAGATACCGTTGGAGCGCCTGATATTGATCCGCGCGCGAAAGACTGTACATGTTGACCCCGGGCAGGACGCCTGCAACCAGCACAAACACGACAAAAAATGGCAGCATCATGCCTGCCTGCCGTTTCCGCAGATAGTAAACAACGATATAGACCAACTCAAACAGGATCAGCATGACGCACAGATAGCGGTTCGGTGTCAGCCCGTTTTCTGCTATGCGCAAGCCGATTGAATAGCCTTGCAGCGCGATGAACGGGATAAAGACATAAGGCAGCACGCGTGCAACGCGGGTCTGCCAGCTGCTTTCGTCATTCCAGCCAGCCAGTGTCCAGATCGGCAGCCCGATCGCAAACAGCAGTGCGAGAATTCGAAATACTTCATTCGACGGCATAATCTGGGTAATCAGAATTTTTCCGATATAGAGATAAATGATCCCGAATGCAATTATCAGCAGTACAAGCAGCACATTGCGAACCACCAGCACAAAGAATTTTGCGCTTTCTTTTCTAGTGTTGATCAGCGACGAAAGGAAACCGATGCCGGCAACGATGCCAATCACAATGAATTCAGTCTTCGGGACGATCGTATAGTCGGAACCGTTCATGATCAGGTAAACAAATGTAGCCCCGACCATAGCAATCCCAGCTGCCAGCGCGCCGCAGACAATGCCGATCTGAACCAGGTTCTGTACAACCTTGTTGCAATATTCCGCAAAAGGCTGTTCTGAGCGTTTCAGGTGAACATAAACGCCCAAACTGAGAAGGATCAGCTTGTATGCGTAATAAAAACGGGAAAGATTGGCATCGGTTTTTAGCGGCGAGAAGCCATAGACGGATTTTCCTTGAGAATTAACCCAGTAGACAAAGCCAAACGCCGCCAGTGCTGTCAGGGCTGTGCCGATCCATTTTCGAACGTCTTTCGTGTTGAAAAGAGTTTCAACAAAGAACGTGCCAAACCCCCAGAGGATCAGAAAAGGAACAATTTTTTCAGTAAAGATCGCCTGATTGGTCTCAGGATCAACCACGAAAATTGAAAAGGTGACCGCGGTCAGCACGATTAATAAGGCTGTCACCGGAAAGCGTTGGAAAGTCAGTTTCAGATCATCAGACAGATTCATGATTATTTTTTTAAGTTTATTCATAAGCTTCTATGCAAACCTCCATTTCACAACTCGTCTTTAATATACGCCATGAAAAGATTAAAGTTGCCTCGCCTCATCTTATCATGAAAAAATCCCGCCTTTTGGACGGGATTTTGAACCATTTACGATCAGATTTCAGCTAAACAGACAGGCAATCTCCTAAGATCTCGATCGCCTTTTTAAGCTGATCCCATTCGATTGTCAGCGGCGGCAGCAGGCGCACTTTATTTTTCGCGCTCAGAACCAAAACACCCTTTTCAGCACACGCTTTCAGCACTGCAGCTACCGGCTTGACTGGGTCAATCCCGAGCATTAAGCCCATGCCGCTGATGCTTTTCACTCCGCTGTTCTCTTTCAGCTGCTGAATAATCCACTCAGATTTCTCTGTCACACTTCTCAGCAGATCGTCATCAATCCGGCTGAGAACGTTCAGCGCCCCGGCGCAGCAAACCGGATTGCCGCCAAAGGTCGAACCATGCGAGCCGGGCGTGAAAACATCTTTGACGCGTTCGCCCAGCAGCGTCGCGCCGAGCGGCAGCCCGCCTGCCAGACCCTTTGCAGTAGTAACGATGTCTGGCTGCAAATCAAAGTTCATATACCCATAGAGTTTACCCGTGCGGCCGTTGCCAGTCTGAATTTCGTCAACGATCACCAGCAGGTTATTCTCTCTGGCAATCCGTGCAACCGCAGAAATAAATTCAGGCGTCAGCGATTTCACACCGCCCTCGCCCTGAATAACCTCAATCATGATCGCGCAGCATTGGTTCGCAATCACTTTGGACTCAAGATCCGCCGCATTGTTGGTTTCCGCATAGACAAATCCGGGCGTCAGCGGCAGATACTGGTGATGATAATGATCCTGACCGGTGGCAGCCAGCGTCGTCAGCGTCCTTCCGTGAAAACTGTCCGTCAGCGTGACAATCGTCGCGTGATGCAGTCCTTTTTTGTTTTCTCCCCACTGGCGGGCAGCTTTAATTGCGCATTCATTGGCTTCCGCACCGGAATTAGAGAAGAAAACTTTCTTCATGTTCGTCCGTTTGCAGAGCATCTCCGCCAATTGAACCGCC
>DHPK01000021.1:0-5581 GCA_002407845.1 Leptolinea sp. UBA5366 | reverse complement strand
ATTGAACCGCCGGTTCAGTGTAATAAAGGTTGGAGGTATGCTGCAGCCGATTGAGCTGCGCCGTAACTGCATTGATCCAAATTTGATCGGCAACCCCGAAGATGTTGACCGCGATCCCGCTGCCCAGGTCGATATAGTCTTTTCCCTGATCATCAACCAGCGCGGCGCCTTTCCCGCTCACGAGATTAATCGGGAAGCGGGCATAAGTTTTTGCAATATATTGATCATCCAATTCTCTGATATCCATCTAACCCTCCAGGAACATCGTTCCCATACCTTCGTCTGTTAATGTCTCGATCAGCATTGAATGCGGTACCCTGCCGTCAATAATAAAAACTTTGCGGACACCCTGACGCACTGCTTCAATGCAGGCTTCAGCCTTTGGAATCGATCCGCCGCTGATAACGCCGGCTGCGATCAGCTGTTCCGCCTGAGAGATTCGCAGCGTTTTTATCAGGCTGTCAGGATCATCGACATCTCGGAGAATTCCGCTAGTATTGGTCAGATTGATCAGACTTTCAGCCTTTAAAGCCGCCGCAATCTTCCAGGCAGCCGTATCAGCGTTCACGTTCCAGCTATTGCCTTCTTCATCGCCGGCGACGCTGGCGATCACTGGGATATAACCCTTTGAGAGGGAGTCCAAAATCACATCCGTATTAACGTGCGTGATCTCTCCGACATATCCCAACTCCGGATCCATCTGCTGAGCCATTATCATTTTGCCGTCAATGCCGCAAAGCCCCAAGCCGAGCGCGCCTTTTTGCTGAAGCAGCTTCACCAGATCTTTATTCGTCTTGCCAGCCAGCACCATCTGAACGATGTCAACTGTCTCATCATCCGTGACCCGCAAGCCATTGACAAAGGTCGAGTCTTTACCGGTTTTTTCGAGCAGGGCAGAAATTTCAGGCCCACCGCCGTGAACCAGCACAACCCGCACGCCGACTTGTGTCAGCAGCACAACATCGCTCATGACAGCTTCTTTTAATTCTGGATCGGTCATCGCGTTTCCGCCATATTTGACGACCATAATTTTTCCGGCATATTTTTGAATATGCGGCAGCGCTTCAACCAGAACATGCGCCCGATCTGCATTTGAAATATTCATCATCTCCGCCTCAGGTACGATAATCGCCATTAATTCTGACATAATCGTACGTCAGGTCACAACCCCAGGCGACAGCCTGCTCCGTCCCCATGTTCAAATCGATTAAAATCCTGATCTCATCCTCAGATAAAATCCGTTTGGCATCCTCTTCTGAAAAATCAATTCCAGCTCCATTTTTGCAGACTGGCAGATGCCCAACTGAGGTTTCAAAAGCCACATCAATTTTGGTCACATCGACTTCAGCACCGCTGTAGCCAATCGCGCACAGCACTCGTCCCCAATTTGCGTCACTGCCAAACATGGCAGACTTCAAGAGCGTTGAAGAGATGATTGAACGCGCCACTTTGCGTGCAGCCTGAAGGCTCGCCCCGCCGCTGACAGTGCATTCGAGCAATTTTGTCGCACCTTCGCCGTCCGCGGCGATTTGGCGGCATAAATCGGTCGCCAGCAGCGATAATGCCTCACAGAAGCGATCATATGCCTTCCCCTCAGAGGTGATTTCCGGATTCCCGGCAGCCCCGTTTGCCAGCAGACAGACCATGTCATTGGTCGAAGTGTCGCCGTCAATACTGATCATGTTAAACGTTCCATCGACACAATCTTTCAGTGCCTTGCTGAGCAAAGCAGGGGATACAGCTGCGTCTGTCGTTAAAAAAGCCAGCATGGTCGCCATGTTGGGATGGGTCATGCCCGACCCTTTGGCGATCCCGCCAAGATGGCAGCGAACCCCGTCCAGATCAAACGCAACTGCGACTGATTTCATTTTTGTATCGGTGGTCATAATCGCTTCAGCAGCGTTCTGGCAATCAGCGCCGAGACTGTCAATCAGTCCAGCCATACCAGCCGCGATCGGAGCGATATCGAGCGGCTGTCCAATCACGCCGGTCGATGCCACAATCACATCCTGTGCATTGATTTTCAGCCCTGCTGCGGTCAGCTCGCACATTTTTTCAGCAATTTCAATTCCGTCAGCGTTGCAGGTGTTCGCGTTCCCGCTGTTGCAGATGATCGCCTGTGCCTTGCCGTCCGCCAAATTCTTACGCGTAACTTCGAGGGGCGCGCCTTTCACCAGGTTCGTCGTGTAAACTGCCGCGGCTGACGCTGGGCGGTCGCTGACGATCAGTGCCAAATCTCGTTTCGATCGGTTTTTTCGGATGCCGCAATGCACGCCCGCTGCCTGAAAGCCCTTTGCTGAACATACACCGCCTTTTATTTTTTCCATATATTCACTCATAACTGCCTCCTAAAAAACCATACTTAGATTTGGATCTGCGCCCGTCATCAGATTTAAACATTGCACAGCTGCTCCGGACGCTCCTTTGCATAAATTATCAAATTGCGCCATCAAAATCATGCGGTCTTCGTTACCGCTGACGCTGATCAGCATCGAATCCTTGCCGGACAAATCAAGCGCGTTCACCATGCCGCCCTGTTCAAGCGATGGCTGGTAGCTGACAGCTGGTCCAGTGTAAAGCCCGCTGTACACAGCTTGAATGTCACTTTTTCCGAAGCCCGGCTTTAATTGAGCCTTGAAAAGAGGAACCGTCACAAGCATACCGCTGAAATAATCCGCCACAATCGGACAGAAAACAGGCGCCGCATCTAATCCGCAGATCAGACGCATTTCTTTCAGATGTTTATGTTCCTGTGTCAAGCCGTATTGCCGTGGTGCACCGAGCGCCGCATCGCGCGTTTTTGACTCATAGTCCGCAATCATCTGCTTTCCGCCGCCGCTGTAACCGGTCAGAGAATGGCAAGTGAGCAGGCTATCAGCCGGCAGCAGCCCGGCATCGATCAGCGGACGCACCAGCGCGATAAAACCGGAAGCATGGCAGCCCGGCACAGCGACGCGCTGCGCCGTTTGAACGGCAGCGTGCTGAGCGGCTGACAGCTCCGGAAAGCCGTATACCCAGCCGTCTGCTGTGCGATGTGCAGTCGAAGTATCGATCACTTTGACCGCAGGATTGTCAATCATTGCTGCTGATTCGCGGGCAGCAGCATCCGGCAGGCACAGAATCGCGACATCACAGCTGTTCAGCGCATCGGCGCGCGCAGCCAGATCCTTCCGAACCTCATCAGGCAGAATGATCTGATTCAGATCCCTGCGGTCTGCTAATCGAACATCAATTTTCAGACCGGTCGTCCCTGACCGGCCGTCAATAAAAACTTTTACCATCAATTTTCCTGTTCACTCAGTTGCGGATAGCCCTTAACTTACCTCATAATTATACTGACAGGACTCAGCACAGAGACCCTGTTGAAAAAGATTGATGACGGACTGCTATTCACACCGAACAAGAGATCTGGACAATTTTTATTTATCCTGAGCCGTTTCAGGACGATTGAATGCATAACCTTTCCATAAAATATTTTGAACCATGGTATACTTTCAGCTTGGACTGGTCCGGATTCAGGTCAATCGCTTGAATCTTGGAGACTTGCAAAAACTTTAGAAGGAGCATTGTCATGGCATTATCGAAAGAACAAAAGTTAGAAATTATGGGTAATTATGGAAAGCACGACGGCGACACGGGTTCAGTTGAAGTCCAGATCGCCATGCTGACCAAACGGATCGCAGACTTGACGCAGCATCTGCGAATTAACAAGAAAGATGAAAGCTCACGGCGCGGGCTGCTCAAAATGGTTGGCCATCGCCGCCGACTGCTTGCCTACCTGCGCAAGAACAACTACGCAAGTTACGTAGCCGTGAACGAAAAGCTTGGGCTGCGCGTAAAATAATCTGATAAAGAAAGAGAGCAGGTGAGCCTGAATCATCTGCTCTCTTTTTGAAAATGGGGGAAACCCCAACTTAATTTATGTGTTCGCCGCGGTTGGGCATTGAAAAAAAATCGGATGATCCCCTCTGTGAAATGCACAGGGAAGCAGCAAGCGGAATTTTCTAGTTTTTTTTTCAGTCCCTGACCTGGCGAAGGAAATGGAATAATTTTAATGAAACCAGATGTAAAAAGATATACCACTGAAGTTGGTGGTAAAGTTGTTACCTTTGAAACTGGAAAACTCGCCGGCCAGGCTGGCGGCGCTGTTACAGTTCAATTGGGCGAATCGGTTGTTTTTTCAGCCGCTACAATGGGCAACGACGTCCGCGAAGGACAGGATTTCTTCCCGCTGACAGTCGAATATGAAGAACGCATGTACGCTGGCGGACGCATCCCCGGATCATTCTTCCGACGGGAAGGACGCCCTTCAGGCGAGATCGTCCTGACCGGACGCTTGATCGACCGGCCGCTGCGCCCCCTCTTCTCACAGGACATCCGCAACGAAGTCCAGGTGATTTTATACAGCCTTTCAGCTGATTTCGAAAACCAGCTTGATGTGATGGCAATCAACGCCGCTTCCGCTTCCCTGATGATCTCTGACATTCCATGGGATGGTCCGGTCGGCGCAGTCCGCGTCGGTTATATCGACGGTCAATTTGTGATCAACCCGACATTCCAGCAGATGGAAGACTCAGACCTGGATTTACGGATCGCCGGCACCGCTGATGCGATTCTGATGGTCGAATCAGGCGCTAACGAAGTCTCTGAAGAGATCATGCTGCAGGCACTCGAAATCGGTCATCAGGCAATCCAGCCGTTGGTCGAAGTTCAGGCACGCATGGCAGCCGAAATCGGCAAACCCAAACGCGAAGTGAAGCGTTTCACCATCGATCAGAATTACATCGATGCGATTTACGAAAAATACAATCTGGCGATGGAAAATCTGCTGGATTCCCCGCATACAAAACATGAGCACATGGATCGCATGGCAGAATTGAAAGCCGACGCACTCGAATTCTTTGCGGGCGAGGACGCCGAAAAACAGAACGCTTATGGTCAGGCATTTGAAGAAGCCTATCGAAAGGTCATCCGCAGCCGCATTTTGAATCGGCACGTGCGTCCTGACGGTCGTTCGCTCGAAGAAATTCGCCCGATCTGGTGCGAAGTCGATGTTTATCCGCGCGCCCATGGCACCGGATTGTTCACCCGCGGCGAAACGCAGGTTCTGACCAGCGCCACGCTCGGCACCCCGCGCGATGCGCAGGAAATTGACACTTTGTCACCGATCGAAAACAAACGCTACATGCATCATTACAACTTCCCGCCATTCTGCACCGGTGAAACCAAACGGCTGGGCGGCCAGAGCCGCCGCGAAATCGGTCACGGCGCATTGGCTGAACGGGCACTGCTCCCGGTTATCCCAAGCGAAGAGGAATTCCCGTACACGATCCGACTGGTCTCCGAAGTGATGAGCTCGAATGGCTCCAGCTCGATGGCGTCAGTCTGCGGTTCAACCCTCGCGCTGATGGATGCTGGCGTGCCGATCAAGGCACCTGTCACTGGCGTAGCAATGGGTCTGATCAAAGAAGGCGACAACTATGTTGTTTTGACCGACATTCAAGGCGCGGAAGATCACCTCGGCGACATGGATTTCAAGGTTGCTGGAACTGAAAAAGGCATCACTGCGCTGCAGATGGAT
>DHPK01000014.1:38070-43446 GCA_002407845.1 Leptolinea sp. UBA5366 | reverse complement strand
CCTGCTCCTGACGAAATCCTGAATCCAGCTGAACCGACTGACAACCCTGATCAGCTGCTTGAAGAAACCACGAACCCAGAAATTACAGAAACACTTGCTCCTGACGGAATCCAGAACCCAGCTGAACCGACTGACAACCCGGATCAGTTGCTTGAAGAAACCACGACCCCCGAAATCACCGAAACACCTGCTCCTGACGAAATCCTGAATCCAACTGAACCGACTGACAACCCGGATCATCTGCTTGAAGAAACCACGGATGAACTCTCTCCGGATGGGGTTTTAATCCCAGACGATTTGTCAGTTAACCCTGCTCAGATTGTGACGGAAAAGCCTGCCGAACCTCCGGCAATGGACGGCATCATGGTGCCTTCGCTTGGAAAAGATCCCTGGTTTTATGTTGGTTCCGCACTGTATCAGTTTACAACCAAATCCGGGACGTGTGCTGTTGGAGCTGTGTGTGATCAATCCGAAGCACCTTTTCAGAAGGCAATTAATTATATTTCCGACAACAGAAATACGCTGTTTCTTTCCCTCGGAACAACTCTTTTGGACGTCAAGGTAGAAAAAGGGACGATCACAGAAGATTTGGAATTTAAAGATTTTGATACCAAAACCATGCCATTCTCCCTTCAGTTCACTGGCGGATGTGATGCGGCATTGCTCACCTGCCCAACTTCTCCGGCTGTAGCGGATTACACAACGCTGAATGGGAAAATGACATTTTCCAATGTCAATGTTCCGCTGACGTTTAAAAATTTCAGGTATGGAGATCAGATCATCCTGAATAACGCAACCAATATCACTTTGAACGGTGCTGCGGCTGAGGACAAGAACAAGATTGAGGTAGTAGATCAAGCTGGATATAACGAGATAAAAATCGTCGGCGAAGCTAAAGACAGCGATGGAAACCCTGCTGACACTGTGGCTGTCACCACGGATCGCTCAGATCATTTCGTTTCAGCAGAGATTGAAGTCGGTACGACAACAGGTCCATTGATTGGCGAAGACATCATCGCTGAATTTAAACCTGCTGCAGCAACAACTCCGCCGACCGGAATGAAAATCAGCACGCGATCCGTTGCGAAACTGGATGTCTCAGCTTACACAGTGGATGATTTGTCTTATTCCTTTGAAAAACTGCAAGAAGAGTACAGTCTGAAGCAAGGGTCAAGCACAACGACCATGGACATCGTTTCGAGCAGTTTTGGCACCGTTAGCTTCAGCAATCCGAAAAACTCACTGACGATTAATACCAATGCCCCAGATACGAATTTGACGGTTAATTCATTCAATAATGAGACGTATACCGGAACGCTTTCATTGATCGGAAATCGCGAAAGAAACGATATTGCGATTAAAACCGATCTGCTGCTGAAGGGAAAAGATTTGACGATCAAAGGCGGTAAAGTCACCGTTGATTCCGGAAAAACGCTCTCAACGCGCAGCATCACCGGAACGGATTATAAGACCGCTGATTCAATCGCTGCCTCCGGTAATATCCTGATCGAAGCTGTGAATCTGGTTCTTGACAATGTCAGCATCCTGGCTCAAGGATCGACTGGTTTTACTGGCGGGGATGTCACCATTTTGGCACAGGACACCGGCGGGATGACAGTCAGAGAGCTGGATTTTATCCGCGAGCTGCTTTCGTTTGTGATTGGCAACGCCAGTGGTATCTATGTCAATGCCGCAGATGTGATTCTAAAAGACTCGCTGATCCTCGCCAACAATGTCAGTATCGATGCGAAGAGCGGTTATGACATGACCGAGAGTATGGCTGAAACCATTGCAGAAATTTTAAATGGCGCCGGTATTGGTGAATTTCTTAACGGGTTGATTGGAATATCTGGAAAGGATGTTGCTGATCAAATTGCTGGTCTTGGAATATTGGACACCGGGCTTGTATCATTTCCTCTGGGAGCCAGTGTGCGAATCTCCTGGGCAAACATTGAATTGACCGGCAATACAAAAATTAAGGCTGAGAATGACGTGACGATCAATGCTGCGGCAACTGGCAACGCTGACGTTTCAGTGCTTTCAAAGTATTTTTCGATGGCGGTCGGTGTTTCTGTTGTGAACTCGTTCGTCAAGATTTTGGATGCAGCAGAAATTGTCAGCACAGCTGGGGATATTCTGATCCAATCTGATGCAAACGGCAATGCTAGTGTTAGCGCCGCGACCGATGGAAATAAAGCAGACAACTTATTGCCAATTTCCTTCGGGGTCGGCGTGTCCGTCCTCAATTCAATAGCTGAGACAGCTAAAAACACAAAATTGGATGCATTCGGTTCCGTAAACATTCTTGCAAATGGCGCAAATATCGGCGGTGCGGAAGCATCCGTAATGATCTACAATGGCGGGGCTCAGGCAATCGAACTGGCAGCTTTTGTTGGCGTCTCGAATGTAAAAGCGCTGGCAGAAGGAAAGATTTTCGCAAAGACAACCTCTGAAGCGAATTCTTTCACTCCCATTAACCTGGAGGGGGTCAAAACCAACGGTCTCTATATTCCGAATCACGGTTTGGTCACAGGGCAAAAGATAACCTATCATGCCGCAAAGTATCAACAGCCGATTTCAGGATTAAAAGACGGCGAACAATATACAGTTATCCGGATTGATAAAGATAATATCGCTTTGGTGACTGCCGATCCTATTCACCTATCGAGTGCAGGCGTTGAATCTGGTGTGGTGCATACGTTTACGCCTTACAATCCTAAGACTTTTTATCCGAATAGTACCGTATTGGATGAAACGACCTCGACTTTCAATATTACCGGTCATGGATTTGTTACAGGCCAGAAAATCCTTTACTCCAGTCTTATGGAAGATCCGATCGGCGGATTGCTTGACAGTGTCGAATATGAGGTCATTCGAGTGGATGACAACAGTTTTCAACTGAAGCTGAATGGGGAATCCGTAACTGGTCTCAAGCTGCCGAAAAATCCAGAAAACGAACAAAGTTTCTGGTTCATGGATGCTGCAAAGAGCAAAACATTTATCCCGAATCCGACTGCTCAAAGTTCGACCAGCCCGGTCAATGAAAAAACTGGGGAAATTAGAATCGTACAGCACGATTTTAAAACCGGAGATATGGTTTATTATTCCGTCCCGACTGACATAATAAAGCGAGATCTTAACCTGAAATACGGTTTTATCGCTAACAAAGATGGCGTCGATTCTTCAAAGCTGAAAATTACATCTGCGGGCGGTTTGGAAACAGGCGATTTTGTCACCTACCAAGCTGGCGATTATGCGACGATCCCTGGTCTTGTTTCCGGCCTTGTAAACGGAAAAGCAAAAGAATATGAGATCGCATCCATGACACCCTGTGATCCTAAGGATCCGAAAGGCAGCTGTCAGTTTGTAGAATTAGCCGGAGTGACTTTTGGTGAAATAACACCAGACCCAAAAAACACCGGTGCAGACAGTTACACGCCGATTCATTATCTGGTGAAGAGCACAACTTATGATGGCGGATATAAGCTGATTAACGGATTAGAAGAACAGGTGATCTACTTTGTTGTAAGAACAGGGACTGACTATTTTCAGTTAGCGCGATCGTTAGACGAAGCGAAAGAGATCGAAAAAGGGATTCAGCTGGTCAAACCAACTGACACCACAACTGTCGGACACCAGCTTGATCTTGGGGTGACAAACGGGATCGGTGTCCGAGCTTCCTTGATAACAGAGGGTAGTATCGCTGCCAGCGGTTATTTTAACCAAGACCGGACTGCAATCAACTTATTAAAATATACGCTCATTGACAAAGGTACGACGCTTGCCAAAGCTGGCGCGACAAAAACTTTTGAGTGGATCAAAAAAGGCTTGGGAAAAACAGACGAAAAGACAGATGAGGAAGGAAAGAAAAATGCTGAAAAAGCTGCTTCTTCTATCAGTGTCGCCGGCGGTTTAGGCGTTTTAACCAACATTAATTCAGTCAGCGCGATTGTCGGATCCAATGCGGTGCTGGAAAGTAACAAAGACATTGAAGTGTTTTCAACCTTGCGGCATGTTTACACTTCGGATGTTGAAAATGAAGCTTCTCCTGAAGATGGCGCCGGAACGAAAGCTACAATCGGCGGTTCCCTCAGCGTGGTTGTTCTGATTGACCATAATTCAGCCCGAATTATGGATGGGGCAAATTTGGATGCCAAACGGAACATTCAGATTGCAGCGAATACAAGTTACCCCTCCCTTGCCCGGGAAACTTGGCAGGCGATTCTGCAGGCGAGTGTCGGAGATATTATTTCAGCAGTGATCGAGTCAGCGGGTTCAACAAACTTTGTCTTTGCTCCGTCATTTTTCAACAATTACATCCGCAGCGTTGCAGAAGGCAGCGGCAGCAGCAACGAGACCAAGATCGGTATAGCCGGTTCATTCGGCTTTGTTTATCTCGGCAGTGATACAAAAGCGCTGATCGGGAACAAAGTCAAGATCAACCAGAAGACAGCATTCCAAACAGATGTCCAAAGTGTCAAAGTCACTTCAGCAGCGGATGCCAGTTTCATCAACGTAGCTGGGAATTTCCATTTTGACTACCAGCCGGGTTTGGAGAAAAATAAAAAACTTGACAGCGTTAAAACATATATAAAAGATTTTCCGAAGTCGGCTTTCAGCCTTTTTGGGAACAGCGGTACGAAGAACGGCGCTGGCGGAAGCATCTTTATCCCGGTATATATTTTCCGAAGCATTGCAGAAATTGGTGATGAGACAATGATCAGGACTGGAAAATCAGGGAAACTGACGGTTAAAGCGGATACGGCAGTAAACAACATCACATTTGTGCAAGCGGGTGCTCAGGCAGCGGACGGATTCGCTCTCGCGGGTGCCATTTCCTATGTTGGAATTTTCAACACGACAACAGCCCGGATTGCGCCGACAGCGGTTATTCTCGGCGGTCCGGTGGATGTGGTTGCGAATGATAATACAGACAATTACTTGCTGGTCGGCGCAGTTGCTATGGGGACAAAAGCAGGTGTCGGCGCTTCTATCGGCGTGAACACAATTCTGCGAGACGTGAACGCAATCATTGGCAACTTCCAAAATGGGGCGGCAGGTCCCTGGCAGGTGCTTTTCAGTACCAGCGGGACGCTGCCGATCACGGCAACACCAGTCGGGTATTTTAATGGCGATGGGACGATAACGGTAACAGCAGAATCTCAAGGTGCATACGACACAAATGAAGTGCAATTTCTTGATGGAAATATTCCAAATGACACAACACTGACGTATGGCACAGATACCACCGCTGCGATCTCAGCAACTGCCACTGCTGCAGAAATTGCCGCTGAATTGAATAAATTGCAAAGTATCGAGGATGCCGGCGGTGTGACGGTAACGGAAGCAGAAGACGGCGGCTGGCTGATCATGTTT
>DHPK01000014.1:27192-37932 GCA_002407845.1 Leptolinea sp. UBA5366 | reverse complement strand
CTGATCATGTTTAAACTTCCGGGCAAACGCAGTCTAATTATTAGCAACACTGCCAAAATAGAGAAATTGGAAGAAGGCGCAACTCAGAAAACTGAATCACAGCAGCTTTCGCTGGGCAATGCAACGCAGGGCGGATATCGGCTGGTTTTCCAGGATGAGAAGACGGAAGTGCTCAGATTCGACGCAGATGCGGCAAAGATCGCCGAAGCGCTTAATGCCCTCAAAGCGATTAAGGCGCTCCGTTCAACCGATAATAATCCTGTCGCAGAGCCTGCGGGTTCAACGACCCCCGATGGTTCCGTGACGGTTACCAAAGATGAGTCAACTGGAATTTTCACCATAACCTTTAGTGTTTATGGGGATCGTGAATTGATCAGCTTTGAACCGCTCCTGGCATTTGACGGATCGGTCTATGTCAAATCCGACAAGGTGGATAACAGCACCCAGACGATTTTCAACAGTGCACACAACGGCGGCTTTTATCTCAGCTATAACGGTGTTGACAGTAAAATCCTGCCATATGATGCAACCTATGACCAAATAATGAACGCATTGAAGGCGTTGAGCTCAATTACATCCGGCAGTGTGACGGTTGGTGCTGTCGATCTCGGCACCGCCAGCGGCACGATTAATAGTTCCGGGGCATTGCATGTAAGTGCTGTATCGGAAGGCAACAATTGGGTGCTCGCACTGGCTGCGGCGATGACAAAAGATCCGAGCTCAAGCGGCTCATCGTCAGAGAAAAAAGACAGTGCAGGCAGCGGCATGCCGCGCAAGCATTGGCAGAAGACCATGCTGGTCGACATGAAGCTTGCGGGGCAGAATTTTGGAAAAACCGGACAGGGTTCCCTCGATGGGGGTGGCGGCGGCAATAGCAGTAAGAAGGTAAAGAATGCATTTGCGGTCGCTGGAGATATCTCCGTAAATGTGCTGATTGACAAAGTCGAAGCTGCGATTCGCAACGCAGGATTACTGACTGCATCATCGGTCTCTGTGTATGCTGAAAACCAAACCTCTCTGCGGACAGCAGCCGGAGCGGCTGCACTGGCTGCAAATGGCGAAGGCACTTCCTTCGGGATTGCAGGTTCGGTCTCCTTTAACTGGCTGGACGGGTTTACCCGGGCAGCAATTGAGAACGTCAAATTTGGCGCATCGACTGCGAATACAACTGCTCCGGGAACGGTAATTGTGTCAGCCGTTCGGTCCGGTGACATTATCGCGATGGCAGCTGGCGCCTCAGGCGCACTCAAGGAAAAAGGCATTGGCATTGCAGGGTCAGTTGCAATCAATGTGTTGAAGAATCAGACCGAAGCAATCCTGAGCGGTCTGAAACAAGGCTCAAAAATCACAGGTTCTGTCGAGGTTGCCGCCCAGGATCTCTCAAGAATAATTGGAGTAGCGGGATCAGCTTCGTATGGCGGGAAAGCCGGTTTTGGTGTAGCTTTCACCTTAAACTTGATTAAAAATTCAACGAATGCTTATTTCCGCGAAAGCGATCTGGCATTTTCAGGCGATCTGAACCTCATGGCAGCGGCGGAAAATTCAATTATCTCAGCTGCTGGAGCTGTCGGTATTTCCAAAGATGCAGCTGGCGTCGGTGCAACAATTGCGATTGATCTGCTGTTGAATCAGGTCAATGCGGTTATGGACAAGGTTACAGCTTCCAGTCCGGCTGCAAACAAGTCAGCGCTGATCAGCGCGCAGAATAAGAGCACGATCATTTCGGCAGCAGGTTCATTGGGCGGGGCGAAGAAAACCGGAATCGGTATCGCAATCGCTTTCAACCTGATTCAACCGAAGATTCATGCCAAGATCATAGATTCAACGCTTTCAATGGGAAATGCAGTCAATTTGAAATCAAGCATAATCGTTTCGGCAAGAGACAGCAGTTCGATAACTGCGGTTTCTGCCGGTGGAGCTGGCGCTGAAAAAGTGGCTGTAGCAGCCGGGATTTCAGCGAATATTATTCTGACTGAAATTGAAAGTTCAATCACCGGGACGACATCCAAAGTGACCGCCTCAGGCGACATTTCTGTCCTGGCTGAAGGAAAAAATGACATTTACGCATTTTCCGGGACCGCAGCCGGCGCTGGCAAGTTTGCTGGAGGAGCAGCCGTCAGTTTCAACATGAGCGAGCTGAAATCTAAAGCACTCGTAGACGGTGCGAAACTGGAATCCCTTGCCGGAAACATCTTTATTAAATCATCCGCTTCAGGCGAAATGATCGCGCTCGCGGCAGGTGCATCGGGTGCGGGCAAAGTTGCAATCGGCGGCTCGGTTGTGATCGGTGTGCTGAACAACGATATTGAAGCATCCGCAAACAATTATGCCTCTCTGACTGCCGAAGAAAGTGTCAATATCCAGGCTGAGGATAAAACTTCAGCAATTCTGGTCGCCGGTGTCGCTGGTGGTGCTGGCACAGCAGCCGTCGGTTTATCAAATTCAACGTTTATTTCGAATAACGCAGTAATTTCTTCTATCGGCGAGAATGTCAAAGTAAAGGGCAAAGGTAAAAAGGCTGTTATCCAGACTTTAGGCGCTGACATCGCAACTGCCGGTTCCTGGACCTTTATCAATCGCCGCGGTGTGTTCGTCAGCGCAGTTTCTGACCACGCCGTCCGCATCTTTGCTGCGGTCGGCGAAGGAGCTGGGCAAGTTTCGGTTTCAGGATCTGGCACGCTATCGATCCTGAACGATACAGTCAAAGCAACGATCGGTGAAAAAGCAACAGTTGACGCTGGTGACAGCACTTCGGAGGCTGACCTAAGTAATCCATTGACAGTCAGTGTCTTTGCTGCCAGTAAAACCACCATGTGGGGTGTTGCCGGTGCGATTTCAGGCGCTGGAACGGTCGGCGTCGGCGTCGGCATTGATGTTGGTGTGCTGACTAAGAATGTTGAAGCCTCAGTCAATGGAACCGTAACTTCATTGGGCGATATCATTGTTCAGGCGTTGTCATCCGAACAGATCATTTCTGTATCAGCTTCCCTTGGCGGTGCAGGAACGGTCGGGGTTAGCAGTTCTACCGGCGTTTACTCATTGAATCTGACGACGGAAGCAAAGGTCGGTTCGAAAGCTGTCCTTTCCGCTCAGGGATCCTTACTGGTGAACGCTTATGACGACACGCTGGCAGTCCTGACCGCTGGATCCATCTCAAGCGGCGGCACAGTCGGCGTTGGCACCTCGCTCGATATCAGCGTTTCATCGAAAAAAGTTTATGCTTCGATCGATAAAAATGCAAAAGTTGACGCGCTGGGGAACGGCAATGGTTTAGTCTCATTCAGCGGATCGTACAAAGAAGAATATAAAACAGCCACTACACCCGAAAATTCAGACGTTGACGTCAAAATTATTCGGCCGACGTTTGATCCGGCGACTGCAGTAGATAATACCACTGGGACCATTACGCTGGAGACTGATCCAGGGTATAAGACCGGCGATTCCGTCGTGTACAGCTCCGGTCTGGATAAAGATGACAAGGAAAATCCAGGCATTGGCGGACTCGAAAATGGCAGATCCTATTATTTGATCGTCGATCCGGCAGGCGCAGATGGAAAAACAAAAATCAGACTGGCACTGGACTATCAGAATGCCATGTCAGGGATCGCGATACCTTTAGATAATAGTACTGCTACCGGAACGAACCATAGCATTTGGAACGGCACAATTTCTCCTTCCGGATTCATCTTCAATCTCCCGGGTCAGGCATTTCCAAGTGACATGAATGATGATGATGAGGACGATGGCGCACCGAATACTGATGCGCTGTCAAAGGATCGCGAGGGAAAAGCTGAGACGATCAGTTTCAACGGAATCGCAGTATCAGCAGTCAATAAAGACTCGCTGCTGACCTTTGTCGCCAGCGCTGGCGGCGCTGGAACGGTCGCTGTCAATGTTACCGGGCTTGTAAACGTCGTGAACATTGATGTAAAGGCGGCGATCGGCGAAAGCGCGCTGATCAATCAAACGGCAAATCTGAAGCTGAACACCACCGCCAGCGTCTACGTGCTGGCGGGCAATGACTTCTTCCATATCGGCGTTGTGCCATCCGCGAATGGCTCCGGCACAGTCGGAGTTAGCCCGGCGATTGACGTCACGGTCTACTCTGGGAATACTGCAGCGGTTATTGCTGACGGTGCGCTCGTGAAAGCTGCGATGGATGTCATCGTTAATGCAAATGCGAAAGAACAAATTATCTCAGTCGTCGCAGGCGTAGCCGTTTCCGGTGTAGCAGGCGTTGGCGGGACAATCGGTGTCGTGACCATCGTGAACGAAACGCTGGCATCGATCGGCGATAACGATTTGGATAGCACAGGCGCCACCGTAACGACTGATGGGAATGTCTTGGTAAATGCCTATGACGATACGCAGGTCGTGCTGGTCGCAGGGAATCTGGCGATTGGTTTTACCGGCGCGGGCGTTGGCGGCAGTATCGGAGTTCTGGTAGAAATCAAGAAAACCAGCGCGCTGATTGCGCCTTATTCAAAAGTAACAGCGAATGGAAAAGCAAACGGAATCATAAACAAAGCTTACCAAAAATCGATGGGGACTGATGGATCTTTCTCCGTTTACGATGAGGTCAAGGGTGTAATCGTCCAGGCATATTCAAATGACCAGGTTGTAACCGTGGTCGGCACTGCTGGCGGCGGGCTTTACGCCGGAGTCGCTGGGTCAGTTCTGGTCGATGTCTTCCTGTCAGATACGACTGCAATGATCGGCTCAAACGCCGTAGTCACTTCCGGCGGGGATGTGCTGGTCACAGCCTTGAATCATTCCAAAATCTTCAATTTTGCTGGCAGTGTCAGCCTTGCATCCGTGGGCGTTTCCGGCAGTTTGGTGGTTGATGTAATCCGCAATAACGCGAAAGCGATTGTCGGCAGCAACGCTGTTATCACTGCAGTCCAGCATGTTCAGGTCGCTGCGCTCAGTAATAAGGACACAACCACTGTTTCAGCAACTGGCAGTCTCGCTGGATTAGGAATTGGCGCGTCACTGCTGGTGAATGTCATCGGGGATGAATTCGCTGCCAGTTTTAAAACATCATATGAAGAATATGAACGGGACATGGATGGAAATATCAAGAAGGATGCTGATGGAAATCCGATCGTTCGTAAAGATACGATTGAAAAAGATCCATTTGCAAGTAAAGATAAGGACGGAAAAGAAACCAGCGGGAAAGAAAACATTTCGAACACATTTAATACGCTCGATGATGGAAAGGATCTGATTTCTGGCGCAATCGACTCATCTGCGGATGATACTGGCGATGACGATTCAGTCGATTACTTCGTTCTTCTTGGAAAGAAATTGGATAGCGTATCCACAGGATTCAAAAACGTGGACATCGTAACCGCAGGAAAAGACGCATTAGGCGCAAGCGGTCTGGACGCTAAGTCAGGCACGATCGCCGTAATTGAAAAAGGAGCAAAGATCATTCTTTCCGCATCAGACAGTGTTTTGGATGTGATCGCCGAAGAGCGCGTCAAATATCTGGCAATCGGCGGCTCCGTCACTGGCGGCGGTTCTTCGGTCGCCGGAGTTGCGTCCATCAACGTGATTGGCTCCAATGTCAACGCAATCATTGATTCAGGCGCAAAACTGACGGCAGTAACGATCAACGTTGATGCCAACCTGATCACTGATCTGAATGCGACGGTTGTCGCAGGCACGGCAGGTGCGATGGGCGGTTTTGCCGGACAAGCAGTTGTGGTCTATGACCACGCAAATACAGCTGCTGGAATTGGCGATGACCTCGGTAACAAAGTCATAATCCACGCTGATAATATTTCAGTCAATGCGAAATCGACCCGAAAAGTCATGGCGAACGCTGCATCTGCAGCGCTCAGCGGCGGCGTAGCCGGATCTGTTTCGATCGCGTTGTCAATCGTTGATGGGCAGACGCTTGCCTGGCTTGAAAAAATCGAGAATGCACAGAACACAACGGATATTGATAATCCTGTGGCTGAACCATTTGAAAAAGTGTCGGTCAACGCACTCAGCGAGCTGGAAACCCAAACGCTGACGATTAATTTGGCTGGCGGCTCAGCGGTCGTAACTGCGGGTCTTGCCCTCAACATCGTCAAACCGGACATCGAAGCATATATCAGCGGCAGTTCGATTGATTCTGACAGCGTCGCTGTTATCAGCGGATTGCGGACGAAGATGATTATTACTGCGAATTCCGCCGCGGTTAGTGCGACATTCGCGGGTGGTTTAAATATTGCGATTGGCTACAATGATCCGGATTTGAAAGCTTACATCCAGAATAGTGATCTCTTCAACCAGTCTGACATCCTGATCAAGACCTTCTATAACTATGATGATGACAATTTGATCATGGAAAAATATGGTCAGAAAGTCATTTCTGTAGGAATTGCTGGCAGTACAGTTGCGGTTGGCGGGAACATTTCCGCAGCTCACAGTTCTATTGATGCAGCGACTCGAATGGATGGGACGCTAGTAAAGAAATCAACCGGTACGATCCGGCTGATTTCAAAGATCTATAATAAATTTGAAGCTTATGCGACAGGTGCAAGTGCGGGTGCAGTTGCGATCGCGGTCAACATGGCGGTAGCAGAAAATAGCAGCAGCCGTTATGTTGCTGCGATTGATGGTTCGACCTTCGTAAATGGCTACGGAATCCTGATTGACAATTATGTCTCAGAGCGAGCTTATGCTGAAACAATCGGCGGCAGCGCATCGATCCTGGGATCGGGCGTGCTAAATGTTTCAGTTGCAGTGCTGGAGCCGAAGGTCATTTCCAGCATTACCAATCTCGGAAATTCAAGCTTCATTGAGATCGATCCTCTAAACTTAGACCCGAAACGGGCTGTCAAAGTGTTTGCACAATATGACGGTGATGCTGCCACCGATGCGGTCGGTGTTGTGGTCAGCGGCACGGTCAGTATTGGCGCATCTGTGGCGGTTTCATATTCTTCGCCAGTAATTAACGCCTATATTGAAAGCGATTCAGCGAATGAAGCGAATCAGATCGCCTCTAACATCCTCTGGCAAATTGAAGCACGGCAGAATATAAATGAAGACGGATCAAAAGTTGATACAGGTGCGAAAGCGTTGGCAAGCGCGTCCGGCGGCGGTGTTTACACCGGAACTGGATCGATTGCGATTGCTAAAAACCATGCAACCATAAAATCTTGGATGGGTCATCGTGGAACGACTGACCTGACTGATCTTTTGATCAATGCTTATTCCTATAATAAATCCGAGGCAAAGATTTACAGTTTGTCAATTGGCGGTCTCAGCATGGGAGCATCGATTGCTACTGCGATTTCGGACGGCAATGTTGAAGCCTGGTACGACTCCAGTTCAACGACTGATGTAAAGTTCGGTCTGAAGGATATCGAATATTTGACAATCAAGGCGATCACGTACGATGACGCTTACGCATACAGTGTTTCTGGCGTTGGTGGCATTGTCAGCATCAATGGCTCGGTTGCTACCGCAGAGGCAGCTACCAATACCAGTGCGGATATCCGAGGCAGCATTCTACTGAATTCATATTTTATTGACCTCATCAGTCTCGCTGTTCCGCAGGCTCGCACTGAGGCTTGGGGTGTCAATGCCGGCGCTCTGACAGTTGGCGCATCAGTCGCAACATCCACCGTCAAACCAGCGGTCAGTGCGCGGATCCAGGTGAACATCAATGCAGTACTGCTAAATGTGCTTGCTCAGAAGATTTACACCGACATCAATGGATTTGAAATCTATAATGCAAAAGCCTATGCGGTTGGGGCTGTTGGTGCGCTGTTCGGCGTCAATGCGACAGTCGCCAAAGCTATTGATAAAACGTCTGTGACCGCATTCGTAGTGGATGGCGTCCGAATTAAAATAAATAAATTTGAGCTGAATGCGGTCAACCTTTCAAGACAGCAGGCGAAGACAACGAATTTGCTCGTGTCGGTTATAGCAGCCGGCGGCAGTGATGCAAAATCTGAATCGAAGGTCAATGTCCTCGCTGCTCTCGGCAACAATGTTACGATCGATCGGTCCTATGGCAGTTCAGCGTCAGTCACTGTTTCCGCAAATTCGGAAGTAGATCATCTGGCTCAATCAAGCGCCGGAACCGGGGGATTACTCGCTGGTTCAATCACAAAAGCGTCAAGCGCTTCCGTTGACGAGACCAAGGCACTTGTCGGAACGGGCAATAAAATCAACGTCACAACGTTTAAGCTGTTAGTAGCGCATCTTACCAAAGCAAACACCTCGATGCTTTCGATCGCTGGCGGCGTCGTTGCGACCAGCGGCATCCAGGGTGAAAACGATGTGAATTCCACAGTAATTGCTGGAATCGGATCCAACAGCCAGATTACAGCCGAGCTGATTGTAATTTCTGCGTTGAATAAGACGGACATTCAAGACACCCAATCCGGAACGACCGGCGGGGTTATAAGCGGAGCCGCCGCGTCCAGCCTGACAAAGATTAAACTCACTACCCGGACTAGTATTGGTACGTCTGTCACGCTGAAATCAACCGGCATGACAAAGAGTCTGCATCAGATTCTGATCTCGGCTGAAAACATTGTCAACGCAAAAAGCAATCTGACCTTCACAACCGGCGGGGCTTTGACCGACGCGGCAGGGAATAACACGATTTCGGCGAAGGATGTGCTGGCAGAAGTTTTGATCGGCTCGGGCAGTCAGATCCTGTCGAACGGCGCAATGGCGATTTCAGCGCGCGGTTCTGGAATTTTAAATGGCGCGACCGATATCGAGACGTTTGGTGCTGGTACGGTGATGACCGGGAATACGCGGGTAGAAATCTATCCGAAGAACTCTATCATCATCATGGGTGGTGGAACCAAACTTGAAGCCCAAAATGATCTGACACTGGCTGCCGGACGCAATACACAACCGACAGTCTTCAGAGCTCCCGATACATATAAAGTTCACGCACGCTGGGATGGATTTGCAGGTTCAGCATTCCCGATTGACAATGTCAACGCCTATGCTTACGCGGTTCAGACGAATCTGATCCGGATCGATTCAGGCAGCACAGTGCGTTCCGGCAATCAGCTCAGCCTTTATGCGGAAAAAGATGGCGCAGTCGATCTGCTTGGGAAGGCAAAAGTCGTCAGCTGGGTCAGCAAGGCAGCGGATGGTCTCGCGAAGATTTTCGATAAAAACTCAACCGAACTGTTTTCAGGGCAGTCGCTGGCAGAAAACCACGCAACCATTGAAATGAACGGAATTGCTGAAACGGGTTTCAACCGAAATCAGCAGATCACTTTCAAGAGCATCACAATAACAATCAACGACTCACCGCAAAATGCAAATTTCGACCCGGCAAAAAATACCTATTCGGTCACAACTGACGCGAATAGCAATATACCGTATACCATTGGCATTTCCAAGTCAACATCACCGCTGGTTGAAGCTTTACAAAATGCTCAAGCCATGCTGGCGAATTTTGGCTCGACGAACGCGACGCTGAAAAGTTATTACGAAGAGCAGATTGTAAGAATTAAAAATGAGATGGCGAAGTACTATTCGCCTCTCACCTTTACAGATGAAAAAGATCCTTCGACGTCGGTAACGGTGGTTCCGACAGGGGACGTGATTGCGATCACAATCCCCCAGATCATTGCGGCAGCTGGACGAATTGACATCCGTACCGGCATTTTACAGGGCAGCGGCACTTTTGACGCACCGGGGAATTCTCACGTTGAGATCATAAATGAAACCCATGCATTTCTGAACATCATGGGAATTCGGATTCCTGATGATAATGGCGGTATCTACCTCAATTCAGCCAGAGTGGAGAAGGGCGCCAATACAATTGCAGAATCCAATGCACGTGAAGTTGAAATATTGAACCGTTTCAACCAAAATGGTGTGGATCCTGTCGCCAGCGCCGGAACAGCAGCGTTTACATTGTCTGATCCTCCGATTGGCAACAATTCAGCGACTGTCGTGATTAAAAACACCGTGATCCTTACGGACTACGATTTTACGGTTATAGACGGAACTAACTTTGGAATTGATCAGGAAGTAGATTTGTCAAAACTTAAGAATAGTTTTTTAGGATCACTGCGCTGGCCGGGGATCACAATCTTGTCATCCTTGAATGGCGGGACTGGAATTTATAACCCGAACGGACCTGTGGATATTAATGCAGGAGGCGGAGAGTCGTCGTTGCGAATTTTGAACACGATCCAGTCAATTAAACCGACGTTTATCAGCGGCGGCGACATATACGTGGAAGGCTTAACCAGCTTTTCCGTTGGCGGAGAAACCTTGGATATTCTCAACCAGGGTTCCGGTGTCAATTTCATTTACCTTAGTGTTTGCGGTACTTTGCCTGATTTATATCTCTGTCAAAAATCCTTTTTCTACACAATTGGCGGCGGTGTCGGAAATGTTGGTGAACAGCAATATGCTAACTTTGTAAAAAATCCAAGCAATTCGACGCTGATGGGTGATCGGATTTTGATCAAGGCGCAACATATCAATATCAACGGGAATATTCAAAGCGGAAGAGATAAATACACACTTACCATCACTGATGCTTCATGGAATGAAGCTGTAAGATTGATGCAGAATAAACAAGGGCGGATCTACCTGAAGAATACTTCCGACAATAACCCTGGATTCAATGTTTATTACAATACGATCAGCAATCAATTCGAAACTGATCCGATCAAAAGCAGAGGCGGTTATGTCGAGCTGCATGGGAAGATTTTGAACACCGGTCCTGGGCAGATTAAAATTCTTAATGGGTAT
>DHPK01000014.1:15301-27107 GCA_002407845.1 Leptolinea sp. UBA5366 | reverse complement strand
CACATTAAAATTCTTAATGGGTATCCCACTGTTACGATTGTCAATGAGACGAATGTCAATGTGAAAATTGGCGGAATTGATCTGTCGCAGGCAAGTGAAGGAACCTTGTTAATCAATGATCTTGCTGGCGGAACTCCGGTCATAACATCCGCGCCGAATATGGATACCAGATTAGACGACAAACCATATCTCTCCATATTCACGAATGAGGATGGAAAAACATACCTTAAAACTTCAGGGAGTAAGGATACTTCTGTAAAGGTTCAGGTAACTGGAACGACATTCTCGTATCAGCCTGACAAGTCCTGGTACTATGGCTGGGCGACTGTCCAGGAAACGACCAAAGTCCGATATGCCTATAAGAGAAGAGCAGAATGGCTGGACTTCATTCCTGACGTTTTTCAAATAAAAGAAGAAGATTGGGAAAGCTGGAGTTCTACCGAACCAAGAGACGGTGGAAACGGTCCTTATTATTTCAAGGATGACAGCACAACCCGCGGGGATGTTAAAAATTGGAGCGATACAACCAGTACCTTTAGATCAGATCCAATGTTGATTTATAGCAACACCTACTGGACCTGGTATTTATCGAAGGTGTATGAAGCAACGTACAAACAAATCGAAGGGACGCAAACGATCTATAACCACGAAGTCAATGCACATCAGCCGATTGGTATTACATTCATCGGCTCTCCTACAGGGAAAATTTCAATCAAGTCATCCGGTTCAGGAAATGTCGTGCTGGAAGGCGCGTTACTGAACGCTGCTGGTGATATAAGCATTACTACTCAAACTGGCGGAATTTACGCAGTCGATGAATCTGGAAAAGTTACTGCCAAAAATATCTCGTTGGAAGCCGGATCGGACATCGGTCTGATCAATAACCCGCTGCCGCTGCAGTTGGCGGGCAACACTGGCGCGCTGACTGCTAAATCCTCAAGCGGCAATATTTATGTCAAACATCTCAGCGGCGACTTGCGGGTCAATGAAATCAACTCAGTTGTCGGAAACACAGGCGTCATTTCAGCGGGTTCGATTGTTTCCGGAACAAATATGATCAGCTTAATCACCGGCAACAACATCACGCTCAACGCCGGAAAAGGGATTGGTTCCATCTCAAAAAATTTAAAGATCAACTCAAACACGTCGAACTGGAATGGGAAAGTCAACGTTACAGCGCTTGAAGATATCTACCTGGCTGAAACAATCGGAGATTTGAATCTGGAAAAGATGACCACCAATGGCAAGGTCTACCTCGAGGTTTTGGATGGAAGCCTGGTCGACGCTAATAAACTTCAAACCCGCGATGAGCGCACTTATCAGGAGCTGTTAGATACCGTTTATTCGCGCTTACAGCTGCTGAATGAGACCGATGCTGCGAAAAAGATCGAGAACCTTTATCAATCAGTGATCTACATGAAGAACCAGGAATACCGGACTTATTGGAACTATCGTTTGATGCAGGAAATACCAGCCGTTTACGATGCAGATTTTATCGTAGACTTGACCGATGCGGAAAAACAGTATTACACCGATTATTACCAACAGCAGGGAATGAGCGCTGAAGAGATTGCAGCAGCGTTGGAGACATTGGTCAACGCCCGCACAGAGCAGTATCATGTCCTCCATGCTGCTTATGGGAAACCGGAAGAAAAAGCCTTCAATGAGGAGTATTCGTATATTCTGACGGATGATGAAAAAACAGACATCTCTAAGAATGTGAAAATCTGGACGGAAGATGAACTGCTGCAGCTGATCAGTGCAAATCTGATGAAACCGGTTTCCAGCACGATGACAAATATTGAAGATCCGAATATCGTTGCCAAGAACATCACGTTAAAAGTAATCGGAACAATCGGTATCTTTGCCCACGATCCCATCAGCCTTCCGATCGTGAATGGTTCTCTGGACGTTTTGACTGACGAACAGAAAATTGCATTGGCTGCGGCGGAACGTTCCGACGTAGAATATGTCGGGCCAAAAGTTGATTCGGTAACGATGTCTGTCAGTTCCGGAAAGTTAGTTCTGACTGCTCCCTCATCATCTTCTTGGGAAGAAATGGGATTTTCCACCACGGGCATGGAAGTTCATCTGAGGAATCCGTTTCTGAACTGGTTCTTCGTTTCTGAAATGGAAGGAATTGCAATCGATTCAATCAACGGATTGGAAATGACCCTCTCACTTTCGAGACCAATTGCCCCAATCTTTATATATTACTTGATGAGAGAAAAAGTTGACGTTACCAGTCTCATTGTCAACCCGAAAGAGTACTTAACTCAGGAAAACGCAAAAGTCAGTGCATTGAACATTTATTCACGCGATGATATCAATGTCGATTCAAATGGTATCCTGAACGCGAGTGCTGGAGCAGGTATCTACCTTGGCGGCGGAGTCGAGATGCAGGGAGATCTGAATCTTGGCTTGATTGAATCCTTGTCTGGCGGTGAAATCCGTATCCGCAGTCACCGAAATGTCCTCAATTCTGCTAACATCGGAAAATTAGCCGTGAATGTTCTAACGAGCGGCGATGTGGTGCTGGAAGCTGGCAACGGATCGATCGGTCTGATTGATAATCCGATTATCACTGCAATCAGTGGAAAAGGAATGCTGACCGCGCGCGCCGCTGAAAATGTCTATATTTCCCAAGTTCAAATGATTAATGGAAAACCGTTCAACAGATTGGATCATCCTTATCTGACATGCGGAACCGCTGCAGACCTGAACATTTCCAGTGTTTATGCACAGTCTGGAGAGATTGTAATCCGAACCGATGGCTCGATTCTGGACGGTGAAAATACAAACTTTACAAAACTGCTGGGAAAACATGTGAGTCTGCTTGCCGGCGATGGAATTGGCAAAAAAGAAAACCCGTTGGAAGTTCATACTTACTTCTCGGCTGACCAGCCTGGTAATGGATGGCTGAAAGCAGTCGCGCTGAACAATATTTATCTCAACGACCCGGATGGGGACATGGGCGCTTTGCAAGTCTTCTCCTGCGATGGCGATGTGACGCTCAGTGCACTGGGCTCGATTCTGGATCCCGGCGACCTGAAAAACCCTGAAGATCCGGCGTCTGAGCTTCAAACCGACAGCGTGAACGGCAGATGGCCGCGGAAAAACATTATCGGCAATAACATCTCATTGACAGCGCTTACAGGCGGAATTGGTGCAGCTGATAATGAATTGGACATCGATTCGCGGTACGGTACCGGCAATGGTGTGCTGACGGTCGCCAGCGGGAATTCGCTGAATACGTATCTGATTGAAACGGACGGAGACGTCTGGTTGAACACAGTGACAACCGGAAAGAATGTAATTACCTTCATCACAGTGCCGTCAGGCAGTATCTTCAACGGGGCAGCAACTGGTGTTTTCAATATCAATTCCGGGAAAACGAAACTGTTTGCAAGAGACAATATCGGCGCAAGCGATAAAAAGCTTGAGTCGATGGTCGGAGCTTTGGAAGGAAAAACGACCACCGGTGGTCTCTGGATTCACAATCAGGGCGCTTTGATCATTGGGCAAGTAACTGATAATCCTGTCGGCATAAGCAGCGAGGGGGATGTTGTTGTGACTGCCAGCAGCCCGATCACCTTTGCTTCGGATACGAACGTGACAGGAACACAAACTTATACTGCTGGCGATTCTGCTGGAAGCGGGGATGATATAACGATTGAACCTGGAGTTTCGATCACTGGATCAGGAAGTCTCGTGTTGAATGCAGGTGATAATTTGGTCGTCGAAGCCGGAGCGGCAATCTTGGTAGAAGGAGACCTGATCCTGAGGGCAGATTACAATTTATCAGGAATCGATCCTGATCCGGGACTCGGCGGGGTGGTAACGCTACACGGGACGATTATCCCGGGTGTGGTCGAAGACGAAAACGGACTCTATAGCACGAATGGAGTTAACTGGGTTTACATTCAGACTTATGCTGACAATGATGTCATTCATCTGTATACACCCATCTTCGGATTTATTACAACGGGTGCCGGTGATGATGAGATTAAATTCTATAATTGGGCACATCTGGACGGCACCGGCAACGTAAAATTTGACGGCAATGATGTCAACATCGGAACCATTGATGGCGGCAGCGGTAAGGACCGGCTCGATTATTCGAACTACATGAATGCGGTGGATGTCCAAATAATTGGGAAAGGCACGATTGATGGCTTCGAGGGGATCGAGACAGGCAGTATCAGCTTCAGATTTGACAACATCGACCTGTTGACTGGTTCCGCTCTTAAAACTGACAAATTGACCGGAACGAACGCTTCGTCGATCTGGCATGTTTATGAAAACGGAACAATTGACCTGACGATTGGCGGCACAACGCTGAACTTCAACGGCTTTGAAACGCTGATCAGCGGCTCGGGGAATGACACGATCCTATTTGAAAATGGAGCGGTTTTCACCGGAAGTATCATTACCAATTCGGGCATCGACACGCTCGATCTGAGTAAATATACTACTGCTGTAGACATTGAATTGACCGGCGTGGGGACGAACGAAGGATTCAAGGGATATGAACACAATATTATCGGCTACTTTGACAATGTCGAGAACGTAGTCGGTTCCCAAAGTAGTGGAGATATTCTCCGCGGCTTAAACGAACCAGCGACTTGGAATTTGCTGACATCAACGTCTGGAAATTATCTCAGCCTTGACAGAACTCTGGGTTTCAGCTCAATTGAGCTTTTGAAAGGCGGAAGTGATCAAGACAAGTTCGTATTTGCCGACGGGGTAACATTCAGCGGCAGCATCGACGGCGGTGCAGGAAAAGATATTCTCAGTAATGCCCTTTCGGCTGCTCCGATAACTGTGACACTGACAGGCATTGGAACGCTGGACGGGTTCAATGGCACGCAGCCAACCCTGACAGGGTCATTTGCCAATATAGACCGGCTCGAAGGCAGCCTGGCAGCTGGAGATACGCTGAACGGATTGGACAGTGAGTCTCTGTGGAAAATCGCGCCGAATGGAATGGAAACTTATAGCAGCTGCGGACGCACTTTGGAATACGTTGGAATTGAAACGCTGCAGGGCGGATCGAAAGAAGATCGATTCGCATTCTTAGGCGATGCGGTTCACAATGGTTCGATCAATACCGGTTTGGGATACGATACACTGGACTACAGCGCTTACGGCAGCGCGGTTCAGATCAACCTGACGGCTCTCAGCGGCTTGGATGGATTTGCAGGATCAGCGACTGGAATAACTGGCGGGTTCTCAAACGTCAATGCATTGGTTGCATCACCCTATTCGGATAAACTGACCGGTATCGATGACGCTTCGCTGTGGAACATCAAAACTGATTTCGGCGGAACCTATTCCAGTTCAGGAAATAAATTAGATTATTCAGGTGTTGAATCTTTGGCTGGCGGCAGCGGCTCTGATCAGTTTGTCATCGCCAATGCCGTCACGCAGGGCGGTACGATCGATGGAGGCGCCGGGAGCAACAGCCTCGATTACTCGCTGCGTAATACTCCTGCGAATTTCAGCCTGAGCGGCATGGGTTCGGTCACAGGATTCAGCGGTACCGAATCCTCACTGAATGCAAAATTTGACAACATCACAGAACTGATCGGCAGCAGCCTAAGTGACACCCTGACTGGACTGAACCAGAATTCAGTTTGGGATATTCTGGCGGACGGAACTGAAAATTACCTTTCAGGCGGCAATGCGTTGCATATCACTAATATAGAGTCGCTTACAGGCGGCAGCGCACAGGACACCTTCCGGGTTGAACCGGGGTCGAATTTCCTGGGCACAATAAACGGCGGACTGGGCAGCAACTGGCTGGATTACAGCAACTATTTCACACCGGTTTCTGTAAATCTGACGACCGGGTCTGCGACTGACCTGGTGACTGGAAACTACAGGAATATTGCAAACGTCATCGGCGGCGCTGGAAATGACTTGCTGATTGGAGACGCGAAGGACAACCGCCTCATCGGCGGAGCAGGCAATGATATCCTCTACGGTCTGGATGGGAATGACGTTTTGAACGGCGGCGCTGGAATGGATCAGCTGTTCGGAGGAAAAGGCAACGATGTCTTCACCTTCACCGGCAGCGAGACGCTCGATGACAAGATCGATGGCGGTGCGGGTTTGAATACACTGGACTTCTCTGGCAGCGATGCCGGTGTGCAAATCAAACTCGCAGGCATTGGAGCTCTCAACGGTTTCAGTGGCAGCCAGGTTGGACAGACAGGCGCATTCAACAATATTAGCAACTTGATCGGTTCAAGTTTCACCGATGGACTTTACGGGCTCAATGTTCAAAGCATCTGGGAAATCGGGCAGGGTACGAATGCTTACCTTGCACTCGGACGCAGCCTGACGTTCACTGGTATTGATGACCTGATCGGCGGGAAGGAACTTGACACCTTCCTGTTCAAAAATGGCGGAACCTTCACCGGAACGATCGATGGTGGCCCGATCAAAGGCAATTCACTCGATTTCTCAAACTATCGGACACCGGTGTACGTCGATCTGTCAACCAACAGTTATAGCGCAATGACCGGTACGATTACGAATATCCTGCAGATCATTGGTGGGCAAGCCAATGATGTTCTGATCGGCAATGATCTGGCGAACATCATCGATGGCGGACCGGGCAATGACCTGATTTATGGATTGGGCGGCAATGATGTCCTCATGACCGGAGACGGAGATAACATCGTTTTTGGCGGAGATGGAAATGACATCATCTTTAGCGGATTAGGAAGTAACACACTTTATGGCGGCGCTGGATATGACATCGCGGATATCGCCTGGACTGGATCCTATTGGATCCCCCTAAAAGATATTGAACTGGTTATTTTGCACTACCCTGATGGGAAACCGCGCAAGCCGCAAATTTTGGTGATCGATGTCGTCAGCCGCCAGACCGCGGATCTAACAGATGAGTTGTATGAAGGATTCCTCGTCCGGCTGCCATCGCTTGATCAGGTGCTGATTTATCGCGGCGCTGCTCAGAAGATCGTGTTGACGACCGATGATGATCGCGGCGGGCAGCTGCCGGCTGACCTGTCATTATTCAAGATGATGGTCGTGCAGCTGCTGAACAATGGCATTCAGATCAAACAGGGTTTGAGTCAGTTCTTGATCTCGTTCCTGCTTCCGGCAGGAGCGGATCCGAGCCGCTACGCGATTTATTACTGGGACGAGGACGCCGGAATCTGGCTTGAGATTCCTGCCAGTTACGCAGTCGACCCGGTCAATGCCAGCCGCGGCAGATTGGAAGCATGGGTAAGCCGGACTGGTAAATATGTTCTGGTTTACAAAGGTCAATAATTTCAGCTGGAAGTTGCTTTGAATTGGTTGGGAGGACAATGAAATTGCCCTCCCAATATTCGTTTTAATTTGGGCGATTTGTTTAGCATTAAATAAAAAATGATGCAATTGGTCATTAATGATTATGATATAATCCGGTCAGTATTCAATACAATCAAACGGAGCTAACAATGAAACTTTCAACCCGTACAATCGTAGCGATAGGAATCGGTGCGGCCGTTTTCCTTGTCTTAAATCGTTTTGTGGCAATCCCGAGCGGTATTCCCAACACGACCATCAATACAGCTTATGCCTTTTTAGCTTTCATGGCGGTGCTTTTCGGTCCAATCGCCGGCGCTCTGATCGGTTTTATTGGCCATGCGCTGACGGATGCAACTTATGGATCTGTCTGGTGGAGCTGGGTCATCGTCTCAGCCGTTGTCGGTTTCGTGATCGGTCTGGCTGCCAGAAAAATCAACGTCGAAGACGGTGAGTTTAATAAAAAAGAAATCCTGACCTTCAATCTATACCAGATCGTCGCCAACCTGATCGGCTGGGGATTGATTGCGCCGGTGTTAGACATTTTGATCTATGCCGAGCCGTCCAACAAGGTCTTCACGCAGGGGATCACCGCCGGTATTGCGAACATCGTCACAATCGCGATTCTCGGCACTGCTTTCCTGGCAATTTATGCCCGTTCCCGCGTAAAACCGGGCAGTCTCCGAAAAGAATAATCGTTTTTAGATAATAAATGGGAGTTTCACGAATCAGTGAGACTCCCTCCATTTCCCAATGCTCAATAATACTCCCGCTATTGAATTTTCAAACTTTCAATTCCATTACCGTTCGCAAGAAACTCCGACCCTGTTCGACATTAACTTGACGATTCACAAAGGCGAAAAGGTGCTGATCGTCGGACCTTCCGGCAGCGGCAAAAGCACGATCGGCCATTGCATCAATGGTCTGGTTCCGCATTATTACAAGGGCGAAAGCAACGGTTCGCTGCGCATTTTTGGGCAGGATGCTGCTGAAATGCAGATTTTTGATCGTTCAAAAATAATCGGGACTGTTCTGCAGGACTCGGATGGGCAGTTCGTTGGGCAGTCTGTGGAAGAAGATATCGCATTTGCGCTGGAGAATGATTGCCGTCCTCAGCCTGAAATGAAAGAAATTGTCCAGCGGGTCAGCCGGCTGGTGAACATCGAAAAACACTTGCAGCATGCGCCGCAGGATGTGTCTGGCGGTCAAAAACAGCGAGTCTCTTTGGCAGGAGTGCTGGTCGATGAAGTTCAGATCCTGTTGTTTGACGAGCCGCTGGCAAACCTCGACCCGGCTGCAGGGCGGCTTGCGATGGAACTGATCGATGATCTGGCGCGCCGAACGGACAAGACAGTTGTGATCATTGAGCACCGGCTGGAGGATGTGCTTTGGCGTCCGGTAGATCGGATTGTGCTGATGGATCAGGGCAGAATTGTTGCGGATCAGCCGCCGGATCAGATGCTCTCGTCCGGCATCTTGCGAACCTACGGTATCCGCGAACCACTGTATGTGACCGCACTTTCCTATGCCGGAGTTCAGATCACGCCTGAGCTGCACCCTTCAAATCTTGAGACGCTTGAGATTGAGGCTGTTCGGGCACCGCTTCAGCGCTGGTATGCGGAAGCCGGGCAGACTGCTCCGGTGAAGACGGAACAGACGATCCTGTCGCTTCAGGATGTCAGTTTTTCATATAATGATCAGCGCGAAGTGCTCAGCCAGATCCGGTTTGAAATCCAAGCCGGTGAAATGACTGCGATTGTCGGCAAGAACGGCGCCGGCAAGAGCACGCTGTGTAAGCTGATCTGTGGATTTGAGAACCCCATTTCAGGTTCAATCCTCATGAATGGTCAGAATCTGAACGGCGTTTCGATTCGCGAGCGAGCTAACACTGTCGGGTATGTGATGCAGAATCCGAACCAGATGATTTCAAAAGTGCTGATCCGGGAAGAGGTTGGATTGGGATTGAAATTGCGCGATGTTGCTCCGGCCGAAATTGATCAGCGCGTGGATCGTGCTCTCCAGATCTGCGGGTTGTTTCCATTCCGGAACTGGCCAATTTCTGCCTTATCTTACGGACAAAAAAAACGGGTAACGATCGCCTCGATCCTTGTGCTCGAACCGCAGATTATCTTGCTGGATGAACCTACTGCGGGGCAGGATTTCCGGCACTACACTGAGATCATGGAGTTTTTACAGGTGCTGCAGCAGCGCGGGTTGACAATTCTGCTGATCACCCATGACATGCATCTGATGCTCGAATATACCCGGCGCGCGATCGTCATTGCTGACGGGCAGCTGATCTGCGACGATTCGCCGGCGCGGGTGTTGACCGATCCGGCGATTATCCAGCCAGCCAGCCTGAAAGAAACCAGTCTGCTGACTTTGAGCCAGCGGGCTGGGATTGGCGACCCATTGAGTTTTGTTCAGCGGTTTATCGATTATGAACGGGAGCAGCGCACATCATGTCATCCGTGAAAATGCTGTCCTATATTCGGCGCGATTCTCCGGTGCATCGCCTGAGCGGCGTCACCAAGCTGACCGTGTTTCTGGCGTGGACGATCGTCTGCATGGTCAGTTATGACACGCGCGTACTGCTCGCTGCCATGGGATTGAGCTTCATCATCTTTCGTCTCGCAAAAATTCAGTTCCGCGAGATCCGGTTTGTGGTGTTATTCATTCTGGTTTTTCTGATGCTGAATAACCTGACAATCTATCTATTCTCACCCGAAGAAGGCGTCCGGATTTACGGCAGCCGGACGGTTTTGTTTCAATTTACCAATCACTACACCGTCACGCGCGAACAACTCTTTTATCAGCTGAATGTCACCTTGAAATATTTCACAGTTGTGCCGATCGCGCTGCTGTTCATCGTCACCACCGATCCGAGCGAATTCGCCTCTTCATTAGCGAAAATCGGTATTTCCTATCGAATAGCATACGCAGTTTCGATCACCCTGCGATATATTGCTGATATTCAAGGAGATTTTTACAGCATTTCGCAGTCGCAACAGGCGCGTGGTGCGGACACCTCGAAAAATGCGCCGCTGCGGAAACGGATTGCCGGACTCTTGAGCATTGCTGTCCCGCTGATTTTTTCCAGCCTGGATCGAATTGAGCTGATCAGCAATGCGATGGATCTGCGCGGATTTGGGAAGTTTGAAAAACGAACCTGGTATTCAGCACGGCCATTTCAGCGAGCCGACTGGATTGTCATGATCAGCATCGTAACCCTGACAATCTCAGCGCTTTTTGTCACGTTTCATGACGGCACCCGCTTCTATAACCCATTTATCTAAAAAATACGATCAGCAGCAATTTACCGCTGATCGTAAACGATTTTTCAGAAGAATGATCCTAAACTTACCGGTGTGTTGTCTTTTCTACTTTGCATTTTCCAGTACTTGGACAACCGGAGCATCCCGAGCAGCCAGAACAGGCAATAGAATTACCTTCTTTATGGTTTTGAATAATTCGAATCAGGGCTGCTGCCAGCAGTCCGAAAACAACTGTGCCGGTTATTATCGTTCCAAAATTCGTTGTCAGCCAATCAATCATCAGTGACTCCTTCTAAATGCCGAATTAGGTTGAATCTGGTTTTGCATGTGTTCATCTTGATATTTTTCCGAACGGAAAAGCATAATAAGGAAGAAAATGAATACCACTACTGCAGCTCCGGTTGAAAATGTGAACGTTCGATTCAAGAAAAATGTGCCAAATTGATAAAACACGAAGGAGGCTGCATAAGCAAGGATTGTTTGAAACCCAACAGCGAACCAGGACCATTTAGCGTTCCCCATTTCCCTGCGAATTGCGCCGATTGCAGCAAAACAAGGTGCACATAGTAAATTAAACAGGAGGAAACTGTAAGCAGACAAGGTTGTAAATGCACCCTGCAGCGCAGACCAAACTTCCTGTCCATCTTCGGCCACTTCCGCAAATCCATAAAGAATCCCGAATGTGCCGACCACGTTTTCCTTCGCAACCAGACCTGTTACAGCAGCGACGACTGCCTGCCAGAAGCCCCATCCCAATGGTTGGAAAAGTGGTGCCGCCAAATTGCCAATCCCTGCGAGAATTGATTCATTTGCATCCACCATTTCAAATTTCAAATTGAAGGATGAGAGGAACCAGATTAGACCGCAAGCGATGAATATGATTGAACCTGCTTTCCTGATAAATGCGCGCGTGCGCTCCCAGGTCTGCATCAGAACATTCTTGAGATAAGGTAAATGATAAGCCGGAAGTTCCATCACAAATGGCGCAGGATCCCCGGCAAACAGTCGCGTTTTCTTGAGTATGATTCCGGTAAGAATGATTGCTAAAATCCCAACAAAATAAGCGGAAGGTCCCACCCACCAAACTCCTCCGAAAAGTGCTCCAGCAATCAATGCGATGATTGGTAATTTTGCTGAACAGGGCATAAAGGATGTGATGATCGCAGTCATTTTTCGATCGCGTTCATTTTCAATAGTGCGAGTAGCCATAA
>DHPK01000014.1:11187-15172 GCA_002407845.1 Leptolinea sp. UBA5366 | reverse complement strand
GAGTAGCCATAATCGCCGGCACGCTGCAACCTGTGCCGATCAGAATCGGAATGAAGGATTTCCCGGACAGACCAAATTTGCGAAAAACACGATCCATGATGAATGCGATCCGTGCCATATACCCACAGTCTTCCAAAATTGCCAAACAAAGGAAAAGAACGACCATTTGGGGAAGAAATCCTAAGACAGCGCCGATACCGCCGACAATTCCATCAAGCACCAAGGACTGCATCCAATCGGCTGTCCCGATTGATGCCATAAAATTTTCCAAAGCGGGCGGAATGACTTCTCCAAAAAGCACGTCATTCACCCAATCGGTCATCGCTGTTCCGATTGTTGAAATCGAAAGATAGTAAACTAGGAACATTACTGCCGCGAAAATTGGCAGTCCCAGCCAACGATTGGTCACAAACCGATCAATCTTATCAGAAGGGCTTAGCTGACTGCGATCAATGATAACTGAAGCATCAATAATTTTTTGAATAAATCCATAGCGCTCATTCGTGATAATGCTAACGCTGTCGTCACCCAATTCTTTTTCGGTTTCAGTAATTATTGTTAGGATGTCCTCTCTTCTCTGATCGGTTAGCAAGAGCGTGTTTAGAACGATTTCATCCCGTTCAAATGCTTTAATTGCATACCAGCGGAGCTGCATCTTTGGAACCTGATTTTCAATCAGCGACTCGATTTTTGACAAGGATGATTCAATGGTTGGAGAAAACCAGCGCATCGCGGACAGCTGCGGGCTGCTGCCAACGCTTTCAATTGCTCGTTGAACAACTTGAGTCGTTCCTTCGCCAGCTGTTGCCGCCGTTTCGATGACAGGAACCGACAGCATAGATTCAAGTTTCCCGATGTTGATTTGTCCTTTTGTTTTTCGCACAACATCAATCATGTTTAATGCGATTACAACAGGAGTGCCCGTCTCGATCAGCTGCGTCGTCAGATACAGATTCCGTTCGATGTTTGAAGCATCAACGACATTTAAGATTACATCAGGATTTTCTTTAATGAGATAATCTCTTGAAATTACTTCTTCGAGTGTGTAAGGCGATAGCGAATAAATACCCGGCAAGTCCACTATTTGAACTTCCTGATTAGATTTAAGTTTTCCTGATTTTTTTCAACTGTTACGCCTGGCCAATTGCCAACATGCTGTGAATTCCCGGTCAGTGTGTTGAAAATCGTCGTTTTCCCAGAATTCGGATTTCCTGCTAATGCTATTCTGATACCCATTTAAATCTTCCCTTCCAAAGTTAGTTTGACCTAACTTATGAATAAAAAAATTAAGCTATTTCGATTTGTGCTGTGTCTTTCTTGCGCAACGTCAATTCATATCCTCGAACAGTTATTTCAATCGGATCTCCAAGCGGAGCAGCTTTTCGAATTGTGATAACAGCATCCTTTGTGATTCCCATGTCCATCAAGCGCCGTTTTACAGCTCCGTCTCCATGAACTTTCACAACTGTTACAGTGCTGCCAATGGCAGCATTATGCAATGATTTCATTATTTACCTCTCGTTATTTCAATCAGATTTGAATTTTCCCAGCCAATTGCCTGTCCACTGCGATGCGGGATCCTTTGATGCGTAGAATCAAGCTGCCTCCGTGTCTGGCAATCACCGTGACCGGCTCACCAGCAATCAAACCAAGCGCACCGAGATGCCTGACTGTTTGATCATTTCCGTTGATCTTGCGAATGATGGCTTCTGTTCCTATGGACATGAGCGTTATTGGCATTGTGTTGCTCCTCTAATAAACTGTCAAAGTTAGTTTAAACTAACTATATTCTATCACCCAAAAACCGTTTGTCAATATCAGAAATAAATTTATGATATATTCTTATTAGAGGCAAAAATACCGTGAATAAGGAAATTATGGAGATTACTGAATCTGTAGAAAACTACCTTGAAACGATTTTGATTATTTCGAAACGTAAAAGCAGCGTCTATTCGATTGACATCGTCCATGAACTGAATTATTCAAAACCGAGTGTCAGCATTGCCATGAAATTGCTGCGCGAAAATGACTACATCCGGATGGATGAAGACAATCGGATCACGCTCACGGAGACCGGCAGGAAAATTGCAGAGACAATCTATGAGCGGCATTTGTTCTTAGCTCAATACTTTATGCAAATCGGGGTGGATCAAGAAACGGCATTTCAGGATGCTTGCAAAATCGAGCATGTGATCAGCCCGCTGACTTTTTCGAAAATTAAAGAACATGCCGCCCAGCGCGGTGCGCCGGCAGCTCCGGTTGTTCCGGCATCTCAAGATTAAATCTAATTTGACTAATAAAATTTATAGATCAGCGATTGTACGGTCGCCGTAAAGCGATTGCCAATCTGCCTTGAAATCCGCGACCGCCTGCGTGATTGACGGCATTTGCAGGGCATGATGCAGTAAATCCGGTTGAATCGTGACCGCAGCAGCGCCTGCTGCGAATGCCCGGTTGACCTGCCCAATGTTTTTGAAACTGGCTCCCAGAATTTTGGCATTGCTGCCGGTCTGCCGGATTGCCAGCGCTGTGTTGGCGATGACTGCACAGGGATCGATGTTGATCGCATCCATCCGATTAAAGTAAACCGCCAGGTAATCAGCCCCGGCAGCAACAGCTGTCAAGGCTTGAACTTCGGTGTAAATGGCGGTCGCAGTAATACCGACTCCCTCTTTTTTTAATATCTGCATGGCCGCAAGTCCGGCTTCATGAACCGGAATCTTGATGAAGACCTGGCTATCGATTTTTTCAAGCAGCGCATGGGCTTCTGCCACTATTCCGGCTGCGGTTTCGGAAACAATCTGAATATGAAGCGAACGCTGATCGCCGATCAGGGCGCGAATTTTTCTGAAATGATCGAAAAAATCGACCTTACCTTCCTGTTTTAGAATTGTCGGGTTGGTTGTCACGCCCGTGAATGGGAATATTGCCTGATATTTTTGGATTTCATCTAAATTTGCAGTGTCGAAAAGGTATTCCATTCAATTCGCCCTTCTGTAAAATAAAAGAGGCCGATTGCCGACCTCTGAATTAATCTGATAACCCTGATTAATGGGAAACTGCGAGTGATTTAATCCCGTAGATCAGGACGAACAGCGGGATCAGCAGCGCCTGGAGATCCAGCATTTCTGTCATCGGCACGGCGAAACCGAGCGTCTGACTGAAGGTCAGACTGCCATAAATTAGCAGGGCGACACCCCAAAACCAGCCTGATCCTTCCTGACCAGCCAATTCAAGCAGACCGATCAGGATGAAAACGACGGGAAACCATCGATTCAAATCAAATCCGTCAATTTGAATATTAATGCCTGCCAGTGGAAGCAGTTTGAGCAGTCCGGCGATGATCAGAATCATTCCGAAGAAAATTGATAAACCTCTGCGCATCTTGTAACTCCTTAATTCCCTCTGAAAGGAGGATATTGAAACTTAGTCTCTTCAATCAATTAGGGTGCAAGAATTGTGCCTGATCGACCGGTTGATCAGATTTCTTCGACTTTTTCGATATCCGGAAAGAATTGACGGATCGTCCCTTCAACCCAGCCGTGGAGCGTGTTAGGCGAAAGCGGACAGCCTTCGCATGCTCCGCCGAGCTTGACACGCACGACTTTCCCATCAAAGGATTCCAAGCTGACGGATCCGCCGTGATAATGGTTGATATAGGCATCCAGTTCGTCAATCAGCCCCTGCATTTTTTCCTGATCAGTAAATTGTTCTGACATTTTATTCCTTCCTGCTGTGTGCCCGGATTCTGCTGAAAGTTGCGCCCGGGCATGCTAAAACTGCCCAGATTTGTTTGGGCAGCTTTAATGATACTTTATTCTTTCTCCACAGTCTTTGCGCCGATAGGCTTGTAAGGCTGTTTTTCATATATCTTCAATGAATCACCGATTTTCTTGTCCTCTGCCTTCTGTCCGAAGCGCTCTACCTTTATCCGCCCGCGGTTCAGCTGGGTGAAGCTGACAGGTCCGCCGATGCAGCCCCCTTC
>DHPK01000014.1:0-11080 GCA_002407845.1 Leptolinea sp. UBA5366 | reverse complement strand
GCCGATGCAGCCCCCTTCACATGCCATGCCTTCCACCAGGTTTTCTTCAAGCTGTTTTTTCTCAGCTTTGAGCATGGCTGCTCTGATTTCTGGAATTCCCTGGCAGGAAAGCGCTTTTACTTCAAAATCCTGTCCTTGCTCCTTGATTGCTTCCGCAACCGCAGTCGCGACCCCGCCTGAACGGGCGAAAATTCTGCCAAAGAAGCTCGCGTCCTCGATTGGGGCATCTGCTTCGAGCGTCAGATCAATGTCTTTTGCGCGGATTAAGGCGTGCAGCTCTTCAAATGTCAGGACACAATCAATCAATGGACTGACTGACGGCAGTGTGCGTTCGTCCTTCTTTGCGATGCAAGGTCCGATGAAAATGACTTTGCTGCCTGGATCTTGCTCCTTGATCACTTGAGCGATCTGAGCCATCGGTGAAAGATTGTGCGAAATATGTTCTTCCATCGCTGGATGGTTTTTCCGGACGTAGGAAACGAAAGCTGGACAGCAGGATGTCGTTACAAAGCCTTTTTCTGCCAGTTCAGCCGCTTCATTCCAGGCGACGATGTCCGCTCCGAGCGCCGCTTCAACGACCTGATGAAAACCAAGTTTTCGGACGGCAGAGAAGATTTTCTCCTCCGTCACATTGGGAATCGCGCTGTATTGAGAAACAATCGCAGGTGCAATTACAGCATAAACCCGGTAAGCGGTATTGTTTTTGGAATCCAAAATGAGTTTGACCGCGTCCGTGATGAATGATTTGTCCGTGATTGCTCCAAATGGGCACTGAAAAACACAAGCGCCGCAGTTGATGCATTTCTCTGAATCGATGACAGCCTTTTGCGTTTCGCCTTCGATTTGAATCGCTTTAGCGTGACAGGCAGCAACGCAGGGACGGGTATTCTTGATGATTGCTGAATACTGGCAAGCTTTCAGGCACAATCCGCATTCAATGCATTTGGATTTGTCGATGCGCGCCTTTCGGTCAACGATGTCAATCGCGTCCTTGGGACAGGCAGCCTGGCAGCGGTGAGCGATGCAGCCGCGGCAGGCGGGCGTTACCTGAATGCCATCAACCGGGCATTCATCGCAGGCGATGTTGATGACTTCGACCATGATCGGATTTGACGGGTTGCCTCCGAGTGCCATTTTCACCCGTTCATTGACGATCGCCCGTTCTTTATAAACGCAGCAGCGCACGCGCGTTCCACCTTCGACAATGATCATTTCCGGAATTTCCATTAAATTTTTCGGTGTCAAATTGTCGTCATATGCCAGTTTTGCAATCTGGGTCAGCACATTTGACTTAATTTCCTGTAGATAAGTATCAAAAATATTCATTATGCCGCCTTACGCTTATTTTTGGGTGGGTTCAAGCTGATTCTTCTTTCAAATATCCGACTGAAATACTGCAAATAAAACGGGGTGTCCAGACCTTTATTTGTAGAAAATTGTATCATATCGGGTGATAAATGAAACAGCTTTTGTGTGCCCAGAATACAGAGTAAAAGCTGAAATCCTAATAAAAGTTTAGAAATGGCTGGGAAAGAAAAAATCCTTAAAGAAGCTTCGGATAATTCGAGGGTTGTCGTGAATAAAGAGCGGGATTAAATAAAAGCGAGACTGACTGAAAAGGCAGTCTCGCTGTGTTAGCTTAGGGTAAATCAGAAGTAATATTCGCCTTTGTTGAGCTTTTCTTCTTCAGACTCGCCGCCAAGATAGGCTGCCTGAACTTTCGGGTCATTCAAGAGCTCGAGCCCGGTGCCTTTCGTGACAATTTCACCCGTTTCGAGCACATAAGCGCGGTCAGCGATTGCCAGCGCCATCTGAGCGTTTTGTTCGACCAGCAGGATGCTTGTACCCGCCTGGTTGATTTCAAAAATGATGTCAAAGATCTGTTCGACCAGGATCGGCGCCAGCCCCATTGAGGGTTCGTCTAACAGCATCAGATCCGGTTCCCCCATCAGTCCGCGGCCGATTGCCAGCATTTGCTGTTCGCCGCCGGAGAGCGTTCCGCCAGCCTGATTGCGGCGTTCTTTCATGCGCGGGAAGAGGTCATAGACCCGCTCCATATCGCGTTGAATCAGTTCTTTGTCGGATCGCAGGAAGGCTCCCATTTCTAGGTTTTCCTGAACGGACATCTTTGGGAAGATATGTCTTCCTTCCGGAACCTGAACGATGCCCATGCGGACAATTTCATCCGTTGCCAGCCCGCATAGTTCCTGTTCCTGATAGATAACGGAGCCTGAGGCAGCTTGAACGATGCCGGAGATTGAGTTCAGCGTCGAACTTTTCCCGGCGCCGTTTCCACCGATCAACGCGACAATTTCCCCCTTTTCAACGTTTAGCGAAATGCCTTTCAGCGCGTGAATGGCACGATAGAAAACATGCAGGTCTTTAATCTCAAAATACATACCTTATTCCTCCCCGATCGGCTGAGCGGCTTTCTTTTTTCGCTGGGAGTATTTCTCAACCAGGTCATCTGTCCCGGTTCCCAGATAAGCTTCAATAACGCGCTGGTTCTTTTGGATTTCTTCCGGTGTCCCGTTGGCAATTGCTTCGCCATGATCCAGTACAAGAATCGAATCCGAGATGTTCATCACAACTTTCATGTCGTGTTCAATCAGCACAACCGTGATTTTCAAGTCTGACCGAAGCGTTCGGATCAGATCAATCATGGCTGCAGTTTCGTGAGGATTCATGCCAGCGCAAGGCTCGTCCAGCAGCAGCAGATGGGGGTTGTTTCCCAGCGCCCGCGCGATTTCAAGCCGGCGCTGTGCGCCATAGGGCAGGTTTTTTGCAAGGTCATCCGCATAGGCGCTCAATCCGACAAATTCCAGCAGGTTGCTGGCTTTCTGGATGGACTGCTGTTCTTCGCGGCGGTTGCGGTAAGTTTGAAGGATCGTATCGACGCAGGTTGAGTGCAGCCTAGGCTGCTGCCCGATCAGCACATTTTCCATCACGGACATGTTGGTGAAGAGCCGGATGTTTTGATAAGTTCGGGAGATGCCCAAGTCGGCGATCTCATCCGTCGGAATGCCATTAATCGGCCGTTCCTGAAACAGAACCGTTCCGCCGTCAATCTGGTAAAACCCCGAAATACAGTTGAAAAAAGTGGTTTTTCCAGCGCCGTTGGGACCGATGATGCTGATAATCGATTCGAAGGGCACCTGTAAACTGACGTCATTGACTGCCGTCAGTCCGCCGAAGTTGATCGTGATATGCTGAGCTTCCAATACATAGAGTGTTTCTTTTGCCATCATCATGATTTAAAATTCTCCTTCAGCGATTCCACGGATTCAGGCTTGACCGACAGGCGGCGGCGTTTGACCGGCAGCAGCCCCTCCGGCCGGATCACCATCATGATGACCAGCATCGCGCCGAAAACGATCATGCGGTAGCTTTCGAGATCACGCAGTAATTCAGGGATGCCCTTAATAATGAAAGCGCCCAGCAGGACTCCCGGAATGGATCCCATGCCGCCGATGACAACAATTGCCAGCACGTTGACCGAAACCATAAAGACGTATTCGCCAGGACCGGTGTAAGTGTTGCGGGATGCGTAAATTGCGCCAGCTGCGCCAGCGATGACAGCGCCGATGACAACTGCCAGCACTTTGTAGGAGCTGGTTGTGACGCCGCATGCCTGCGCGACTGTCTCATCCTCGCGCATCGCTTCCCAGGAGCGCCCGGTACGCGAGTATTGCAGCCGGAACACCACATAGATGACGATGAACAGCACCGCGAAAATCAGGTAAAGGAACCAGACGTTGTTTTTCAGCGGCGCTCCGAGCAGATTGCCGATGAAAGCCGGCTGCCCGGGCTGACCGATATTTTTTACTCCCTGCGGACCACCGGTGAAATCAGTCAGGTTATTGCTGTTGATCAGGATGCGAATGATCTCGCCAAAACCGAGCGTGACGATCGCCAGATAGTCCCCGCGCAGATTCATGATCGGCAGTCCAACCAGTCCGCCGGCGATGCCTGACATCACCAGTGCGATGACAAAGGCTGGCAGGAAAGACAGTTGGATGCCGAGCGGTTTGGGAGCGGTCAGCAATGCAAACGTATATGCGCCGATTGCGTAGAATGCGACATAGCCGAAAACAAGCTGGCCGGACAGACCAACGATCAAGTTCAGTCCAAGCCCCAGAATGGCATAAATGCAGACCAGTCCGAGCACGGAGATCGTGTAAGCGTTGGCGATCAGCGGCAGAATCAGGATGAAAATGACGAGCAGAACCAGTGCGGATCGGCTGATAAGCTGATTGCGGCGGGAATGCTGCTGCTGTTGGAAAGAGCCGTAACTTTTTTTGATTGAGTGCCACAAGCCAGCTGGCTGACCTGTAACCTGGAAGATGTGCATCACGAGCGTGCCCGCTAAAGCTCCAGCAACGGACGTTCCGAAAAAAATCATGACGGCTGACTGGATGTCTTTCTGGAACAGAAAATTCCGGATGACATCAGGGGAGAGCACCTCGAGATATTTACGCAGATCGACGCCGTTGTTGAGGAAATTTCCCAAGATTATATTCAGCAGCGCGAGCATGCCGCCGGTAATTAAACCGAAGATCAATCCGGCTGTAAGTTTTTTCGGCAGCGAGATTTTTGAGGCTGGAGTCAGGTTTTTGTTTGTGAAAGCTGCTGCTGCAATGAAAACAATCAGTCCAATCACAGCGATCAGATAATTTGGCGTCACTGTCTTGACTTTTGAATTGCCAGTGAAAAGTTTTTCAAGAATGATGGCAAGCGTGGAAGTCAGGTCGATCATCTCAAAAAAGATCAGAATGATCCCGGTTGTGATCGCATTTTGAATTGTTTTATAGGTCATGTTTTTCATTAGACTTTCTCCACACTGCCTGAAGATTTGCCGAATAATCCGGACGGTTTCAGAATCAGTACCAGAATCAGGATTGCGAACGCGATCACGTCTTTCAGCTGGAAGTCGATGCCGAGGAAGGCTGGACCGACAGATTCGACGATGCCGAGAACCATGCCGCCGACCATTGCGCCGGGAATGTTGCCGATACCGCCAAGAACCGCGGCAGTGAAGGCTTTGATGCCCGGCAGGAAGCCGACATAGTGATTGAACAATCCATTATGGATCCCCCACATCACGCCGGAGGCGCCAGCTAAAAATCCGCTGATCAGAAAGGTCTGGCTGGTGACGCGGTCAAGATTGATCCCCATCAGCTGAGCGGTCATCTTGTCCTGAGACACTGCCCGGATTGACTTCCCGAGTTTTGTTTTTTGAACGAACAGATAAAGCGCAATCATCAGAATGATTGCCATCAGCAGGCTGAAAACACCGGTTTTGGTGATGACGATCATGCCACCATCCATCTGGATGTTCCAGCCAGAACCGCGCGCCAGCAAATCAGGATTTTTGTAAGTCTTTTTAGTTGCCCCGAACAGAATCTGGGCAGAAGTTTCAAGAAAGATGGAAGCGCCGACCGCGCTGATCAATGGCGCCAGCCGGATTTTGGAATTTCTGAGCGGGCGGTAAGCAAGTTTCTCAAGGAAATAACCGCTCAGCATCGAAACGCCGGTGCCCATTATAAATGCGAACAAGATGGACAGGATCGGATGATTATTCAGAAAACTGCTATCGCCGGAGGGCAGATAATTCAGGAATTCGAACGTGAAGAAACCGGCAAAACAACCCAGCATCATGATATCGCCGTGGGCGAAGTTGATCAAGGACATGACGCCGTAAACCAGCGTGTAGCCGATCGCGATCAGCGAATACATGCCGCCGACGATCAGCCCGGTGTTCAGAAAGCCGAGCCAGTAAACAGGACCGTAGGTCGGGCGGATGACCATGAGAATGATGCGGTAGAGAAGGAAAAGCCCGGTGCTGATGCCGACAATCCAGCGGAGCCAGTTGATCCTCCTGACCTGATTTTTTTGAATAGGCCGCGTTCCGTTTTTTACTGTGTTCATCATTCAGGTTTTCCTTTGTTATGCTTCTTGGCATTAGCTTCAGGGTCGAGCTTTTTGTTCGTAAGCGCCTGAAATATTTGCCAGAGATTTGATTTATTGCGTGGTCCTGATTTCTATTGCGTTTCATTCTAACATTCCGACGAAACACTTCTCTGCGAGACACTGAAAATCATTACCGTTTCACCCGAGGGATGAGACCTGGGGATAAAAAAACGTCCTTCCGATTTTCTCCGGAAGGACGTTTGCTTTGCTATTTCTGTGGGACGGCTGGTTTCGCTTAGTTCGCGACTACCCAGGCGCCGTCTGTCACAATGTAGAACGTCGGGCCGGAGGCATTGCATTCACCGACTTCGTTACAGGTAATTTCACCGGTGATGCCCTGGAACCCCGAAAGGTTGCGGACATTGTTGACCATCTCTGCCCGCGGGACATAAAGATTGCCGTCGTCGCCAAGGAACGCGGTTTCGGAAATAACGGTGCTAAGTGCTTTGATGACATCATAAGCAAACCAGGCGAACGATGATTTTGATCCGGCAACACGGCCGAGAACTTCTTCGTACTTTTGGTCAAAGGCGATTTTTTCCGGTGAATCTGCCGGGATGGATGAGGTGCCATAGCAGCCTTCAGCGTTTGCGCCGGCTTTTTCAATGAACTCGGAACCGAAGGCTCCGTCATCACTGAAGACCGGGACGCCAGCCATGCCGACCTGGCTCAGCTGATTGGCTACAACTGAAAGCTCAGCAGTGTAACCGCCGTAATAGATGATCTCAGGGCTTTTTGAAGCAATCGCGGTTAAGACAGCAGTGTAGTCCGCTTCACCTGGAGTCAGCGCTTCGTAAGCAACTGGTTCGACGCCGAGAGAAATGAGCGTATCGCGGACGACGTCGGCGATGCCCTTTCCATAATCAAGACCATCGTGAAGAACTGCAACTTTTGTCAGACCAAGCTGGTTGACGATGAATTCAGCAGCGAATTTACCCTGGGCGGCATCCTGGAAAACAACCCGGTTGAAAACAGCGTTGTCTTCGGTCAGGTTCGCGCCGGTGGCGGAGGGGGAGAGCATCGGAATTGAAGCGCCTTCAAAAATCGGAATAACAGCAGCCGATTCACCAGTCAGGACGTTTCCGGCAACTGCTACCAGCGATTCATCCGTGATCCATTTGTTGGCAACTGAGACAGCGGCTTCGGCTGAACCCAGCGTGTCTTCAGCGAGCAATTCCCACTCGAATCCATCAAGGGGAGCAAGTTCGTCGATTGAAATTTTCATTGCGTCAGAAATATCGGCACCATACATAGCATATTCGCCAGTGATCGGTCCGGCCATTCCAATTTTAATTGTGTTGCCGGGTTCAATAACAGCGCAACCCCCATCAGCATCACAGCGCGACATGTCAGCGGCACCCACTGTCAAGACAGAGGTGAGCAGCAAGACACAGAGGACAAAAAAGATAGATTTTTTCATGGTTCGCTCCTATAAAAAAATTTGCGGTTTGTCCAGTAAATAGCGCAAATCTGCAGGAAACTCCGGCATCCTGAAAATTTATTCATTTATACCTCACCGTTCTTAAGGACAAAGGTTGGTTTTGGACGGGCACTTACGACAATTCCCGCAATCAGTAATGGCTGAATGTTACCGATGAAAAAAATGCCTGTCAAGATAGGGAATTTTTTTTGTGACAATCAGGAGTGACAATTTGGTTTATGACGAATAACTATCGAAAACGAGCCTTTTTTCCAGCGGCGGGCAGCTGTCATCACTTTTCTAACAGCCCTCAAAAAATATGCTGGGTAAAAGGCGAGTGTGTTATAATCTTCAGGCTAATCTGGGTTCGAAATCCAGATGGTGTATCTAGTGTTGTGTATTTTTCTGAGGTGCCGAGACGGCGCAGCGGGGAAATGCGAAGGAATTTTTAGTTCAGGAGGCTTTTTGAAGTGCCAACAATCAATCAGTTGATCAGAAAGGGTCGAAAGACTCGATCAGTGAAGAGTAAGGCTCCGGCGCTGATGTATACGTACAACTCAAGCGACCAACGCCGAACTCGTGTAGCTGAAGGCGCTCCGCAGAAACGGGGAGTTTGCACCAATGTGCGTGCCACAACCCCGAAGAAGCCGAATTCGGCTTTGCGGAAGATCGCCCGTGTTCGTTTATCCAATGGTTTCGAAGTGACTGCCTATATCCCCGGAGAAGGCCATTCGCTTCAGGAACACAGCGTTGTGCTGGTTCGGGGCGGTCGTGTTCGTGATCTGCCAGGCGTTCGTTACCATATCGTCCGCGGTACCTTGGACTCAACCGGTGTCGCGAAACGTGGTCAGAGCCGTTCAAAATATGGCGTAAAACGGGCCAAAAAATAAGGTGATGGAGAGTTTGAATGCGACGTACTAAACCAGAAAAAAGGGAAATTATCCCAGACGTTCGTTATAACAGCTTTGTTGTAACCAATCTTATTAATCGAATTATGCACAACGGCAAGCGCAGCACTGCAGTCCGCATGGTATACAATGCCATGGATATTCTTAGCCAGAAGACCGGTAAGGATGGTCTTGAGGTTCTTGAAACTGCTTTGCGCAATGTCGGTCCTGTTATGGAAGTCCGCCCGCGCCGCGTTGGTGGAGCAACTTATCAGGTTCCGATGGAAGTCGCAGTCAGCCGTCGGCAAACTTTAGCCATGCGCTGGATTATCGATGCATCCCGCTCGCGCACAGGCAAGTCATTCGAAGAGTGCCTTGCTGGTGAACTGCTCGATGCCTTCAATAATACCGGGTCAGCTATCCGCAAACGCGAAGAGACGCACAAAATGGCTGAAGCAAACCGCGCTTTCTCCCATTACCGGGTCTAAATTAGAAAGCAGGTTGATCATCTATGACTCGAGAGTTTCCGTTAGAGAAGTATCGTAATATCGGTGTCATCGCTCACATTGACGCGGGCAAGACCACGACAACCGAACGGATCCTGTTTTATACCGGTAAAACCTACCGGGTCGGTTCTGTCGACGAAGGTACGACTGTGACAGACTGGATGGAACAAGAACGTGAAAGAGGTATTACGATTGTTTCAGCAGCGGTTACTGCAGAATGGAAGGGGTTCCGCATCAATTTAATTGATACCCCGGGACATATCGACTTTACCGCAGAAGTTCAGCGTTCGCTGCGCGTTCTGGACGGCGGCGTAGTTGTTTTTGACGCTACGCAGGGGGTTGAACCCCAAAGCGAGACTGTCTGGCGGCAGGCGGATAAATACAGCGTTCCACGAATTTGTTTCATCAATAAAATGGACCGCACCGGCGCATCCTATGAAGATTCGGTCAATTCGATCCACACCAGATTGGGCGCAAACCCAATCATGATGCAGATCCCGATCGGGTCTGAAGCAAGTTTTACCGGCGTGATTGATATTTTGCTCCAGAAAGCCTTTTACTGGGAAGACGACCTCGGCATTGATGTTATCGAGCGCGATATCCCGGCTGACATGGCTGACATTGCCGCGCTGGCGCGCGAAAAACTGGTCGAAGAAATATCAGGGCTGGACGATGACCTGACAATTGAATTTCTTGAAGGCAGCGTTCTGACCAATCAGACGATTTTAGCCGGTTTGCGGCGGGCAGTGATTGCTGGAAAATGTACGCCTTGCTATTGCGGCTCTTCCTTAAAGAACAAAGGGGTTCAACTGCTGTTGGATGCTGTCATCCAGCTGCTGCCGTCCCCGTTGGATATCCCCCCGACCAAAGCCTTCAGCGTCGACGGCACGAAAGAGATCTTCTGCGAAGCGGATGATAACGCTCATGTCGGCGCACTGGTTTTCAAGATCGTGACCGATCCATATGTCGGGCGGCTGGCTTATTTCCGGATTTACTCCGGGACAGTCAGACAGGGACAGATGCTCTGGAATCCTGTTAAAGGGAAGAAGGAACGCATCGGCAGACTGATCAGAATGTATGCGGATCGGCGGGATGATGTTGACGAAGTGTATGCTGGGGACATCGCAGCAGTGCTCGGGCTGAAAGAATCTTTCACCGGCGACACGCTCTGCGAACAAAATCATCAGCTGGTGCTTGAATCAATCAGCTTCCCCGAACCGGTCATTTCGATTGCAATTGAACCGAAGACGCTGGCCGATCAGGAAAAAATTGGTCTGGCGCTCCAAAAGCTGTCCGAAGAAGACCCCACCTTCCAGGTTCGGTCCGATGAAAACACCGGACAGACGATCATCTCAGGCATGGGCGAATTGCACCTTGCCATTATCGTCGACCGTCTGCTACGTGAATTCAGAGTTAGGGCAAATGTTGGGAAAGAACGGGTGGCTTACAAAGAAACCATCCGTAAAACTGTTGAAAAATACAGCTATAAATATTCCAAACAGACCGGCGGTCATGGGCAGTATGCTCATGTGGTGTTCGGCGTTGAACCGATTGACACCAGCCTGGGAATTCAGTTTGAAAACAAGATCATCGGCGGAGCGATTCCAAAGGAATATATTCCCGCAGTGGAAAAGGGCGTGCGGGAAGCTTCAGAGTCCGGCGGACTCGGCGGCTATCCAGTCACCGGCGTCAAAGTGACGCTGCTTGATGGCTCATTCCATGAGGTGGACTCCAGCGAAATGGCATTCAAACTGGCAGGCAGCATCTGTTTTAAGGAATGTCTTGAAAAGGCTGATCCGGTTCTGCTTGAACCGATCATGAAAGTCGAAGTCACAATTCCGGAAGAATATCTGGGCGATGTTTTAGGCCAGATCAGCACCCGCCGCGGCGAAATCCGCGGAACAGACATGCACGGCGGAAATTCTCAGATCGTCCATTCGATGGTACCGCTCGGAGAAATGTTCGGCTACGCAACCGTTTTACGCTCCGCAACACAGGGGCGCGGGGTGTTCGCGATGGAATATGACCATTATCAGGCAGTTTCGGATTCGACTGCACAAAAAATATTAAACATATAGTTTTCTAAGGAGAATTTGTTTTATGGCAAAACAACATTTTGACCGATCGAAGCCACACGTAAATGTGGGAACCATGGGACACATTGACCATGGGAAGACGACATTGACCGCAGCGATCACGAAGTACTGTGCGTTGTTAGGGGAAGCGGATTTCAAGGCATATGATCAGATTGATAACGCGCCGGAAGAAAAAGCGCGCGGGATCACGATCAACATTTC
>DHPK01000022.1:105973-106978 GCA_002407845.1 Leptolinea sp. UBA5366 | reverse complement strand
ATATTAAATCGAACGGGTATAATAATCACGATAGCAAGAGGAGTGAACGATTATGGCTAATACTTGGAATTCTGGAAGCCTGAATGATGATTTCGTTGATCTGGATCAGATTGTCAAACGGCTTGAATGGCTGGACAGCGAACGCCGCAAAGATAAAAACCATATCGCGCTGGTTGAGGAACGTCTATCCACAATCCAGAATGAAAACGCGCAGCTGCGCGCACAGCTAAAAGATCTTGAACTTGAAATCAGCAAGTTTTCCAATATTCAGACGAAGATTGACCAAAATGAATCAACCATCTCTCAGCTGCGCGTTGACGCCTTCCGGGCGATCGACGAAAAAGATAAAGCGCATAACGAACGCGAAAAAGAAATTGATGCCGCCCGCCGAAATGGGATTGAGTCCGTCAACCGCACGCTGGCTGAACTGCGGAAATCAATCGAACCGCTGCAGGATATCCGCAAGACGCTGCTCTCGCGCAACGAAGATTCGCTGCGTCTCGGGCGGCTGATTGAAGAAACCGGCGCCCGGATTGACAAGGTCGCGATGGACAAAGACGAATATGCCCGCTTCCAGCGCTCAGTTGATGAAAATCGCAAGCAGGATGCAAAACGAGTCACTGAAATTCAGACCGAAGTCAGCGCCTACCGAAAACGAATTGAAGATATGCGCGGTCGGGTTGATCTCGTCAATGACAACATTCGCAAAGTTGAGCAGCGCATCAATGAATTACTGGCTTCCGAGAGTGAACGCAAGCAATCTGTTTCCGAATTTCAAGAAAAACAGTCTCTGATCAACCTGGAATACGAAAAAACCTGGCAGGACTGGAAGACAGCCTTTGATGAAATTATCGTCAAAGCAGCCGGATTGGACACCCAAATTCAATCCCTCGAGAATACGCATCGCTCAGTCAAACGCTCTCAAGACACATTGGACGAAGTCACCCACCGCTTTGACCGGCGCACCAATGAGCTGATCGAAATGCAGCGGCTGATGGAAGAAAA
>DHPK01000022.1:105202-105858 GCA_002407845.1 Leptolinea sp. UBA5366 | reverse complement strand
AATGCAGCGGCTGATGGAAGAAAAGCTGCGGCAGGAATGGGCAACCTTCAAAACGGATAATCAGAAACGCTGGACGAACTATTCCCTCGGGCAGGATGAGATTCAGGCTGAATATCAGCGCGGCGTTGAAGCGCTGCGCGTGCGTATGCAGTCCATTGAGGACGCCAGCGCATCCACACTGGATGACGTGAATCTGCGGGAAGAATTGTATATTACCCAGCTTCAGGACCTGTTCACCATGGTCCGCAGCTGGCTGGAGAAGATGGGCAAAGCAGGATAATTCGCCCCTTTAATTTTCAGGAGACCTATTTAAATGAGCAAAATTACAGTAATCGGAACCGGATATGTAGGACTGGTCACAGGCGCCTGTTTTTCAGATTTAGGCAACGAAGTCATCTGCCTCGATATCAATGAAAAGCGGATTTCAGACCTCAAAAAAGGGGAGATGCCGATTTTTGAACCCGGTTTGGAAGAAATTGTAGAACGATCCTATCGAGCTGGCCGGCTCAAGTTTACGACCGATTACCCTGAGGCACTAAAAGAAGCAGAATTTGTATTCATCTCTGTCGGCACGCCTTCCGGCGATAACGGAGAAGCTGACCTGAGTTATGTTGAACAGGCTGTCACGCAGATTTCCGAAAACATGGACCACCCGA
>DHPK01000022.1:81684-105091 GCA_002407845.1 Leptolinea sp. UBA5366 | reverse complement strand
CGATCATCATCGTTGACAAGTCAACCGTACCGGTTGGCACGGGGGACTGGGTTGCCGACATCATCATGAAAAAACGGAAAGGGCACACGCCGAAGTTCCATGTCGTATCCAATCCGGAATTCCTGCGTGAAGGGTCAGCCATCGGCGACTTTATGCGGCCGGACCGAATTGTATTGGGTTCGAACGATCCTGACGCATGCGAAAAAGTGGCAGAACTCTATGCTCCGCTCCGCAGCACAATTCTGACTACAGACATCCGTACCGCGGAGATGATCAAATATGCGTCAAACGCCTTTCTTGCTACCAAGATTTCCTTTATCAATGAAATTGCGAATATCTGTGAGAGCGTTGGCGCAAATGTCATCGATGTCGCCAAAGGGATGGGGTATGATACCCGCATCGGTCCGAAATTCTTAAACGCCGGCATCGGTTGGGGCGGCAGCTGCTTCCCCAAGGATGTCAAAGCGCTGGCGCACATCGCCCGCGAATACGGCACGCAGCCGCAGCTGCTTCAAGCTGTCATCGACATCAACCAGATCCAGCGCGCGCGTGTCGTTGAAAAACTGGAACGAATGCTGAAAGGCGTTGAGGGAAAGAACATCGGCTTTTTAGGGCTGGCTTTCAAACCGGACACGGATGACATGCGCGAAAGCCCGGCTGCTGACATCATCCACGCACTGGTCAGCAAAGGCGCGAATATCCGCAGCTATGACCCTGAAGCGATGGAACAAGCAAAAAATCTGCTGCCGGAACAGGTCGTCTTGTGCGACAGCCCTTATCACGTTGTTGAAAATGCCGATGCAGTTGTGCTTGCTACAGAATGGAACGAATTCAAGCAGCTTGACTTCAAACGCATCCATAACCTGATGCGCATGAAAAATATTTTGGATGGCAGAAACCTCTGGGATCCGGAATATTTGACAAATCTCGGATTCAACTATATTGGGATCGGATTGGGTAAATACCTGTAACGCGGCTCAAAATCGTCTTTTCCAGCCGCAGGATCTTGCAATGAGACCCAGCCGTGTGCAGGAAAGACCAAGGAGAAAATCATGATTACCATCAAAGCCATCTGTTTACTCGCCGCCTTGTTGGCAGTCAGTGTCAGCCTGCTGAGCATGACATTTAAATCCGCTGCGGCAGCGGAAGATCACAACCCGGTTGAGGTGATCTGGCACGGTCATTCCTGTGTCGAGCTGCGCGGAAAGGACGGCACGGTCGTGATTGATCCCTTCACTGGCGTGCCGGGATTTGATCCGCTCAAGCTCAAGGCTGACCTGGTGCTTGCCACGCATGAGCACGGAGATCACAATTATTTTACAGCGGTTGAACTTTCCGGAAGAGAAACGAATATTCAGGTTGAAACAATCGAAAGTTTTCATGACGACCGAGGCGGCAGTCTGCGCGGCACAAATAAAATCTTCATCGTCACGTTGGACGACATTCGAATCGCTCATTTTGGCGATCTGGGCACCGATCAGCTGACAGATGAGCAGCTCTCTAGGCTCAAGGCGTTGGATGTGCTTTTCATTCCGGTCGGCGGGTATTACACAATTGACGGTCCCACGGCAGCAAAACTGGTCAAACAGCTGCGTCCTGATCTGACCATCCCGATTCATTACCGCAGCGGCAAGTTTGATTACGAGCAGATTTCAGAAGTGACTCCGTTCACGGATCAATTCAATAATGTAGTTACGCTCGATACCAACCGGTTCAAAGTCGGGGATTATCATAACAGCGTGCTTGTGTTAAAAATCAAACAATAGGACGATATCCAAGCTTTACCCTACGAATAAGACAAGTTCGTGATTCCAGCTCCTCGCATAGCGAGGGGCTGGAATCACGTTCACTAAATCTTTGGTAATCGAAGGATGGTAAACAAAAACAACGCCAGTTGGCGTTGTTTTTGTTGTTGTTTATTGTTAATTCTTTTTTAGTAGGAAGTAATTCTTCTTTCACTTCTTATCCATAATCGCTAGATTTAGCCCAAAGATTGATTCCGCCATCTTTTGCATATTCATCAATCATTTCCAATTCTGCTTGTGTAAAATCCAAATTGTTGATAGCTTTTACATTTTGTTCTAATTGGTCAGGACTACTCGCGCCTGATACAACGCTTACAACACCTTCTTTTCGTAAACACCACGAAATAGCCATTTGTGATAATGTCTGACCTCTCTCTAAAGCAATTTTATTTAATTGTGCAATGTTGTACAAATTAGTTTCTGATAAAAATTCAGGTAGAAGTGTGGTATTTTTGGAACCTCTTGAATCAATAGGTATACCGTTTATATATTTGTCTGTTAGCAATCCTTGAGCTAATGGGGAAAAGCCAATCATTCCTACACCATTTTCATTTAAAATTTTAATTAGTTCTTTTTCGATCCATCGATTTAACATTGAGTAAGAAGATTGATGGATTAGGCAAGGGACTTTCAGGGAAGATAAAATTTTTAATGCCTCTAATGTTTTTTGAGGTCCATAAGAAGAAATTCCGACATACAGAGCTTTTCCTTGTTTGACAACTTGGGCTAACGCCCCCATCGTTTCTTCAAGGGGTGTTTCAGGGTCATAACGATGTGAATAGAAAATATCCACATAGTCTAGTCCCAATCTAGTTAGGCTTTGATTCAAACTAGAAATAAGATACTTCCTTGATCCCCATTCTCCATAAGGTCCCGGCCACATATAATATCCAGCTTTAGTCGAAACAATAATTTCATCTCGATACAAATGAAAATCTTTTTTTAATATTCTGCCAAAATTTTCTTCAGCAGCTCCCTGGGGAGGTCCATAATTATTAGCCAAATCGAAATGAGTGATGCCTAAATCAAAAGCTTTCCTTACGACCTTCCGACTATTCTCAAAAAATGAATATCCACTGAAATTATGCCAAAGTCCTAACGAAATTAATGGCAATTTCAATCCACTTCTACCGCACCTTCGGTATTCCATCAGATCATATCTAGTTTTATTTGCTATATAATCGTCTGTTTCGATGATATATGCCATTTTTCCCTCCTTATTCACGATCGCCATGGGGTAAAAAGTCATTAGACAACCATGACACTAACTGATACCAAAACTTGCCATAATATTCCCAATTAAGGAATTCGAGCATCCCCCAATGAGGACCGCAATCACTGCTGAAAGCTGCTACTCGACCTTTACCATAGTCTGATATACATAAAAATGGATCATCATTTGCATTCATGAGTACCACCGCATCCTCTTTTGCCTCTAGTTTTTGATATCCTAAAAACTCCGGCCATTTTTCGTCGATTCCGTTTAAAATCGGATGGTTTTTCTTTAATACTACTGGTCTTACTCCATCACAACATTCGACACGATCATCAAAAGGAAGCATTCGGATGGGCAAGGTATCTGCTAAAACTGTCATATGATATCTTGCTTTCCCTTCGATTCCAGAAAATGACATCCACCCGCCAATCATCAATAGTCCCCCACCTTTATTTACAAATGCATCGATTAACTTCAATCTGTCGGGCATTTTACGAGGATTTTCCAAATTTGTTGTATTCGGATGCAATAAAAAACTGTCTGATCCCACATCACTTAAAATAATGCAATTAAACTCTTGCAATTCTTCCAATTCAAAGGGGAAATAATTAGTCGAGTCATGGTTTGCCAAATGAGTAACTTTAACATCGTAATTCTCAAAAACTTCTAGCAACTTGAGTAAACCAGGATTCTCTTGAAGAGTAGCTCCATGATATTCATTACGTCCTTTAATGTTCGAGAAGTATGAAATCCAAGTTTCTCCAACGATTAATATTTTTTTTTCTGTCATTTGCTCCCATCCTTATTATTGTTAATGGTAATTTATTTCACTATGCCAATTTTTTTTCTATCTAAAGCTACAGCCACTGCAATAATTAGCAAAAGTCCTTTTGCTACGTTATTCCAAGATGGTGCTATCCCCGCTAATGTAATTCCGTTTGACAGAACAACAAGAGACAGAGCACCTACAAAAGTTTTTACGACACTACCGTATCCGCCAGTCAGTGGAGTTCCGCCTAAAACAACTGCAGAAATTGCATCCAGTTCCATGCCTTGCCCCGAAACAGTTGTGGCTGCACCAACTCTTCCAAGATTGACTAATGCAGCTATCCCAACAAAAAAACCTACTAAGCCAAATACTGCTGTTTTAAATGGCATCAATTGAAGACCAAATAAGCTAACAACGGCTTCGTTACCACCAATCGCTCTAAGATTCCACCCAAACGTCGTTTTATTATAGATAATGTGCGCAATTATTAGTACAAACAATGCGATGAAAAAAACGTAAGGGAATTTGCCAATATTAGTCAACCAATTATTACTTTTCCCGGTTGTTGCCATTCCTTCAGATATGTAAACAGCGGAACCATTAGAAATAATCATCAAAACTGCACGGATAATTACTTGAGTAGATAAAGTCGTAACAAATGATGGGATTTTTAAATATGCAAACAAAGCTCCATTTACGAATCCTATAATTACTGGAGTAACCAACCCGAATACTACACCTATAGGACCATATCTCTGAATCCCAAGAGCTGCGAAATAACCTGCTAATCCCAATGATGATCCAACTGATAAATCGATATATCCACCGGTTACAGCGAAGGTCATGCCAATTGCCAAAATTCCTACCACCGGTAATTGTTGACTAATATAGGTCCAATTTTTTCTTGACATAAAATTAGGACCAGCCCATATCCAAAACAATATTATTAAAATCAATAAAGAGACAAATGCAATATTGTTTTTAAGAAAACAACCAAACCTCTCCTTTACTTGCTTTCTTTTATTATTATTATCCATTTTCTATCCTATCGTTATTGCAGATATCAATTCATCAATAGTGATTTCATCTTTTTCAACTTCTCTAACATTTTTTCCATTTCGAATCACCAAAATTCTGTCTGCAAGTTTATACACATGTTCTAAATTATGACTAATTAAAATAATTGATGATCCTTGTTTTTTTAATTCCAGAATCGTTTCCATGACTTGTTCTGTTTCAAGAACACCTAATGCCGCAGTTGGTTCATCCAAAATGACTATATCTCGACCCCAAGCAATTGCACGTCCAATTGCTATTGCTTGTTGTTGACCACCTGAGTAGCTATTCGTATCAGCCCATAGGTTTTGAATTGTTTTTACTTGCAATCGCTCAAGAACTTCTTTTGTTTTCTTTTCCATCTTAGCTTTATCAACGAATATTCCAAATTTTGTTGGCAATCGACCAATAAACAAATTGTAGGGAGCATTCATATTTTTAACCAAAGCCAGATCTTGATAGACCATTTCGATACCTGATTCTCGCATTGTAAACACATCAAACTTTTCAATCTTTTTGCCATTTAACATTAATGATCCATTGTCCGGCGATAAAACACCTGCAATAATTTTCATTAATGTTGATTTTCCAGCACCATTTGCCCCGACTACTGCGAGAATTTCGTTTTTAACCAAATTGAAAGAAACATCATGTAATGCGATTACCCCACCAAATCTCTTAGAAATGTTTGTAGCTGAAAGAATTATCTCGTTTTTCATATAAAAGAAGCTGGTTCCTTTCAAAAAATGTATAATTCAATAAAGTAGAGGGATGAAGTTGCGAGGCTTCATTTTTGGAAATACCAATCCCTCTACTTTATTAAAATTCATGATGTTCTAATCATTCCATGTTTCATAAAGTGTCTCTAATGCATTCACAACATCCGCATCAGGATTGTAAACTTTTGAAAGAGATCGTATTTCCTCTTCAGAATATGGTAATCCATCAACAAATGTCGCAATATAGTCGTCAATGTTTGACGGATCGGCACCGATTAAAGTAAATTCTGGTTGTCTATCAGTTGGCATTGACCCTTTCAGATAATCATGTAGCATTATCAAACCATAGCCTCCTAGCATCCAATGGCCGTCCATCGATGAGGCAAGCCTTCCTTCTTTAATCATAGTAGCAACATCATTATCGATATCGCATGTTGAGACGATAATCTCATTTTGTCTATTTGCTTGTTCTATTGCATAGAGAGCTCCTAAAGCAGTCGTGCTACCGAAGACATAAACGCCATCTATTTCTCCTGTATCATAAGCCGCTAAGTATCTTTCCATCGTCTCCATCCCTTTTTCACGGCCTTTTTGCTGCCATGATTCCTGGATAATCTTTACTTCTGGATGTTCAGATACTACCTTTAAAGCACCCTCCCAAGCTTGCTCAACAGTAAGGACTCCTTTGGGGTCCATTATCGCTGCTATATTTTTTGAGCCCTGATCAATGAGGGCTTTCATCATTTGATAACCCCAGTTTTCAGTATTAATCGTTGCTGCTGCAATCAGATACTCACCTTCATAATCATGAATATTTGGAACAACTAGTCGATCTTGAGTCACTCCAGGAATCTTATTTTCTTCTAGTAAAGCTGCATCCCTAATTCCAGCTGTTGAAGTAATCGGATCAAATAAAACTCCATCGGGATTAAGAGCCATAATCGATTCCATTGCAGCAATATTGGATTCTTCAGTTCCTTCATCTGCAATAACAGTTAATTTGATGTTCAAAGCTTTTGCGACAGCTTCTTGAAACCTTACATTACTTACTACCCAAGGATTATCAAGCGGTTGGACCAAAGATACGACATGCAACTGCGCATCTTTTTCAAATACGACATCAGGTGCTTTTTGGCCAAATACTAATGAAGGCACCAATAATAAAACAAGAATAAGACTGATTAGCATTCTTTTCATTTCATCTCCTTTTTATAAAACAATCTTTAATAAATAGCAATCAAATTTGATTTGAAAATAATTTCACCTCCATAAACTTGGTTTTTGCAAATTGGGAATAAAACCCTAATTGATAATCACCTGACAAATAGTATCGATATGACATACTTATTTCATTATTGATAAAAACTTCTACCAAACTCCCTGAAATTAGAATGGAACAATTAATGATTTTGTTTCCTCCAATATCAATTCGTTGTTCAACTGCTCTCGGCCCATCTGGGTCAGGTACAGGTGTTTTTCTATCTGTCAAATCCCTCCAAAACGTGTCAAGTGGTTGTGGAATGGGAATGATTGAAATACTTTGTCTTTCAGGTGAAAACTCTACAATTAATCCATTACTTAAATCCTTTTTTGATTTCAACAATAAACCAAAATTCCCATTACTACTACTTGGGCATATCATGAGTTCGGCATACATTTCATTAATCGTTAGATCTACAAATCCATATGAAGAACTCTCTTCATCTCTCGGTATCCAATTATTTCCACTAACTTCCCAACTTCCTAAGACGGGTATGAAGGACGATTCCTTTGCACATTGCTTAAGATTTTGAATAATACATTCTGGAACGCGCGTTCGAAGCTCATTATCAGACAGTTTGTATACTTCACGAGGGAGTGCCATATCACCACCCCAAAGCCAATTTCCATCATCAGTAAAACCATCTCTATCGTGTATCCAGCCAAAAGAATATCGTTTTCCAAGAAATTCTGCTGATTTTGCTGCATACCATCGTCGTCCATCAAATGCCTCAATTTTCGGAATTCGCCAAGGACCACTGAGATCTTTCGAATATCGATAGATCGTTTGTGCTTTTTCTGAAAACCGAGAATATGCAAGATACCAAAATCCATCTAATAAGAATAGTTCTGGACATTCGATACAATATGTATCCCAAGGACTATAAAAAGGACCAGCATGATCCCAAGTTTCAAGGTTTTTTGATTTATATAAAACTAGCACTGCCCTAAGATTTTGAGGACCTTGATTATATCGAGCTGAAATGATCATCCAAAATAATTTTTCATTATCATTCCAAAAGACAAAAGGATCTCTCCAATCTACAGTTTCATAATACTTAGTATCGGGAATAATGATTGGATTTTTTTTATCTTTTTCAAAGTTTACACAGTCCAAGCTCGTGGCATGACATATAGTCTGTGGAAAGTTATTATGAATGGCATACCCTGTATAAAAAAAATGGAAAACATTTTTATAAAACACAATCGATCCTGTCCAGATTCCGTCTCGGTCCGGTGAGTTTTTATCAATCCCTGGCAATAATGCGTCCGGCAGTTCCTGCCAATTAATCAAATCTGTTGTGACTAGATGCTTCAGTGAATTACAAACCCGTTCTGGATGTGAAATTTTCTCTAATGGTGACGCCAAATGAAACAAATGCAATTTATTGTCATGAACAAAAGGCATTGCATCTCCAGTAGGATTTCCATTTTTTACTTTTCGATAGATAACATGATTATTCATTTTTTAACCTTTCATAACACTGAATTGAACATGAACCGCCTATTATTAATTCTCCGGGGAAAAAAATCATATTTTCTTCGTTTTTTTCAATATAGCTTTCCTGCATTTCAGAAATCAGCATTTTAGCCATCATTCGCCCCATTTCATACGTAGGTTGTCGAACATATGTAATTGGTGGGGAATAGAGGTCAGCAATTTCTGAATAATCAAAACCTGCAAATGCTATTTCATCAGGGCACTTTATTCTATTTTCAGAAAAATATTTTAGAACACCAATTGTCGTTAGATTGTTCATGGATATCATTGCGGTTATTTTTTTGTTCGTATCCAATAACTTTTTGGCACCAAGGTATCCTCCTTGTTTCAATGAATCACCAAAATAAATCATTTGATCATCCAAATCTATATTATTTTCGGATAAACTTCTTTTATAGCCTTTTAATCTGTCTTTTGAAGTTTCTATCCTTATATCTCCAGTAATTAGTCCAATATGATTGTGCCCATCCAAAATAAGATGATTTGTTAACTGGTAAGCCATTTCTTCATTGTTTAAAACTACACACTTTCCTGACGGTAGGGACCTATCAAAACTAACTAGCGGTATGTTCAACTCTGCAATTCTTTTTATCATCGGTGAAGCACTTACTGGAGCGATAATTATCCCGTCCACACTCCTAGAGATTAATGTCTTTAATATAGCTTCTTGCTTATTAAGATTTTCTTGAGTACTTGCTAAAATAATCCCAATATCATTTTCAAACATTTCTGCTTCGATACCTTCAAATACAGATGTATAAAAAGGATTGATTATCTGTGAAAAAACTACTCCGATAATATAAGTTGATTTTGTAACTAGACTCTTAGCGCTATGAGAAGGAATGTAACCCAATTTTTCTATTGAAAGCATCACTCTCTTTTTTAAATCAGCAGAAACAAATCTTGTGTTATTCATAACATGCGATACAGTCGCTGTGGATACATTTGCTTCTTTTGCGACATCATTTATATTAGGTCGTCTCATTTATCTACCTTGTAGAATTTAATCGTTTACGTAAGCGCTTAAATGACTATCTAAACTCATTTTACTCTAAGTGCTTATAAATGAAAAGTACTATTTATCCAGAAAAAGAGTGATTTTTATCCACAAAACAACTTTTTAAAAGAGGAAGAAATTTTGAAATATACTATTTTTTATTCGTAAAGTTAATTCGTTTTAATCAGGAAGTAATTCTTCTTTCCTCGGCGGATGACTAAGTATTTTCCATCTACAAACTGCTCACGCGTCACGTTCATCATACTATCCGTCACCCGATGATTGTTGAGATAGATTCCGCCTTCGTTAATTGTCCGGCGGGCTTCCCCGCGCGACTTCAAAAATCCGCAGTCTGCCAGCAGATTAGCAACCGGAACGCCCTCGCCGCTGAGACTGTCTGCACTGACTTCCCCGGACGGCACATCGGAAAAGATATCCTGAATATCATCAGCGCTCAAACCGCTGATTTCACCGCCGAACAAAGCTTCGCTCGCCAGTTTCGCTGCTGTGAGCGCACTTTCGCCATGCATCATGCGGGTCATTTCATCAGCCAGTGACTTCTGCGCGGCGCGTTCTTCCGGTTTTTCCCGCACAAACCCTTCCAATTCCTCGATCGTTTCACGGTTGAAAAAAGTGAAATACTTCAAAAAATCTACCACGTCTCCATCGTCCGTATTCAACCAGAACTGATAAAACTTGTAGGGAGAGGTGCGCTTGGTGTCAAGCCAAACTGCACCGCCGGCTGTTTTTCCAAACTTTGAGCCGTCCTTCTTCTTGACCAGCGGATAGGTCAAACCAAACGCGGTTTTTCCAGTTTTACGGCGGATAAAATCGGTTCCAGCTGTGATATTGCCCCATTGATCGCTCCCGCCTGTCTGCAACACACAGTTTTCCTGCTCGAAAAGATAATAAAAGTCATAGGACTGCAGCAGGCTGTAGCTGAACTCTGTAAACGAAAGTCCATTTTCCCGTTCAAGGCGGCTCTTGACCGAATCTTTTGCCATCATGGTATTGATGGTGAAATGCTTGCCGGTATCCCGCAGGAAATCGATCAGATTCAGCTTCATCAGCCAGTCAGCGTTATTGACGATGCGAGCGGGATTGACCGGCGTATCAAAATCCAGAAAACGCGCCAGCTGCAATTTGATCATTTCAACATTATGATGTGCTTCTTCAGCTGTCAGCAAGTTGCGTTCATCAGACTTACCGCTCGGATCGCCAATCATCCCGGTTCCGCCGCCCGCTAATGCCATCACGTGATGGCCAAATCGCTGGAAACGTGCCAAAGCCAGCAACGGCACCATGTGACCTACGTGCAGGCTATCAGCTGTTGGATCGAATCCGTTATAAAGCGTGACTTTGTTTTCCCGCAGAAGTGTTTCAACGCCGTCGATCGAGTCATGGATCATGCCCCGCCATTTCAGTTCATCATAAATCGAATCTTGCATCCTCATCTGATCGAAAATTCCCTTCGTAAAATCCTAAATATTAAATCGGTAAATGTTCGTCTCGCGCTTTTCAAAGCCGCAACGCTGGTAGAGACGGTTGGCAGCTTCCCGTGATGGGCGCGACGTCAGGTCAACCGTCTTGGCGCCTTCTGCCTTTGCGCGCACAACCGCTGCCCGCACCAAAGCTTCCCCGATCCCATGACCGCGCATCGACTCATCGACGACGACGTCTTCAATCCAGGACCGCACACCGGTCGGCAGGCGAAACACTGCCAAGGTCAGCGACCCGACAATTTTATCGGGCTGATCCGGATCGGCAACTGCCAGCAGAATTGAGGCTCTTGAACGGATCAGATCATCCAATTCATCCCAGGTCGGGATGGCAGCGGAGCTTGAAAGCTGGGGCATCAGCCGGGTAAACGCATCCAGCACACCCTGTGACATCACTGTGATCTCAAATACTTCCATCCAAATTCCTCCTGCATCGTGCAATGAATCCGCTGGTTATTATACTATGCAGCGTTCGCTGTGAGGAACGGGGGCATGAAAACCGTTCGCAGCAAATTGTCAGACAGTGATTTCAATCGAGTACAATCAGAAATCAGATAAAGTTATGAAAATTCGCATCGCTGCCACTCTTTTGATCCTGCTGCTGATCTTTCCGCTCTTTGGCGGATTTGACGCTATGCAAGCGTTGGGAAACCGATTGGCTGCCGATGGTTCGCTCGAAAGCTATACCCCTGCAGTTCATTTTTGGGTCGCCCTTTCAGGTCTGGCAGCTGCATTGTTTTTAGCAGCGATGATCGTCTGGTCATCGTACAGCCCCGCTCCATTCATACAATTCTGGCACTCGCTGGCACGCGCCATCCCGCGCTTTCTAATCAGCTTGTGGCATGACACAAAGTCGACCTGCCGCATGATTCCGGCTGTCATTCGCCGCAGCCGAAACCAGCTGCCGCTGTTGGCACTGATCGTTTTTGCCGGTGCGCTAATCCGAATCCTGCTGGTCAACCGCCCTATGACGCATGACGAAGCTTACACAGTTGTCACCTGGGGCAGCGGTTCCATGCGGTATGCCCTTTCGGATTATCATCTCCCGAACAACCATGTGTTCCACACGCTGCTGGTCAATCTGATATACCACGCTCTTGGGAAAACCCCAATGCTGGTCAGACTGCCCGCACTGCTATCCGGCATCCTGCTGATTCCGGCTGTTTACGCACTTGGGAAATCTCTGTATAACGCTGAAACCGGTCTTTTCGCCAGCGCGCTGACCGCGTTTTCCTCCTTTCTGATCGACTATTCGACCAACGCCAGAGGATATACGTTGCTGGTGCTGTGCTCAGTATTGATTTTCATTTTTGGATATTACCTGCTCAAGCGGAAAAATCGCTTTATCTGGCTGTGTCTGATTCTGACGACAGTAATCGGCTTTTTCACACTGCCGATGATGATTTACCCATTCGGCGCACTGTGCCTGTGGATGTTTTTCAATGCCTCATGGGATCATTTTAAGAAAACAGATCGTTCGGAAACTGACCTTCAGCCTTATTCCAGCTGGATCAATTTCATGCAATACCTGATCGGCTGCGGAATCGCTGTCATTTTCCTGACGGCGCTCTGCTATCGTCCGATTTTGACCCACTCCGGCTTTCAATCCATGTTTGGAAATGTCTTCGTGCGCCCGCTGCCAGCTGCTGACTTTTTCCCAACGCTCAAATCACGGGCAATCGATTTTGGCAATGCTTTTACTCTCGCCATGCCGATGTTGATTCAAGGGGTGCTGCTACTGGGAAACGTGATTGCTTTTCTGAGCGCTTTTAGATCAAAAGACTTTAAATTCCCGCTCCAGCTTTCTTTTATTTTGTGGCTCGTCCCGCTGTGGCTGATTCAGCGCCCGAACCTCTGGCCTCGCGCCTTGATTTTTCTCTGGCCTTTTTTACTGATCTGGGGAGCAGCCGGCATTGTGCAAATAATCTCGGTTTTAGCCAGCCGCCTTGCGCCTCGGCACCAGTCGCTAATTCTTTCCTGCGCGCTGCTGCTCCTGACAGCCGTCAGCGCATTCCCCCAGATCAGCCGGACGGCTGAAATTGCTGCAGAGGTCAGCCAGCATGAACAGGCAGTCCTCGAAGTCGCACGCGATCCTGCCATTGACGAGGTATTGTTTGCCGTTGCGCCGGTTGATGACGCAGCCCTCTGGTATTATGCGGACCGCTATGACCTGCCAAAATCGCTCTTTGACCGCAATCGCCCTTTTTCGACCGTTTATGTCTACGTCAATCCAAACAACGACGGATTTGAAGAACCAAGAGATTTGGCTGGGGTCATCAACCGCTATGGTCCGGGTGATTCGTTTATCGACCATGAATCAATCGAAAAACTGCGCGAATCTGATTCAGCGCAGCTCTATCGTTTTAAATCCAATCAAAGAATTATTGAAGAAACATTTGGAACAAGTACAAAAAACTGAGCGTCAGCTTCGGCGCGTCTGCCTTGCTGCCGGTTTTTTCCCTCGGGCATCCTCGCGCCGCTGCCGGCGAACCGGCTGGCGATCCGGAGAAGTTGATTTTTTGGCTGACACCAAATCGCGCAGTGCCTGAACCTCATCCTCTTTGAGATCGCGCCATTCCCCTGATTTCAATAATCCAAGCGGCAAAGTCCCGATTCTCACCCGCACCAGCTTCACGATCGGCAGTCCGATCTGCTTGCCAATTTCCCTGATTTCGCGTTTGCGCCCTTCTTTCATGATCACCCGCAACCAGGCACCGTCCCCTTTAAATGCAATCAGGCGCACGTCCGCCGGAGCAGTCTTTTCACCGTCTTCCAAAATTACCCCTCGGCGCCATTTGTTCAATTGATCATCATCAGGGCGTTTTGCCACTAGCACTTTATATTCCTTCTCTTTGCCATAGCGCGGATGAGACAATTTATTCGAAAGATCGCCGTCATTCGTCAGCAGAATCAACCCTTCCGATTCGAAATCGAGCCTGCCGACGACAAAAAGATTATCCGAATCCGGCACGAATGAAAAAACTGTGCGGCGCGGATCATGAGCCGGGCGATCTGACAGAACAAACCTTGGTTTGTTCAGGGCAATATAGCGTTTTTCGGGTTCATGATATTTCAGCACTTCCCCATCAACCTCGAGGACATCAATGCTGGCATCCGCCTTGGTTCCTAACTCAACGCGCTCGCCATTTTTGGTAACGCGGCCTTCGGTGATCAGAACTTCGCAGTCGCGCCGCGAGCCAAAACCCAAGCGCGCCAATATTTTTTGAATTCTTTCTTCCATGTATTCCTGGCTTTCTATGATGGACGAATCCATCCTTTGATTAATCTTTTAGTACGTTTGTTTCTGGAGCGGCTTCGATGCTCTCTTCAAAGGGCGGAAGTTCGTCCACAGATGAAAGTCCGAAATATTGCAGGAAATCGGACGTTGTCGTGTAAAGCAGCGGTCTGCCCGGTGTATCTGCCCTGCCAGCCTCTTCGATCAGCCCGCGGGACAGCAGTCCTCTGACCACCGTATCGCTGTTGACGCCGCGGACCGCTTCAATCGCCGGGCGGGAAACCGGCTGACGATAGGCGATAATTGTCAGCACCTCCTGCGCTGCGCGGGTTAATTTCTGAGCTGATTCAATTCCCAGGAACTTTTCAACAAAGTCTGCCGTCTCAGGAGAAGTGGTCAACTGCACTTTATCATCATGAACAAGGATCCGAATTCCTCGATTCTGCTCGGAAAGCAGCGTCCCGTATTGTTTGACCAGATCGCGAATTTCCACCGGTTTCAGCTCCAAAACAGCCGAAAGCTGGGCATAGGGGACGGGACCGGACGCAGCGAAAAGGACGGCTTCCAAGTACGTCATCGATTCAGGAAATGGAATTGAAGTTTTTTCGGTCATGCTATAATTCTCACCAGTTCATAATTTTGAAAGGAGATAATTCTCAATGAACAAACGCAGTCTTATTTTACCAGTCATACTCCTGCTCTGCATGGCATTTGTCGGATGGCATGCATACAGCCCTGTCAATCAATACACCAGCGGAGGTCCTGCCATGGATCAACTATACGCAGAAGCGCAACGAATAAACGACCTGCCGGCTGGCACACCCTTCACCGTAACATTCAGCGATGATACGCTGACCCAGGCAGCTGAAGAGGCATTGAGTCTCTACAGCGCTGATATTAAGGCAGCGCTCCAGAAATTGGCGAGCATGGAAATCGACGTCGCGAAACCAAAAGTCGAATTCAATGGCGACGGGACCCTGAAGTTATCTGCCAAAGCTGGCAAAGGCTTTCTCAAAGTCGGCGCAAGCGCCATTGCCCGAATCAATCTCATCAATGGAATTCCTGAGATCCAGGTTGAAAAAGTTGATGTGCCTCTCATCAGCATCTCAGCTGAAACAGCAAACAGTGAAATCAAAAATTTGACCGGACAGTACATGAACTATCTCACAAGTTTCTGTTCATTATCCAAGATTGAAATCACGGACGGGCAGATCGCCATTGAGGGAATTAAAAACTAACTGATCCATCATGTTCAGCAGCCACTTTTTTAATAAAAAGCAAAATTCTCAGCCTTTAAAAGCTGGGATTTTGCTTTTATTTTTGTGTCTGCTGCTCTCGACTGCATTGAGCGGCTGTCAATCGGTCGAGCTTCTGTTTCCGCCGGCTCAGTCAGACCCAATCAGGCTGCAGATCGAAAAAAGCGGTCAGACCTTGACAGGAACGGTCGCTGCCGGAACAAGCGTTGAACAGGCATTAACTCAGTTCGAAATCTCATTCCAGCCGGATGATGTCCTCTCCCCGCCGGCAAGCACCCTCCTGCAAGCTGACACGACGATACGCATCACTGCTATCAATTTTCAAGAAGAAACTTCACAGCGCATTGTTCCTTTCAAAAGTCAGACTGTACGAAACGAAAGCATTCCTGAAGGGGAAACCTACATCATTCAAGCCGGTCAGAACGGATTGGAAGAAATCACCACCAAGTCAACTTATGAAGACGGAGAACTGGTTTCAAAAGTCGTTTCCAGCCGTCGGACGCTTCAGGATGCTGTTCCCGAAATCCTGATGTACGGTATTAAGGCAGAACATGCCCCGATCCAAATTCCGGGAAAGCTGATTTACGTTTCGAACGGCGGCGCTTGGATGCTCGAAGGATCGACCGGCAGCCGGACACCGCTGGTAACCAGCGGGGATTTGGACGGACGGGTGCTCGATCTGTCGTCCAATGGCGAATGGCTGCTTTACACACGCAAAACTCAGAACGATGAAATTAATTCGCTCTGGATGCTGAAAATCTCTGATTGGAACGCACAGCCTGTCAGCCTGCGGATTGAGAATGTGATCCATTTTGCAGCCTGGCTGCCGGGAGAATCGCTGCGCGTCCTCTTTTCGACCGTCACCCCGCAGGAAAGCGCGCCCGGCTGGCGCGCGAACAATGACCTCCGGCTGCGAATTGTCAGCGACACTGGAATGATCATGACCGATGAAGTTTTAGTCGAGGAGAATCAGAGCGGTGAATACAGCTGGTGGGGAACAGAATTTCACCTTTCATCCGATGGGCGGAAGCTGCTTTACGCAGACCCGGGCAGCATCGGGGAAATTGATCGTCTGACTGGTGAAAAAACTGAATTAGCCAAAATTCAGCCTTATGAAAAAACTCGCAGCGACTGGGCATGGGTGCCGGGCGTCAGCTGGTCTTCGGATGAATCCGCGCTCTTTTTCACCTACCACGGCGCGATTGACGGCAACACCAGAAGTTACGATCCGACCGATTTTAATATTGGAAAGATTTTGCGCGATGATGAGCAGGCGGTCGAATTAAAAAAGAAGACCGGTCTGTTTTCCTATCCAGTTGCCTCTCCGGCATTTGAAAATGGAACGGCTTTTGTCGCCTTTATGCAGGCGATCAGCCCGCTTCAAAGCGAGAGCAGCCGTTACCGATTAATGCTGATGGGCGAGGACGGACTGAACATAAAAATTGTTTTTCCGCTGGACGAAGAAGACTACATCACGCCGCAGCAGGTGATCTGGGCACCGACAACAGACGCACGTCAAAGCTGGATCGCACTGTCCTATCAAAACAACCTTTGGCTCGTCAATCCATTTACGGGAATTTATAATCAGATTACAATCGATCAGTCCGTTTCCAAGATGATTTGGGAATAAACAGATCGCGGAGGAAAAAATGAAGGTATTAATCACCGGCGCAGCCGGATTTTTGGGCAGTCATCTTTGTGAACGCTTCCTTAAAGAAGGTCATCAGGTGATCGGGATGGACAACTTCATCACCGGCGACGGGAAAAACCTGGCACACCTGATTTTGGATTGGAATTTCTCGTTTATTCGGCATGATGTCTCCAATTACATTTTCGTACCTGAAAAAATTGACGCTGTACTGCATTTTGCCTCCCCTGCCAGTCCCAATCCTTTATCGCCTTACGGCTACACGAACCTCCCAATCCAGACGATGAAAGCCGGCGCTTTAGGTACCCATAACGCTCTCGGCGTTGCCAAAGCAAACAATGCCCGTTTCCTGCTGGCGTCCACCAGCGAAATCTATGGCATGCCGCTGGAACATCCTCAAAAAGAAACCTATCCCGGCAACGTGGACACAATCGGCATTCGTGCGGTTTATGACGAAGCCAAGCGGTTCGCCGAGTCGCTCACCATGGCTTATTACCGCTTCCACGGCGTGGACACCCGCATTGTGCGCATCTTCAACACCTTTGGACCGCGAATGCATCTGGATGACGGACGGGTTGTGCCCAATTTCATTCAGCAGGCACTGCGCCAGGAGCCGCTGACCGTTTATGGCGACGGCAAACAGACCCGCAGTTTTTGTTATGTTGATGACCTGATTGAAGGAATTTATCGGCTGCTGCTCTCTGAGGAACATTTGCCGGTCAACATCGGCAACCCAATTGAAAACACGATGATCGAGCTCGCCGAGGAAGTCAACCGGCTGACGGAAAATCCTGCCGGGCTGATTTTCAAGGAAGACATGCGTGTCGGCGACGATCCTCAGCAGCGCCGCCCTGACATCACACGGGCTAAAGAAATATTGGGGTGGGAGCCAAAAGTGAACCTTGAAGAAGGATTGATCCGAACGATTCCCTATTTCAAGCAGGAAATGAATAAAAATGGTTGATTTTTTAAAAAACGAAAAGGAACGGACACGCTTCCTGAAATTTTGTGTGGTCGGCATCATTGGTGCGGTGGTAGATTTTGGCGTGATGAACCTGCTTCTTCATTTCACGCAGTTCAGCTCACGCACCGCCAGCACGATTTCCTTTATCGCCGCAGTCATCAGCAATTATCTTTGGAATCACTTCTGGGCTTATCCCGACTCGAGGAAAAAATCCGCTGCCCGCAAGCTGATTCAGTTCTTCCTCGTCAGCATCATCGGACTCGGAATTCGGTACTTGCTGTTCCTGACGATCGAGCCTCCAATCCTTCAATTATCGCAGCGAATCATTCCAGCCGATTTCATTGTGTCGCCGGCAACAGTCGGTCACAATGTGACGCTGGTGATTTCAATTCTGGTCGTGCTGATCTGGAATTTTATCGGCAACCGGTTCTGGACCTATAACGACGTCTCTTCTGAATAATTATGAGTTCACCCAGAATTATCGGCGGAACTGTCAAGGGAATGCGGCTTCAAAGCGTGCCTGGAGACAGCACCCGCCCCGTCACGGATCGCGTCAAAGAAGCAGTTTTTAACATCCTCGGAAACGATGTTGCCGACGCTGCTATGTTCGACCTGTTCGGCGGCACAGGCTCAATCGGGCTCGAAGCGCTGAGCCGCGGTGCCTCTTACGTTCGTTTCACCGAAGCAAATCGTAACGCTTACAACACGCTGAAAAAAAACATTCAGCTGACTGGTTTTGAACAGAAATCCAAGGCAGTGTTCGGAGATGTTTTCGGATATCTCCACACCGTGCCGGATCGTGAATTCGAATATATCTATGTCGCTCCGCCCCAATACAAACGCATGTGGCAAAAAACCATGCTGATCCTTGACGACAATGACAGCTGGCTTTCGGACGATGGCTGGATCATCGTGCAGATTCATCCGATTGAACGCGAAGAACTTGAACTTGTAAATTATTCTCTTTTTGACGAACGGAAATACGGCAGCACTGCACTGTTATTTTACGAACGAAAACCCTGAAAGTCTCTCCCTTTTGCGACTGGCTAAAGAGCAGCCTTTCAAGTAGACATCCTTTAGACTTCTTTTCGGATTAGCCGGATGAACATTTAAGACTGGACTGATCTGGATCCCTGCTGGCTCTCAACTGTTTTATTCACACGTAGCGCGTCCTCTTCTATAAAAAACAAGACTCCCTTTTCCTTTCAGGGAGTCTTGTTTTCTTCAGTTCTACATCAACATTTGGATGGTGTGCCCCGCCTCATTTTGGCGTGGATCAGATCGCATTAATGTCATACGGTGTCTGTTGATACACATAATAATTGAGCCAATTGGTGAACAGCAAATTGGCATGACTGCGCCAGTACATCATCGGCGTTGCCTTCGGGCTGTTGCCGGGAAAGTAATTTTCCGGCATTTGCGGATGCAGACCTGCTTTCACATCCCGCTTATATTCGTTCGCCAACGTCAGCAGGTCATATTCCGCGTGCCCCTGAATGAAGATCCGCCGGACATCTCTGGTGGCTGAAACTGCCAGCCCCGCCTCATTTGAGACCGCCAGCACCTGCAAATCAGGATGATTTTCAACGTCCTCGATGCGTACTTCCGTATGGCGCGAGTGCGGCATATAGAAAACCTCGTCAAAGCCGCGCAGCAGCGGATGGTTTCGAACGACCGGATGATGGGAAAAGATGCCTGAAATTTTCTGGTCTCGCGGGAATTTATTAATGCCATAATGATGATAAAGCGCTGCCTGCGCCCCCCAACAAATGTGCATCGTCGAAAAGACATGTTTTTTTGACCAGTCCATCAGCATGCACAGCTCGTCCCAATAATCAACCTCTTCAAAATCGATGTTTTCTACCGGTGCGCCAGTGATGATAAAACCGTCATACTTGTCTTCCTTAATCTGATCATAGGTCTTATAAAAATAGTCCAGATAGCTTTGGGAAGTGTTCTTTGAGACATGCGACACCATCTGCAAAAATTCTACATTGACCTGCAAAGGAGAATTGCTCAGTAATCGCAAAAACTGTATTTCTGTCTCAACTTTTGTCGGCATCAGATTTAAAATCAGAATCCGCAGCGGACGGATATCCTGCGTTGTCGCCCGCTGACCTTGCATCACGAATATATTTTCGTTTTCAAGCGTTTCTGCCGCTGGCATGTTATCCGGAATGTTGATCGGCATCGATTATCCTCCTCGCAAAGCCTGGTCAAGATCATAAAGAATGTCGTCAATGTGTTCCGTGCCAATCGACAGGCGCACGGTCGTCGGCGCAATCCCCTGCTCAGCCAGCTCTTCATCCGTCAGCTGGGAATGCGTCGTCGTCGCCGGATGAATCACCAGGCTCTTGACATCCGCCACGTTCGCCAGCAGCGAGAAAACTTGCAGCCGATCGATAAAGTCTAAGGTTTGCTGACGGGTGCCCTTAATGTCAAAGGTGAAAATGGAAGCGCCACCGTTCGGGAAGTAGCGTTTGTAAAGCTCATGATGGGGATGGTCAGGCAGTGAGGGATGATTGACCCCGGCGACATTTGGATGACCGTTCAGAAATTCCACAACCTTCAGCGCGTTTTCAACATGCCGCTCAACCCGCAGGCTGAGCGTCTCGAGCCCCTGCAGAAATAAGAACGCATGCAGCGGCGCGATAGCGGCGCCCGTGTCGCGCAGCACGACTGTGCGCGCTTTCACAATATAGGCTGCCGCTCCGCCGACGTCCGTAAAGCGCAATCCATGATAGCTCGGATTGGGTTCGGTCAGATCAGGAAACTTGCCGCTAGCCTTCCAGTCAAATTTTCCGCTGTCGATGATGACGCCGCCAAGCGTTGTGCCATGGCCGCCGATAAATTTCGTCGCTGAATGAACCACAATGTCTGCACCGTATTCGATTGGGCGCACCAGATAGGGCGTGGCAAAGGTGTTGTCGATGATCAGCGGGATTTGATTGCGGTGAGCTACATCTGCTATTTGTTCAATATCAATCAGGGTCGCATTCGGATTGCCAATGGTTTCAATGAAAACCGCCTTGGTATTAGGCTGAATCGCCCGCTCAAAGTCAGCGGGGTCATCACTGTTTACAAAGGTGGTTGTGATTCCGTAATCCGGAAGTGTGTGCGCCAGCAGATTATAGGTTCCGCCGTAAATTCTCGAAGCCGCAACGATGTGATCCCCATTTTTTGCCAGCGTCAGAAAGCTGTAATAGATCGCTGCGGCACCGGACGCTAATGCCAGCCCAGCCAGGCCGCCTTCCAGTGCTGTTATGCGTTTTTCGAAAACTTCCTGCGTTGTGTTGGACAGCCGGCCGTAAATGTTTCCGCCTTCTTCAAGGCGAAAGCGGGCTGCTGCCTGCGCGGTGTCTTTAAAGACATATGAAGTCGTCTGATAAATCGGCACGGCTCTGGCATCGGTCGCCGGATCGGGTGCTTCCTGCCCGACATGAAGCTGCATTGTCTCAAATTTCCACTGACGATTGGTATCCATTTTTGCTTTCCCCATCTTTCATTCTCTTGAACAAAAAAACGAACCTCTTTTGACCTCGAGGTTCGTCATCTCTTTCACGCATTACCCAAAACAGCGATCAGGCTAAGTCACCTCGCTTTACCATTCCGGGCATGGGCATCATTTTGTTTCTCATATTGATTTCAAGTTTACATTCCCCGTTCGAAATCTGTCAACCACCTCTGAAAAAAGCATGACAAAAGCGTCAGCTCCGGCTTTTCGGCAGGCTGGCAGCAGCCACTGACTGACCAACGCGCCGCGTCTGTTCCGAAGGCAGCGCAACAGTGAGTTCAAGCGCCGGAAATTCTTCAGCGAGAACCTGCTTTGCCAACGCTAATATCAGATCACCGCCTTTTCCCGACACAACCCGCCCCAAGAGCAAAACTTCATCAATTTTATAGAACATACTGTAGAGTTTCAGCGCATATCCTAAATAAATGCCAATCGATTCAAAAACTTTGACTGCCCGCGGGTCGTCCGCTTCCACCAGCTTTTGCACAACTTTCAGCTTTTCTGCCGGTGTCGCGCTTTCATCCAGCGGGATGCCTGCTGCTGGGCACAATTTGATGACCGCATCTTGGCTGAAATATTTGACGCCGCAGCCGCGGTCATGCGACCATTCATCCATCATCGCATCCTTTGCCAGATCAATCGGCGTAAATGCCAGTTCGTTCAGCCAGCCGGTGATGTTTCCGTCCAAGTCAACATATCCTCCGGCTTCGCTCGTGCCCATTGCGATTCCCAAAACGCCATTTTTCTGCAGACTCATGGCGCCTGCCAGCGCAGTCACATCGCCATCATTGGCAACCACAAGCGGAATATCTGCGCCAATGGCTTTTGCCGCGTCAATATAGATGTTTTTCACAGTCTTTTTATAATCTTCGGGACCGACTTTCAAAAACAGCGAGGCGACCTTGGTTTGATTATTAATATAGATTCCGGCTGATGATACGCCAATCGCGTCCACCCGCGGCATGTGTGATGCGGCTTTTCGAAATGAATCTAAAATGCCTTCGAAATGATAGGACGGGTCGGGAGTTATTTTCGGGTTCCAGACCGTCTCTTCGCTGAAAACCGGAACTCCGTCAATCACTGCTGAAACTTTTCGATCGCTGCCCCCTGCATCAAAACCAATCCGGCAGCCATCCAGATTGCGCCCGATAGAGACTGATTTTTGAAATTCTTTCGGCCGGTCAGCGTAAGGGACGCAAACCACCTCAAACGGGCGTTCATATACGTCAGCCATAAAGTGGAAGTCGAAATCCCGTTTCCCTTTATCAGCGTATTCGGCTTTAATAAATTCACCAATTTTCTGGTTTCCGCAAATTGTCAGGCGAAAACCGCCGCGCGACCAGAGCAAAAACTTGGCGATGCGCTCCACAAACAGTCTGTCAGCAGTCTCCATTTCAGATGTGCCATGGATGCGCGTATCAAAAATCTGAATCTGATCGTCTTCTCGCTCAATGGCAATTGCCAGCGGTTCATTCGCGGTTTTCAAAAATGATTCAATAAATACCGGCAAGGGCATGAATTGCGGGTCCAATTCAGGGGTAAATTTTGTCTCGACTGTAATTCCTGCGTGAGTTCTCTTCATGGGATCGGTCCTTTTCGCTTTTTATTTTTTACGATCTTTTTATCGGATTAATTGTTCAATTTCAGATTTGAAATTCAAATCCGTTTCATTCTCTTGATTTTTGCTGCCGCTGATACCATTTTCTACTAATCTTAACACTTCATGTACTTATTATAGTCAGAATTGACAGGTCGAGAGGATAGGCATGAGCAAGGCAATTCCTTTATTGGGATTTTCTGAGGCAGAAAGGATAAATTTACCCGCCAGCTTCCCGCAGAGGCAGTGCCTGCTGCCGGATATACCAGCGGGACGCAAACGGCTTAAAAGCAACCCAGTAAATATTTTGGGGTAAAAGGATTCGATTGTTTTTTAGAAAGGATAATTTAAATAAAAAGGCGGAGAGAGTG
>DHPK01000022.1:80091-81537 GCA_002407845.1 Leptolinea sp. UBA5366 | reverse complement strand
ACGTTACCTTGCGGTAAACGCGCTCTCCAGGCGCGCGCGTTAGGCCAGACTACGCTATCTCTCCGTACGTATTGCGCAGAAGATTATACCATATTATAAATCTTGCAAAACAGATGATTCAGCTTCTTTCTGGCGGAATTCATGAGTCAATTAGACTATAATTCTTACCATGTATATCCAGAATCCGCAGCCTCCCCAACCTATTTTGTCTGTATCCCAAAAAATACTCGATTTTGGGCTGGTTTCTGTGCAGGAGCCGCGCGAAGGTCATGGGATCACCCGTCTGGTGATCACCAACGAAGGCGAGCGGATTTTGGTTGGGCGGATCGCGATTCAAGTCGCCTGGGTGAGCGTGATGCCGCCTGATTTCAGGCTGAATCCAGGCGAAAGCAGCGAACACATCTTCACAGTCCGGTCTAATGCACAATCTGCCTGGAGCACGCACCGGATGGGATCCGACTTCATTGCACTGATCAACAGCAACGGCGGATCCGAAACGATCGGCGGCTATTACTTTTCAGATCAGACCGTCAGTGCGCCTCAAGCAAAAAAACCGGTTCGGCGCTGGCTGTTCCTCTTGATCCCGCTGCTTGTGCTGCTGACAGGATTGCTAATATTTTGGATTTCAAAGCAAAATCAGGCAGTAATTGAGCAGCATTCAACAGTCAGTTCCGAAGAAATTTACACGCAAATAGCTGAAACTTACTATGCCATTGAAGCGCAGAATCTCCAAGCTGAAACGCCTCAGCCGGAACTGTCCGTCCCATTGCCTACTGTCCCTTCCATTTCAGACAATGCCCTGGCGGAACCGACGCTGACTTTCACACCTTGGCCAGCCGGCGATTTTCAGAATGTTGAAGAATTCATCCGCTCCTATTACGCTACTTTATATGAGCGAAATTATGAAAAAGCGTGGCTGATGCTGTCAGAAAAGATGCAGAAAGCTTGCTGTTACACGGGTGAGGACATGCCGATGGCGGTTTTCACCAACTATTGGGAAAAAGTTTCGACAGTTGATGTTAATTATGCATATCTGCAGGCGCTCGACGTGAACCCTGCCGAAGTGAATGTTAGCCTGACCTACCATTTCAAAGACGGCACGCTCGAAGAAGCTGAAAACCGGTTTTACATCATCACAGATGCTGCCAGAAAAACACTGCTGATTGATGAAATCAGATAAAATCAGATTGATTCCAAATGTTACGTACTGGCATTCTGGAAATGAAACTCAGTAAGGAGATTGAATTATGGAAGCAAATTTAGAAAATGTCAAAAAGGTCATTGTGGACGTATTGAAAATTGACGGATCAGACATTACGTCAGAGACCCGCTTTGTTGAGGATTTAAAAGCTGATTCGATGGATCAATTTTTCCTGATCGATGGCTTCAGTGAAGCATTCAACGTCACGATTTCAGACGAAGATGCCAAAGAAATCAAGACTGTAG
>DHPK01000022.1:79539-79932 GCA_002407845.1 Leptolinea sp. UBA5366 | reverse complement strand
ATGCCAAAGAAATCAAGACTGTAGGTGATGTAGTAAACGTTCTTTCAAAATAAACAGGGATCAAACGGGAATTCGGAAAGCTGCGCTCAAGAATTCCTGTTTTATTTAATTTCGCAGCGCGTCTGTGACTTCAGCAACGCTCGTGACAACCCGCACGCCTGCAGCGGTCAGCGCGTCAATTTTCATGTCAACGCGTCCAATTCCCGCTTCAATATAAGCGCCCGAATGACCCATGCGTTTTCCGCTCGGCGCGGTTCGCCCGACCATCAGCGCTGTTACCGGCTTGGTCATCTTATAGGCTGTGTAGCGAGCAGCCCGTTCTTCTTCCTGTCCGCCGATTTCTCCGATCATCAGGATTCTTTCGGTATAGGGATCAACGTCGAACAATTCCAG
>DHPK01000022.1:76494-79410 GCA_002407845.1 Leptolinea sp. UBA5366 | reverse complement strand
GCATCGACAAAGGTGGTGCCCTGAATAATATCGCCGCCAATTCCCAAACAGGTACTGACGCCGATGCCGGCTTCTTTCAGCCGGTTCATCACCATGTAACTCAAAGTGCCCGATCGGGAAATGATGCCGACATTTCCGGGAATCGCGCAGTCAGATGGCGCAACGCCGATTTTTACTTCGCCCGGATTTAAAATTCCTGAGCAGTTCGGACCAAGCAGCCGCACACCGCGGTTATTCATGTACTGATAGACTTTTGTGATGTCCTGAACGGGAATGCCTTCGGTCACGCAAACCACCAATTCGACGCCCGAATCCGCAGCCTCAAACAGCGCATCGGTTGCCTGGCGGGCGGGGACGAACAGAATGGACGCATCAGCTTCGGTCACTTCCATCGCCGCCTGCATTGTGTCAAAGACCGGCACGCGTTCGCCAAGCACCCAGCTGCCGCCTTTCAGCGGGGAAACCCCGGCGACAATCTGCGTTCCATAATTGATCATCTGCTCAGCGTGGAAGCTGCCCTCGCGCCCGGTAATGCCCTGCACAATCACGCGTGTTCCCTGGTTCACTAAAATACCCATCAGACAGTACCTCTTGAAAGATTCACGGCACTGCGCACCGCTTCTTCATAATCCGGAATGACAGTCACACCGGTATTGGCAAGAATCTGATTGCCGGCTTCGGACATCGTCCCTCCGAGAAAAACGATAATCGGCGTGCCGGAATCATGGCGGGAAAGCGCCTCGACCAGACCTTTCGCGACATCGTCACAATGAGTCATGCCGCCAAATACAGCGATCAGAACCACTTTGACTGACTTATCGTTCAGCAGGATTTCCAGCGCGGCATTCACTTTCTCACTGGTCACACCGGCGCCCAAATCCATGAAATTTGCCGGCAGTCCGCCATGGCTGGCGATCAGGTCAAGCGTCGCCATTGTCAGTCCTGCGCCGTTGACCATGCACCCGATATCTCCGTCCAACTTGATATATTCCAAGCCATGCTTTCGGGCTTCCTGCTCGCCTTTCGCCAGCACGTTTGTGTCAGCCAGACCGATGAACGCGTCCTGACGGAAATAAGCATTTTCATCAAGTTTGATTTTCCCATCCAGCGCCAGCACGCGCTGATCTTTCGTGATCGCGAGCGGGTTCACTGCCACCAGGCTGGCGTCAATATCGCAAAACAGCCGCCACATGCCCATGCAGATTTCAGTCAAAGCCCGCATGTATCGATCCGGAAAATCAAGTTTGTAGGCCAACAGGCGCACCTGAAAGCGCTGCAGCCCAATCAGCGGATCAATATAGACCCGCTCAAGATTATCAAATAAAGCGTTAGCCGCTGTCTCGATGTAGATCGTTCCCGAATCATACATCATAAGCAGCGGCTGTTTTTTCTCACGATCAACCGTAATCAGAATGAAATATTCTTTTTCAATGGACAGGGCTTCGTCAATTAAAACTTTCTGAACGGGCAGTCCATGTATTTTGGAGGACAGAATTTCGGAAGCGATCGACTCAGTCTCCTGCGGCGAGCGGGCAAGCCGAATGCCGCCAGCCATCCCGCGTCCTTCCGCAAGCACCTGAGCTTTGACCACCACCGGAAGTCCAATTTCTTCTGCAATCTGTTTTGCTTCACGCGCAATCGAAGTCACATGACCTTCCGGAATCGGAATGCCATATTTTTTAAAGAAAGATTTCGATTGGTATTCGTGCAGTTTCATCGCCAGCGACGAAATTAACCCTTTAAGAATTCATCAACCGCATCACGGCTGATACGATAGGCTGAGCCGATTTTACGTGCTTTCAGCTCACCCGCCTGGATCGAGGCGATGATGTCTTCTTCCGCTACTTTCAGCAGACTGGCAACTTCGCCGGGAGTCATGATATCGCTGACCGGAGCTGCCGCCGGGGCAGCCGGTTGGGCAGGAGCTGCTGGCTGAGCGGCTTGCTGTGGAGCATTACCGTAAGCGCCCGCAATGATGTTTCCGAGCCCGACGCCCGCACCGATACCAGCGGTCAGCCCTGCGCCGCCGCCAGGATTCTGTGCCGCGTCACGCAGAGCGTCCGCTGCCTGCAGCTGTGTGTAAACGTTCATGTCGAGCATCCCCATCGCTCGCAATTCTTCAGCAGATTTTTGCGATGGTTTCAAACTGGAAATATAGAAACTCTTGAGCAGCAGACCGATCGCGGCAAAGTCATCCTGTGCCTTGACGCGCACAGAGGTGCCGAGTTCTTCAACTAACCCGATCAGCTGTAAGACGTTCTGGTTTTCAGTGGTGGTGCCAAGGATATCCTGCAATTTCGACAGCAGCATTGAGCGCAGCCGGTCTTCCATCGTATCAAGCGAATAGGACGATGCAGCGCCGACAACCTGAGTCACAAACTGCTGGGGATCAGCCACCTGAAAACTGTAGGTTCCAAAGCCCTGCAGCAAGCTGACACCCAGACCAACGCCCGGATTTCGCACAATGATCGGCTGGGAAGTGCCCCACTTGACATTGACGAATTCGCGCATCGATACATAATAAATTTCGGCTGTAAACGGAGTGCGGTTATTGAACGCCGTCCCCAGCAGGCTGGTCAGCAGCGGAAAATTCGCGGTGGAAATCGTGTGCCGCCCGGGTCCCAGCTGATCCAGTGCTTTTCCATCCCGGAAGAAAATCGCGCGTTGCGATTCCCGGACGATCACCTGAGAGCCAAAGCGCAGATCAGCAACCCCCGTTTCAGGGAAACGGTGGACAATTTCATTTTCCATCTCACTTGGATATTCAACTACATCAAAAATTCGAGCCATTCTTGTTCTCCTGATTTAATAAATCCGCAGTCTGATTATGAGTTCACCGTTCCGGTGATCACTTCGTTACGGCGATTGAATGCAGTGACAGCGTCCTGAGCAACCTTCGTCAGATCTGAAATCGCC
>DHPK01000022.1:74475-76405 GCA_002407845.1 Leptolinea sp. UBA5366 | reverse complement strand
ACCTTCGTCAGATCTGAAATCGCCTGACCGGCATCCGCGCCATCGGCAACCGCAGTTTCAACCGAATCGACCGCTGCGGAAACAGAATCAGACAGTTTAAAGAGGTACAGATCATAGTCATACAACTGATCCAAAGCTGCCTCATCCACCTTGACCGCGTCCAACAGTCCGGCGTAGCCATAGGAAGCGGTTTTGATCCGATCAGCAAACTGCCGAATTTTGATGGCTGCGCTTTCGAGATCAGAGACTGCACCCAAGTCGCCTTTCTTGATCAGATCGCGCTGGATCGTTGAAATCCGTGACCACTGTTCATCAAAGCGTTTCGAAATTGTTTCCCGCACAATTTTATCCGTATCGCGGCGGTCTTCCTTCGCCTTATATCCCTTTATTCCCGGGATTTTTTCAATCAATTGCTGGAATTTGTTTTTTCCAGAAGCAACAAGGTCGCTTATGTTTTCCATTCAACCTCCAAAATTATTCTTTTTATCTTCAGCCGAAAAGTTAATCTTGCATTCTCCGGCATCTTTATTTTACCTTTAATACGAACGATTGCTCAAAATAGCTCAAGCTACCGCTCATCATTTCCAGTTCCGCCCGCGATGTTGATCTTTAGCCAGACAGTTTGCCCGAACAATTTTCCAGAAGGCGTCATCATCTGCCAGCGCGAACGGGCTGCTGGCTCCGTACTCGGAGCGATAAACTCAGCGGACAGTTCGAAAGCCGCCCCCGGTGCAACTGCCTGATCGATCGGGATGCGCTGAACCCCCAGGTCCGTCCCGTCCAGGAATTTCAGGAAAGTGCCCTGTTCCCAGGTGCAGGAGCCGATGTTGCCGAGCCGCCAGGTTTTTGTGAAAGATTCACCGGCTTGAACCGTTGCACCGTCTGCCACCGTCACATCGCCCAAAAACCGCAGCGCATACGTGCAGGTATCATCAGTCTGATCAGCGGCACTGTCGGGACGGTCCAGCGAGACTGGAATCCGCCATTCAGCCCGCAGCGCAGCATATTTCGCAGCCAGCTGCTGAGCCGTGCCATCTGTCATCATCGTGTTCAAAATCCGGTTAACTTCAGGAATTAGATTGGAGCCGCGATAAGACGCGAAGGCAAAATTTTCTGTCAGCCAGTCGGGAGAGAGCCAGCGGTAATTTCCCGTCAGTTTATATTGCCGCTGATAAATGTTCTCAGGGATCAGGATCAGATCAACTTCGTTCCAGTAAAGTCCGTCGACAGCCTCCGCCAGCGTTTCGTATGCCACCACCTGTTGCAAATCGATGAACCCGCGTCCGATCAGTTTCGTTTTGACGAACTGGTCGATCGGCGTACCGCGGATGATGCCCAGCCGCATCCAATAAAGATCCATTTCAGTGAACGCGTCGGGAATGAGCGGGTTGGGCAGCGTCATCAACCCATTTTTCCCAAGATAATAAGCACGGGAATAGTCAGCCTGGGGGGTCTGCTCCGCTGCAGGGAGCGTCAAGGCGCCGCCGATCAAGTCGACCTGCCGAACTTGCAGCGCATCCGTCAATCCCTCATAGGCAATCTCGACAATTTCGACTTCGACATCCATCCTTTTCCCGATCTCGCGAACCAGATCTACATCGAGTCCGGTCAGTTCGCCTTGCGCATCATGATAGACAAACGGAAAATATTCCGGCGCGGTGCCGAAATAAAGGATCTGGTTCCGCTTAATCGCCTGAACATGATTGTCACTCGCAGATACTGAACCAACCCAAACCAGCATCCAGATCAGAAAAAATTGGAGAAATAACGATCTTTTCATGCTGCGCTCGCCTTTCGCTTTTGATCGATGAAAAGAGGCATAATTTAATAGGATTATAGCATTTTGTGATGATTCAGGTTAACATTATCCGCAAATGACTGGATCATGGAAGGGAATCTGATGAAAATTCTTTATTGTGACTGTTTTTCT
>DHPK01000022.1:74080-74353 GCA_002407845.1 Leptolinea sp. UBA5366 | reverse complement strand
TCTTTATTGTGACTGTTTTTCTGGAATCAGCGGCGACATGTTTCTTGCCGCCATGCTGGATGCCGGTTTTCCGCTCGAAAAGCTGCGGGCTGCTTTTTCCCAGCTTGGACTGCCTGAATATCGGGATGTATCCTTCCAGAAAGTGATGAAAGGCGCAATATCAGCCGGGAAGGTCGAATTTCTGCTCAATTCCGACGGCCACGCTCATGACCATGATGAACACCATCACGATCATGAGCCCCACCATCACCACCGCAGTTACACGGATATCCG
>DHPK01000022.1:73703-73958 GCA_002407845.1 Leptolinea sp. UBA5366 | reverse complement strand
CCACCGCAGTTACACGGATATCCGCAGCCTCCTGGACAGCAGTCAGCTGCCGAGGGCAGTCATTGAAAAAAGCCAGCGGGTTTTTTATAAAATTGCGGAAGCGGAAGCCGCTGTCCATCAAACTTCTATTGACGATGTCCACTTTCATGAGGTCGGCGCAGTTGATTCGATTCTGGATGTCGTCGGCGCTGCCGCTGCCCTTGATTATTTCAAGATTGAGAAAATGTTTGCATCAGCCTTGCCGCTCGGCAGTGG
>DHPK01000022.1:44003-73522 GCA_002407845.1 Leptolinea sp. UBA5366 | reverse complement strand
CCAATTCCCGCCCCTGCCACTGCCTGGCTGCTGGCAGACATGAGCGCACCGGTGCGCCCGTCACAAGTCAGCAAGGAACTGGTCACGCCGACCGGCGCCGGCATTCTGGCTGCCTTTGCAGCCTTCGAAGAGCCTTCCATGAACGTCCTGCATCTCGGCACGGGCGCCGGTAACGCTGAGCTGCCCCACCCGAACATCATGCGGGTTCTGATCGGCGAAAGCGCGGAAATTGAGCCTGCCTGTGTCGAATTATCATGCAACCTCGATGATATGCCAGCTGAACAAATCGGCGCAGTCATGGATCGGCTGTTTGATCTGGGCGCGCTGGATGTGTTTTTTACCCCGATCCAGATGAAGAAGAATCGTCCAGCCGTCATGCTGACAGTCATTGCAAACGGGGCTGATGAGCAGAAAATATCCGACCTGATGCTGCGGGAAACCACCACGCTAGGGGTGCGGGTTCATGATTTGAGACGCCATAAAGCCGAGCGGGAGATCCTGACGCTGGACACCTCTTTTGGGACTGTGCGCGTCAAAGAAAAGCGCCTTAACGGAAAACGGGTCGGGCTCCATCCCGAATTTGACGATTGTCAGCGGATCGCGCGGGAGACAGGACTGCCTTTAATCGAAATCTATCGGCGCATTCTAAAAGAATTGGACTGACGCATTCAGAAGTCCTTTTTATCTCAAGCTGGAGATTCGATTTTTTCACCGTTTCCCTATCATCTGGCTGCGCAACGGGAATTAAGCTTTCATGCAAATTCGCTGGCAGAATGCCAAGGCTTAACGGGCTCAGCCGGGAAGGATAAAAAGCTGCCGTTGCGTCAACCTCATGATTGACAAGAGACCCTAAAAAAGAATAGAATAAAGCAACCAAGAATAAAGATCAGACAAAGGAAAAGACACATGAAACATTTCTCACCAAAAGAAAGCGGGCAGGGGATTCTCGAATATGTGTTGATCATCATTTTGGTGGGGGTGATCATTTTCGTTTTATTGACCCTCCTCGGGCCGGCAATCACAAAGTTCATTCAGGAAATTATTGCTCCGGTATAAAGCAGAGCAAATCGATGACGGAAAACCTGCATCTCAGCGCATCTCATTTACTTTGGAGCGTGATCGATTGGATTTATCCGCCAGTTTGCTGCGGCTGCGGGCAGGATGGCCATGACATCTGCCCGGAATGCCAAACAAGCCTGCAGCGCCCGGGAGCAGATATTTGCCAGAAGTGCGGAAAAACGCTTGATCCGCTGGATGGCTGTCTGACCTGCGGAGCTGTGCTAGCCAGCTATGACGCTGCCCGGGCAGCCTTCTTCTATGAAGGGACCATCCGCGAAGCAATTCACCAATTAAAATTTAATGGCAATCTGGGCATTTCCCGCCTCTTATCAAAAATGCTGTTTTCGGTATACTTAATGCAAAAATGGCAGCCCGATCTAGTGACGGCTGTTCCATTGACCAAACGGCATTTGAATGAGAGGGGGTTCAATCAATCCAATTGGCTCGCTGCTCCAATCGCCCGCTTGGTGGGTCTGAAATTTCTGAAGGGTGCGCTGCAGAAAACGCTCGATACCGAAACCCAGGTCGGGTTGGATCACACGCAGCGCTTTGAGAATCTCAAAGGCGCCTTTCAGGCAGAGCCAGTGCTCGTAAAGGGAAAAAGTATCCTGCTCATTGACGATGTGATGACCACCGGGGCGACTTTTAACGAATGTGCAAAAACGTTAAAACAAGCTGGTGCTAAAAAAGTATATTGTCTAAGTGTCGCAACCACAAGACCAATATAAAAGAAAAGCAATTACTAATAACTTAGGAGGAACACAAGCTTATGGAAACCAAGGCAATTATTTTCACTAAAAATATGGAGTTATCCGATCGAGTTGAAGAGTACATCAATAAGAAAATTGGCAAAATTGGCAAATTTTTACCAGATGTTGATGACACGAAAATCGATCTCGCTTACATAAAATCCGCTCGCAATGCCGCGGACCGCTATGTTTCTCAGATCACTATTCGCGGAAAAGGTTATATCTTACGCACAGAAGAACGGGCTGATGATATTTTCACGGCGTTCGATAATTCACTTGAAAAAATGCTCCGACAGATTGAACGATTCAAAGGCAAGCGCAGCCGCAGCAGAAATGAGAAAATCTCAGCCATCGCTGGAGACGAAGCTGAAAAGACTGAAGTCGAAACCGAAGAGCTGCCGGTCATCGTCCGCCGAAAGAAATTCCATCTGGTTCCGATGAACGAAAATGAAGCCATTGACCAAATGCAGCTGCTTGGGCATGAAGAATTCTTCATTTTTTACAATGGCGAAACTTCAGCGGTCAACGTGCTCTACAAACGAAATGATGGAACTTACGGCTTGATTGAATCCGAAATTGCATAACCCATCACAGAAATAATCTCAATGCGCCCTGTTGATCAGGGCGCATTTTTTTTGATTGAAACGGGTCGGATCGAATGCTTGAGGCTGTAAATCTTTGGTATGATTTAAACGCCGTTTGACGCACTGAAATTGCAAACTGGCATAGGATGGCAGACGAACGCTAAGAAAAGGAACCCATGCTCAAAATCCAAAATCTGACGAAAATCTATCCGGGCGGGAAAAAAGCAGTAGACGATTTTTCACTGACGATCGAACCCGGGGAGCTTTATGGATTTATCGGACCGAATGGTGCCGGAAAAACGACAACGCTGAAATGCTGCAGCGGTATCCTGCAGTTCGACCAGGGCGAAATTCTGATCGGCGGAAAATCAATCCAAAAAGAACCGGTTGCCTGCAAACGGATGATCGCATATATTCCTGACAATCCCGATCTGTATGATTATTTGACCGGGAATCAATACCTGAATTTCATCTGCGATTTATTTGAAATCAGCCAGGCAGACCGCCAGAGCCGCATTCCTATGCTCGCTGAACAGCTCGAGATTGCTGCCAGTCTGGGCGACCTGATCAGCTCTTATTCTCATGGTATGAAACAGAAACTCGCTTTAATTTCAGCATTTGTTCACAAACCTGATTTACTGATCCTCGATGAACCTTTTGTCGGGCTTGATCCGAAAGCTTTCCACACCTTGAAAGAGCTCATGAATCAGCTTTGCAAAGAGGGCAGCTCCGTTTTCTTCTCGAGCCACGTTTTGGATGTTGTCGAAAAAATATGCGATAAGGTTTCCATCATTAAAAATGGTAGATTAATTCGCAGCGGTAAAATCGATGATTTCCGCAGCGATGAAAGCCTCGAAACCATCTTCTTGGAATTGGTTGAAAATGAGAGCAATTAGCCAGCTGCTGAAACTCTCTCTGATCCGAATCAGCGGCATCAATGTCATCCGATTCAGCAAAAGCAGAGGGAATCAAATCCGCAGCATCGGCATCATTCTGGCGGTCCTTTACACAATCGGCTCGTTAGGCTCGACCTTCTATTTTATGCTGAGAGAGGTCAGCCGTTATCTGGTCATCCCGCAGCTGACCCTGTTGGCAGCAAGCCTTTTTATCGCATCACTATGCTGGTTTTGTCTGCTCTTCAACACGGCAGGGGGCAGCCACCAGCTCTTTCTCGGGAAAGACTCCGATCAGCTGCTGGCGCTGCCGATCCCCGCACGCGCACTGGTTATCAGCCGATACCTCGTGCTTTATTTCGGAAATATCCTGGTCATCCTGACCTTTTTGGTCCCGCTTTTACTGATCATCATCCAAAATGTTCCGGCGCTTCGAATCAATTGGTTTATGCTGGTTCCTGCTGTGCTGGCGCTGCCCATCATTCCCGGCATTCTTGGCATCGGGCTAAGCCTGTTTTTCCATCTGCTTTCTAAATCAGTCGGGAAAATGCGCACACGCGTGTTAATCGCTGCGCTATTTGTTGCGGGAATTCTACTGTTCCTAAAGTTTCTCGGCCTCGATTTAGCCGCTGGCTTTTCGCTCACGAACATCTGGAAAATCTTAAGGCAAGCCAACAAGCTGACGCTCTTTTCCCAGCTTTTCGTCGATGCAGTTTTCCTGAGCCGCGTCAGCAGCTTTTTAATTCTGACGGGCAGTTCGCTACTGATCGGCGGACTCTTTCTGTTCCTGTGCGGAAAGTATTTCATGCCGATCACCGACCGCTTGCAACGCGTGCGCAAAAGCGCCAAAGCAGGTCACGAAGCGTATCGCAGCAGCCGGCCGATGACAGCGCTGATAAAACGAGAATTCAAGAAATATTTTTCGTCCTTTTTGGTTGTATCCAACTCGATCATTGGAACGGTAATGCTGACGGGGTTTGTCATCTTCCTGCTATTCCGGCGAGATTTGATTCAAACGATCCTGCCGCTGACCGGAAAATACGCCGAAAACACGACTGCAATCGCAGCCGTCATCATCACGCTGATGATCGGAATGACTGACACCGCGGCGTTTTCGATTTCGCTTGAAGGAAAGACCTTCCCACTGCTTAAGAGCTTTCCAGTTTCTCCTAATCAGATTTTCATCTCAAAGGGCATCCTCAACTTCATCATCACCGGTGTTGGACTGGTCATCTCTTTACCGCTGCTCGCTTTTATCTTTCAAATGAGCTTGATCGACATCACACTCTGCGCACTGCTGGGACTCTCATACATGGTGCTGATCCCAGCTTTTGGGCTGATCGGAAATCTGCTTTTTCCAAATTTCACGTTTGATAACGAAGCAATTGTGGTTAAGCAGAGCACAGCCTCCTTCATCGGTGTCTTTGGCGGAATGCTTTTGGGGTTTCTTCCGGTACTGATCTTCGTATCGCCTTGGAACACAACAGTCAGTCTCGGGATCATTCTGCTTATCTCATTAGGTTTAAATATCGTTTTCATTCGAATTCTTTCAGGCTGGGGGAACAGACGTTTCCTAAGCCTTTTCTGATCCGCATTCCGATTTGCTAAGGGAGCCCATTCAAAGAATATGTCCACTTCAACAAATGAATCCAAGCATCCAATCTGCCAGTTTTTAAAAGTCGAACGCTGCGACGCAGCTTTAAACCGGCTGAAAATTTCCAATAATTTATTCGACCTGACGCTGACCGGATGGACTGTCTGGCTCGACGGCGCGAAAACAGCAGCCAGTCCGGCAGAGCGCGCTATGACGCTGCCAGCTGCATTCCCATTGGGAAGCGACCTAATCCTTGAGACTGACCGCACAGTTTCAGCCGCGGCTGAAATTTTGGTTGAAATCACCTCTCTTGAGATCGGCACGGTACTGACCGGAAATAACATCAGCCAAGCAGCAAAACCAAGCGCGATCCACCATTGGAAATTGCTTCAGATTTTTGCCCGGGATTTTTCCGAAGATGTCCTGATTCAGATGAACGAAATTTACGCCAGACGCAGCGCCATGCAGCCGGGCTTGGCATTCAACTTGTTTGATCAGGCAGATGAATGGGATCGCTGGCTGGATCAAAAATCCGAAACTTTTGTACCTCAGCTGATGTCCCTGCTGAAGGAGCTTTCTCCGAAAGTGCTTACGCTGATCCTGCCGGTTGATTATGCCAAAAATCCCCAGGTCAAGCCGCGATTAAACGCCTTTTTGCGTCTGTGCGGGGAACTCGAAGCCAGTCCTCATCTGCAGTTTATTGTCACTGACAGTTTTGACAGCGCCAGCTGTCTGGCAACCGCCAGACAGGTTCTTGAATCCGTTAAGCCGACAGCTTGGTGGACGCCGCGCTATTGGTTTGATTTTCAGCTGAAAAATTATTATGATGCAGATCAGGTTCCAAGCGCTCAAGTTATGGATACATTAACAAATATCAGCGCCGAAATTCATGCGCTCAACCCTCAATGCAGCGTAATTCTTTCAGGCGCAGCTCCAGCTACCGGCTCGGCTGTAAACTGGAACAAGGAACTGGCATCCAGATTTATCGAATCGATGGATGCCTTCGGCTTTTCCTGGATTTATCCCGGACCGAAAGGCTGGTTTGAAGGGAAACCCGGATTTGAACTCGAACTTGCATCCGGGCTTTCGGGTGCGTTTAATCAGGCGCTGCGCAGCACAATCCTGATGCTGGACGAAATTTCTCCCGAAAAATCCATTCCGCTGGCGCTCAGCCCCCTGTCATATTTCAAAATGCCTGCCGTGCCTGATTCTGTCCCATATCAGACGGAATCTTCCAAGCAGGATTCGTTTTACCAGGCGGCGGTTGTCAGTCAGCTGCTGCGATTTGCGGATCAAATTTGTCTGGCAGCTTTTGGACCAGTTTTCGGGAATGGCGGCTTGATTCGATCCGAAGCGGGAGCAAGCTGGGGATCCGCCGGCTATCACCTCCAAAAGGTTTTTCTCTCGGTCGAGGACATTATCTTGCGTGTCAAGACGATTCGCGATAAAGAACTGCAAACTTTTGAATGGGCTGGAGTTCCTGGTCTGATCGACGCGCGCGCCATCCCTTATATTGAAGTTCTTGCCTCCCGCTCGAATGATGCAGCGAAAATCAATCTGATCGTGCTGAATCGCCACAACCGGAAACGCGCCCATGTCCGGGTAAATTTTCCTGAATTCGCCGAGATGCGCCCGCTCGAAGCAAAAATCCTGCGATCAGGAAAGCGTCAATTCCAGAACACTGCCGGAAAGCCGGAAGCAGTTTACTGCGGAACGGTCACGCTTCGCAAATACAAGAAAATGGATCACGTCAATTTGGATCTGCCGCCGCAGGGAATAATCTCAATGACGCTGACATCCAGGGATGACTGAGGTCTGTTCTTCCTTCAGCTGCATTAGCTGCGCAAATTGCGCGTGAATGATTGTAATTTTGATCGTTTGATGTAAAATTATCCCAGAACGATCAACAATTCAACATTTTGATTTTTTATACTGTCAGCAACTGCGCAGTGCGCAGGAAATTTTACTATTGACTGGGGGAAACCATGTTTACACGATCAAACCGGATCCTTACTCTTGCCTTGTCCATCATCATAGTCACATTAGCCCTGACCGGAGCCGCATTCTTTCAAGAGACTGCTGAGAGCGAAGCAGGCAGCCCATTCACAGAAAAGTTTTCAAATGACTTTTGGGATCGCTGGGAATCAAATGTGCTGATCGGCAATCCGAATGGCAATTACTTGAACCTGGGCAGAAAACGCCTGATGTTCACGCTCCCGCAGACGGAAGCCCACGTGATTGTCACGACTTCGGATGCAAGTTACGAAGACGTCAAAGTCGAAGCGACCTTTGAAAACATCCGATCGAATGAAGCCTCCTATGCAGTTCTCTGCCGCTACAGTGAAGATGGATGGTATGAGTTCCGAATTTCGGTCGCCGGACCCGAGGCAGGTTCCTACAAACTGATGAAATTCGACCCTTATCTTAAAAATCAGTTTAAAAATCCATATGTTGTACTTCATCCCGGCATGGATCGCTTTTTCACCAATGACATCAAATTAGGGCTGAACATGCGCAATACATTGGCACTGATCTGTAAAGCGGATGAATTCCAGATTTTCATCAACGATAAACAGCAAACTCCGACTAAAAATGGAAGTTTCACTGACAATTATTTCACGGAAGGCAGCGTTGGCTATTCCGTCCAAACCTATGGCAAAGGGTTATCTGACATTGATGTTACGAAATTCAGCGTTGAGGCGCCGTAAACCGATCGGATTGATCCTTTTATAGCTTGTAAGCTTCCGGAGTTTCAGCGCTCAGCCATTCAGAGGCAGAAATTCCTGATATAATTCTTTCGCTATATATTTGAAATATTTATCTAACTTAACTGAATAATTTTATCTATAAGGAATGTTTTATGATCGATGTAAATGAATTACGAAAAGGCGTCACGTTTGAAATGGATGGGGAATTGCTAAAAGTTCTCGAATACGACCACAACAAAACCGGACGCGGCAATGCCAGCATTAAAATTAAAGCACGAAACCTGCGAACCGGCGCGACCTATGAAAGAACGTTCACATCCGGCAACCGGGTTCAGGACGTGCGTCTCGATTTTGAAAATGTCCAGTTTCTCTATGCTGATGCCGACTATTTCCACTTCATGAACACCGAAACCTATGAACAGCCAGAAGTCCGGGCAGACATCATGAAAGATGCAGCCCCTTATCTAGTTGAAGGAACGCCGGTCAAACTGACGCTCTACCAAGATGAAATTATCGATTATGAACTGCCGATCAACGTCGATCTGAAAGTCATTCAGGCTGACGTGGCTGTCCGCGGCGACACTGCAACCGGCGTCAACAAACAGGTCACCGTTGAAACCGGCGCGCGCGTGAGCGTCCCCAACTTTGTCAGTGAAGGTGACACCATCCGCGTGAACACCACAACCGGTGAATATCAGACCCGCGTCTGAGCCCTATTTCCCAAAATTCTATTAAAATCCGAACGGTATCGTTCGGATTTTTTCTTTTCCGAATCCTACCAGAATGCATCTGCCTTTTCCCATTTCTCAGCAAGAGTCAACCTGGAAACCCCACCCGCCAGCGGGCGAGATCAGCGAATTCACCTCGAACGAGTCTCTGTCTCTGACAAAAAAACTGTCCTGCTGATTTGCAGGACAGTTCTATCTTACGAATTACTATCGATCAGTTTATGACTCAACCAAGAAAGCGTTTCGGCTGGTTCTTGAGCAGATTTTCAAAGTAAGCAACTGGATCTTTGACCTTGCTCAGCGCGATCATGGCAGCGATGATATAAGGTTTGTAGCTGGCTTCTTTGTAGAGCGGGACGCGATAGCGGTCGAAGACTGTCGCTTCAACTTCGCCTTCTTTGCAGCTGACGCCGGTGATGTCCGCAGGCAGACAGTGCATGTACAATGCTTTGCCGTCAACGGTTGACTTCATCAGTTTTTCAGTGCATTCCCAGTCTTTGTGGTTGGCATTCTGTGCCAACAGGTCTTTTTCAAGCGCTTTGATACCGTCGAAATCGCCGTCGCCATAGAGGTTTGTGCGTTTTTCCATGGCTGCGAATGGTGCCCAGCTCTTCGGATAGACGATGTCTGCATCTTTGAATGCTTTTGCCATGTCGTTGGTTTTCTCGAAGCTGCCGCCGGTCGCTTTCGCGTTCTTGCTGGCAACTGCTTCAACTTCCGGCATCACTTCATAACCTTCTGGATGAGCCAAAACGACATCCATGCCAAAGCGGGTCATCAGACCGATCACGCCCTGAGGAACTGAGAGCGGTTTCCCATAGCTCGGGGAATATGCCCAGGTCATGGCAATTTTCTTGCCTTTCAGGTTCTCAACGCCGCCATAGGTGTTGATGATGTGCAGCATGTCTGACATACTCTGGGTCGGGTGGTCGATATCGCACTGCAGGTTGACCAGCGTCGGGCGCTGTTCGAGGACGCCGTCTTTGTTGCCTTCGCGGACTGCCTGGCTGACTTCGCGCATGTAGGTGTTGCCTTTGCCGATGTACATGTCATCACGAATACCGATGATGTCCGCCATGAAAGAAATCATGTTTGCAGTTTCGCGAACAGTTTCACCATGAGCAATCTGGGATTTGCCTTCGTCCAGATCCTGAACTTCCAGTCCGAGCATGTTTGCCGCGCTGGCAAAGCTGAAGCGGGTGCGGGTCGAATTGTCACGGAACAGGGAAACGGCGAGACCGCTGTCAAAAATGCGGGGTGAAATGTTGTTTTCCCGCAGGTTGCGCAGAATGTCAGCAACTTTGAACGTCGCTGCGATCTCATCATCAGACTTTTCCCAAGTCAGCAGAAAGTCTTCGTTATACATTTTTGAGAAATTCAGACCTTTGAGTTCCCCAATCAATTTTTCAGCCTTATTCATAAATGTTTATCCTCCAATTCCAGTTAATGAAATTATTTATCCAAGTTTTCGAGATACATCTTCGGAACTGCAGCATACATTGCAGCTGCCTGAACCAGGTGGCTGATCCAAGTCTTTTCGTTCGGGGCGTGTGCTTCTTCTTCAGCGCCGGGGCCGAAACCGATGCAAGGAATGCCATAGCGGCCCATGATGGAAACGCCGTTGGTTGAGAAGGTCCATTTATCAACAACCGGAGCTTTGTCGAACAAGCCTTCATAAGCCTGAACCAGTGAGCGGGTTGTAACATGATCTTCCGGGATAACCCAGGTCGGGAAATAACATTCGGTCGGGTATTCCAAACCAGTCCATGAAGCGCGTTCATAGGTGTACAGGGAAACTTCAGCGTTTGATGCTTTGACGCCCGGCAGGTTCTTGACTTCCTGGATGGCGCTTTCCCAAGTTTCGCCATCAGTCAGGCGGCGATCCAATGAGATCGTGCAGCCGTCTGCGACTGCGCAGCGGGAAGGAGTTGAGCAGAAAATTTCTGAAATCGTGACAGTTCCCTTACCCAGGAACGGATCGAAATGCAGGTTTTCGTTGAGGGCGCGGACTTCTTCAATGATGTCGGCCATCTTGTAAATCGCGTTGTCGCCGCGTTCCGGAGCAGAACCATGGCAGCTGATACCGCTGGTGTGGACTTTGATTTCCATGCGTCCGCGGTGTCCGCGATAAATCCGCAGGGAAGTCGGTTCGGTAATCAGAACGAATTCGGGGCGGATATTGCTTTCATTGATGATGTACTGCCAGCAGAGTCCGTCGCAGTCTTCTTCCTGAACGGAGCCGACAATCAACAGGGTGTAATCGTCTTCGAGACCCAGATCTTTGATAATCTTGCCGGCGTAAACCATGGAGACCATTCCGCCTTCCTGGTCAGAACCGCCGCGGCCATAAATTTCATCGCCGATGACTTTCGGTTCGTAAGGACCAGTCACAGTCCAGTTTTTGATTTCGCCAACGCCGACGTTGTCAATATGCGCATCCATCGCTATCAGATGCTTGCCATGACCGATGTATCCCAAAATGTTTCCCATGGGATCGATTTCGATTTTATCAAAGCCGACTTTTTCCATCTCCTCTTTAATCCGGTAAATAACTTCTTTCTCATTACAGGATTCACTCGGGAGCGCGATCAGGTCGCACATAAACTTGGTCATATCTTCTGCATAGCTTTCTGCTTTTGCTTTGATTGCCTTGAAATCAATACTCATTTTTTTCCTCCAAAAAATTATATTTTCGATGAATGTAGTTTTTCACGTTCGACAAATGCATTCAAAAGAATTCAATTGTCTTACAATTAACTTCTATGTTGATTTTACACTAATGCAGCGCATTCTTCCACAAAATATTGTCAACTTATTGTACTTTTAATTGTATGACAAATTGCATCGATAAGATTATAAACTAAAATAATCATGATTAATTGATCGATTCCCCCATATTTACAAATCCTCCGTCGTTTTTTATGAAAGATGTAAAAGAACTTTATTAAAATAAACTTCCGTCCGGGAATTTCAGGTACTATTGATATAATTTGGATTAAGAACTTTGGAGGATCATTAGTGAAACAACGAGGACAAACTAACATTGTTTACTTGCTGCTGCTGGTGGGGATCATCTCTCTGCTGTTATATTCTTTTACTGGGAATCGCACCGCCAGCAATACTATTTCACTCAACCAACTTGCTGATCAGATAAAATCCGGGAACATAGCCAAAATTGAATCGAGCGCATCAACGGTCAACATCCTTTATAAGGACCGGTCGACTGCAAAAGCGACTATTGAACAAAACACATCGTTCCTGGAGCAGCTCTCGCTCCTCGGCGTCACGCCGAAAGACCTTGCGTCAGAAAACATAGAAGTCAAAATTCTGGAAGAATCTAGCTGGATCGGAATCTTTTCACTTTTGAGCTATTTCCTGCCAGTCATATTTATTGCACTGGCGATGTATTTTATCTTCAGACAGACGCAGGGCGGGGGAAATTCTGCCCTATCCTTTGGAAAATCACGGGCAAAAATGTTTGAAGGCGATCATCCTACGGTCACATTTTCGGATGTAGCCGGGGTTGACGAATCAAAAGAAGAGTTGGAAGAGATTGTAGAATTTCTTAAAGAACCGCAAAAATTCACCCGCCTGGGTGCCCGCATTCCTAAAGGCGTGCTGCTGGTCGGGGCACCGGGAACCGGCAAAACGCTGCTGGCAAAAGCCGTTTCAGGCGAAGCAGGCGTGCCGTTTTTCTCAATCAGCGGTTCGGAATTCGTTGAGATGTTTGTTGGTGTCGGCGCCAGCCGCGTGCGTGATCTTTTCGATCAGGCAAAAAAGAACAGTCCCTGCATTATTTTCATCGATGAAATTGATGCGGTCGGACGCCAGCGCGGTGCCGGACTGGGCGGAAGCCATGACGAGCGGGAACAGACGCTAAACCAGATGCTGGTTGAAATGGACGGGTTTGAAACCGATACAAATATCATTATCATCGCAGCAACCAACCGTCCTGACATTCTGGATCCGGCGCTGCTGCGCCCCGGCCGCTTTGACCGCCAGGTCGTGCTTGACCGCCCGGATGTTAATGGCCGCGAGGCAATTTTGAAAGTCCATTCAAAAGGCAAACCGCTGGACAAAGACGTTGACCTGAAAACATTGGCACGCACAACCCCCGGTTTCGTTGGCGCAGACCTCGAAAACCTGATGAACGAAGCCGCGATTCTGACTGCGCGCCGAAACAAAAACAGCATCGGCCGCTCAGAAATGGAAGAAGCGGTTGAGCGCGTCATTGCCGGTCCGCAGAAAAAAAGCCGCATCCTTTCCGAAAAAGAAAAGCGCATTATTGCCTATCATGAAGCTGGGCATGCCATCATTATGAACGTCATCCCCGAGTGTGATCCGGTACATAAAGTGACCATCATCGGGCGCGGATCAGCCGGCGGCTACACGATGCACTTGCCAACCGAAGACCGCGTGTTAATGTCCAAGAAACAGATTCAGGCGGAAATGGTCAGCCTGCTGGGCGGCCGGGCAGCTGAAGAATTGATGTTTGACGACATCACCTCCGGCGCATCCAACGACATTGAGCGCGTGACGCAGCTTGCGCGCAGCATGGTGACACGCCTGGGCATGAGCGATGCCCTCGGCCCGATCGTTTACGGGAAAAAGGAAGAAATGGTTTTCCTCGGCCGTGAAATTTCCGAACAGCGTGATTATTCCGAAGCTGTCGCTGAAAACATCGATGCAGAAGTCCGCAAGATTGTCAGTCATTCCTTTGATCGGGCAAAGAATATCCTGATCGAATACCGGGAGTATCTGGATAAAATTGCGAGTAAATTGATCGAAGCAGAAACCCTCAGCAAGGAAGATTTTGAGGCGATTTTCCCAGCGCCGATTGCCAAGACATCCTCAACACCGAACTATCTCGAAGAGGCTGCCGCTGCCTAAGTTTTGCGTTTTTGAGATCAGAATAAATAAACAGGAGCGCGTGATGCGCTCCTGTATGATCTTAATGTGGAAAAACCTTTTACCTCATGAAACGAATTAAATCTAACTTTATTTCAATCCTGTTCATCTTATCCCTTGCCGTCATTTTTTCTGTTGTGCTGTCTTCAACAAACGATTCAGACGGATTTATCGGCAAGGAAAATGCATTCGCCTATCTTGAAAAGCAATTAAGTTTTGGTCCCCGCACGCCCGGTTCGGAAGCCCATCAGGCATTTATTGAATGGGCGTCAGACGAGCTTGAAAACAAAGGGTGGAGCGTCCAGCTGCAGCACGGTTCGTTCCGCAACAAACCGGTTACGAACGTGATCGCAGAACGCCTGAGCTCTACTGATATAGCTGATCCGGAATGGATTTTACTCGGCGCCCATTTCGACTCACGCCTGAACGCAGACGCTGACCCGAATATTGAAAACCATGAACTGCCGGTGATGGGCGCCAATGACGGCGCATCGGGTGTTGCATTGCTGATGGAACTGGCTGCCACGCTGCCCGAAACACCGGGCAAGGATATCTGGCTGGTGCTCTTTGATGCCGAAGATCAGGGCAATATTCCCGGTTGGGAAAATTGGTGCGTCGGCTCCACCATGATGGCTCGCTCCTTCGCTCAGCAGGATAATCAACCTGACAAGGTTGTGATTGTTGACATGGTTGGCGATAAAAATCTTGAAATATTCCGCGAACGCAATTCAGACACGGATCTGACGGATGAGATTTGGAACGTTGCAGCAAAAAAAGGGTTTGACAAGGTTTTTGTCAACGAACCGAAATACAGTATTTATGATGACCATGTCCCCTTCCTTCAGATCGGTATCCCGGCAATCGACATCATCGATTTCGATTATCCTGCCTGGCACACGTTACAGGATGACATCCAAAATGTGTCTTCAGACAGTCTGGCTGTTGTCAGTCAAGTACTTTACAGCTGGCTGACTGAAAACTGAACCGCCCGCTTGCTTGAAATAAACTATAATTCGCTTTGCGGAGGATCAGGAATTAGCGTTCATCATGCCAGTTAATTTATCGAAGGACCAAAAAATCATCTTTGAATCGGTTCGGAACACTTTAACCGAAGTATTGGTTAGCGCATCCCGATCCAATTTGCCGCGCGAAAATACCGAAACGCTGCGCGACACGTTGAAATCTCTCGAAGATCATTTTCTGATTGTCGTTGTCGGTGAATTCAATTCAGGCAAATCATCGTTCATCAATGCCCTTCTGAACACCGAAATCCTTGAGACCGGTGTCACGCCGACGACCGCTCTGATCCATTTGCTGCGGCACGGCGCCGAGACCACCTCGACGCCAATTGAGGATTGGGGACTGCTGATCACCCTGCCGTCGCCGCTGCTCGAATCGATCAGCCTGGTTGACACGCCGGGAACAAATTCGGTTTTTGCTGATCATGCTGTCCTGACCAATTGGTTCTTCCCACGGGCAGATTTGGTCGTATTCATCACATCAGCCGACCGGCCTTATTCTGAGAGCGAAAGCCAGTTTTTGAAAGCAGTGCGGGAGTGGGGTAAGAAAACGATCATAATCCTGAATAAATCTGATCTGATTGAAACGGATGAGCAGCGCGCCAGCATCTTGAATTTTGTACGGGACAACGCCGAAAAAGAATTCAAAAGCGATATTCCAGTCTTTTCCGTCAGCGCGCGCCAGGCACTGAATGCCAGACATCAACAGAGCCGGGAGCTGTGGGCACAGAGCGGATTTGACCAAATTGAATCCTTCATTCAGGATAAGCTGAATGAAAAATCACGGTTTAATGTCAAGATGGCAGCCGCGCTTAGTATCGGCAGCCGACTGGCTCAACAGACGCTTGAGCTGCAACAGGAAGAGATCCAATTCTATCAGGAGGATCTGATCTTGGCTGATGACATTTCCGAACAGTTTCAACATTATAAAACTGAGATCGACCGGGAAATTCAACGTTCGCTGACCGAAATCCGTGCAATTTTCACAGAAATCAAACAGAGCGGGGCTCAATATTTCGAATCGCTTTTCAAGATTAAAAATATTCCCAATCTGGTTCGGAAAGACAAAAACAGGCTCGAATTTCAGGATCAGGTGCTGAAATCGTTGCCGACAGATGTGGAACGAAAGACGACAGAACTGGTCGAGACGATCTACAGCCAGGAACAACGCGTCACCCAAGCGGCTATGCTGCAAATTGAGCAAAGGAAAACCCGCTTCCCCGGCAGCGGACTCGACACCCCTGACCGCATGGAACGGGCAGCGCTGCTGCAAAAAATGCAGAGTTCAATCGACGAAATGTTGACGAAGATGCAGACGGACATTGCGGCCGATATCGCTGTCCGCCATGTTCAGACTGCCATGACCACTGCACTGGCGATTGAAGTTTCTGCGATCGGCCTCGGCGCAGCGCTGACAATCGCTGCCACGACGGTTGCAACGGACATTTTGGGAATCGTCGCGGCGTTCTGGGTGGGGATTGCCGGTTTTCTGGTGCTCCCCTATTATCGAAAAAAGAGCCAACAGGAATTTAATGAGCAGATTACTGAAATTGAAAACAAACTGATCAATTCTTTGGAAAAAGAGCTGAATCATGAAGTTCAGGCGCAGTTCAAACAAATGGATCAGGCAATTTCGCCCTTCAGAAGCTTTGTTCAGAATGCACTGGATCGAATTTTGAAACAAAATGAAGATATGGAAACGCTGCTCAGCCGGATGCAGGAATTACGATCCAAGCTCAGCTGATTCACTTTTGTACTTTATTCTCACGAAACGCATTCGCTGAAGCACCCACTCGAAGAAAAAACCAGCTATCAAGGCTTGAATCAATGAAACGGACAAGCGGAACCGCGGATAGGTGCCAAACCCGTTCGGCCCTGCGCTGACCCCCAGATTGTAGAGAAAGAATCCCAAAATCGCCAATGGGATGTACCAGGGCAATTGAGACTGAAAAGACCGCACAGTTCCGATTATCGTTATCAGAACCAGCACGATCAGCGCGCCAACATCCAGCAGCGTTAAAAGACCAATCGGACTGATTAGCAGCTCTATTAATGCGGATTTCGCGCCTCCCTGCAAATAAGCCTGTTTGATAGGCTCTATGATGTCAGGATTGTCAGGCTGGAATCGGAAAATATCCATAGTGCCCGGATAAATGAGAATCAGCCCCATTCCTTGAATATTCAGTTTCAAATAGATCGCAAAATTATTTCTAATAGCTGTCGTTGCCAGTTCGCGTTGGGCAGTTTCCGGCGAAACAGTTGGAAGCCGTTGCAGATACTCAGGATTTTCCTGTAGGTTCTCCTGTTCAGTGTAAAAATCCGTCTGATTTAATTCAGCGTTGATTCCGGCTGCATGATAGAAATACAGGTTTTGTTCAGTGATCGCCGAAAAGCCCCGATAGCCAGCAACATTCGCGTTTCTGGTTCCCCAGCAGATGACTGGTAAATATACGATCAAGAAAAGGATTGCCTCCACTTTCACCAAGTGTGTGAACTTGTTTCGGATAACAAATGGGAGGGCAATCATCAACAATAAGGGCAAAAACAGCCCGGAAGGACGGATGAACAAGGCAGCTAAAAATGCCAGGCTGCTCCATATCAAATCCTTGAGGCGGAACTCTTTCAAAAAGCGGATGAAAAAGAAAATCCCAATAAAGGAAATTGACTGGTACAAAGAATCAGTCAGGATAAAACAAGAAAAATAGACGTCATGAATATTCAGAACAGCAATCAGGCAGGCTAATAAGCTGGCTGACCGATTGGGAATCAGCATCGTTAACAGCAGATATAGCGTCAAAACCGCAGCAACATTTAATCCAATTTGAAAAATTATCAGAAATGATGCCCACTGGTTTGGAAACAATAGCTTCGAAATCGCAATCATCAGCGGATATCCGGGCGTTCGCACAATTTCAGCCTTGCCGTCCGCGTTCAGAAATTGATGCTGGTCCAAAAGCATTTCCGCTGGAGCGGTATATGTAATTGAATCCGGGTAATAAGAAACGGCTTTTTCCAACGTGAATCCGTTATTTGAAAGATACAAAACGAAAAGCACTCTGACCAATACCGCTGTCAGAAAAAGGAGGATCAAATCACGTTTCTTTTCAATTGACATAGGGTCTCGCATTTGATGCATCGGGAAATTTCCGCTTCGAAAACTGCCCAGCGATTTTTTATTCCCATGAATTTTCAGGAAATTGTTTGAACAAATTATCGTCCAAACAATTCATTCTCATTATACAGCACGCCTAATTCTTTACGGAACGAGCCGAACCTCGGGATTAATTCATCTAACATTTCTCCGCATAAAGCCGGTTATTTTCTGACGATCCTCTAATAGTTTCACGGTACAATAGGAAAATTGAAACCGCTCTTTCATGAGCGAAGAAACGATTCGAATACCAGCGGTATGGTATCGCTGATGGAGTAAATAAACGATGATTTGGATAATTTTACAATTTGTTCTGGCATTCGGCATTATGGTTTTTCTGCATGAACTTGGACATTTCCTGATGGCGAAAGCCTCAAAAGTCGAGGTCGAAGAGTTCGGCATCGGACTACCGCCGCGCATGGTGAAACTTTTCAAGTTGGGCGAGACCGAATTCACGCTCAACTGGCTGCCCTTCGGCGCCTTTGTCAAGCCAAAAAATGAATTTGGAGACGATCTCAGCGAAGGCGGATTTAAAGCCGCGAAACCCTGGAAACAATTCCTGATCTATCTGGCAGGTCCTTTCATGAACCTGTTCACAGCGTTTGTGATCTATGCAGTGATCATTCTGAACGTCGGTTCACCCGATCAGACCAAAGTTCTGATCGACAAAGTTGAGCCGGGATCACCCGCCCAAATCGCAGGAATTCTGCCGGGCGACCTGATCACCGAAATTGGCGGGGAGTCCGTCGATGCTTTCAGCGTTGTCACTGAAAAAGTGGATCAAAATCTCGATCAAAGTCTGCCAGTTCAGATCATGCGGCAGGGAGAATTCGTTGAGATGGAGGTCACTCCGCTGAGCAACCCGCCCGCAGGACGCGGCGCGATGGGCATCGTAATCACTTATCCTATGCGCGACTATCCATTTTTTGAGGGGATATCCGTTGCCGCGCAGGATACCGTGCTGATGATCAAACAATACCTGACCGGGATCGGTCAGCTGATTACCGGAAAAGTCGAGATGGGGCTCAACTCAATCGTCGGTCCGGTCGGAATGTTCTCGTTCTACGAGGAAGCAGCCGATCTTGATCACGAAGCCTCTGTTGAACAAGCCGCTCGGGAGAAAGAGAACGCGGAAGCAGGTATGAGTCTGGAACAAGACACACTCGCTGACCGCTCCAGCATGACCGGGCTGAACCGGCTGGCATTTTTCGCAGTGATTTCCATCGCGCTGGGGATTACCAACTTGTTCCCAATTCCGGCGTTGGATGGCGGGCGCATTTTATTCCTGCTGCCAGAGCTGCTGTTCAAGAAAAAAATCTCACCAAAAGTTGAATATTATTACAACGCGATCGGCATGGTTTGCCTGCTGGCACTGATGGCATTCATCATGTTCAAAGACATTTTCATGCTGACCAACGGGTAATTCATGGAAAATAAGAGAATGAAAAATTCAAATTCGAAATTTTCTGAAGGTCTTGAGACACTTAAGAACAGTCAGCGGGAGCTGACCTATAAGGAAGTTCAGGCTTTTTCTGATCTTGAAACTGATCGGCTGGATCAGTTCGTAAAAGTCTGGAATTATCTATCTGATAAGCGCAAAGCGATGCTGACAGAGCTTATGTTCATCGAATCGTATAACAATACGATGGTGGATTTTTCTGCAGTGGCTTTACTGGCACTGAACGAACGGGATCCTTTCGTCCGGCGAATTTCGCTGAAACTCCTCTCAGAAAATCGAAAAAGGACTTTTCTGGAAAAGGCGATTTTATTATCCCGCTCTGATCCAGATTTAACCGTCAGACTGGAAGCAATTTCTGTTTTAGGCTTCTTCCTGACCGACATGGAGAAATCAGCCCGCCATCGGGAAAAGGCTAACGCCGCGCTGCATGCGCTGGAAATGCTGCAGGATGTTGATGATCCTGCGATCCAGATGCAGGTGATGGAGGCGCTCGCTTATATTGACCAGCCCGGTATACTGCCAAAAATCCGCGCTTGTTTAGCCAGCAGCGACGACTTCGCAATTTGCGCTGGGCTGCGCGCTGTTCAGAATTCGCTGAACGACCAATGGTCGGAGGATGTGCTGGATCTGCTTGACCATACCAATCCTGACATTCAGCTGGAGGCGGTCAAGGCAGCCGGATTGCTGCAGCTCAAAAAAGCCCGGCCGATTATTTTCAGAATGCTGGCTACTGAATTTGACAGCGTTGATAACGAAATGCTCGAAGCGCTGATCATCGCTGCGTCGCAATTTGGCGGAGAGCAGGCAAAAGAGATGATCGAGGAGCTGGAAGAAGTCTTCGAAGATGAAGAGGACATGACAGACCTTTTTGACGAAGCCAAATCCAATCTGGAATTTGCAGCCTTCCAGGAAAAGCTGGCACAGCATCCGGATCTTCAGGCAGTTTTCGGGAATGAGGATGAAGCGGAATGGGAGGATGAAGACTCCGAAGCGATCAATTATGTTGAATTGATGCGGGAGCACATTGAAAACTTGCCTCCGTTTGTGGAACAAGTTGAAGACGATGAAGATGATTATCTTGACACAGCATCTTTTGATGATGATGATGATGACGATGACGACGATGAGGAAGATGATGAGGAAATCCGGCTAAAACCCCATCACCACCGCAGCAACAGCATGCTGGACATCGATTGGAGCCAGTTCCGGATCATTGAAGATCTGTCGCACGAAGACGATCTCCTGGATGATGAAGATGACATTACCTTTGATCCAGATGCAGATAAAAAACATCCGAAGAAATAACCGGACTGACTGCCCTGAAAGGGTCTTTTGATTCGTTTCCGGTCAATCAGCTCAATTAGCCGAATAAAAAGGAATTCATTTCTGAGGAGCTTTCTTAAAAGCTTCTCTTTTTATTTTAAGGATGATGAGTTTATTTTTCCCGAGCAGCCTTTAACCAATTTAAGACGCACTTCCACAAGCTGTTCGGCAGCAGGCTGATCCTAATCCGGCTTAACCCGAATTCCTATCAGAGAAAAACAAATTGAATTCAAGGTGCGCCTGAGCAGTTGTCAGCTTGCTTTCTTAAGCAAATCATCATGGTTTTCAGAGCTAACTGGCACACTTATTGCAACTTATAGAGCAGCATCGAAAGGAACGGGATACTACAGGAGAAATCATGGCCAAACGAAGAGCACTCGGAATTGATGTCAGCTTCTGGCAAGGAAACGTAGATTTTAAAAAAGCCAGAAGGGCTGGCGCTGCCTTTGCAGTCATCAAAGCCAGTCAAAACGTTTGGTATGATAAAAAATTTGAACAGAATTGGGCAAATGCGCGCGACGCAAAAATTCTGCGCGGTGCTTACCACTTCTTCGATATGCGCGATGGATCAAAATCTCCGAAAGAACAAGCCCGTTATTTCGCTAGCTTGCTGAAAAATGATATGGGCGAGCTGCGCCCGGTGATGGATTTCGAGTCACCCGGCGTAAACGGCTACCCGCCGCTGCCGGATCATGAAACAAGCGTCCGGCACGTCGTTGATTTCCTGAACGCGTTTTACAAAGAAACAAACATCTACCCGATGGTCTACACCAACCTGGCTGGCATCACGCGCCTTTCGCCGCTGAGCCGCTTCCTTTCGGCAAAAGAACTCTGGATCGCCTGGTATTACACCAAATCCAGAACTCCGAAGATCGGAACCTGGCCGCGCTGGCGCATGTGGCAATACAAAGTGACAGGAAACGGTCTGGCGTTTGGAGCCGAATCAAAAGGGCTCGACATCAATGCCTTCAACGGGACTGAAGAAAACCTTTATACCTATGCCAATGCCCTCGGCATTTCAAAGACCAGGCTGACAATGCCAAAATCCGCTAACGATTTCCTGCCTGACATTCTGCGCGGCGATCTGGCGGAGGAGCTGAACGACCCTCAGCTATTGATTGAATAATTCTTCCTCTTGTTCATTTTGAACAAGTTACCATTGCATGTAAAGCACCTCTTTCAGAGGTGTTTTACATTAAAACAAAAAGAGCCAACAAGGAGATTCGAACTCCTGACCTGACGTTTACGAAACGCCTGCTCTACCAGCTGAGCTATGTTGGCACTCTGCTGGCAGGTATTATACCAGTATCTTTTACATTTGAAGATAAAATATGTCGGAAAAAAATTGAAACTGCTGCAGCCGGATTCAGCCTTAAAAGGAATGCACAGCCACCCGTTCAGTCGCCGTCACGGCTGTTTTGATTGTCCAGATCAGCCGCCCGTTTCAACACCTGTCTTCCGAATTTACTGCGCAGATCATCGACCGCTTTGAGCAGATGATCTTCTTTGCGGGTATCGGGCAGAAACAAAGAAAGCTGCTGCTCTTCTTCCTGAATCCCGGTCACGCCGACACCAATCAGCCTGACCGGCCGCGGGTCCGCCAGCCAGACTTCGCTGAATAGGTCTTGCGCTGCTTTATTGATCAACGAATCCTGAGAAACCGGCATTTCAGTTTTGGTCTGGCGAACAAATGTCACAAAATTCTCCCAGCGGATTTTAATCTTCACTGTCGAACCGGTCAGCTTCTCCTTCCGCAGCCTGAATCCAACCTGCTCAGACTGGCGTCTGATCGTCCTGCGCAGCACTGCCTCGTCCGTGACATCAACGTCGAAGGTGATCTCCTGACTGATTGACTTGGGCATGGCGTCATCCGGATTCACCGGGCTCTCGTCAATTCCATTCGCATGCAGATGAAAATCAAGTCCCATTTTTCCGAAACGGTTCATCAGCAATTCAGGCGGATAGGATGCCAGCTGTCCAATGGTGTAAATGCCCATCCCTTCAAAAGTCTGGGCTGTTTTCTTTCCAACTCCCCATAATTCATCCACCTTGAGCGGAGCCAGAAAAGCTGCTTCCTGCCCATCGGGTATCCAGGTGACAGCGTTCGGATAGGAATCTGTCTTCCGCTGCTTTTTTCCGATATTATTGGCAATTTTTGCGACCAGCTTGTTAGACGCAGCGCCCAATGAGCAGGGCAGGTGGGTTTTCTGATTGATCTCGTTTTGAACCTGGCGTGCGATAACTTCCGGCGACTGCGGCAAATCGCTGACGTCCATAAAAGCCTCGTCCACCGAGACCTGCTCAACCAGCGGCGTCAGATCATGGATGATCGCCATCACCTCTTTCGATCGCTCACTGTATTGGTGATGATTATTGCGAACGATCAGCAGGTCAGGACAGAGCCTGACAGCCTGAGACATTGGCATGGCGGAATGAACGCCATATTTTCTGGCTGCGTAAGAACAAGTTGCAACCACTCCCCGCCGGTCAGGACTGCCGCCAACCGCGAATTTTTTGCCCTTGAGCGATGGGTCAAGCTGCTCTTCGACCGCGCAAAAGAAAGCATCAAGATCGAGGTGTAAAATCTTTCTAAATTTCGCCATCACATTTCGTCATGATTCGATGCCCAGGATAAAACATGCATCTCACAATAACCGTCTTTCGGCACCCAGCTGCCCTCCTGAAATAACATCTGCGTTAAAAAGGTGCCGCCTTCGTAAATCGACTTGGTTTTCACAACCACATCATACCAGCCGTCCTCCTCAGGAAGTCCGACTTCAACTCGGATAAAATGTCTGACATATTCTGCAAGCGTCATTTCGCACCTCATTTTTAGGATTGAAATGATTTTATCACAATTAGAACATTATTTCTATACTCAAAATCAGATTCTACAAATCGATTTCTCCCGCCAGCATTTTCGCTCGTTTCCAGGGCGAAGCGTTCGTCACGTCCGCGACCAGTCCGCGCAGCTCATAAACCTGATCGCGCAGTTCAGCCGCCCGTTCAAATTGCAAATTCTTGGCAGCTTCCTTCATCTCGCGTTCTAATTCCGCTAAAACATGTTTCAGCTCATTCTTCGGCAGATTCTTGCGTGTCGCCTTATAATCGGCAGCGTCTTCCGCAATCGCCGCTGAAGTTGTCAGCCGTTCAGAAATGTCATAAATGCCTTTGATGATCGACATCGGTTTGATTCCATGCGCGTCGTTGTAGGCCTGCTGTTTTTTCCGGCGGCGGTTGGTTTCATCAATTGCATATTTCATAGAGTCCGTCATTTTATCAGCATATAAAATGACTTTTCCATCCACGTTGCGTGCAGCCCGTCCGATCGTCTGAATCAGCGACACGCCCGAACGCAGGAACCCTTCTTTATCAGCGTCCAAAATTGCTACCAGTGAGACTTCCGGCAGGTCCAGCCCCTCCCGCAGCAAGTTGATCCCCACGATCACGTCATAGACGCCCAAACGCATATCGCGCAGAATCGAAATCCGTTCCAGCGTATCAACTTCCGAATGCAGATAATGAACTTTGATCTCATTATCCTTGAGATATTCCGATAAATCTTCCGCCATGCGCTTGGTCAGCGTCGTAACCAGCACACGCTGATTGACCGCAGATCGCTTTCTGATCTCGCTGATCAGGTCATCAATCTGACCTTTGATCGGACGAACCTCCACTTCCGGATCAATCAAGCCTGTTGGACGAATGATCTGCTCAGCTGTCTGTTCGGACTTTCCCAGCTCATACGGTCCGGGAGTTGCACTGGTGTAAATCGTGTTGCCCATCACCTGCTCAAATTCTTCAAACTTCAAAGGGCGATTGTCCAAAGCCGATGGCAGGCGGAAACCATATTCCGCTAAAACCGTCTTGCGGCTCTGATCCCCGCGATACATGCCGCGAATTTGCGGAATGGTCATATGGGATTCATCAATGAACAGGAGGTAATTTGTCGGGAGATAATCCATCAGCGTCCAGGGATGGCTGCCCGGTTCGCGCTGATCGAGATGGCGCGAATAGTTTTCGATCCCGGCGCAATATCCGGTTTCCCGGATCATCTCCAGATCAAATTTTGTACGCTGTTCAATGCGCTGGGCTTCAAGATAGCGTTCATTCGCCTTGAAAAAGCTGATCTGTTCTTCCATCTCCTTTTCAATGTCCGTGATCGCCTGCTTCAAGCGTGTCTCTTCGGTGATGTAATGCTTTGCCGGAAAGATCGAAATTTCATCATGCGTGGTAACAAGCTCGCCGGTCAGCGGATTGACTTCCATGATTTTTTCAATTTCATCACCCCAGAAAGAGATGCGGTATGCCACGCTGTCCTCATAAGCCGGAAAGATTTCAAGCGTGTCGCCGCGAACGCGGAAGGTGCCGGAATGAAAATCCATGTCATTGCGCTGATATTGGCTTTCGACCAAGTTCCGCAGCAGTGCATTCCGCCGGGTTACCGACCCGGTTGTCAGCTTGATCACCGCTTTGCCAAACAGATCCGGATCCCCCAAACCGTAGATGCAGGAGACTGATGCGACCACAATCACGTCTGATCGCGATGCCAGCGCTGCAGTTGCCGCCAGCCGCAGCCGGTCAATCTCATCATTGGTGTCAACTTCCTTTTCAATGAAGAGATCATGCCGCGGCACATAGGCTTCCGGCTGATAATAGTCGTAATAAGACACAAAGTATTCGACCGCGTTCTGCGGGAAGAATTCCTTAAATTCGGCGTAAAGCTGCGCCGCCAGCGTTTTGTTGTGAGCCATGACCACTGCCGGCATCTGAAGTTCCTGAATGATGTTCGCCATCGTGAAGGTCTTGCCGGTGCCGGTCGCGCCCAGCAGCACTTGATGACGGAACCCCTTCTGCACACCGGCAACCAGTTCCCGAATCGCTTCGGGCTGATCTCCCATCGCTTGATAAGGCGCATGCAGTTCAAATTGTTTTCCCATTTTTTCTCCGAGTTAAATTATACCTACAGACACCGCTCCGACCGAATCTGGCAGCAATAATGAGGCGATTAAAAGCGTCTGATCAAGCTCTGACAAATCAAAAAACAGAACAGATTTTGACTCCAGATCAGGTATTTTCAATGCGGAAGAAAATCATAAGAGATATCCATAAGAGAAGAGGACTGCAGATCAGTCCATGCAATTCGTAATTATTCTAATTTTAACAGCCGAATCCACGATCAGGTTTTTTCAGCGTGTGTTTTTTGAAATGTTTCGTATTAATTTTCGGTGTGCAACGAGGCTGGCAGTTCACTCCTCAAGCGGCTCAGACTCCTGTTGATTAACCACTTTTACCATCGTCCATGCCGGGTCAATTTCTTCCCGCAGCTGTCCCAAATGGTCAATATAACTCCAGCGCCCCGGATCGTCTCGAAAAACGCTATATCCATTGCGCTCATAAAACGCTCTGCTGCGCTGATTGGATCGGGCGCAGTTGAGGAATATACGCTGAATTCCTCTGTCGCCAGCTGCAATTTCACAGGCTTTGAGCAGTAACGTTCCCAACCCCAGGTTGCGAAAAGCCGGTTTCACTCGGAATGAACTCAGGAGCATATACGGATGTTCAGGATCAAACAGTTCGTGGGGATTCTTTTGCGTCAGAAAAACCTGCCCGACGATGCCGTCCTTTTCTGTCTCGGCTATCCAAAGGATCGATCGGCCTGCCAAAAAATTGCGATACACATCGCGATACACTTTCCGATAGCGAATATATTCCTCACCCCATTCAATGGAAGGCAGATCAGTTTCTCGCATCAAGCGAATTTCAACGGTATCCAGCCAATTTTGCATCAGGAACTCCCTTAATAGCACTTCTGATTCCTTATTGTAGCATCGGTTGCCTGCTGGTTTGATTCAAATTCAAAATGAAACTATCAGTCAGCTATTGGATTTTTCCCTTTTGGCACAAGTCCTTTGGTAAAGATCGGCAGAATATAATCCAGCGTTTTTTGCTCCTCTTCTCTGGAGCTGATCTCTTCGTCAATCCAGCCTTTCCGCAAGCGTTTCAGCACGCCAGAAATCCAGTTGCCGGCAGGATAAGGCTGCTTCCGCAAATCTGAGCCGGTCGTGAAGGGTTTCAAGTACCGCCAGCTCGTCAGGAATTTCTGAACCGAATGATGAACCCGATCGTCCTCTGCCAGACAGTCATAGCAGTAAATTGCTTCCAGACTCTGATTTTCCAGGAAAAAAGTCTGCTCGCTCGGCCAGGACTGGATGATTTCGGGCATTTTCTGACGCAATTCCGAGAAGGATTTCAGCATTTTGAGAGATGCCTGCGAAAGCTGCAGGCGTTTGCCGATTTCGTTTATTACATCAACCGGGTGGTCTCCCAGCCAGATCAGGAATTTTCCGCTGACCTGAAGAAATTGCGGCAATTCAGGAAGCGCTTCCAGCCAATAGTCGGGAATTTCTGCCTCAGTCAGCATCTGCAGCGCTTTCGTCTGCTGCGTATGCCAGCGCATCGCGGGATGGATCTGAGCAAGCAACCCGGTGTCCTCCAGCTCAGAAAGGCAAATCGCGGGATTCTCCTCTCGAAAAAACAGCTCCAACTCGTTTATAATCCGACGTCCCGAGACGCGTTTCAGCAGCATGCGGCTTTCCATCAGCTGCATGCGCGTGTTTTTCTCGATCGCAAAATTGAACCGGTTTTCAAAACGGATTGCGCGCAGCATCCGGGTAGGATCATCCGTGAACGACAGCGAATGCAGCACACGGATCAATTTTTGCTGCAAATCCAAGAATCCGCCCCAAAAATCAAGCAGATCCCCAAAATGATCCCCATCCAAGCGCAGCGCCAGCGTGTTGATCGTGAAGTCACGGCGGTGCAAATCGAGCTTGATGCTGCTGCGTTCGACTTTCGGCATCGCCGTCGGATAATCGTAAAACTCCGTCCGCGCGGAAATCAGATCAAGAGAATTCGGCAGCGACCCGTTCCGCACAGCTGCGGACTGAGCCTCTGGTTTTCTGGTAATCTTGTCATGAATATCCTCTATCATCCATTTCGCTGTGCCGAATTTTGCATGAATTTTGACTTTTCCGCCATAAAGGTTGACCAGCATGCGGGCAAGGTGCACCGCATCGCCTTCAACGACTATATCAAAATCCATCACCGGCTTTTCAAGGATCAGATCGCGGACAAAACCTCCGACAATGTACACCGGATAATGGCAGTTATAAGCCGTTTCCGCAACGATCTTGATCAGCGTCAGCGCGTCAGTCGGCAGCGTTCGCTGCAGCAGCTGGGCATAGTTGCGATTGCCGGGGATGCTGCTGCGCCCGGTCAGCGTCTTGATCAAATCAGTGCGGGTAACGATCCCAATAATCTCAGACGAATTCCTCTCGATTACCGGAATCTGTCCCCAGCCGGATAAACTCATCAATTCTTTCAGATACTCGACTGAATCCCCCGGTTTGACGCTGAAGTTTCCAGCGTTCATGATCGATTCGATCGACGGGTCAAGCTTAAAAACCTGGGCGCGTTCGACTGAACGCCGGTTTAATAGTCCGATCAGGTTTTGGCTGCGGTCAACAATCGGATATCCTTCGTATCCATAGCGCTGCACCAGTTCAGCCACCTCATTCAGTTTCATGTCTGAATCGATCACCAGCGGCCGGGTTGACATGATCTCCTCGACCATGATCGGCGGCGTGATAAACAGTGGCAGCATCTCCAGCAATTTTTTACGAATTTCCCCAACCTGATCGAGCGGATCAAGTTCTTTTGCTGTGGTGCAAAGTCCGGCTGCAGCGCGCGCATGCCCGCCGCCATTGAACTGTTTCATGATCTTTCCAACATCGAGGCGATCGTTCGTCGCCCGCGCAATCAGCCGCACACCGGCTTTGGTCGCCAGCAGGACAAATATCGCATCCGGAGACAACATATCGCGCAGATAGTGAGCTACGGTCGAAAATTCATCATTGATATCCCGGGCATCCGCCTGAGAGATCACGATCTGCTGCCCCATGATGTCCAGCGTTTCGCTGTTTTCCAGCAGCCGGTCTGCCAGCAAGGATTGGGGTTCTGAAAGCGGTTGGTTCAAATAGCGGTTCAGCACATTCAGGTCAGCGCCTTGTTCCAGCAGCCAGGCGGCAGCTTTCAGATCGCGGGCAGTCGTGCTGCCATAGGTCATGTTGCCGGTGTCCTCATAAATGCCCATCAGCAGCATCACGGAATGAATTGCTGACGGAAATAACCCGCGCTCCTGTATTTTTTCCACCAGAATTGTGGTGCAGGCGCCTGTGCGCTCAAACTGGCATTTCCACGTCTGCGGCAGGTTCAACTTGGGCTGGTGATGGTCAATGACGCTGATTTCCGTTTCAGCCGTGACGCGCGAGGTGTTGCTCAGCGACTGCGTATCGACAATCAGAACCGCGCTGATGGTTTCTTCCTTGATTTTGGCATAACTGTAAAAGGAGAAATCTTCCCTGAAATCGTTCAAAAATGCCGTAATATTACGATTGACGCGCTTTGGCAGGATCGGGGTGTGATCCGGATAAAGATATTTCGCAGCCAGCAGCGAGGCGACTGCGTCAAAATCCGCTTGTTCATGAGTAGCGATAATCTTCATATTTATAATCTTAATCGATCTGGAAAGAACTCAGATCCCCGGATTTCAAATCCAAAATCGCACAGCTCCGTAAACTGCGGAGCATCCCGCCAACCGCTCCGGGATTAATCACCCGGGTTCGCCCGATCAGCTCATCGCGCTTGCGATGTGTGTGCCCATGAAAGACATAATCATAATTACCATTTTCGATCAGGCTCGTCAGCAATCGCGACTGATGCCCGTGCAAAGCCGCTACCCGTTTTTCCGCAATAATTCCGCTATACACTTCGGATGTGGTGCTGCTCGGTTTGCAGCTCTGCGCAACGATCTGGTAAGCAATCGCATCAAGATCTCCATTGCCCCAGACATGATGAATTGTGAAATTCTGAAACAGTTCGAGCGTTTCTGCGCGGGTCAGATCACCGCAGTGAATCACGGTTGTGATTTTTTCAGCGTCCAAAATCCTCAAAACGGCGGAGACACCCGCGATATGGTTATGCGTGTCGGAAATCAGGGCTATTTTCATCAGTCAGGTCGGTTCGTTTCACTGTATTAAAAAAAGCCAGGTTAATCTATAAGCCGCATTCTGTTCAGAGGAGATCTCGAGTTCTCCCACTGAGATGACCATCTCTCTGGGACGCACGTTACCGTACGACTCTAGCAGCCTACCCGAAGCTCAAGGGGATCGAGCAGATCCCCGCGAGTACGCGCCTCGCTTTACCTCTACTTGGCCTTGCTCCAGATGGGGGTTACCCGGCCGCCGTGTCACCACGTACGCCGGTGGTCTCTTACACCACCT
>DHPK01000022.1:41376-43898 GCA_002407845.1 Leptolinea sp. UBA5366 | reverse complement strand
CTTACACCACCTTTTCACCCTTGCCTGCCTTTCGGCATCGGCGGTCTATTTTCTGTGGCCCTTTTCCGGCAAGTTTCCCCGCCCCGGACGTTATCCGGCACCTTGCTCTAAGGAGTGCGGACTTTCCTCGGTGCGGCCACGCCGCACCGCGATCATCTGATTAACCTGACAAAATAATTTTACACTGATCCGGCTGAAAAGTGAAGACAAAATCTTTACAAATCCGCCAAACCCCGCTACGATTGGAAAGAAAATCTCGATCGCCTGTTTCGAATAACAGCCATCGTACATAGAAAAAACATCAGGAGACAGCAGAATGGATAAAGATCAAAAAAACGGGACATCAATCTTGGCGGAATCAGCCCAAAAGGTGCTCGAATTGCTCGGAGAAGAGGTCAAGACGATCAGCGTTGAACGGGTCGTGCTGGGGCTGTTTTTCACAGGAGTCAGCCTGAGCGATGGCTCCGGTGGCATCTGCTTCACGCCGATCAAGATGATCCCGGATGCAGTTTGCTGCCCAAGCTCTGCCAAAGCGATGCCGAATTCCGGCCGCATGCGGGGGAAACCCGCTGTTGAACTGCTTGACGATCTTGACTCCGAAAATCCGCTGAAAAAGACAATCGCAATCGCAGGGCTGAACGCGTTGACTGAAAGGTGCTGGCGGCGCGGACTGATGAATGAATTTGAGCTGATCATGGACGCTGACCCGCTGGATGATGTTGAAATTCCTGCAGGGTCATTTACTGTCATCGTCGGAGCCTTGCTGCCGTATATCAAAATGCTGAAGAAAAATCAGCTGGATTACGCAATTCTGGAGCTCGATCCGCGGACGCTGCGGGAAGAAGAGCTCCCCCATTTTGTTCCGGTCGAGAGACAGTCGGATGTGATCCCCAAAGCCAATTTCTTACTGATCACCGGCACAACGCTGCTGACTGACTCGCTCGAAGCGATCCTCGCGCTGTGCAAGCCTTCTGCTGAAGTGATCGTCGTCGGACCGACTGCCAGCATCCACCCGCAGGCGCTGTTCGAGCGCGGAGCGACCCGGCTCGGCGGCATTCGGGTCAGCGACGCTGACGGATTGCTCGACATCCTCTGCGAAGGCGGTTCCGGCTACCATTTTTATGGAAAATTCGCGCATAAGTCGGTCATTCGCTGCAAAAAGTCAAGCTGAGTTTTATCGCGATTCATCAATTTTTCTGTATCCATTAACCTTATCAATTATTTCTAATTTAATTCCTGACAGACCTGATTTAAGCAGGTTTCATTTGTTTCCCATTGTTCAATGCTTATTCTTTATTTAGTGTTTTTGAAAAAATCAGCATACATTCAAAAATAAATAATGAGAAGATCAAATCTTGAGAATCTTTCTTGAGCGAGAAGTGCAATTAAGTACGTACTTATATGACATTTGTCATCTTATATATACGTACTTTATGTTATAAAATAACTTTATTAAACCGTACAATTAAGACTGGAGAAATAAAATGAAAAGAATTGCAATTATCGGAAGCAGCGGGGGCAATCTTCACAAACAAGGTGGGGATAATCCAGCGGCAATGATTCAGGAGATCAGCAAGCAAGCAGAATCTGCTGGAATCGAAATCGGTTCGATTGTCTTTGTTGGTGCAGCAAGCAGCATGGATGGCATTTCAATAGACACGTCAGCGAAATTATTCACCTTTGAGCAAGGAATTCTCTCTGTTAGTGAAGAAGCGAAACTTGAAGAGATCAACCTTCAGGCAAAAGCGGCTGACAACTCACTTGCAAATTTGATTCAAGAAGGAAAGATCGACGGCATGATCCTTTTAAGCTGCGATCCTAAAAATGTAAATAACGCATCAATCAAAGCGGCTGCAGAAAAACGAATTCCGCTAGCAGGAACTGGAGGCACGTCCATTGCAGATGCTCGTTCACTTGGAGCAAATGTGATATCAGCATCCGGTACAACCGGAACAACCAATCGTACCCGAGCGATTGCTTTCATCTCAGCCTTTGCGACCGAATGGGATTTAAAATATATGCCAGTTCTTGGTTCATCAGAAGGAAGTTCCGAGCAAGGAAGTGTGTGGAAACGGATCAATGTCCGCGGCATTATGCTTGCTTCCATGCCTGGTTTCATAGCAATGGCATTAGCGTTGGCTCTGAGCAAATTTCCAGGACTTAGTCCTATGGAAGACGTATTCAGTAAATTGGTTGGAATTCTGCCGGTTATTCTAGCTGCTATTGCCGCAAAGAAAGTTTCCGGACTTGAAGAAGTTGGGATCGTTGCGGGGATCGTCGCCGGTGTCTTATCGGTTGATGGCGGTATCATTGGTGGTTTACTGGCTGGTATTCTGGCAGGTATTTTCTCTTATTACATCATTTCATTCAGCTTTAAGAAAAAGTTTCCCGCTACCACAGCCAACATCGCTGCAGGCGGGCTGGGCGGTCTCGCGGCTGGTTTAATTGGTTTGTACTTGATCGCTCCGGTCGCTTTATTGTTCGGAAACGGAGTAAAAGGCCTCATCGAAGCAGCACTGACA
>DHPK01000022.1:27079-41273 GCA_002407845.1 Leptolinea sp. UBA5366 | reverse complement strand
TCGAAGCAGCACTGACATATAGTCCAATTCTTGCCGGTGCAGTTGCCGGGCTCTTAATTTGGCCTTCGATCATCGGCGGTGTCTATCATGCGGCAATTCTGCCAATCGTGCTGCTTGAAATGGAAAGCACTGGATTTAGTTTTCTTGGAGCAATCGACATGACAGGACTGGTCATGGTATCAGCTGGCATAACGCTCGCCAATGTTATTTTCCCGAGGCAAAAAGGCGATGCTGCTGCAGCGCTTCCAGGATTTCTGATCAATATTGGATTTGGAACATTTGTTGAAGCGGCTTACCCCTTTATGTTCGCAGATAAAATTGTTTTTGCGGGTGCACTGGTCGCAGCAGCCGTTTCAGGTGCATTTGTCGGCTTGTTTGATGTAAAAGGCACCGCTTATGTTCCTTCAATCGTTGCACCAGGTCTTGCGAATGAAGGAAATGCACTGAATTTCTTAATTTGCATGTTGATTGCACTGGCTGTTTCCTTCGCGATCACAGCATTCGCAAACAGAATCAGTCATAATAAAGTGACAGGATAAGGTGGGATTATGATTTCTAATGATATGAAAAACAAAATGACGTTTGCGATGAAGAAAGTTCATCAAGCTATTGAAGCCGGCGGCGGACACACGATTCTCAGCACCGGATGCACTGGAGATGATGCACGGCTGGCACGGGCAGTAGTTGATGCAGGAGTAAAGATGTTGGAACCGAATCATCCGGCGCTTGTTCTTGCTCGTGGACATCGTGGAATTACAACAATGCATGAAGCAGAAAAAGTCCGTCACGAGATTTCAATCAATCAAATGGCAGAAGTGACACGCGGTATTCGAAACGTTGTTCCAGATGATGTTTTCATTACTGTCGGAATTCCTGGAGGGTTCACAGAAACTGTACCGACGCTCCTTACTGATGATGACTTTCTAATAATGTCGCTAGCTGGAGCAGACGGTTTACACACACATAAATCCAGTCTCGAAGATCTTGAAGAACTTGTTAAAAAAGCACATCAATATGGTTTGCTGGTCGATGCATATATTGGAATGGAAAGTGATTTGCATAAATTTGGTATTTCAGCCGAAAACCCTGATGAAGTTTATCAAATCGCAAAAGCAATGGAGTCGATTGGTACAGATATGATTGGATTAATGACTGGAATGAGTTATGAAGGAACAAAAGCTGGTGAGATTCATCCAATGGTCAAAGAGCGCGTGTCCGCGCTTGTTTCAGCTGTAAAGGTGCCAACGCTTGCTGAAGGAGGAATCAACACTGTTAACTTCAAGGCTTTCGCTGGAACTGGAATAAATATTTTAGTTATCGGCACTGCTATTGATCAGCTGATCGAAAAAGCTGCTCAGAATGCGGTCAAACTCTTTTTAGATCAAGAGTAGGAACATTCACCAATCAGCTTGAAAGAAACTTTTCAAGCTGATTGGTTTCTCAGAAATCATCATTAGAGTAGAGTTTAATAATAGGATTCTGAATATAATAAAACATGTATGAGAAAAGAACTAACAGAAAAAAGACCAAAAGGTGACTTTTTATACCTGAAAATCTATCAGGATATATTGTCAAAAATCGAACACGGGACTTTGACTGCCGGAGAAAAAATTGCAACTGAACAAGAATTACAGCTGCAATATCAAGTCAGTCGCGACACGATCCGGAAAGCACTGCTTAAACTGGCTCAAGAAGGTTATCTGACGAGAAAAGCATCTGCCGGCACCTTTGTAAAAACGCCAAAAGCTAATTATCCGCTGGTTCGGATGGAAAGCTTTTCAGAGATGGTACAAGACCGAGGATTAGTTCCTTCCAGCGAAATTCTATCAATCGAAATCATCAAAAATCCATCAGCAACCATTACTGCTAATTTGGATCTTCATTCAGGCGATCGAGTATACAAAATAAGTCGAATCCGCAAAGCAGATGAATTAGTTATGGCGCTTGAATACGCATATATCCCTGAATCTATCTGCCCCAATCTTCACACGCACATTCTTGAAGACAGCTCACTCTTTGATATTTATGAAAATCAATATGGGCTTATCCTTGGTGAAGCTTCTATGGAATTGGAAGCCGAGTTGCCCACCGCTGAAGTTCAGAGCATCCTCAAAATAAAATCATACGAACCGATATTAAAAATGCTTTGCCTAATGCACCTGACAGATAATCGCCCACTTTACTATGTCGTCTGTTACTATATCGGTTCTAAGTATGTTTTTACGACGAAATTGAGCCGCTGATCAATATTTAAAAATGCCTGCACGTTTCAGGATCAGACCTTGACGCGCATTGAACAAATGTACTATAATTTGAACAAAATTCGAACAGCCCGGAGGAATTATGGCAAGAAAACCGCAGGATCTGATTTCACAGCCTTACGGAGAAATTGACCCCGATGCACGCAAGACCATGCTCGACAAGGCACTGAACGATATTTCCAAACGCTTCGGGGAAGGCTCAATCATGAAGCTTGGTGAGGCAAAACACATGCAGGTCGAAGCAATTTCTACGGGTTCTCTGTCTGTTGACTTGGCACTTGGCGTTGGCGGTATTCCGCGCGGCAGAATCACTGAAATTTATGGTCCTGAATCCTCTGGAAAGACAACGCTCTGCCTCCACATCATTGCCGAAGCGCAAAAAGCCGGCGGCACCGCTGCATTCGTGGATATGGAGCACGCGCTCGACCCTGTCTATGCCGCACGCCTGGGCGTCAACATCAATGAACTTTACGTTTCCCAGCCAGACACCGGTGAGCAGGCACTCGAAATCTGCGAGACACTGGTTCGCTCCGGCGCGGTTGACGTCGTCATCGTCGACTCCGTGGCAGCGCTGGTGCCCCGCTCCGAAATTGAAGGGGACATGGGCGATGCGACCATGGGTGTGCAGGCGCGGCTGATGTCGCAGGCCTTGCGCAAGCTTTCCGGCGCTATCAGCCAGACCAAAACTGCCGTGATCTTCACCAACCAGCTGCGCTTGAAGATCGGCGTCATGTTCGGCAATCCCGAAACAACCACCGGCGGACAGGCATTGAAATATTATTCTTCCGTCCGATTGGACATCCGCCGCACCAACTCGATCAAAAATGGCGCTGAAGTCGTTGGCAACCGCGTTCGGGTACGTGTCACAAAAAACAAGGTTGCTCCGCCGTTCCTGACAGCAGAATTCGACATCATGTATAACGAAGGCATCTCCCAGACCGGCGACATCATAGACCTCGGCACTCAGCTCGAGATCATCGATAAACGCGGCGCATTCTACTCTTACAATGATTTGCGTCTCGGACAAGGCCGCGAAAACGCGAAAGCATTCCTGAAAGCGAATCCTGAATTGGCGAAGGAAATCGATGCAAAAATCCGGGCGACAGCTCAAGGCATCGACTCGCCGATCCTTTCTTTCGCCGGCGACTCGGATGATGAAGAGATGGATGATCTCTAAAATTTAATAATACGGCACGTGCTGCAAAGGCGTGCCGTTTTATTTTCGACAGCCTTGGCATAGATATTGCACCTAAAAAGATGATGAACAGAAATGCATTAAAACGCTTTTTCGCCCTGAGTGCGCTGACAGCTTTTTCAATCCTTTTCTTCGCTGCCTGTATGCGGTCACAGAGCAAAGGAGTCGTCAGCAGCCAGTTCATCCCGCCCACTCTTGTTGCCACTGCCTTTAAAACGCCGACGATGGATCCCTTTCAGCCAACGGCTGATCCGCGCGGACCCTGCACCAATGACCTCGCCTTTATGGATGATCTGACCGTCCCTGATGGCACCGTATTTGAACCCGGCGCAGAAATCGTCAAACAATGGCAGGTTCAGAATTCCGGTACGTGCGAATGGACATCCCGTTATTCGCTTCGGATCCTTTCAGGCAGCAGCATGGGCGCCGCCGTAAAACAGAAGTTAAACCCAATTCCGCCCGGAGAAACCGGAACGATTGAAGTGATTTTCACTGCACCACAAGAAATTGGAAATTATTATTGTCAATTGCAGGCATATGACGAACGCGGCAAGTCTTTTGGGCATGATATTTTCATTGATATCCTCGTCAACACTGCAAGCGGCTACTAACATTATGAAAGATGCAAAATGAAAACCATTCGAACAATAGTCCTGTCAATTTTCTTTTTATTCGGAATCGTAACCACAGCGAACGCTCAGGTTCAATTTGGCACGCCTGATCCAAACCAAAGTTATTGGTGGAACGAATCAATGGGAGATATTTGGAATTCTGGTCAGACTGGGAATGATATCAAGCTGCAAAACGAAGCGCAGTCTCCATTCGGACAGTTGCCGGAAATCACGCCTGATTTCAACTGGAACGATGCTCCAGATCCGGATGCTTATGTTGGCTGGTTCTGGTACCCGGAAAATGACACCAATCAAAATTATCAATATGACAATAGCATGTTCATGCCATACATGGGCACGTTTGGCGACCTGTCCGGTTCATGGACGCCTGACATTCCGGTGCCGGCACGGGCTTCTATCGACGGGTTTATCGGCTATGCGCAGTCTTATAACCTGGATTGTGAAACGCGTTCAGCCATTGATTTCGCCTCTTATTTCGGTTTCAAAATTGATCATTACAAATTTCTGACTAGTCTGCCCAAATCGGATGATCCCAATGAAGGATTCGTCGGGAATTACTGGGACGCGCGCGGCCAGCTGCCTCCAGCCGGCTACGGGGTTTATCAGGAACCGGTAGCGGAGCTGCTGCGGGAATATGGCGTTCCGGCAGTCGGATACAAAAACATGTCGTGGGAGCGGGTGAAATATGAAATTGCCAGCGGCAGACCGGTCATGATCTGGGTCGCGGGCAGCACAGAAGTCGGCACCGCCAGATACTACACGCCTGCAAACGGCAACACCACCATGGTAGTGCCTTACCAGCACACAGTTGTCGTGCTGGGCTATGACAGCAACAGCGTGACGTTGCAAGACGGCGGCATCCGCTATACCCGTGATCTGAACACCTTCCTGGCATCCTGGGGAACGCTCGAAAACCGCGGAATCATTGCAGTTTACTAATTTAGTCAATCCAAATCTGCAGGAAAAATATTGAAGAAGGCACGGACCAAATATCCGTCCTTCTTCTCTGAGTAATTCAACCCCCAAATCCCATCAAACGCATCCCACTCCCAGCTCACTGTGTAGTCATACCAGGGATCGTTTATCGTGACAGTGTCCGATTCGCTGTCATAAGCCGTCAGCACGACCAGATGATTTGCGCCCAGCGGAACCCATTCCGTCTTTACCAGCAGCGCCTGAGGTCCCGATTCGTGGAATGTCTTCAATAGCGTTTCCTTGTCGCTGTTTTGATAGATCCGAACCCGATAGCCGAGCTGATTGAGTTCGTCGACCACATTTTCGATTGACAGACCGGTGCCCGAATGAAAGGTCCCCTGTGCCGTGTTGATGTCGATCAGGCGCTGTGCGCTCAGCCGTTTATTTTCAGGGTCAAGCGTCTTCCAATAATCTAAAATCATCTGAATGGAGGCAGCGGTGCAGCCCAGTTTTGTCTCAACTCCTTTGTACTTTAACCCAGACTGAGACATGAACGGCACAGCATATGCCTTGGACTCGAGCCAGGGCGGATTCTGTTCAAGCTTAATCAGCGTCGGCGTTGCCCGAGCGTCAAGCGGAATTTCCGTTGCAGTCCCCGCAGCAGTCGGGACAGTTGTCGGAGTTCGGGTCAGGACGATCAGTTCCGGTTCCGGCATATCGGTCAGCGTCACCAGCGGTACGATAACCGAATCGGCACCCGGAGCGCAGGCAGTTGTGATCAGGATGATCCCGAACATCAGCCAGACACTGAGGCGCAGCATGGATCCATTACGATAACAGACAGTTCTCACATTTCTATTATAATTTAGGCGTCATCCAGACATGATGGCGGGAAAGCAGGCGGATTTTGAGCTCAAAACATGTCGAAGAGGAAATCCTGATCCAAAGCTGGGGAAGTCAGGGAAATGCAGTCGGCAGGCTGTCAGATGGACGCACCGTGTTTGTCAGGGGCGTCATTCCGGGCGAAAAAGTACGCGTCCGCTGCCCGCGGACGGATAAAAGTTTTACGGATGGGCGATTGCTGGCGGTGATCAGCTCGTCTCCCGAGCGAATCCGTCCGGAGTGTCCATATTTTGGTCCCTGCGCACTCTGCCACTACCAGTTCCTGCCAATTGAAGCTCAAATAAATGCAAAACGATCAATCTTGCTTGAACAGCTAACCCGCATCGGCGGTCTGAATCAACCGGAAAACTGCTTCAAGCCTTTTATCGGAAGCCCGAACGCCTTTGCTTATCGTAAAAAAATGCACTTTTCTGTGCTGCCTGACGGACGTTTGGGGCTGCCGAGCATGCATGGGAAACAGACAATCCCTGTCTCGCGCTGCCCGGTCTGTTCGGATACAATCAACCAGATGATCGGAAAAGTCGTTTTTGAAGAGGGCTCAGGCGTCGAATTCCTCGACATCCGGGAAGGGAAAGAGGAAGAAATCCAGCTGATCTTACGGGGAGACTCGCCTAAGCCAGAGACTGAAATTGAAACCGATCTGCCGGTTTCGCTGGTTTATTCCAGCCCGGAAGGCTCCTACGTGATGGCAGGTGACAGCACGATCCCGCAGTCAATGGCAGCGCTGGATATTTTTTCATCAGAGGACAGCTTTTTTTATCCCAATCCAGATATTTATAGCGAGGTTTGCAGTGTGCTTGCCGATTCTTTAGGAAACATCGCAGACGAAACTGTGTTCAATCTGAATGCCGGGACTGGTTTTTGGTCAAAATGGTTCGCATCCAGCTGCCGAAAGGTCATTGCGCAAGAAATTGACGAGCGTCTGGCAGAAGATTTCACGCTGAATCTTGACGCGTTTGACAATGTTGAGCTCTACATTGGCGCAGTCAACGAAGTGATTCCGGCTTTGAAAGATAAAATATCGATTGCTGTCATTGAGTCCGCAGCCGGGGGTCTCTCTCCGAACACGATCGAAGCCCTGACAGCCAAAAAGGTCGGAAGAATTATCTATGTCGGGCATGACAGCGCGCTGTTAGCGCGCGATGCAGCCCGGCTGGCTGCCAGCGGATATCAACTGGATGTCTTAATCCCATTTGACAACGAACCGCAGACCGCGCGCATCTCTGCCGTGGCTGTTTACAGGCTCCAGTCAGCTCCTGCGCAGGGGGAATACCATGGCAAAACCTCGTAAAATGCTCGGCAGTGCCGATTCGCCCTACATTCTGAGCCTGATGCGTCTGATTGAAACGCAGAGCAAAGCGACGATAGCCAATTGGTGCATGGATTATGCAGAAACTGAAATTCTGCCGATTTTTGAAAGCCGCTGTCCAGGCGATGATCGTCCGCGGTCTGCGATTAACGCTGCGCGCGACTGGTTCGCCGGCAAGATCAAGTTAGCTGAAGTTAAAGCGATCATTCTGCATTCCTGCCATGCCGCAGCGCGCGAATTGGACAGCGACCCTGCTGCTCAGGCAGCCGCGCGTGCCTGTGGACAAGCGTCAGCCTGTTTTCACACGCCGACCCATTCCCTTGGATTGGCTTTTTACGGGACGGCTGCAATCGCTTATGACCGCGTCGGGTTGAACGAAAGCGCGGATGTGTATGAGCGCATAGCCGCCGAGGAATGCGCAAAAATGGAAAGCGCCCTGCGGAATATCGCAGTAGAAAATGAGCCGAATCCGGCAAAAATAAATTGGTATTGTTAACCGTAGATCTACTCTGAATTCGCTGCTCGCAATAGCTGTAACGATTGCAAGGTGGCAGCAGAATTCTTGTCAAAAGGAAAATTGAAATCATGGTCGAGTTTTTTTCGCAATATCCGCCGATTGTCCAGGCACTGCTGGCGAGCCTATTCACCTGGGGCATGACCGCCTTAGGAGCAGCCGGAGTTTTCTTATCAAAAGAAATCCCAAAGAAGCTGCTCAATTCCATGCTGGGATTTGCTGCTGGCGTCATGATCGCCGCCAGTTTTTTCTCGCTGCTGCTGCCGGCAATTGAAGTGACAGAAGAGACGGGCACGATTGCGCCTTGGATTCCGGCAGTTACCGGTTTTCTGCTCGGCGGGTTCAGCCTGTGGGGCATTGATAAAGTTCTGCCCCATCTTCATATCGGGCAGGAAGAAGCGGAAGGCGCTTCGTCGAACTTGAGCCGGAGCTTTTTGCTGGTACTGGCGATCACGCTGCACAACATTCCGGAAGGACTGGCTGTCGGAGTTGCGTTCGGCGCTGCCGGCGTGCATTCTGACCCTGAATACATCGCTGCTGCGCTGTCGATTGCGATCGGGATGGGAATCCAAAATTTCCCTGAGGGACTGGCAGTTTCAGCACCGCTTCGCGGAGAGGGTTTCTCGCGCGGGAAAAGTTTTTTCTGGGGGCAATTCTCGGGGCTGATGGAACCAATCGGCGCAGTTATCGGAGCTGCTGCAGTCATGCTGGTTCAGCCGATTCTGCCGTATGCGCTGGCATTCGCCGCCGGCGCGATGATGTTCGTTGTTTCAGAAGAGCTGATTCCTGAGGCAGAAGCGGATGGCTCAGACCTGCCGACGCTGTGGCTGCTGATCGGGTTTGCAGTCATGATGGCGCTGGATGTCGGCTTGGGATAATATTCTCCCATCCTCTCTTTTCTGATGCACATGACATCAGCCAACGCTTGAGACAACCCTGACTGCTGGTTCTGCCGCATAGTGCGTTTTTGCGGGTATCAGCCAAATCATTTTCCTGACCAGTGAACCAGAATCTGGGAACAGTTCTGCTTCTCAACAGGGAAACCTGAACGGCTGCTGCAAACGAGCGAATCGGAAGCTCCGGTCGGTCAGCGGCTTTCGTATCTTTATTTCACATATATAATGAATGATATGAATTCGAAAAACCACCTTACAGGTCTGTTTATCGGACTGATCTTACTGATTGCAACGGGGTGCCGCCTGCCAGTTCAGCCGGAGCCCGCGGACAATCTCGCTCAGCTGGTCAGCACCATTCAGGTGCACCAGCAGCGAACGCTTTATCCCACTGCCACCGATTACCCGACCCAAACCCCTTATCCGACCTATTCAGACTCGGAAATTTCAGCGCTGTATCCCAGTGAAACGCCTGAGCCGACATTGACTCCTGTGCGTTTGACGCAATACCCGCGCCGCAATGAAATCCTTGTCAATCCGGGAGTCTGGTCGCGCGACCTGAGACCTTACGCTTTCTGCGGTGACGAATTCGCTGTCAAAATCGGATATAAAGATCCCTATTTCGGGTTCGCAATTGGAAACGAAGTCTCCCAAAACCAATTCCTTTTTGTCAACCTGATGGTCTGGAACATGTCTGATCATGCCATCCCGCTGATCTTTCACAAACAGTTCATGGCGGCTGGAGAATCCGACGGGAAAATCCTCGTCTCGCAATCCTTTGGTCCGGCAGGCATCTCCGCCAGTAATCGCTGGGGTGTTCATTTTCTTTCGAGTCAGGCGATTCCCGCCGGAATCGAACTTGAAACCTGGCTGGTGTTTGACGTGAACTACCATGCAGAAAATTGGAAGTTGATTTTTGAGGCTGACGATTCTGCCGATTTTGATTGTCAATTTGCGCTTGACATTCCTCAGCCGAATTTTCCCATCAATTTTTACCAAACCGCTGAGGCAAACCAATGAAACGACAGATAGCGCTCGCGGCAATGCTTTTCTTGCTGCGACTCTCCGCAGCAGCCGCACAGGCACCGACCCTGCCCACGCCAACACCCCAACCGACCTACACGCCGCGGCCGACATACACCGCGCTGCCGACTTTCACATTGCCCGTGCCGACATTAACCACCGCCAGTCCGGAAGCTGAGACAGAAGTTTTCCAACCGCTGCCAGCCATTGGCAACCCGGAAGGACTGCCGGTTTATGTAACGGTGACGCCTTATCAGCTGCCGACCAAGCCGATTCCGGCAACGTTGGATGAAGAAATTCGCTGTGAGAAAATCAGCCTGACACTCACATTCATGAAGCCAAAAATTCAGGCAACCTTGACCGATCACTTTCCGCTGGGACGCTTCCTGATGGTTCGCGTAAAATTGCGCAGCCTGACAGGGGAATCAATCAAACCGCTTCAGAACCAATCCTTCACGATGCTCGGCTCGCTCTGGGGACGGGACATCAGCGCACCGCTGGATCGCGCCAATTCCAATTATGCAAATACCCGATGGGAAATTCCAAATCTGGACTACTCCATCGGGTCTAATGGCATTGAAACGTTTTTAATCTTTGATATTCATCCGGAAATGACGAACTTTGAGCTGCTCTTCAAGCCGCTGCCTGCGGACGCAGCTGCGCCGCTGTGCGAAGTCCGCATTCCAATTCCGGTCGATCTGTTCTGAGTTTTATTGATCCTTCGTCTGCTTCGAAATTTCTTCCCGGGCGCGGGCGATCACGTCACTGGCATCCGCATCATCCACGCGCGAAACACGTGAACGGCCGCCTTCCTGAACGGGTTCTTGTTCGATCGGGGAACTGACCGGGCGCTGAACTTCGGGCTTCTGATAAGTGTCTGTCGGACGCTGATTGGATGAAGGCCGGTTGAACAAATCGCTCAAATCAAAACCTGACGAGGGTTTGTTCGGATTGCTGGAAGTTCCGCGATTCTTTGAATCGATGAGGAACCCAAGCGCCAGACCGGCAACCATTCCATAGGTTAAAAACTCTTTATTTCCGGTCATTCCCTGCAGGATATAGCCTGCAATAATGCCGATAATTCCAAAGATTACAAGGGGATTCTTCATCTGCATACTTCCTCCGAAATTTATTAGCTTAACTTCAATCTGATTATACTCGCACGCCGGTTTTTCTGACAGAAATTCAGTTTCAGGCGCCGCCAGCCCTTCGTGATAGAATCAAAAAGATGAGTTCCACCGCTGAAACCAGACCCTCTTTCATGAAGTCAGCTTCGCTGCTCGCGGCAGCGATGGTTTTTTCGCAGATCATCGGACTGATTGCAAAAGGGTTAATCGGATCGTCTTTCGGCGCATCCGCTGAAGTTGATTCCTTTTTGGCATCCAACCGCCTGACGGAAACGATTTTCAACCTGGTGGCCGGCGGCGCGCTGGCAAGCGCTTTCGTTCCGACCTTCAGCGCAATGCTTGACCAGTCAGACAAAAAAGGCGCCTGGAAACTGGCATCCAACATTCTCAATCTGCTGATCGCGACCCTGACCGCTATCTCGGTTCTCTTTTTCATCTTCGCCCCGCAGGTCGTGCGCTATTTCTTAGTGCCGGGCTTCTCCTTAAACGATCCGCACCTTCAGGATCTGACCGTCACGCTGCTGCGAATTCAGCTGCCGTCTGTCATTATCTTCGGTGTGAGCGGGCTGATCATGGGCATTTTGAACACCAATCAGCATTTTCTGCTGCCGGGTCTGGCGCCTGCGATGTACCAATTTGGAATCATCCTCGGCATCCTCTTCCTGAAAGAGCCGCTCGGCATCAAAGGGCTGGCGGTCGGCGCGGTCCTTGGGTCGCTGCTGCATTTGCTGGTTCAGCTGCCACAGCTGTTCCGGCTGCCAGAAAAAAGCTACACTGCCTCGTTCGGCTGGCATAATCCGTTGGTGCGCGAAGTGGTCAAGCTGATGATCCCGCGGCAAATCGGCGCCTCCGCCGTTCAATTAAATTTCTTGATAAACAATTTCATCGCCTCCTATCTTCCGCTGGGATCCATCTCTGCTGTGACCTGGGGGTTGTCCATCATGCTGATGCCTCAGGCAGCCATCGCTCAATCCGTGGCAACCGTTTCGCTGCCAATGTTTTCTGTTCAGGCAGCGCGCGGAGAGCTGGGGCAAATGCGGCACGCATTGGCATCGATGCTGCGTTTCGTCATCATGCTTGCGATTCCCGCAGCTTGCGGGCTGATCCTGCTTGGGAGACCGATTGTCAGCCTGATCTTCGAACGCCGGGCGTTCAATGCCGACATGACGGCGATGGTCTATTGGGCGCTGGCATGGTATAGCAGCGGGCTGGTTTTTCATTGCGTGGTCGAAGTCATCTCCCGCGCCTTCTATGCGGTTCATGACACAAAAACACCAGTGTTCGTGCTGTTCGCCGCTATGTTTTTAAACATGCTGATGAGTGTCATTTTTTCGAGATTATTTGAATCGATCGGCTGGATGCCTCATGGCGGGCTGGCGCTGGCAAATACGCTGGCTACCGGGCTGGAGATGTGCGCGCTGCTGATCTTGATGCGCCGCAGACTGCATGGGCTGGACGGACGCCGGGTCATCAAAGGCATTTGTCAGAGCAGCGCAGCCGCGCTGGGGATGATCGCAGTGATTCTGCTCTGGCTGCAATTCAGCCAAAACAGGTCTGTACTGGTGATTGTTTCGGGCGGTGTGCTACTGGGCATCCTGGTCTATCTCATCATCTGCGCGCTGTTGCGCGTTGATGAGCTGGAGCCGATTCGTCAGCGCCTGAGAAGATAAAAGTTATCCGGATTTATCCGTTTCGTGATAAACCTTTTCCGTATTTACATTCCAGATATTTTCTTTTGAGCGGATCCCATTCCGAATATTCGTAACCGCTTCAAAAGCAGTTGCCATTGAGTGATCCGAATTGTTGTATCGGTGCTGACCGTTCCGCCCGATGCAGTATAGGTTTTCGATACCATTCAGCCATTCGATCAGCTGATCGATCTCTGCGTACGTGTCAAAATATGCCGGATAAGCCTTCCGAACGTGTTCGATGTGGGAATCCAAAACTGCATCCGGATCAATGATCCCCATCGTCACCATTTCCCCAATGGCAAACTGGATGAAATCAGCGTCTTTCATCGTCCACATTTCATCCCCTTCTGAGCAGAAATATTCCAGCCCAACCCCGATCATTTTTTCCAGATCGCTGACCATGTAAGGGGACCAGTTGTTGAAAATCTGAAGACGCCCCATCTTTACGTTCGGTTCCTGAATATAAATCCAGCAGTCGGGAACGCGATTATAAGGCGTGACAATTTTTGTCTCATTTTTCAAATTGATGCGTGACAGCAGCAATCCGACGGTTATAAAATCCCGATAAGGCAGTCCGGCTGCAATTTCCCGCATAGCGTCCGGAACCTCTGCGCCCATCCCCAAAACCAAATCCTTGAGCGGCATACTCGACAGAAAGATGTCGCCCGCGATCTCTACAGGAACCCCGTTTTCTTCGGCAGTCACTGCGGCAGCTTGTCCATTTTCCAGCCTGATGCCGGTAACTTTGCAATGCTTCCGCACGCTGCCGCCCATTTCGATAATTTTGTCAGCGGTCAGCTCCCAAAGGTGACCCGGCCCGTGTTTTGGGTACCAAAACTGTTCAATCAAAGAGGTTTCAACCGGGCGGTTTTTCTTAAATCTCTCGGGCAGCAGTTTCGAAAACATATCGAAAAGGATTTTCAAGATCGAAAGCCCCTTGACGCGTTGGGCGCCCCAGTCAGCTGAGATTGCCGATGGGTGCCTGCCCCAAAGTTTTTCGGTGTAATTCTCAAAAAACATCGAATAAAGCTGCCTGCCAAAGCGGTTGCGGTAAAAATTTTCCAACGAGGTCTCCGGCAGTTTATGGACAACCGCAGCCAGATAACTGAACCCCGCCCGCAGGGTTTTTATCAGCCCCATATTCTTGAAGGTCTGAACTTTCATCGAGATCGGATAATCAAAGAATTTTTTCAGATAATAAATTCGCGAGACGCGGTTGCGAAGCAGCATCACCTGATCTTCCGATTCTGGATCCGGACCATTCGGTTCGAGCGGCTTGACAGTCCCGGTCAGAATGTCATCGGCTGACGGTTTCCCCTGCAGCGGCATCCTTGCCTGCCACCAATCCATGACCCGTTTATCTTTCGAAAAAAAGCGATGGCCGCCGATATCCATCCGGTTTCCGCCATACTGCACCGTGCGCGAAATCCCGCCGATTTCGCCGCTCTCTTCCAGCACGGTCACGTCATAAGCTTCCGCATCCTGCTGCAGAAGTTCGAAAGCAGCCGTCAGTCCGGCTGGTCCAGCGCCGATCACAATCACTTTTTTCTTTGCTTCGTTTTGATTCATTTCTCCGACTCGTTTCGTTGATAATTGCCTTATTCCACGACGTACTCAATCCAAAATTCGCCCCGGCCTCTTTCTCCCAGCTGGAACAATTCACCGTTGATCGTCGAAAATTGGAAATTAATCTTTGTCCTGCCCTTGCCGGAAACCGGAAAGGTAATACTG
>DHPK01000022.1:1408-26963 GCA_002407845.1 Leptolinea sp. UBA5366 | reverse complement strand
CTGTAATACTGACCTCAGCTTCAGCATTGGGCTGAATTTCGGTATCAAAATCAAACAGGCGCTGCGGGTTGGTTGTGAATGGATCCGTCCAGACAATTTTTGTATCCGGTCCGATCACACAGGTGCCGATGTTTCGCAGCAGCCAGGTTTTTGTAATCGTTTCACCCGCACGAACTACGCTGCCATCCGGAATGGTGACATCCGAGACATAGCCGATCCGGCTCGTGCAGTCTGCCGGCTGCGCAGGCGGAACAGCATCTGCCAGTTTGATCGTTTCGCTGCTGCCAGCCGCGCGGTCTTCATTCACTTCTGAATCGCTGACAGCACAGCGGAATCCAAAATCCTGAGCCCGGATTGGATCCGCGCCCCATCGGCTGAAGGCGAAAGCAGCCGTCTCCGGATCAATGCTTGATGCCGAACCGCCTTTGACCGTGCGCATCGCACCGCTGACCGGACCAACCGGGTTGCTCGACTGAGCAGCAACCATCCGGCTGCTGCCAAAATAATCACTGACCCACTCACTGACATTGCCCGCCATGAACATCGCGCCATACGGACTGATATCCTGATCAGTCATCATTACCGGCTGCACGCTCGAACTGTACCAGGCATCAACGTCTGTGTATTGCAGGCTGCCGTTTCCCCATGGGTAAAGTCTGCCATCAGTTCCGCGAGCTGCTTTTTCCCACTCCGCTTCTGTCGGCAGCCTTTTCCCTGCCCAGTTGCAATAAGCTGACGCGTTTTCCCAGGAAATGCCAGTGACCGGAATTTCCTGATTGGAGGTTATCGGGCTGGCTGCTTCAGACGCGGGGCATTGCCCAGCAGCTGCGCACAGGTCATACTGGCGGAAGCTGACTTCGTGCTGATCCAGCCAGAAACTGTCCAAAAACACCTGATGAGACGGGATCAGGTTATCAAGTTTAAATCCAAAATCGTTGTCCATCCCCATTGTGAATTCGCCCTCGGGTACAAATACCATCGGCGCTTGATCCGCCTGCCAAAGGATGCCGGCGCCAGTTTGCCGTCGGATGGGAGCCGGTGTCTGGGTCTGAGTCGGAATTGGGGTAAATGTCTCGGTTGGCATAAGCGTAGAACGCTGGGTTTTAATCGGCACAATCGTTCCCGGCTGAGCCGTGTTGACAACGCCGCCAGCCGCAAGCGCGGTCTGGGTGCTTTTGAGGTGAGCCAGCGTCTCTTCATAATTTACTGAGATCGTTTTTCGGTCAGCGGCTTCTGAGAAATAGAAGAAAAGAATGACTGCTCCAATAATGACAGCAATCGCTGCGATAAAGGAGATCAGCAGCGACCCTTTTTTCTTCTTTTTGCCGGATGAGAGCGCTTTCGGGCGCGGCTGTGCTGAACCAGTTTTGAATCTGTCTTCAAAAGTCGCCCGTTTCTGGTCAATCGGTTTTTCAAGCGTCGGTAGAACGGGGATGGATTGCCCCGGGGTCGCGTTTGTCCATGCCTCAACCACTTTCCGCATGTCAGAAAACAAATCAATGGCGGAGTCATAGCGTTGTTTGCGATTTGGCTGCAGGCATTTTAAAATAATCGGAAATGCTGCTTCCGCAGGGTCCCCTTCAAGTTTGGCTAAACCTGCCCGATAATATTCAAAAGCCTGACTGTTCTTCTTCTTGCTGCCGGCGTCTGCCATGCCAAACGGAATCAGCGGGGTAAAAATCTCTGTTAGCAGCACGCCCATTGCATATAAATCATCCTGAAACTCAGGTTCGGCAGCCGGATCAGATTCAGGCTGACGGTACAAATGGTTTTTCCTGTCAAAATCATCCGGCAGCGCCAAAAAGGAAACATAAGTTTCACCTAAATCGCTGATCAGAACATGGCTAGCGTCGAGACTGCCATGAACAATGTTCTGGTCATGCATCGCAGCCATGACAGATGAGAGAGAATAAGCCGTGCGATACGCCTGAACTTCTGACAGCGGACGCCCTTTTATTTTCAGGATGACGTTCAATGACCAGCCTGAAATATCATTTTGCACCAATATCAGCCCGTCATCGCTGACTGATGGCGGGTAAAAAGGGATCGCGTATGGATGTTTGAATTCGGAATGCGCGCGGGTTTTGAGCTGGATCGCCAGAATTTCTTTCGCAGTGAGGTGCTTAGCCTCTGCCCCGATCAAATCAAGATAATAAGGTTTTTCATCTGTCTGGTCGATTACCCGAAAAAAAGCGCCTCCGGACGCTTCACCCAGCTTTTCGACCACTCGATATTTATCCCCGATCTGATCCATTTTCTCTCCTGTACCCCTTTCGACTTGTGTAGAATTATAGTTGATAGAACACGCTTGGTAAAACCGGTTTGATTTGCCAAAGGAATTGGGGAAGAATGCTCACAGTAAACAACATTTCAAAATCTTTTGGTCCGAAAATGGTTCTCAACAGCGTGAATTTCACAGTGAACAGCGGTGACAGGAGTGTGATCCTCGGAGTCAACGGCAGCGGAAAATCGACGCTGCTCAAGATCATTGCCGGCGAAATCAAACCCGATCAAGGCTCGGTTCAGTTCACGCCGACTGATCTGAACTGCTTTTACATTCCCCAAGTCAGATCTTTTAAAGCGGGGCAGACGATCGGAGAATGCTTTTTCCCGCAGGCTGATCACACTTCATCCCGCGATCAACGGCTGGAGAAACTGTCAACAGAGCTTAGCCGCTTCCCGACTGACCAGGCGCTGATTGATGAATTTGACGCATTGCTGAATGAAATGCAGCAGCCTGTCCCGGATCAAAGCGTCACCGAGCAGGTGCTGCGGACGCTCGGTTTCTCGCAATTCAAGCCTGAGACGGTGATCGATCATCTCAGCGGCGGGCAGAAAACGCGTCTTTATCTGGCAAAAGCGGTGCTGTCCGGAGCAAATCTGCTGCTGCTTGACGAGCCGACCAATGATCTGGATGAAGAGATGCTGGTCTGGCTCGAAGACTGGTTCACCAATTTTCCCAGTGGCATTTTATTTGTCTCGCATGACCGCACTTTTCTGAATCGGACGGTGACGCAGGTTCTCGAATTGGACCGCGATACGCATCTGGTGCGGGCATACGACGGAAATTACGAAGACTGGCTCGAACGCAAAGCAGACGAAGCCAAAACGCAGCAGGCAGCCTGGACGCGCCAACAGCACTCGATTCGCGAATTGCAGGACGCTGTCCGCCAGCTTAATCGCAATGCCGCCTTCAAAAAAGGGGGGAAGGGCGATTCGGGCGATAAGTTCGCTAAAGGCTTTTTTGCCAACCGAACAAAAGGGACGATGAAGCGGGCAATTCAACTCGATGAGAAATTGCAGCGATTGAAAAATGAAGACCGCATTGATAAACCTGGCAGCCATTGGAAGATCAAAATGGAGTTTTCTGAAATGGAAGAAACGGGGGATCAGGTTTTGATTCTGGATGATCTGACAGTCGGTTACCCAGGCAATCCGCTTGTTGAATCGATTGACCTGCGACTGACCCGCGGAAAATGCTGTGTGCTGACTGGCCGAAACGGCAGCGGGAAATCCACGCTGCTGAAAACGATCACCGGCGACGTTCCCCCGCTCGCAGGCCGTGTGGTTCACGGCTCAAATATTAAAATTGGCACACTCACTCAGGGGGTAGATTCTCCCTTGTTTAAGGCAGATGCCTTTCAAACATTGGCAGCACTGGTCTCGCAGAACGAGACCGAAGTCCGGCGAATCCTCTCCTATTACCTGTTTTTTGGCGATGATGTTTTTATCCCTACCGAAAATCTCTCAAGCGGTCAGCGGGCACGGCTGACGCTGGCTTGTTTTGCGCTGACCGGTGTCAATCTGCTGCTGCTGGATGAACCGCTGAACCACTTGGATATAGAATCACGTGAGCAATTCGAAGAGGTGCTGCAGACCTATCCCGGCACTGTCCTGGCAGTGGTGCATGACCGCTATTTTGCCGAACGCTGTGCCGATACGCTTTGGAGAATTGAAGGTCAAAAGCTGGTCGTATTATCCTGATCTAAATTTGAAACCCCAATGATTTTTTTACGTATATTAAGCAAACCTAAACATTAGGAGTAAAAATGGATATCGAAAAAATTATCAAGGAAGTCCGGGATGTTTTCATTCCCGATTCAGATAAAACAACTGAATCAACACCGGAAAACGAGTCCTTCAAAAAAATCGAAAATGCGGATGACAAAATTGGCAAGATTTTGGAAGATGCCGGCAATGTCGTCACGGGTTGGTTTGATGCCATCGCAAGTATGACGGAACCCACCGTGAAAAGAACCAAAGCCAAGATTTATGAAGGAATTCAGGATGAATATCGCAAAGCTGGCGCCCCTTACGGCGATGACCACGAAGGGCTGCTGCGCTGGGTGGACGAACATGAAGTCAGTGTCCGCGAGAAAATTGACAACGGTTTGGAAAAAGGCAGGCAGGCTGTTGTGGAAACTGCCCGCAAAACCAAGAATTTTGTCGATGACAAAATTACTGAAAAACAGCCGCCGTCAGAAGCAACGATCGATGCGGAATTAACTGACGATAAAAAAGCTGAATAATACCGATCGTTTGAAAGAGACCTCCTAAACATTTTTCGGTCGGTCTCCAAAGCTTTTTGATCCAGCCAACGAATAAAAAAGGCTGTGTGGAAGACAGTTTATTTCCACGCAGCCTTATCTTTTTTATTACAGAACGATAGTTCTTTTCGAGAGAAACCTTGAGCGTGAGTCAATCCGTGCAGCCAAATGCTGCAGCCCGGCATCAATTCGCGTTTTCAGAAGTTTCCTGATCCGGGTCCGATTTCGGATCGTCTGCTTTTTTCTGCCTTCGATGTTCTTCTGCTGCAGCAGTATAGCAATTCCAAAGCGCCTGTTTGTCAGGGTCCAGCCGCACCTTGATCTGCGTGCGTTTTTCCTGCGCCGCGACCATCTGCAGAATCGAGATCCCCAGCTCTTTTGCTGCCTCGATCGGCATGAACAGGAACACTTCATCGATCGTTTTATTTTCATCAAGTACCGGACCAAAGTTCGACCGTTCAATGTTGGGTGCGACCGACTTGGCATCCAGCACACACGTCAAATTCTGGATGCTGAATGTAAAATTATTCATATATAGGCTTTTCGAAGTCATGCTTCATCCTTCACTTGGTGTTCACAGGCATCAATGTTCAGGTTGGCACCGCATTCCGGGCAGAGTCCTTTGCAGTCAGCTGAACAGATCGGATTGATCGGGAGCTCAAGTACAAGATACTCTTTGAGCAGCGGTTCAAGATCAATCACTGCGTTTTCAGGCAGGAAATTATCAGCGTCGCTATTCTGACGCATATGAAAGGCATATAAATCGTCGAATGTGCATGAGACCCGTCCTGCAAATGGTTCCAGACAGCGCACACAATCCAGATCGATATTTGCGCTGGCTTTTAGGGATACCAAAATGCCCTGCTGCACGCGGCTCACGCGGACGACCGTTTGAATCTCAGTGAACAGGATGTCCTCATCGACTTTAAGAGAAGGTGCAGCAATGTCAAACTCCCGATATTCTCCAACGGATGCATTGACCAGAAAACCAGTGTTAATTCGGAATTGATAGTTTCCCTTCATTCGTGTCCCTCCTTCTTTTCCGCCATTATATCGCATTCCGCCCAAGAAGCTCCCGGCACTAACTTTTGATATCGGATCGAAAAAAGAGTAAGATAACTGAGAGATGAAAAGGCAAACCATGACCCTTCAAAAAGAAAGCTTGAGCCGATGGCTGCTGACAGTCGCGGTCATAGAAGGCATTCTCGCGAGCTTCTCCCTATTTTTAGTGCCATCCGAGTCGAAAAGCAGGCTGCTCTTTGGCTTATCCGCCAGCCGGCTTATCGTGCTGGCAGGATGCGCGGCGCTGATTCTCGTCTTAGTCTTAATTCTGCTGCTGCGAGAAGGAAAACTTAAGCTCAAAGCTGATTTCTTGGAAAATAAGTCCATCATACTGATCGTCCAAAGGGTCATTTTTGCGCTTTTGGCAGCATTGTTTTTAATCTGCGCAGCGGTTTTCATCCTCTATTGGGTCGACACTCAAAATTATGAAACGCTGATGGATTCACTCGTCGCCCGTTATTGGGGGGTTCTGCTTTGGGGAATGCTGCTGGCAATCCAACTCGGATTGATCATCCTATCGGATCTCAGAAATGCAGACTTTCTGCTGAAAGACTTTTTCAGCCCGTTATATTGTGTTTTTCTGCTGGCGGTCTTTACACTGATTTTTTATTCCGCGTTTGATTATTATGACCGCACGGACTGGGATCGAAACCTGCAGCATACCGGGGTTATTTTCCTGCTGCCGCTGGGATTTGCTCTGGGGGGCGTGATCAGCTCACAGATCATCCGTCAGCCAGCACTGCGCGAAAAAAGCAATGCGCTATGGTTCAGTCTGCTGCTCGTAGCCTCTCTGTTTTCCTTTTATCGGCTGTGCGGATACTGGGTCATGCGCCTGAACACCCCCTCGAAAGCCTATTGGCATGAGCTTGCCGAGGCTTTCACGCAAGGGCGGCTCTACCTGATCAACCCGGCGACAACGCACGACCTGACGCAATTCAACGGTCATTGGTATGTGCCAAACCCGCCGCTGCCCGCCATCCTGCTGATGCCATTTGTCAGCTGGCTGGGAGTCGAAAATGTCAACATGACGGTCGTCTCAGCTCTTCTCGGCGCGCTCAATGCGCTTGTAATTTACTGGGTACTGCGCAAAGCGTCAGCTGCCGGCATGATCAGCTGTAATCATCGTACAGTCTTCTGGCTGACTCTGCTGTTTGCAGTCGGCACCAACCATGGCTGGCTGGCGCTGATCGGGCAAATGTGGTTTGTTAGTCAGCTGTTCACGATTCTGATGACCGCTCTGGCAGTGCTGTCGGCGATCGCCGGATGGTCCGGCTGGCTGACCGGAGCTTTCTTCGGGCTGGCACTGCTCGCCCGTCCAAACGTTTTTCCAATAGCGCTTTTACTGCTGGGAATCCGTCTTTGGCAGACCGCTCCCTTTCCAAAAATTATCTGGCGGGACGCGATCAGCTGGAGTCTGAAAGCTGCGATTCCCGCCTGCCTGGCAGTCTTTCTTCTACTCTACTACAATTACGTGCGATTTGAAGACTGGTTTGATTTCGGTTATGTCACGATCCATGGCGCACCCTGGATTCTTGAAGCCGTTCAGACTTATGGCATGTTTCATCCTCACTTTTTCCAAACCAATCTGAATGTGATGCTGTTCAAACTGCCGCGGCTGGATTTCTCCGGTGAACGCTTCTTTTTTCAACCTGGCATATCCGGCTTCAGCATCTTTGCCATGACACCGCCGCTGATCTGCCTTTATCGCAGTTTTCGCAGGAACTGGTGGGGCATCGGAGCCTGGCTTTCTGTGCTGCTGACCCTGCTGTTGCTGCTTTTTTATCACAACACTGGAGCCGAACAGGTGGGGTATCGGTACTTGATGGACGCGATCGTGCCGATCATGCTACTGTTGGGGCTGGCAACCGGCGAGAAGAGCAGCTGGATGTTCAAATTTCTGACAGTCCTCGGCATCCTCATCAATATGCTGTCGATCCATTGGTGGTTTCTCGGCAGAGTGTAGGCAAGCCGATTTCATTTTTGATATGATAAAGTCAATGATGATGAGATCAAGCCTGCCGGAGGATTAGATTGCTTTTGGAACCAGCAAGATTTGCCAAAATTTTATTGGATGTGCCAGCGAATGACGGCATTTTTGACTACGAAATTCCGCCGGCACTCCAGCAATCCGTACAAATTGGCTGTATGGTCGTCGTCCCATTTGGTTCAAGTTTGATGCAGGGGATTGTGCTGGCAGTTTCAACGCATTCAGATGTTGCCCGAATTCGAAAAATAGCTCAGCTAGTCGACCCGGAGCCAGTCATCACGGACGCTCAGCTGCAGTTGGCAGAAATTCTGTCACAACGCTGCCTTGCCCCGTTAAGTGCTTGTGTAAACGTCCTTTTATCCGAAAAAATCCGCAGAATTTCGACTTTGAGATACAAAATCAATCCCGATGCCCTGAGCGCTGTATCCCATCAGCATTCATTTATCGAACCTGAAAACGACCCGGAACAAATCAGAACCCAGCTCATCAGCCTGTTGAGCGAAGCCGGGGAGGGTTTGACCGAGCGGCAGCTGGCTCAAGCACTCGGACGGACAAAATGGAAACCAGTGCTAGCTTCGCTCGTTCGATCCGAAGTGGTAAAAAAAGAGCGATCGTTCAAGCTGCCGGGCAGCGCTCCGATTTTTCAACGAATCGTTCGGCTGACTGAAAAGCGGCGAATTCCTGTTGCAGATGTAAAAGCGCTTGGAAGGGTGCAAAGCTCGCAGACGAGACGAACTACCATGCTGAATCTGCTGCAAAAAGAGGATTCAGCTGAAATTCCCGCTGCTGACCTGCTGCAGCGTACTGGAGGCAGTCAAGCGGATCTGAATTTCCTCGAAAAAGCTGGGCTGATCGCTTTTTCCGAAGAAGAACTCTGGCGCGATGCCCCCATCATGAATGAGTCCTCCTATCCCGGCGAGACAATTCAACTAACCGCTGAACAACAGAATGCCTTGCAGACTATTCTGAACGGTCTGAATCAGCGCGGAGAGAAAAAACCGATATTAATTCACGGCGTCACCGGATCAGGCAAGACCGAAATTTACATCCGAGCGGCAGCCGAAGCAATCGCCGCGGGGAAACAAGTTTTAATGCTGGTGCCGGAAATTGCGTTGACTCCTCAAATCACCCAGCGATTCAGCCAGCGATTCCCTGGCATGGTCGGAACCTACCATTCACGGCTCAGTGACGGGCAGCGCTATGACACCTGGCGGCGCGGGCGCAGCGGCGTTTTCCGCATCATCATCGGACCGCGCAGTGCACTTTCGGTCCCACTGCCGGATCTCGGACTGATTGTTGTGGACGAATGTCATGATGATTCCTATTATCAGACGGAGCAGGTTCCTTTTTTTTCAGCTGTTCAGGCTGCTGCTGACTACGCCCGAATCAGCAATTCTCAACTCGTGCTCGGCAGCGCAACGCCAACGATCGCCCAGACTTATAAAGCGAAAATGAGCAGCTGGCATATCGTTCAGCTGACCGAACGCGCCAGCGGAATTGCCAGCCCTGCCATTCATCTGATCGACATGCGGCAAGAGCTGAAAGCCGGAAATCGTTCTGTTTTCAGCCGCTTTTTAATGAACGAGTTGGAAAAAAGTCTGGCACAGAAAAAACAGAGCATCCTGTTTCTTAATCGGCGCGGTTCCGCCGGATATACCTTTTGCCATGCCTGCGGCCACGATTTTCGCTGTCCTGATTGTGACATCCCGTTGACCTGGCATCAAAGACTAAACACGCTAAACTGCCATTTTTGCGGGCATGTTGAAAAAGTGCCTGGTCGTTGCCCCGTCTGCGGTCAGGATGAGATCAGGCAGTTCGGCACCGGTGTTGAGAAAGTTGAGCACCTGATCCAGCAAACTTTTCCAGAAGCACGCCTGCTGCGCATGGACTCAGAAACCACTGCTGCGCAGGGAAGTTACGAAAAAATCTTGGAAGATTTTTCAAACCAGCGCGCGGATATTTTGATCGGAACGCAGATGGTCACCAAAGGATTAGATTTTCCGGAAGTTCGGCTGGTTGGCGTTTTGCTGGCGGACGTTGGCATGAATTTCCACGATTACCGGGTAGATGAACACTCATTCCAGCTGCTGACTCAGGTTGCAGGCCGTGCCGGGCGAGTGAACGCGCAGGGCATCGCAGTCTTGCAGACTTTTCAGCCTGAGCGTTACTCCATCCAAGCTGCTGCCAACGGAAATTATCAGGAATTCTACAAAAAGGAACTGGCATACCGCCGGACGCTTGGGTATCCGCCCTTTACCAGACTTGTCAGAGTGATCATCAGCGGCGTGGATCAAAAAGAGGTCGAGGCAGACGCCTTGAAACTGTTAGCAGATATAAAAGCTGTCCAACGATCTGAAAGAAGAAATCCAGTCAGTTTGATCGGGCCGGCGCCTTGTTTCTTTCCGCGTGTCCGCGGAAAGTATCGCTGGCATATTCTGCTGCGCGGTGCGAACCCAACTGAAATTATCAAGAAAATTGACACAAAAGGATTTACTGTGGAGGTCGACCCTCCCTCTGTGTTATAAGGAAACTAATATGAGAAAATGTTATCTTTTGCTACTCTTTGTGCTGCTTTTGGCTTTTCCTTTGAAGGCGTCAGCGCAAGCGCCTGAAGAAACCATCTGGACGACGGTTTACGACCAAAGTTTTTCGGGCACATCAGTGCCGGGCTGGGGAGAGGGGCGACAGGAGGCAGATAATGCAGAGATCGAGCGCACGATCAAAGCTGACGGTTATTGGTGGGATGTGACATCAAGCTCGAACCAGTATGCCGCCCTATTCAATCCGGCATTGCAGGTTTCCGGCGATTATCAGATCAGGATTTCGGCTGAAATCTTGCTGCCCTTTTTTGAGCCCTCAGTCTGCGCCGGACTGGCGCTGGGCAATGATGGGTCCAATTTCGAAACCTTCATGGTCTGCAATGATCAAACCTATGGACTGTACCAGAACGCAGCTGGCGTCTGGACCCCAAAAGTCCCTTTCACCAAAATTCAGGATTTCAATCAGGGTCAGCCGGTGCCGATTCAGCTTGAAATCCATAATGGCTGGGCGGACATCTATCTTTGGGATCAGCTGGTCGATACCGCGCTGGTCAGTTGGCAGGGGCAGGGACTCGGCTTCTTTGTTCAGCCTCTCAGCAGCCAAAAAACCCCGGTGAATTTTAAGTCTCTCAAAATCTCATTGGCGCCGAAAACGGAGACTTCATCCGCATTGGACGCAAACACTCCCGCTCAGGCTGCCAGACTGATCCGCATGCTTCAACTTAAAGAGCGGATCACCCAAAGCGCTGGGACCTATTCAGCGTCCGCGGATCTCGAAACTGCCCTGGCTCAAATGGGGTTTTATCAGAACCATTCGCTTGGAATTGCCGCGCAGGATTTTCTGATCCAGTCCGACATTTCGTGGGAATCTGCCTATGAAAGACCGAATAACATGGACTCCGGCTGCGGGTTCACCTTCCGTGCGAAAGACAATCTGAATTTTCTACAGGTCTTTGTCGCACTGGATGGGAACATCTACCTGAATGGCTTCCGAAACGGAGCGAAAGTCCCGCTGGCGACCTACTCTTATAGTCAATGGAGTTTGAAGGGCTCGGGAACGCTGACGCTGGCAGCTTCCGGATCAAAAATCTCAGTGCTGTACAACCAGAGCCTGCTGGGCACGATCACCGATGCGACCTGGTTGGGGACTGGCGATCTCGGGCTGACTGTTTTTTCAGGCACCAATTATGACTATGGCATCCGCTGTAACTTTAAAAACAATCAGCTGTATCAATTTGTGCAAAATCAGTGAGAAAAATTAAGACGAAATATACTCAAAGATTAAATATTTTTCTCCTGCCTCTTGATAAAATTATTTTGCCGTGATGAAATCGATAACTGGCTGAAAAACAGCACGAGCATCCATTTCATTAAATAGGCGAATGGAGGAATCCAGATGAAATATTATCGACCTGCGACGGTCAAAGATGCCCTGAAAATATTGGGGAACCGCTCTGAATCGTGCATTCCGCTTTATTTCCCGCCCAGAGCCAAACATATCAGCGAATGGCGCGCTGATGCCATGGTGGAACTGACAGATTTAGGGCTGGATGAGATCCAAATTAAAGAAAATGAAGTCATCTTCGGATCGATGGTCTCATTCGAAACGATAGCGAAATCAGAAGCGGTCAAAGCACTGTGGGACGGCGTTCTGAGCGAAGCGGCTTACTTGAGCGCCACGGGTGCACTGCGAAACCTTGCCAGCCTTGGCGGCAGTTTGATGAACCCGAATTTTCCAGCTGAATTGATTCTCGTACTGCTTGCGCTGGACGCAAAGATCGTCCTCGTCAGCGGAAACGGCAGTGAACAGAAAGTGAATATCGAAGACTTTCTGAAAGACGGAAAACCGGAACTGAAAAAAGGCAGCCTGATCAAGGCGGTCATTTTGCCGCTGGAAAAGAAAACGCATCTGGTTTTGGATCGCGTTGCACGTACACCGAGCGATGCCAGCATCGTTTCAGTCGTGGTTAAAGCAGATTTTCCAAAAGAAAAAGCTGACCAAATCCGTATCGCAGTTTTCGGCGCCAGTCCTGCACCGAAACGCTTTCAAGCGGCTGAAAAAGCGCTGGGAAAAGGAATTCTGACGGATAGTGAACTGGATAAAGCGGCTGAGAAAGCGGTAAAAGAAGCCAAACCAGTCGGAGATTACCGCGGTTCACAGGAATACCGCGCAGCCATGGCTGGAACACTCACCCGCCGGGCGCTGAAAAAACTGGCTGAAAAGTCCGGGAACTGACAGGAGGAGATCAATAATGGAAATTAATTTTAAACTGAATGGAAAAGAAATCTCCTGCGAAGCAGAACCGACTGACACCCTGCTGGATCTGCTCCGCTATCAGGGCTGCTACAGCGTCAAACGCGCCTGCTACACCGGCGAATGCGGCAACTGCGCTATCCTGATGGACGGAAAGCTGCTGCCTTCCTGCGTGATGCCCGCACCGCAAGCCGAAGGACACTCAATAGAAACCGTTGAAGGGCTGACTGAAAGACAGGAAGTCCATCCGATTCAGCAAGCATTCATCGAGACCGGCGCGGTTCAATGCGGATTCTGCACACCCGGGATGATCCTCGCTACCAAAGCCTTGCTCGATAAAACACAGTACCCCTCCTTAGAGGAGGCAAAAGACGCGATGGGGGCAATCCTTTGCCGCTGCACCGGTTACTATCAGCCATTAGATTCTGTCATGCGCGCAGCTGCTTATCTGCGCGGTGAAAAACTCCCGCCATACACCAAAGCAGATGAAGAAGTTGTCTACGAAGGTGAAACCCGCAACAATTTCAACAAAATTCGGAAATCAGAAATAAAAGTTGACGCTGTCAGACTGGCAAAAGGCAAACCGGTTTTCACTGATGACATCGAACTGCCCGGCTTGCTGCATGGCATGCTGATGACCAGTCCGCACGCCCACGCGCGCATCCGCGATATCGACACTTCAGCGGCTGAAGCGCTGCCCGGCGTGCATGCTGTGCTGACTTATAAAAATGTCAAACGCCATATATACGGCAGCGGCGGACAAACGTATCCCAACCCGAAACCTTGGGATCAGGTCTGCCTGGATAACAAGGTGCGCTATGTCGGCGACCGGGTCGCAGTTGTCGCTGCGGAAACGGTTGAGCTCTGTCACAAAGCGATCAGCTTGATCAAAGTTGACTGGGAAATTCTGCCGGCGGTTTTTGACATGGAAGAGACGATGAAAGAAGGCGCTCCGATTATCCATGATGAGCCGGACGCGATTGGAATTGCCGACGCAAAACGCAACAAAGCTTGTGTCATGAACGCAGATTACGGTGATATTGAAAAAGACTTTGAAAATTCCGATCTGGTTATTGAGCGCACCTATCACACCCAGCAGGTGCAGCAGACACCGCTTGAGCCCCACATTGTCATTTCCTGGCTGGACGAGGATGACCGGCTGGTGGTTCGAACCAGCACGCAGGTTCCTTTCCACGTCCGCCGGATCATTTCACCGTTGATCGATGTCCCTGTGAAGAACATCCGGGTTATTAAGCCCAGAATCGGCGGCGGATTCGGCGCTAAACAGGAAGTGCTGATTGAAGATTTATCCGCATTATTGACGATTCGAACCGGACGTCCAATCCGCTTTTACTTCAGCCGGCAGGACGAATTCCGTTCATCACGCTCGCGCCATCCAGACACCATCAAATATAAAGTTGGCGTCAACAAAGACGGCGAACTTCAAGCCATTGCGATGGACATGATCGAAAACGCTGGCGCTTACGGCGTGCACGGCTTCACAGTCTGCAACGTGACCGGCATCCGGGGGCTGTCGACCTACCGCGCAAAGAGCATGCACTTCCATGCCGATATTGTTTACACCAACCTGCCGGTGCCGGGCGCATTCCGCGGTTACGGCGGTCCGCAGGGTATTTACGGCCTCGAATGCATCATGGATGAAGTCGCGGCTGAACTCAAGATGGATCCGATCGAATTCCGCATGAAAAACGTTGTCCGGCCGGGTGAAAACATTCTGATCATGGAAAAGCTGGCGGAGTTTGACCCGCTTCCGCAAGCCGTCAACAGCTATGGTTTAGATGCCTGCATCAAACACGGTGCAAAAGAAATCGGCTGGGAAAAGTCAAAGTCAGAAGCGTTCCGCATCGACCCCAACCGTCCGAATATCCGTAAAGGAATCGGGATGGCGATCATGATGCATGGCACCGCGATTGCCGGAATCGACATGGGCGGCGCATACATGAAGATCAATGATGACGGCTCCTTCAACTTGCAAGTTGGAGCGACAGATTTGGGAACTGGCTCCGACACCATACTGGCACAGATGGCTGCAGAGGTCCTGCAGATTCCAGTCTCAAAAATAATCGTCTATTCATCCGACACGGATTTCACTCCCTTTGACGTCGGAGCCTACGCGTCCAGCACGACCTACATCAGCGGTATGGCTGTCAAGAAATGCGCTGAGCAGATCAAAGAACAAGTGCTCGAACGCGCAGCGATGATGCTGGACAAGCCGCAGGATTCAATTCGGATGGAGGACAACCAAGCTGTCGCAATGGATGGCTCCAGCGTGACGATGGAACAGATCGCGCTGCACAGCTTGCACCAGCGTGACCAGCGGCAGATTGCAGCGGTCGCCTCCTATGTCTCACCGGAATGTCCGCCAGTTTTTGCAACTCAGTTTGCTGAAGTTGAAGTCGACACGGACACTGGTCAGGTTGAGGTTACGCGCTTGGTGATGGCGCTGAATCCGGGAACAGTCATCAATCCGACAACCGCTGTCGGCCAACTGCACGGCGGGCAGGCAACTGCGCTCGGTTACGCTGTCTGCGAAGAAATGTGCTATGACGATGCCGGCGACCTGTTGAATCCGCGTTTTGGCGATTACAGAATCTTGCAGGCTGACGAAATGCCTGAAATGAAATGTTTCATCATTCAGGAAGAGGAAGGCGAGAAAACCGGTCCGTTCGGTGCGAAAGCGCTGGCTGAGATCCCGACGGATGGCGTTGCGCCAGCAGTATCAAACGCAGTCGCGAACGCAATTGGCGTCCGAATTCCGTCGCTGCCGATCCTGCCGGAAAAAGTCTGGAAGGCGCTGCAGAAACAAGCCTGACAGCTGTGCTGTGCTGGTAAAAATCCTCAGATTTTTTTCAGCCGCATGCAGTGAAAACGTATTATTCATAGTTGAAAAGCAGGACGCGAAAGTGTCCTGCTTTTGCATTCGAATGCAGGCTTACAACTACAAGTTGAGGCACCCAAAGAGGATGTTTGTATATTATGCTGACCAAAGAAGGGAATCAAATAAAAAGGACTGATCTAAATTTCCCATGAGGAAATGACCAGTCCGTAATGCAGTTTATTTTTAATACGCAGCTGTCTGATTGTAAGTTTCAGACAGCCGCTTTCTCGCTAGGCTTATTCTGTTTCAGAGAGAATCTTCTCGTATTCCGCCAGGAATTGGTCAGCGATTGACCGGCTTTCAATGATCAGAATCTGTTCATCGTTGCGTTCGTCCGCTGCCCGTGTATAGTTATAGGATCCGGCTGCCACCACTGATTCGTCAAAAATCATGACCTTGTTGTGCATCAATCCATCCAGACCATCCATATAGATCGGCACGCCCGCCCGTTTCAAATATTCAGCCTCACCGCCCCCATCACTGTATGCTTTCTCTTTCTCAAAAATCACCTCAACGTCGATCCCGTCATCATAGCGCTCAATCAGCGCTCTTCCCAAATCATTGGACGAAAACGAATAAGCGAGCATCTGAATGCTATCCTTTGAGGCATATACCAGCGCTTCCAGAATATCTTCGACATCGTCATCAGGAGAAAAACGCACCAGCAGCCGTGTCCCATCCGCTAGCGTTATCACATCTGCCGCCGGTGTTTGCGGGCTGTTTGAACCATATTTTCGGTCAACAAACATCTCATTAAACTCACTGCGAAAGACGCTCGCTACTTGCTTGTCACGGATCAAAATCATGAAGTTGTTATCGTAAAAAAAGCTGCCGACTGTCATGTTTGCAGAACCGCTGATCGTGACATCCTGATCAATGACCAGAAACTTCGCATGCATCAGTCCATCTGAGCGCGACTGCTGAATTTGGATACCGCCGCGGCTCAAGTCCTTTATTATCGCGCTGCTGGCATTTTCAGAGTGAATCACAATCCTTACCCGAACCCCGCGCCTCGACGCCTCAAGCAGCGCGTCCCTTGAGCGCGTATCGGTGAAATTGTAAGTTGCAAGGTCGATTTGGGATTCAGCGTCAGCAATTGCATCCAGGATCATTGTTTGGATCGTCAAATCCCGTTTATCCGCAAAAGGATCATTAAAAAAGACTTCTATCGGATCTTCTTGAACGCGAGCAAAGGCTGAACTGGATAAAAGTATTACCATCAGAAAAAATAGCAGCAAGTTTCGTTTTGTCATTTACGGTCTGTCCAATCGTTGCATATATATATTTTGTAAACTGAATCCGGTATTGATTCCGCTTCGATGCATTGTGTCCGGTAGGGTTCTCTGGCAGATGCCGGATTCATCCCTGCCCAATTGGTCTCAATCAGCCAATAAGGCTCAGCCTGGGTCATCAGCAATTGAGCTTCTTTGCCAGCCTCGTCAGTATAACAGGATTGTTGATAGCAATCGCAGGTTTCATATAGATAATACTCGGATGGATAGCTGAAAATAAACGGCTTTTGCGGTGTGGACTGAGCCGGAAAAATATCGAAAACTGGTTTCAAGTCTTTTCGGATTGACAGGAACGAAGGTTTATCCAACTCTCTCATCGCTGCCTGCTCATAGGAAGGGATCTCCCTGTACGCGGCATTTGCCTTAAACACCATCGGCACGGCTAATGCGGCATAGAAAAGCACTGCTGCAAAACGAGCTGTCCGCTGCTCTTGAATCAAACTCGCGAGATTCCAAATAACGATCGCAGCAATAAAAATGACAACCGGAAGCACCAGCAAATTGTTTCTGGAGAAAGGGACCGAACCAGTCACTGCGGAAAACCCGAGTAAAACAATCAAATAAAAAAGTAACAAAGAAACCATCTGCCTGGGGAAATTCTTCCTCAGTTTTTTATTGGTGCAGACTGCCGCAATACCGATCAAAAAGAGGATTAATAAAATTGGCTGTTCCCAAAATACACTGCGGAAGAGTTCAAAAATGCTGTTTCTTAAGGCAATTTCCAGCAGTTTCCCGATTTCTGGTTTGGCTCCGCTGGCAGGAGACAGATAAACCTGTTTCATTTGCGGTAAAACTGGATAATAAAGGACGATTGACAAGAACCCGCCAGCCAGGAGCGACAGGATCATTTTCAGGGTCAGATCAAAAGGTTGTTTTTTCAACCATTTAAAAGCCCCTTGGACTAACAACAGGCATCCATATGCGATTGGCAGCAAGGCGTTTGAGGGCATCACATAGATCAAAGCTGCGATTAAAACTGAAAACAATCGAAATTTATTTTTTGTCGGAGCATCAAGAATCGAACTATGCAGCGCAAGCAAAGCACTGACAAAAAACATGCTGATCCCGTACCCCCGAATCTGGGTCGTCCAGGCATAAAAGGGGAAGGCTGAAGCCAGCAGAATCGCGCCCAAAACTCCGGCAGCCGGGTGGATTCTTTTTAATGAATAAGCAAACAGAATGAGTGTCAAGATTGAGATGGCTAATAAAAATGTGCGGACGAGCCAAGGCTGTAAGACGACATCGCAGAAGGACACGATGCCTGTAAGTCGGGAATATATCCCAATGATCAGGTTAAACAAAATGTGATTATTCGGGAAATCATAGACTGTCGCCGGAGTGTACCAATTATCTTCAAAAATATAATTTTTCAGAGTGAAAATCTCATCCCCCCACAGGGGCTGATTGACCAGGAATTTCACCGCACAAATAATGAAAGGACTGATTGCAAGCAGGACACAACATAAGAATTTCCAGTCAGTGCGAATCATCTGTAAAAAGGATTGCAACAATAGCCAAAACTCATGCGCAAATAAAAGCATACAGATAAATCCAGCGAACAAGGCTGCCAGATAGATCAATTTTGCACTGCGGTTTTCGAGTATTTTGGGGTATCTGACCCGATAAATTCTGCCGTTCTCCGTCGGATTGCTGTTGTCAGTTGCTGCAAAACAAATTTCCCCATTCTCCCAAACCGTGAAGGTTCCCTCCCCAGTCAAGCGTATCGACTGCGTGGTCGTGCCGCGTGTTCGTTCGAGCGGAATGCCATCTTCATAGAAAGTCACCGGCAGGTCATGCCCAGCTGCCAATTTTGGCTGATCAATGTCTGCAATCCAGGCATGCCCGGAATCGGGGCGGATTTTTTCCACGATTCTTTCTTCGAAAAATATGTTCAACCTGCCAGCCTGATTCAAAAAGGTCAGCCAGGAGAGCCCAAGCAGGATCAGAAAAATCAATTTTGAATATTTTTGAAGGTAGGATTTCATTTTTCCCCTGTCTGCTGTTGATTATATGCTACCTTCCGGCTGGAATCGGCATCAATGGGCATCAATTTCCCCATTGCCTTAACCTTTTTTCACGAATTGTTGACATGTTTTGCGCGACATGATAAAATAGCTCCGTTATAGTCAAGGGCGTATAGCTCAATGGTAGAGCAGTGGCCTTTTAAGCCATTTGTTTTGGGTTCGAGTCCCAATACGCTCACAATATCGTACTTGCTCTCCTCGGTTGGGGAGGGTATTTTTGTTAAATTTTGAAATTGAGGTTGCCATGACAAATACAATCCTGACCCGTGAAGGGTATGACAAATTAGTTGCAGAACTCGAATATCTCCGCGGCACAAAACGCGCCGAAGTATCCGAGCGGCTGCGCAGCGCCATCGACGGCGGCGGGGATGATCTGCTCGAAAACGCCGAGTATGAAGCGGCGAAAAACGAACAATCGTTCACTGAAGGACGGATTAATGATCTCGAATATCTGGTAGCTACTGCCAGAATCGTGGATAATCCGGAAAAAGTCGGCGTGGTTGACGTCGGATCGAAAATCAAAATTCAGGAAGAAGGACTTGACGAAATCGAATCCTATTCGATCGTGGGTGCGCCTGAGGCTGATCCGAAAGAAAACAAGATTTCAAACGAATCACCGATTGGCAAGGCTGTCATCGGTCATCGCAAAGGAGACGTCGTTCAGGTCACTGCACCGATGGGCTCTTACTCCATAAAAATCATTGAGATTAAATAGCCAGCGGAAGAAAACGAACCAGATTGCAGACACAAGGGAACCAATGGAACTAAATGAATTAGAAAAAGTCAGACTTCAGAAAGTGCAAGAATTAGCTGAAAAAGGAATTTCAGCCTACCCAACCAGATCATTCATCACAACAACCATCAAAGACGCCTGTGCAGCATTTGAAAAAGCAGAAGCCGAAGGGCAGCCGTCACCGGAAGTTACAATTGCAGGCCGCATGCGCTCGCTGCGTGTCATGGGCAAGCTGGCTTTCACTCACATTGAGGACGGGAGCGGACGGATTCAACTGTTTTTAAGAATTAATGAACTTGGGGATCAGCTTCAGTTCTTCAAAGATTATTTTGATATCGGCGACTTTATCGAAGCTGCTGGAACAGTTACCCGCACCCGAACCGGCGAGATTTCACTCCAAGTCACTTCAATCCGAATGCTTTCCAAAGCGATCTCACCACTGCCTGCTGAAAAGGAAGAGGTGGTTGACGGCGTCACCATCCGCCACACGGCTTTGACTGACCCAGAAATCCGGTATCGGCAACGTTACGCAGATCTGGTCGTCAACCCGGAAGTCCGTAATATTTTCCGCACCCGTGCAAAAATCGTTTCAGCGCTGCGCGAATTCTTGGACGGACACGATTTTCTTGAAGTTGAAACACCGGTGCTGCAGCCAATTTATGGCGGCGCTGCCGCGAAACCTTTTGTAACGCACCATAATCAGCTGCATCAGGATTTGTATCTGCGCATCTCGTTTGAACTCTATCTGAAACGGCTGCTGGTGGGCGGGTTAGACCGCGTTTATGAAATCGGGCGCGACTTCCGCAATGAAGGTGTCTCATTCAAACATAACCCAGAATTCACCCAGCTTGAGTTTTACTGTGCTTATTTCGATTATCTGAAAGTGATGGACTTCACCGAGGAAATGATCCGTTTTGCCGCTGAAAAAGCGCTTGGAACGACCAAAATCAAATACGGCGAAATCGAATTTGATCTGTCGCAGCCATGGCGCAGAGTCAATATGCGCGAAGGCATCCTCGAAAAGACCGGCATCGACATCAGCAAATACGAGACATCCGAAGCGCTGGAAGCTGTAATGAAGGAAAAAGGGATCAAAGTGAAACCCGGCATGCAGCGCGGCAAACTGATTGACCAGCTGGTCAGTGATTTTCTTGAGCCAACCTTCCTCCAGCCGACTTTCCTTTACGACTATCCATGGGAAATATCTCCGCTTGCAAAACGCAAACCGGATGACCCAACGACAACTGAAAGGTTTGAAGGGTATCTGGCGGGGATGGAAATCTGCAACGCATTCACAGAATTGAACGATCCGATTGACCAGGAAACGCGCTTCATTGAGATGGGCCGCACTTATTCCGAAGAGGATGAGGAACACAACCCGATTGATGAGGATTACCTGCGCGCCATGCGATACGGCATGCCCCCTAACGGCGGCTTCGGCATGGGGATCGACCGTCTGACCATGCTGTTCACAAACAAGAGCACCATCCGCGAGGTATTGCTGTTCCCGCACCTGCGCGATCGAGATCAGGCACAGTCAGAGGAAATTGAATGAAGTTTTCAGTACTCTGGGATTTGGACGGGACGCTGTCTGACTCAGTTCAATGTTTCTCGGAAGCGATGAATCAGGTTTTGGCAGCGATTGGAACGGACAAACGCATCAGCCAGGCGGATTACAATTCGATCTATTTTGGAATGACCACGCCTGAAATTTTGGATCAGGTGCTTGGCTATCAGCTGCCTGCGCGAGAGAAAACGAAATACACGAAAATGCTCTTCGATCAAGCGCAGATCAATGCACGAAACGGCAGCCTGACGAAAATAACCGGCGCTGAAGACCTGCTGGCGGAGTTGCAGACAAAACACCATCTGATGGCAATTGCCTCTTCCAGCAATCTTGAGATGATCCTGACTGAATTGGATGTCTTGCACTTTACCGGTTATTTTGACAATATCATCTCCGGCAATCTGCTGCCATCCAAACCGGCACCGGACATCTTTCTGGTCGCGGCGGCTGCACTGAACGCAAAACCGGCAGATTGCGTTGTTTTCGAAGATTCCACCGCAGGCGTGCTGGGCGCAAAAGCTGCCGGCATGAAATGCGTCGCAATCACAACCACGAAATATGCCGGGGATTTGCAGGCAGCGGACTTGATCATTCATGGATATCATGAGATCAATTACGAAAAAATCGTGTCACTCTTCGCCAAATGACGAAATTTATGACTGTAATCCAAATTTCATGACAATTGTAATTTTTCACGGCTGAGTTGACAAAACATCCAGCCGTGATTTTTTTCACAACTTTTATTCCTCGGGTATCGAGCCGATAACGCCTATTTCCCGAGGGATTTCCGCAGGCAGACAAGTATAAAACCAAATATTTGTGATCAATATGTATTTTTTTTCGCAATCGCCTGAATAAGCCTCGCTCATTCTCCTCACAACTCCGTCACGAACACGACATAAATCCTTGACAAACGGGGAATTTTAATTAAACTGCTGATATACTTTGGAATAAGGACGGCTCAGCTTTACTCGAGTAGATCCTGAATTATTTTGATAAAAAAAACATGGAGGTCGTTATGGAAATTGAAGGATATTGTGTAAAATGTAAGGCAAAACGCGTCATCGAGAAACCGACTGCTGGTTTCAACAAACGTGGCAGCGCTGTCGTTTTCGGCAAATGCCCAACCTGCGGTACAAAAATCTATCGGATTGGCCGCACGAAACTGCATGATGGAATGGAAGCCCCTAAGAAATAATCGGGACCTTTCAACGAAATTGTGTTGAGCTGCCATGCATTCCGTATGGCAGTTTTATTTAACACTAAAGGAGCTGCATGGCTGCTGCGATTGATCTTTCAATTTTTTCTGATCTGCCAATCGATGAAATCAGATACTTCGATACTTTAGACTCAACAAACACCTATGCGCAGCAATGGGCACGGGAGTCCGATCAGAAAATCCGCCTTGTCATCGCCGACATGCAGACCGCCGGCAGAGGCCGCCTGAATCGAAAGTGGATCACAACACCGGGCAGTAGCCTGGCGATGAGCCTTATTCTGACACCTGAAAAAGAGGAGAAGCAGCTGCTCAACCTGTTTTCGCCGCTCGCCGGCGTTGCAGCTGCCAAATCGCTTGAGGAAAACCATGCCTTGCACCCGACCGTCAAGTGGCCGAATGATATCCTGCTGAACAACCGGAAGATGAGCGGTATTTTGTGCGAAACTGTCTGGGATGGTCCTGACCTGATCAGCTTGGTGCTTGGGATCGGGATGAACATCCGGAATGCATCGATACCGGATCAAGTCAGCGTCCGTTACCCGACCACCTCGCTTGAATCCGCAGGCTGTGCGTGCCTCGACCCGATTCAGCATTGTCATGACATCACCCAAATGATCTTAACCGTTCGAAAATCTCTGGGGACGCCAGCCTTTATCGCTGAATGGGAGCGCTTGCTGGCGTTTAAAGGGCAGATTGTGACGCTTGAAACCCCGGGCAAATCAGCCGAGCCTTTTCACCTGGAAGGGCTCGCTGTGGACGGCAGCCTGATCGCAATTGATGCATCCGGGGTAGAACATCGCTTTATCGCCGGAGAAATTTCATTGCGGTTGCCAGTTGATCCTGCTATTGACCGGATTTGAACTTTCATGAAAAAAATTGCTTTTCTATCGTATGACATGAATGTGGGCGGGGCAGAACGGATGATCTCAGTACTTGTCAACCAGTTTGTTCGCGCAGAAACTACCGTTGATTTGGTTTTAGTCAATCGGCAGGGAGAATTCCTCAAGGACGTCAGCCCAAAGGCGCGAATTATTTCTTTCGATAAACCGCATCTCAGGGCAGCGATTCCAGCGCTGATCCGCTACTTCGCTTCCGAAAAGCCGGACGTAGTAATAAGCAGCCTGACTCATCTCAACCTTGCTGCAGTAATATGCCGCATTCTCTCGCGTTCAAATGCAAAACTGATTTTGATTGAACATAACACGATCTCCCAAAACAATCTCGCGCTGAACCTAAAAGAACGGCTGATCACCCGTGCAGCGCATTTGCTTTACCCGCGCGCGGATAAAATTGTGGTGGTTTCCAATGGTTCGGCAAAGGACCTGATACAGACCATCAAGATTGATCCAAACTTGATTCAGCCTATTTACAACCCCCTTGATTTACAGCTGATCCGTGAGCACGGAAATGAAACTCCGGATCATCGCTGGCTGACTGACAAACAGATGCCGGTACTGCTCGCAATTGGCAGACTGATGCCGGCAAAAAACTTTCCCTTTCTTTTGAGCGCCTTTTCTGAAGTTGTCAAACAGAGAGCCTGTCGCTTGATCATATTGGGCGAAGGCGCTGAGCGGATAAATCTTGAAAAACAGATTGCTGACCTCGGTTTGGAAGAAATGGTCGATTTGCCAGGGATCAAAACCAACCCTTATGCATTTCTTACCCATAGTGACATGCTGCTTTGCACATCGAATTACGAAGGGTTCAACCTGACGATCGCTGAGGCACTGGCATGCGGCACGCCGGTCGTGTCGGTCGACTGCCCGCACGGCCCTGCAGAGATTCTTGAAAATGGCCGCTGGGGCAAGCTGACCCCGCTGGGAGATCAGCAGGCGTTCACTGACGCAATTCTTACAACGCTGGACACTCCGATCAGCGCAGATGGCAGACTGGCGCTGCAGCAGCGCTCAGAGGCTTTCTCAGCGGATGAGATCTTCCGGCAATATCAAGAATTGATCCATTCGCTTAAAAAATAAAGACGGACAAAGAACACCCCTCGTCCGTCTTCGCAATTCCAATCAGAAAATTATTTCTTCAGCAGCTCAGTCAGAATCTGCTGTGTCAGCGTCGGATCAGCCTTTCCGCGCATTTCCCGCATCACCTGACCGACAAACCAGCCGATCAGCGTTTCTTTTCCGCTTTGATACAATTCGACTTCTTTTGGATTTCCTGCGACAATCCGCTCGCAGACGCGCCGAATCTCGCTGTCGTCACTGACCAGTCCCAGCCCTAGTTCTTCAACCAGTTCTGCAGGACGTTTACCAGTCTCCTCGACCTTATCGATCAGCGTCTTGCCGGTCGAGGTGTTGACCTTTTTAGCGTCCACCAGCTGAATCACTTCAGCCAAATCCTCTGGTGTAATTTTTAGCGCTGAAACCGGAAGTCCTTTATCGTTGACGATCCGCAGCACTTCATTCATCATCCAATTCGATACCCGCTTATTGTCAGACTGATAAATCTTGCAGGCAGCTTCGAAAAATTCCGATGTGTCCCGTTCTGCGGTCAAAATTGAGGCATCATATTCCGGCAATCCTAATTCAGAAATAAAGCGTGCGCGGCGTTCCAGCGGCAGCTCAGGCATGCGAGCTTTCACGCTCTCAAACAGTTCGTCCGAAATGACCACCGGCATCAGGTTTGGTTCGCGGAAATAGCGATAATCCGCCGCAGTCTCTTTGGATCGCATTTTCCGCAGTTCCTGAGCATCATTGTCCCATTCAATCGTCCATTGTTCGATCTTGTTTCCGGCATCCAATTCACGCGTCTGACGCTCAATCTCAAAATTGATCGCCGTGCGGACGGCTTCGATCGAGTTAATGTTCTTGATCTCGCACTTCTTACCGAGTTTATCCGTGCCTTTCGGCCGGATTGAAACATTAGCATCGCAGCGCAAATGAGCGCGTTCCATGTTCGCCTCTGAAATCCCAATCCAGCGCAGCAGCTGTCGCAGCCGCATCAGGTAGGTCGCAGCTTCATCCGCCGAATGCATGTCCGGCTGGGTGACCATTTCAACCAGCGGTACACCGCAGCGGTTCATGTCAATCAGCCGCTCATCGCCGTCGTTTTTAGTCTTGCCGGCATCCTCTTCAATATGCAGGTTATCGATGTGAACTCTGATCTCGCGGCCGTCATCCATCAGAAAATCGAGGTACCCGCCTTTGCCGATCGGCATGTCATTTTGAGTAACCTGATAGCCGCCGGGCAGGTCCGCATAAAGGTAATTTTTGCGGTCAAAGAAAGAGGTCCGGTTAATATTTGAATTCATCGCTAAGCACAGCATCAGCGCTTTTTCGACCATCGCTTTATTTGTGCTCGGCAGCGTTCCGGGCTGTCCGCTACAAATCGGGCAAATATTTGTGTTGGGTTCATCTCCCCATGAATCCGCCTTGCAGCTGCAGAAAGCCTTGGTAACTGTATTCAGCTGGATATGAGTT
>DHPK01000022.1:942-1306 GCA_002407845.1 Leptolinea sp. UBA5366 | reverse complement strand
TGTATTCAGCTGGATATGAGTTTCGAGTCCGATTGTTGCAATATATTCTGTCATGGTTCGCTCCTCTCTATCCTAAGACAACCGGTTTTGCCTTGCGCCAGTCTGCGCCCAGCGTCGCTTGTTCAAACGCATACGCGGCGCGCAGCGCTTTCGCTTCACAATAATCGTAACCTGCCGCCTGCAGCCCGATCGGCAGCCCTTCTGAATTCAGACCGCTCGGGAAACTTACACCCGGCGTGCCGGCAAAATTCATCGGGGAGGTGAACTGATCTGCAAATTGCATCAGCAGCGAATCCGAAGCCGTCTCTCCGCCAAAACGGAAAGCAGCGGTTGGCGTTGAAGGTGTCAGCAGCACATCGAGCCG
>DHPK01000022.1:542-811 GCA_002407845.1 Leptolinea sp. UBA5366 | reverse complement strand
CAGCAGCACATCGAGCCGATACTTTCCATTCGGATCGAATGCTTGATCAAAGTCATGTCGCAGCAACCCGCGTGCCTGCAAAGCCCGCAAATAATACTTTTCATAGTATTTTTCCTGGCTGGCGAAAAGCCCTGTCAGCAGCCGCAGTTTCGCCTGGTAGCCGAACCCTTCGCCGCGAGATTTGAAATAGAGGTCATACATGTCCTCAACAGAATCTTTCGTAGTGTAGCCGTATTTCAGTCCGTCATAACGCTGCAAATTGGAATAGG
>DHPK01000022.1:0-383 GCA_002407845.1 Leptolinea sp. UBA5366 | reverse complement strand
GGGTGATAACAAAATATGCCGGAACAGAATAGCGCGTGTTCGGCATTGGCACATCTTCGATGATCTCAGCGCCCAGGTCCTTATAAATTTGGATTGCGTCAAGGATATTTCTCTCAATGTCAGGATCAATTGTCGTCGAGTCATATTCGCCCTGATCATTCATATAAGTGATTTTCATGTAGTCCGGCGAAATGCCGATCCGCATGCCCTTGACTCCCTGCTTAAGCGCATCGAGATAATCATCAACCGCAACCTGTCCGCTCGCATTGTCGCGCGGATCAAAGCCGGCGATTTCGCGCAGCACCAGCGCCGCATCGCTAACCGTCCGGGTCAGCGGTCCAATCGTATCCATCGACGACGCAAATGGGATCACACCATAGCGC
>DHPK01000004.1:87321-87469 GCA_002407845.1 Leptolinea sp. UBA5366 | reverse complement strand
GCTCTGCCGCTGAGCTATAGGCCCTGCAAGTTCATATTATAATTGAAGATCGAAGTTTTTGGAAAAAGCCCGGACAGCCGCCAAGGCATCTGGGACAAAGAAAGCAGAGCAGCAAAATGACAAAAACACTCATCAAAAACGCAATGAT
>DHPK01000004.1:70599-87201 GCA_002407845.1 Leptolinea sp. UBA5366 | reverse complement strand
AAAAACGCAATGATCTATACGCCGGCAAACCTGGCATTTAAAGGCTGGTTGTTGATTCAAGATAAAAACATCCTGTCAATTGAAAGAGGCGCACCCTCACCCGAAACCGAAAAAGCGATGGATAAGATCATAGACGCAGGCGGCAAAACGCTGCTGCCCGGCTTTATCGATGTCCACACGCATGGCGGACTGGGATTCTGCACAATGGACGCTGATCTTGAGCGTCTAAAGGCAATCGCCCGCCGCAATGCGGAGCATGGTGTCACCAGTTTTCTGCCAACGACCCTGACCGATACCCGCGCGGCAACCATCCATGCGATTGAAGCCGTCACTGCCCGCATCGGCGTGTGCGACGGCGGGTCAAAAACGGTCGGGATTCATCTGGAAGGCCCCTATTTTAATCCGATGAAAGCCGGCGCTCAGGACCCGGACAGCATCCGACGCGCTGACAAAGACGAAATCCGCGCATTTCTGAACGCGGGGACGATCCGGCTGATCGCGATGGCACCAGAATTCCCTGAAAATCTGGCTGCCGGCGACATTTTTGCAGCCGAGGGCATCACAGTTTCCGCCGGGCACACCAACGCATCTTACGCTGACCTGATGACCGCCGCCGAACATGGCTACTCACAAATCACGCACCTTTACAACGGTATGGGCGCATTCGGACACCGCGAACCGGGAACAATCGGCGGAGCGCTGGCGATTCCAGCCTACACCTGCGAAATCATCTGCGACAATGTCCATTCGCACCCGGCAACGCACAGGATCGCCTGGAAAGCCAAAGGCAGTGAGAAGATCATCCTGATCACAGACTGCATTCGTCCTTCCGGCTTACCTGACGGAAAATATCCTTTCACAGACAAAGAGATGGTCACAGTTTCCGAACATGGCACCAATCTGCGGCTTGACAGCGGAAATCTCGCTGGCAGCGCGCTGACAATGGATCGCGCACTGGTCAACTTCATGGCAAACACTGGCGCAACACTTGACGAAGTCTGGCGCTGCACGAGCTTGAACGCAGCGCGCCAAATCGGCATTTCCGCCGAAACCGGCAGCATCGAAAAAGGAAAGCTTGCGGATCTGATCCTTCTGGATGATCAGTATCAGGTCAAAATGACCATGATCGAAGGGGAGATTGTCTATCAATAGGCTTTATGGAAAACACATTTGAATTACTGAAAAATAAGATTGAACAGGGCGATGCGCGCATGGCAGTCATCGGGCTGGGTTATGTTGGGCTGCCGCTTGCTGCAATTTTCGCTGAAGCCGGTTTTCAGGTGACCGGAATCGATGTTAACCCCGCGAAAATCGAAATAATCAACCGCGGGGAGAGCTATATTCCCGACATCGCTTCCGAACGGATTCAGCCGCTTGTGAAGTCTGGAAACCTCAAAGCCACATCCGATTTTTCGGCACTGGACGAGATCGACTTAGTCAGCATCTGCGTGCCGACGCCGCTTCGGAAAACCGGCGACCCTGACATGTCATTCATCATCAGCGCCGCAGAACAGATCGCCCCTCATCTCCATCCGGGAATCGCTATCGCGTTTGAGTCCAGCACCTATCCGGGGACGACCCGCGAATTGGTTTTGCCGAAACTGACGGCGATCCATGATTTGAAGATTGGCGAAGACTTCTTCTTAATCTTCTCCCCCGAACGCATCGATCCCGGGCGCACAGACTGGACAACGAAAAATACACCGAAAATTGTCGGCGGCATTACCCCGCATTGCACCCAAATCGCGGCGCTCTGGTATGGCACAGCATTGGATAAAATTGTGCCGGTTTCCTCTCCAGAAGTGGCGGAAATGGCAAAACTGCTTGAAAACACCTTCCGCATGATCAACATCGGGCTGGTGAACGAACTCGCCCTAATGTGCAACCGGCTGCAAATTGACGTCTGGGAAGTGATTGACGCTGCCGCGACCAAACCATTTGGCTTCATGAAATTCACCCCGGGACCGGGTTTGGGCGGGCACTGTATTCCGGTCGATCCGCATTACCTGTCTTGGAAGCTTAAGACGCTCCATTACACAGCCAAATTCATCGATCTGGCATCGGAAATCAACACCAACATGCCGCGCTACACGGTCGGACTGATCCAGGACGCGCTCAACCTTCACCAAAAAAGTTTGAACGGATCGAAAGTGCTGGTGCTCGGCGCTGCATACAAACCGAATGTCGACGACATGCGCGAAAGTCCGTCACTGGACGTCATGCATCTGCTGAAACAAAAGTCAGCAATCGTGAGCTATCATGATCCCTTTATCCCGCAGCTTGAATTGGATAATGAACAGATGATTTCCGTCCCGGATCTGAACCAAGCGCTGCAGCAGGCTGATTGTGTTGTGATCCTCACCAACCATTCAGTATATAACGGCGCTGAGATTCTTGAAAACAGCCGTCTGATCGTTGACACGCGCAATGCGCTCGGCGATGCCGGAAAAAACAATCCAAAGGTTGTCAGGTTATAGCCTTATGAATGAAAAACGAATCCTGGTCACTGGCGCCGCGGGGTTTATCGGCGCCCGCATCTGCGATAAGCTGCTGGAAAAAGGCGCGCAGGTTTGGGGCATTGATAATTTAAACGCTGTCTATGACCAGCGGCTGAAAACTTACCGGTTGGGGCAGCTTGAAGGAAGACCCGGGTTTGCATTTGAGAAAATTGACATCAGCGACTACGATGCGTTGACGCCGCTGTTTCAAGAAAATCAGTTTGACGCAGTGATCAACATCGCCGGCGTGCCCGGCGTGAGGCTGAGCGTTGAAAACCCCTGGCTTTTCCTTGAGACGAACACAAAAGGCGCGCTGAACCTGCTTGAATGCTGCCGCCATACGCGCGTGGCAAAATTCATTCAAGCCTCAACTTCGAGCATTTATGGCGAATTCGCTCCTCATCCGACGCCTGAAACTGCTGATTCAGATCATCCGCTGCAGCCCTATGCCGCCAGCAAAAAAGGCGCTGAAGCCATGGCGCATGCCTATCATTATCTGTATGGGCTGGATGTCACCATCACGCGCTTTTTCACGGTCTATGGTCCCGCTGGACGCCCGGACATGGCAATCTTTCGTTTCATCAAATGGATTTCCGAAGGAACGCCGCTGAAAGTCAATGGCGACGGCAATCAGACGCGCGGCTTTACTTACGTCGATGATATCGCAGAAGGAACCATCCTTGCGCTGAAAAACGTCGGTTTTGAAGTGATCAATCTTGGAGGACATGAATCAATTTCTATCAATGACCTGATCCGCGAACTTGAAAAACTGATCGGCAAAAAAGCCATCGTAGATTATCAACCAATTTTCAAGGCGGACATGCTTTCCAATCTGGCAGACATCTCCAAAGCTCGAATGCTGCTGGACTGGAATCCGACAGTCAGCCTGGCGGAAGGGCTCAGGCGCACTGTCGACTGGTATCTGCAGGAACAAAGCTGGGCGAAAGACATTCGAATCGATTGAGGGTCATGATTAATAATCTCCGGGGATGGTTTTCAGACCATGTCTTCAGCCGGATTATCCGGAACTCGACCTATCTGATCGTCAGCAATCTGATCAGCGTCTTTCTGACCATCTATATCACGCGCCTGTTGGGCGTCTATAATTATGGCGTCCTCGGCATCATCACCAGCTATGTCACTAACGTCAACCGCTTCTTCTCATTCCGCATGAATGAGATGGTTGTTCGCTATATTAGCGAACCCTATGAAAAGAAAGATTATCAGAAAGCCGGAGCGCTGATCAAATTCAGCGCTCTGATTGAATCATCCACATCCGTTTTAGCATTTCTCTTTTTGGTACTGACCGTAAAATGGGGGACCAATCTTTTCCTCCACGACTCAGCACTGGTCACTCCGGTATTGTTTTACGGGCTCACCATTCTGACCAGCAGCACGATGGAAACCTGCAACGGGGTGCTGCGCGTCATCAATCGCTACCGCTCGATTGCAATTGTCAGTCTGATCCAAAACGTGATCGTCGCATTGCTGGTTCTGATCGCAGCGAAAAACGGGTACGGACTGGAAGCAATTCTTTTTGCCTATTTCTTCGGAAAAGTGATCCTCGGGATTGTTCCGATTTTATTAATCGGTTATTGGCTGCCGAAAGTTATGGGGGCAGGCTGGTGGCGGGCGCCGCTCAGTCTGATCACGGAAAAGCGCGAAATCATGCGCTTCACAGTTTCAACAAACATCAGCAATACGATCAACTTGTTTGCCCGGGACGGCGAAATCTTATGGATCGGCGCGCTGCTCAGCCCGCTTTATGCCGGCTATTACAAGACAGCCATGACCGTTATCAATATGGTCTTAATGCCGATCAATCCGCTTATCGACACGACTTATCCTGAGATGATGCGCGCAATCGTCAACAAGAAATGGACCAGACTGAAACGGATTCTGCGCAAGATCACCATGCTCTCAGCGACTTGGACGATCTCCGTCACGCTCGGGCTGCTTTTCATCGGCAAGCAATTGCTTTTCGCAGAATTTCATCTGTTCGGCAGAACTTTTAACGTCTTCCCAGCGGAATACTTGCCAGCCCATCAGATCATTTTGATCTTGCTGGTCGGCTATGGCACCGCCAATATCTTGTTTTGGAACCGGACGCTGTTGCTTTCTTTCAGCAAAGCTGAGACCGCTACAAAGGTCAGCCTTGTCGGGATGCTGCTTAAAGTCATCGGCACCTTGCTGCTCGTTCCGAGAACTCCTTACTACACAGAAGCCATTCTGCTTACGGCATATCTTTCTGGAACCGTTATCATTATGACTGTGATCGGCATTCGGAGCCTGAAACAAGCTGAGCTTTATTCCTTTGAACCGGCGGAGGATCCAACATCCTCACGGAACAAAACGATCTTCAGGAAAAAAAATCAATGAAAATTGCAGTCAGCGCAACATCCAAAATTCCATCTTCAACTGCTAATTCAATTCAGGTGCTGATGGCATGTCAGGGCTTGGTTCAGAACGGGCAGGAAATCCAGCTTTGGGTTCCGGGAAGCGGGTCGCCTGCGTTTGAGACGCTGCGGGGACAATATTGTTTGACCTGCGCTGATTTCCCGATCATCAAACTGCCCTCCCGCCGCTGGCTGCGGCGGTTAGATTTTAGCTGGCAGGCAGTCAGCGCCGCGCAGCGCTGGGGCGCCGATCTGGTATACACCTGGACAATTCAAGCAGCTCTGATCGCTGCCAGACGTGGGATTCCGGTCGTTTTTGAAGCACACGATCTGCCGACCGGCACATTAGGCAAACGCTGGTTCCGCGAATTTGCGGCATCCAAGACACCGAAACGATTTGCATTTATTACCCGCGCGCTCCAGGACAGGGTTCAGCAGCTTTATCCGGCAGTCCGCGACGCTGATTGTGTGATTGCGCCAAACGGGATCAACCCGGAAGATTATGCTGACCTCCCAGGCAAGGCGGAAGCGAAAGAAGAGCTGGGGTTTTCAAGCCGCCCGATTGCATCCTGCAGCGGGCATCTCTATCAAGGTCGCGGCGTCAATCTTTTCCTCGAGATCGCTAGGTCAATTCCTGAAATTGATTTCTATTGGTTTGGTGGGACGCCGGCTGAAGTTAACTTTTACCGTGAACGGGTCATCAAAGAAACCATCCCGAACGTCGTTTTCACCGGCTTGATTCCGAAAGCCGATCTGCCGCTGGCACAGGCTGCCAGTGATTATCTGCTGATGCCTTATGATCGCTGTATTTCCGGCAGCAGCGGCGGGAATTCCGCCGAAATCTGCAGCCCGATGAAGATGTTTGAGTATCTGGCAGCCGGACGCCCGATCCTTGCCAGTAACTTGCCTGTCTTCCGGGAAGTGCTGGACGATGAAACGGCCTTGTTTTGCGAACCGGAAGAACCCGGCTCGTGGATTGCTGCGCTGCGTTCGCTGCTGACGGATTCGCAAAAGGCAGCCAGCATGGCAAAAGCCGCGCACGAGAAATCGACTCGCTACACTTGGTCAAAACGAGCCAATAAGATTCTTGAATCCATTAAAGGCGCTCTATGAAAGATAAAAAAGCATCCAGCCTCCTGAAAGAAATCTTTATCCCGGGATTGTTTTTCTCCCTGATCATCGCCGCTGTCACAGCATATTTTAGCCCGGGTGAGATGAGCGCCGGGTTCCGCGCCGCGCTGATTCTGGCGCTGCCATCCTCGATCGGGCTTTGTTGCGTCTGGCATTGGGGCGGACGCGGTAAAACGCTGGCGATCATGATGCTGCTGGCGTTCGGGCTGCGGCTTGGTTTCGGTCTGGCAACGCAAAACCTGCTGCCGATTTTTGGGTATCCCGATGAACCGCAGCAGCAGCGGGGCTATCTCTTTGACGATGCTTGGCGGCGGGATGAGGAAGCCTGGCGCATCGCGCAGGAAGAAAGCCCAAGTTTTTTCAATACGATAAGCCGAACCTATAATAATGACCAATACGGCGGGCTGGCTGCGCTTTCGATTTGGATTTATAAAGGGTTGTCACCGGACGTGCGCCGTTTTGGGCTGATTGTCATGCTCGGCGCTTTTTTCAGCGCAGCTGGCGTACCTTTCCTGCGCAAAGGACTGCAAAGCTGGGTTTCAGCGAGCGATCCCCATTATAAGCATCTGCCGAATATTGCCGCTTGGATCTATGTGCTCTACCCAGACAGCATTGTTTTCGCCGCTTCACCAATGCGCGAACCGTTTTTGACCGGCATTCTTGCGGTTGCTTTCTGGGCATTGCTGACCATGAGAGACAACTGGAAACGCTCAACGCAGGTGCTTTTCGGCTGTCTGCTGCTCTGTCTGCCGTTTTCCTATTTCATCGCGGGTGCCTTGCTGACCAGCATCGCGCTCTGGATCTGGGGATATTACCTGATTCCCGCCTCAAAAAAATGGCTGATTGGCGGCATTTTGGTAATTGTCCTGGGTGCGCTGGCTGTCGGGCTGCTGGCACTGCCTGCTGTTCAGGAATTCATCCATTATGACATCCATGTATCTGAACTCAATTCAGGCTGGGTTGAAAAGGTGGTCGGCGAGATTGGCGGACAGTTCCGCTCAGTCTTTCTGGCTGTCTATGGCATCGCTCAGCCGGTGCTGCCAGCAATCCTGTTCTACCAGCCAACCACTCCTTATTGGAAAATTGTCGGCATTTACCGTGCACTTGGCTGGTATTTGCTGGTTCCATTCCTTTTTTACGCTCTTTTTTCCGCATTCAGAGTGAAACGTAAACCAGAAAAATACGTATTCATATTGAATGCATTGTTCGTGATCGGCTGGATCTTCATCAGCTCGCTGCGAGCCGGGGGAGATCAGTGGGACAACCCGCGTTACCGGGTGATCATGCTGCCGTGGCTGGCTTTCTTCAGTGCGTGGGGAATTTGTTACGCAAAGAAGATCAAAGACTGGTGGCTGGTTCGTTGGATCATCATTGAGCTGATTTTTGTGATCTTTTTCTCCCAATGGTATTACAGCCGGTATTCGGGCGATGCAATCCGCCGCTTTCCTTTCTGGAAAACGGTCACTTACATCGTCGTTAGCAGTGCGCTGGTTTTCGCAACAGGTTTAATTGGACCGATCCGGCGCAAGCTGAAAGGGAAAAAGAATTGAGTACATTAGGCAATATCATCTGGTTTATCTTTGGCGGCATCCTTCAGGGGCTGTCCTGGTTTTTGGTCGGACTTGTGTGGTGCATTACGATTATCGGCATCCCGGTCGGGCTGCAATGTTTTAAATTCGCGAAAGTTTCCTTTTTTCCATTTGGGAAGGAAATCGTCTTTGGCGGAGGTGCCGGTTCGCTTTTATTGAACATTCTATGGCTGCTTTTCGGAGGACTCGAATTAGCGCTTGTGTCGGTCGTCAATGGTCTGATATTCTGCGTCACGATTGTCGGCATCCCATTCGGTCTGCAATGTTTCAAACTTGCCAAACTGGCGCTAATGCCATTCGGCACGTCGATCATCCACAAATGATTTGTTCTGTCAGCTGCAAAGCTTAGCCGGATTTTTTCTGTTTTCAGAGCAGAAGCCGGCTGAATATCAGATCAATTCATCTTACCTGTAATATGAGCAAGAGGGATGCGGAAGGCTGATCCTGAGTAGAAAGAAGATTTGGCCTGCCTTCAAATTTCATAATCCCAAGTTGGTGGAAAAAAGAACGCTTTCTGAGCCTGACCTACTGTCAGGCTCAGTTTATTTAACAATATCCCAATCGGAAAGAGTATCTAAAATCCGGTAATATCAACCCGGTTGCACGCTACCGTACTTTCAGGCACGAACGCTGCTGAGTCAACGTCATTCGCTTGACGCGTGCCATATAATTAAAGAAACGGACTTATCAGGAGGAGACTGGAATGATTCAAAGCGCTTATGTTGTTCCGCATCCGCCAATCATATTGCCAGAAATCGGCAGGGGCGAGGAACGAAAGATTCAAAAGACAATCGACGGATTCCGAAAAGCTGCAGAGCAGATCGCTGAAGCTGCGCCTGAAACAATCCTGCTCGCCTCCCCCCACACGACGCTCTACAGTGACTTTTTTCACATCTCACCCGGGCAAAAGGCACAGGGTGACATGAGCCGCTTCGGCACTCCTCAGGTGCGAGTTGAGGCGGAATATGACCAAGCGCTGGTCAGAATGATTGAGCAAAACGCCAAAAAAGCCGGAATTCCCGCAGGAACAGCCGGTGAACGCGATCCGCGATTGGATCACGCAACTGTGATCCCGCTGCGTTTTGTTGACCAGGCATGGCATGAAACTCAGCCAAAATACAAATTGGTGCGAATCGGTCTCTCCGGTCTTTCCCTCCGAACCCATTTTGAATTTGGAAAATGCATTGCTGAAAGCATCGCTGCGCTGGCTCGAAGCGCGGTTTTCATTGCCAGCGGCGACCTTTCCCACCGGCTGAAGGCAGACGGTCCTTACGGATTCGTTAAAGAAGGACCAGAATTTGATCGTCAGATTACAGAGATCATGAAGACCGGTGACTTCAACCGGCTGTTCGAACTGGATGAGAACTTGTGCGATCGTGCCGGAGAATGCGGACTGCGCTCGATTGCGATTATGGCAGGCGTGCTGGATGGAATTAATACAAAAGCTGAGCTGATCTCCTATGAAGGACCGTTCGGCGTCGGCTATGGGATTTCATCTTATCTGCCCGAATAAGCTGGCATTCCATTGGATCGATGCACTCAGAACCAGAAGAGGTCAGGAGGAAAAATGAATCAATCAGAAAACGCATATACAGCTCTGGCAATGGCGTCGCTCAGACATTACCTTGAAACCGGAAAGACGCTCAAGACGCCCGAAAACCTGCCAGCCGAAATGCTGAGCCGCAAAGCCAGCACATTCGTCACGCTTCACAAATTCGGGCAGCTGCGCGGCTGCATCGGCACAATCAGCCCAATCCGAAGATCAATCGCAGAAGAAATCATTCATAACGCGATCTCTTCCGGAACCGCAGATCCGCGATTCCCTGCTGTGAAAATCAATGAGCTGGCTGACCTGACGATCAGCGTGGATGTGCTCGCGGAGCCTGAACCCATCCAATCAAGCGATCAACTGGACATCAAACGCTATGGCGTAATTGTCTCCAGTGGTTTCCGCCGCGGCTTGCTGCTGCCGAATCTGGACGGCATCAGCAGTGTCGCAGAACAGGTCGCAATCGCTCGCCGGAAGGCAGGCATTTCCGCTGATGAGCCGGTGCAGCTTGAACGCTTTGAAGTCGTGAGGTACGAATGAAGGCAATTTGTCCAATCTGTTTTCATCGCTGCAGCCTCTCGGAAGGACAAACAGGGTTTTGCGGTGCGCGAATCAACGTTGGCGGAAAAGTCATTAGCGAGAATTACGGAAAAATCACAGCAGCTGCACTTGATCCGGTTGAAAAAAAGCCTTTAAACCGCTTCTTTCCCGGCAGCCGCATTTTCTCCGTCGGCAGTTATGGCTGCAATCTGCACTGCCCTTTCTGCCAAAACAGTGACATTTCCATGCAATATACGCGCGTTCCCACCCATGTCGTTTCGCCCGAAGATTTGGTGCGGCAGGCGGTCACACTGAAAAAAGACGGCAACATCGGCATCGCCTATACATACAACGAACCCTTTATCAGCTATGAATACGTCATGGACTGTGCAAAACTCGCTCACGCGCATGGATTAAAAAATGTGATGGTCACGAATGGCACGGTGGAAGAAGAACCGCTGCTCGAGATTCTGCCCTGGATTGACGCGTTCAACATTGATCTGAAAGCATTCACGCAAACGTTTTATGACACGGTTCAAGGAAATCTTGAGGTCGTCAAACGGACGATTGCCCTGGCAGCCAAACACTCCCATGTCGAGGTGACAACACTGATCATCCCGACGGAAAATGATTCCGAACAGGAAATGGAATCGCTGACTGCGTGGCTGGCATCTGTTGACCCGGAAATCCCTTATCACATTTCGCGATTTTTTCCATCATTCCAGGCTCAGGATCGTCCTGCAACACCGGTAAAAACCATTTATCATCTGGCAGATATCGCCCGGAAAAGGTTAAAGTACGTCTACACCGGGAATTGTTAATGTCCTGCCGGGTCAGGCTTTTCGAACCGGCACCCGAATCACTGTTTTTAATTTTTCAGGGTCGGTTTTTCGCGGATCCGAGAGGTAGATTTCATGATGGCGGCGGGACTCCGAGAAATCATGCGCCAAGCCTTGAGCTTCAACAAACTGATTCATCCGCGCGATTGTCTCAAGTTCTGCGTCATAAGATCCGATGTGCATACACTGAACGCATAAGCCCTCAGTCATCTTTTGAAGGCGCGCTTTAGCCGGATCAAGCCCTTTTTTCCGATGGACGCTTTCGCACGCCCAATCGAAGACTTCCTGCGTGACAAATTCAGGCTGGCGGATCAGAGAAATCCACGTGAGAGCATCTTTATCAATAATCCCATCCGACTTTCCGCCCGGCAGCTGCCACAGTCCTTCAAGCGGCGGGACGATGTAATCATAATAGCCAGCGATCTTTTCCGAACCCATCTTTGACATTTTTATCGTGTAGGACAAGGCGTAGAGCAGCGCGAGAGCCAGCGGATATTCTCCCTGCGGGTCGTTCGGATTGCCGCGCCCGTTGAACATCACGAACACCATTTCTGGCACTTCAATCAGCATCGGGGTCGTTTTTGGCAGATAGAGATCTTTGTATGCTTTTTTGAAATCCATTTTATCCTTCCGTTCTCACTTGTCCGCACTCGCTGCATTCGCCGTCGTGCTGTGAAATAATGCCCTGACACGCCGAGCAGCGCCAACGTGCCTGCTCCAGCTCCATCAGGTTTTCCACCTCATGCTGAACGGCGATGCGTGCATTTTCCTGCAGATCGACCTTATACCGTTCCAAATAACGGCGGTTGAGCGGCTTGATCCGCTGGCAGGGATATTTCGGGCATTCAATGCAATAGGTTACTTGCTGCGCCTCAGCACAACGCTTTCGGGCACAATTCAGGCAGCGGGGAGGTTTGAGTCCTTCAATTCGGCAGCCAACGCACTGATTTACGGTTTTTACGTGAGCCGAACACACCATGCAGTTCACTCCGCACGGGCTCAGCATTTGCCCGTCAATCTTTTCCGGCATCTTCATTGGATCCTCTCTTTCAGAGAAAAGATACAAATTTTTCCACCTATCTTCAATTTTATTTGATTCCAGAATAGCAAGACATTTTTAAAGATTAATTCAGGGGAACATGATCCGGGAAGACAAAAAAGGACGGCTCTTTGATTAGCGCCGTCCTTTTTTCTATTAGTCAGAATAGATTAGTATTCGATGAAGCTTTTACCGGCAGCGCCGCAGATAAAGCATTTTTCTGGGCGGACTTTTTCAATGTTGCCGCAGACCGGGCACAGATAATAGTTGATCTCTTCCGTCGAATCGAGCATTTCCAGCGCTTCTTTGTACAAGCGGGCATGAACTTCCTCTGCACCAAGAGCAAATTTGAAGGATGCGAGCGCACCTTTATTGTTTTCGCCTTCCGCGTCCTTGATAAAAGCCGGATACATTTCAGTGTATTCATAGGTTTCGCCTGCAACGGCATCTTTCAGGTTTTCAGCAGTTGAGCCGACTTTGCCGGCTGTCTCGAAATGTTTCAGAGCGTGGATTGTTTCCGCGTCCGCTGCAGCCTGGAATAATTTGGCGGCGTTGACTTTGCCTTCTGCTTTCGCTTTGCGGGCATAGGCTGTATATTTACGATTCGCCTGGGATTCTCCTGCAAATGCATCCATTAAATCTTTTACTGACTTGCTTTCCATTTTCATTCTCCTTGCTTTTAATTAATGATGATCACTGCCGGGCTGATTGATGCAATCGCGGCAGAGCCCTTTAAAATAAACATTTTTCTGCTGAATTTTGCAGCCTTTCAAGCCTTCAGGGTTGATCTCCTGCAGATCAATTGGAAAGTCCTGAATCTTGCCGCACTGTTCACATTTGAAATGACCATGCGTCTCGGTGACAATATCGTAACGGGCTTCGTTGCTTTCAATCGTAAGCATTTTTACCAGATCAGCATTGACCAATGAATTTAAGGCATTGTAAACTGTCGTCCGTGATAAAGACGGCATTTCAGCATGCAGTGCACAGTAAATTTGATCAGCTGTTGGATGGATGCGATTGCGATCCAAGTATTCCAGCACTTTCACCCGTTGATGGGAGAGGCGCACATTCTTGCCCTTCAACTCCTCCGTTAAGCTTCCAAAATCTCTCATCGTTTCCAATGGACTATTATTCCTTCCAGTTCTCAAGTTGTAACCTTTACAAACTTATAATAGTTCCATTCGGGGAGTTTATCAAGAGATCAGGGAATAATTGTTACATCCTCAGACAGCAATCGCTGGATTTTTGACTCATAACGGTCGGATGTATCTCCGGGCTCAAAACGATCGCTGACAATCCCCTGACGGTTGATCAGGAACTTGGTGAAATTCCATTTAATCATCGAGCCGAAAATACCTGGTTTCTGCTTTTTCAGGTAACGGTAGAGCGGGTGCTGACCGTTGCCATTGACCTTAATTTTTGCAAAAGTCTTAAAGGTCGTTTTGTAATTAAGCTGGCAGAAATTTGCGATTTCAAGATCTGATTCGGGCGCCTGATTCGCAAACTGGTTGCAAGGGAAATCAAGAATCTCAAACCCCTGAGAATTGTATTTTTTATAGAGATTCTGCAAGTCCTGATATTGCCGGGTCAATCCGCAACGGGTTGCAGTATTTACAATCAAGAGCACTTTTCCTGCATAAGTTTGCAGTAGAACCGGGTTCCCGTAAACATCATTGACTGAAAAATCATAAACCGTCATGAATACCTCCTTCATGAATTGCCTTGTCAAAGATGCAGAGACCTTCTGCCAACAGGATTGTTCCATGTTGCTTCAAATTAATCATACAATTCTGTGAAACCGGATTCAAGTGTCATTTGTACAATCTGATTGAAATAAAGTGAAATTTCAGAGGGATTTTTTCAGCTGGCAATATATTACAATTATTAAAAAGCCGGAGGAAACGCTTTGATCCAATATCGCAATGCAAATTTTGAAGATCTGCCGGGAATTAGTGACCTGCAGCAGCGCTATCATGTTTCGACAATCCCAGAAGATGAAAAGGCGGATGGGTTTGTGACCACGCTTTTCAGCGATGATCAGTTTCGAGCCTTGATCACACAGGAGCAAGGGCTCGCAATTGCCTGCGCTGACGCCCAGATAATTGGCTATGCCATGGCTGCATCCTGGGATTTCTGGTCTGCCTGGCCGCTGTTTCAGCACATGATCGCTGATCTGCCAAAGACACAGTACCTCGGTCAAACGCTGTCAACCGAAAATTCTTATCAGTATGGACCGATCTGTCTGGACAAAGCCTGGCGCAGCAAGGGTGTTTTTGAAAACCTGTTTGAATTCTCGCGCCTCCAGATGGCAGAGCGCTTTCCGATCATGATCACTTTCATTAATCAGATCAATCCGCGTTCTTACGCGGCACACACCCGTAAAGTCGGCATGGAACTGATAAAAACTTTTGACTTTAATTCAAATCATTACTACGAACTGGGTTACGATATGAGCCGGAGCGTCCCGTCCGCTACCTTGCCGAAATCAAATTAATTCCGGATACAAAAAGAGGCGTTTTTGAAAACGCCTCTTTTTTCTTTACTCGGTTTTATTTGACCGTCTCGTACGGCCAATTGATAATCCCACCCAGATCATAGATTTGTGTGTAGCCGGCATTGATCAGCTTCCTTGCGGCATCAGCACTGCGTGCACCGGAGCGGCAGTACACCATGATCGGCGCATCCTTGGCAAGACCAGCCTGATTCACCCCGTTCACCACATCACCCAGCGGAATGTTGATCGCATTGGGAATATGACCGTCTGAAAATTCATTCGGTTCACGCACATCCACCAGTGTCGGCGGATTTTCGCCCTCAAGCAGCTCTTTGGCAGCTTCGGGTTTAATCTTGTTTACAACAGCTGCTTCAGGTTTCTGCGTTGGTTTTTGCGACACGCAGCCGACCAGAATCAAAACAAGATAGATTACAATAAAAAAGTGAAGACCTTTTTTCATCTTTCCTCGCATTCTTATCCTAAATGGATTGAAATTTTACCATCAGATGGTATTCATAGGGTGCGAGCATGATCACTTCAAACCAAAATGCAAAAGTTCAATGGGTTCGAAAGCTGCTGACACAAAAAAAGGAGCGGCTTTCCAGTAATTGTTATGTGATGGAAGGTGTGCGCCTGATAGAAGATGCTATGGAACAAACCGAACCAATCCGGCTAGTGCTGTTTTCTGAGCCGGTATCAGAGCGGACCAGAGCAATTTTGGATCGGGTACAGTCAGCCCAAATCGAATTTGAAGAAGTCTCAGTCCCAGTGATGAAGTCGCTCTCTGATACGGAAACCCCGCAGGGCATATTGGCGGTGGCTGAAATGCGAGCCGGTGAACTGCCCAAAAAGCCAAATTTCGTCCTGATTTTGGACGCGATTCATGACCCCGGTAATCTGGGAACTATTTTTCGCACCGCGGCTGCCGCTGGCGCTGACTTGCTGCTGCTCTCCCCCCAGTGCGCAGACCCATACGCACCGAAAGTTATCCGTTCCGGCATGGGAGCGCATCTGAAACTGCCTTTCAGACAGCTGCAGTGGCAGGAGATATCCGCATTTTTCCTGCAATTTCCGGAGATCAGAATTCTAGCATCTGACATGGAAGGCGGGCTGCCGCATTGGCGCCACGATCTGACCCAGCCGCTGGCATTAATCATCGGCTCCGAAGCCGAAGGAATTTGTCAACAGGCTGAGCAGCTCGCATCGGAAAAAATCTTCATCCCAATGGCTGAGCGCGTGGAATCGTTGAACGCAGCTGTCGCAGCCGGAATTCTAATGTTCGAAACTGTCCGGCAGCGCGAGGTGAAAAAGTAATGAAAAAGAGAATTTCCATTCAGTCTTACGCCAAACCTGAACCGCCTCGGTCGCTTCTAAGCAAGACAGACTGGCTTGATATCGCGATCATCGGAGAGCTCGCTGACGATAGAACCTTATCCCCAAGCATCATTCCCTTGATTCAAAAAGCCAATGCAATTGCGCCCAAAATGCGGATTAAAAGCGCTTTGATCCTGATTGGCACAGGTCTGACAGCTGGAGCCAGAAAGTTTTTCAGCACTGGCGTTGAACGCATTTTTGTCTATGATCATCCACAGTTCGCAGGAAAGAATCCAGCATTGGAAGCGATCGCGCTTGACCATTACGCCGAAGAATATAAACCGTCTGTCCTGCTTTTCGCTAACACCTCGCATGGCCGCAGCCTCGCTGCTGCAGCCGCAGAAAGGCTTAAGCTGGCAGCTGCGCCTGTCTGCCCGGATTTCCAATTGCAGTCGAATAAAGACCTGATGCTGCCGGACACCGTCTCCGCCGAGGTTAACCAGGCAGTCACCAGCCGCCGTCCGCAGCTACTGATTCTCGATCTAGGCGAGAGCGCAGGCATCCAGCTGGAATCGCCGGGGCAGGGCGAATTAGTGCTGTGCGAATTGCCGGATGGAATCCAGAATTATCCTGGCATGATATAATTTCGAGGCTTTCATTATCACCAGACATTTTCCTAAATCAGGAGCAAGACAATGACACAGGACACATTTGACATCGAACTCGCCGGCATCAAGCGAACGCTAAAACTGTTTGAAGTGAAACCAGGGCTGAAAATCGCAATTCTGAACACACTCGGCGACACTGAACTGGTGGAAGCCTGCGCATCTGAAATTGCCCGCCGGCTGAGCCACATTCCATACGATGTGCTTGTGACCGCAGAGTCAAAAAGCATCCCATTCACCCACGCGATTTCGGTTCGAACCGGCAAACCTTACGTTGTCTGCCGCAAGAATTACAAATCCTATATGGGACGAGCACTGGAATCAACTTCCAACTCGATCACAACGCAGCTGGAGCAGCATTTGATCCTTGACGAAAAAGATATTCCGCTGATCAAGGGGAAAAAAGTGGTCATCGTTGACGACGTGATCAGCACCGGTTCCACCATTCAGGCGATTCAATCCTTAATGGATATGGCAGGCAGCGACCCGGATATCACCTATGCCGCGATCTGCACAGAGGGGGATGACTGGAACAACGTTATTTC
>DHPK01000004.1:70238-70476 GCA_002407845.1 Leptolinea sp. UBA5366 | reverse complement strand
TGATGACTGGAACAACGTTATTTCGCTCGGGCATCTACCCTTGTTTAAGGAGTAGCCGCTTCGCTGGAAGTCAAAGGAAAAAACAAGCTTTTTATTCCTTGCATTGCCGACAGGACATTTTGACCGATCAGTTTGAAATGCCCTGTTTTCTTTTTTCATGCAAAAGTTTCCATTAGAAAATATTCTTAATTCTTGAATTTTTCTTTTCCAGCAGTCTCATCCTCCTAAAGGATAGTCC
>DHPK01000004.1:63170-70152 GCA_002407845.1 Leptolinea sp. UBA5366 | reverse complement strand
CATCCTCCTAAAGGATAGTCCCATCAGACGCGCTTAATGTCCGGTCTTTCCAGAGCAAGTTTCAATCAGCTTAATCGTATATTCCGCACGTTTGAAAACCTGGTTAACTTGTTCGCAAGGTTGATTGAATCCGCCCGCAGTCTCGCTTGGTTTTAGCGGAATAACGCGGCATACAATACAAAAACAAAGCGCACGCTGATAAGATCACCGAATTGGTCAGGAACCCGGGCAAGGCGATTTTTTAAAAACCGCAGGCTATTTCCTGGAGCAGATACCTCGCCTATTTTGCGAATTTTGGCGGGAATTACCGGGAAGCCACCTGGGATCCAGACTTCAAATTTGACTCAAAGAGTCTGCTCGTATTCGATTGAACTGAGCGAATGCAGCAGGCTTTATTTAGAACTTAATCTGGTTTGATACTCGAAACATTGCCGGATCGATTTAATCTCTCCAACCGTTTCCTCCTGAAATTCAGGCCATTTTTCCAGATAGATCGGTTCATCCCGATGCAGCGGTTGAATTTCAATCCAAATGCGTTTCGGGAAACCGGCAGCCTTGAGTCCAATCTGCCAGGGAGGACCGGCATAAAAATCGTCCGTAATCACCGCAGTGTCAGTCGCTGCCACAGCGGTATTTCCCACATAGGTGATTTCAAGCAGGCAGTCGCTAATGCCTTCCGGATAATCTAATACAATCTCATACCGGATTTTTTCCGCGTCAGCATGAGTTTGCTGAAATGAAATTTGCCGTGGATTCACATATTTTTCTGGCGTCAGTGAGCGATAAGTCTGAAATTCATTTGAGGAGGATACCTTTTCGAAACCTACTGGGACCGCCGGCAGATCAGGCGTGACAGAAAAGGATGGGACGCCCCAGGAATGCAGCGTGATAGCATCGTGATCCATCAGTGCCAACCCATCCGTCAAGATCAGATACTGACGCTGGTCAATCGTGCATTTTAAAGCATTTTTCGCCTGATCGCGCATCAAAACAATCAGTTTATGACCCTCCAGTGGGGCAGAAAATTCAAAAACAGGTTTCTGATCCGTGTAAAAAACGGTTGCGTCATCATTCAGACGGCAAAGCGGTGTTGCATTTGCCGTTCTGATTGTTCCGTTTCCGACTGGCAGGTTAAAAGGCAGGAAGAAAAAGTCGCCATTCCGGATGTCCATTGACGGGAAATGCAGCTCTTCCCCATCTGCTGAAACCGTCAAAACAGTGCGTTCATGATCAGCCATCACCTGCCGCCGCTGATAATTATTGACGAATAGATATCCTCGCTTGCCGTCGCTCCGTACCGCAGTCCGCAAGTCGGTCAGGTTCTGCGGATTGAGCGGATTGCTCTCAGGCAAGGCTGCTGGCATTCGGCAGAGTTCTTCCCCAAAATCTTTCAGGAAGAGTGTCAGCAGTTTCAACTCGCGATAACTATCCGAAATTTGTCCAAACTCGCGAATCGGCGCCCGGAAATCATAAGAATGAACCGGCACATCGCAAATGTCACCGGCTGCCCGGGATTCCTGAAGGCTGGTGCGTTTTCCGGTCGGATTGGTCCCACCGTGATACATATAATAGCCGAGTAAGCTAACGCCGGAACCCAATTTTGCCAGTGACATTGCGCCGATATCTCGTGCGGTCGCCACAGGACGGCGCTGATAGGTGACCTGCAATCCGCCTCCTAATTCTGCCGTCAGGTAAGGAAAGTCGGCGGGATCAAAGTTCAGTCCAAACCCGACATGATGATCTGATCCGATGTTATGATCGTTGCGCTCATGGGTGAAAATAAAATTACCGCTCGGTTCCAGTTCGCCGGAGCGCTGATCCCATGGCGCATCCGGATAGCCGCCCATGACCGGCAGCAAGCCGGCTGTGACCGCCCCGCCCCAGCCGGTAGCAGTCATGTAAGGCAAATCAAAACCAACCTCTTTCGCCAGGGCTGTCAGCCTCCGCATATGCGCTTCGCCTGCTGCTCCCGTCAAGCCGCCACAGTGCCCGTACTCATTTTCAATCTGCACGCCAATGATCGGTCCGCCGTCTTTTAACAGCAGTCCTTCAACCTGTTGATAGATCTTGCGATAATATTTTTCAACCGCCTGAAAATAGGCTGGATCATTAGTGCGCAGTTCAAATCCCTTCGAAAAAAGCCAGTCCGGGAATCCACCACGGCGCACTTCGCCATGAGACCAGGGACCGATGCGAATAAAGAAATAGAGCCCATTGCGCTGAATCGTCTCGACAAAGGTGCGCAAATCCCGATTGCCGGAAAAATCATATTCGTCTTCGATTTCCTCATGATGATTCCAGATCACATAACTCGAAACGATGTCAACTCCGCCTGCCTTCATTTTCCGGATCGACTCATCCCAAAAACGCCGATCCGTGCGCGAATAATGCATTTCGCCCATGATCGGAAACCAAGGGCTGCCATTGCGGGTCAAATATTGAGGTACGAATGAAAATTTTTCCATATGCCTATCTTAATCGATTCTGATAAATGTATGAAAGTAAAAGAAGTGTGAAAACGGTTTTCTTTTGGTTTTTGAAACTATAATTTGCATATGCATTTGATGAAAAATGAGACAGCATCATGCTGACTGAAATCTGGGCGCACCGCGGCGCATCTGCCCACCGGGCTGAAAACACGATGGAAGCCTTTGAGCTGGCCGTGCAGCAGGGCGCGGACGGACTTGAGCTGGATGTTCATTTGAGCGCGGATGGTCGAGTGATCGTGACCCACGACGAAAACACCAGCCGGGTGACCGGACAGGATCATCTGGTCAAAACGCTTAACTGGGCTGAAATTCAACAGCTGAATTTTGCCTGGTTTCGGCACACCGGCGAGACGGCGCGGGCACCGCTTCTGGAAGAGGTACTCGACCTGATCAAGCGCGAATCAGTGAAGCTCAACATCGAATTGAAAAACTCAAAAGAACGATATTTCGGACTTGAGGAGAAGGCGCTCGCCTGCGTCAGACAGTTTGGTCTCGAGGAGCGGATCGTCTTCTCATCGTTTAATCATGCCTCGCTGACACAGCTTAAAAATCTGGGCACAACCGCCGAAATCGCGCTGCTGTATGCCATGCCGCTGCTGCGTCCGTGCCACTATGCGAAGTCTCGGGGAGCCGGCGCGCTCCATCCCTATTACCGGAATCTTTACCTGCCGGGCTACCTGAAAAGCTGTCAGAGAGCCGGTCTCAAAGTCCGGCCTTGGACTGTGAACGAAGAAAATGATCTGCTGGCGCTGATGAAAAAAGGCTGCGACGGTCTGATCACAAATGATCCGGCAGCCGCCTTGCGTGTCCGCCAAACCTTGCTGAATTGAAAGGAACAAGCCATCATGACAACAGAAAAACAGACCTTACAACTGAATTATGGGAAAACGCTGCTGATCGGACTGGGCTTCTTTGCCTCCTCGCTGCTCTGGTCGATTTACAACAGTTTTGTCCCGCTGATCCTGAACGATTTTCTGACATCCTCCGCTTTAGTCGGCACAATCATGACGATCGACAATTTTTTCGGCGTCATTTTTCAGCCGCTCTTCGGTTCAATCAGCGATCGAACCCACACCCGAATCGGAAAGCGCATGCCGTTCATCATCATCGGCGCGCCTTTGTGCGGGCTGCTGTTTGCGCTGATCCCGCGCATGCCGACCCTGTTCGGGCTGATGGCAGTTGTGATCGTCTTCAACTTCATCATGTCCATTTGGCGCTCGCCGATGATTGCGCTGATGCCCGATCTTACGCCGGCACCGCTGCGAAGCAAGGCAAACGGGATCATCAATCTGATGGGCGGACTGGCATCCATCATCGCCTTCCTGATCGGGGGCAAAATTGCTGATCAATTTGGGCGTGAAGCAACTTTCACAATGGGCACAATCGTGATGTTTATCGCGGTGATCGTGCTTTTCCTCTTTGTCAAAGAAAATAACACAGCCTTGGAACAACAGCTCTCAAAAGATGAGACGGCAGAGAAAAAACAATCATCCATCAAAGAAGGCAGCCTGCAATCTTTCAAACTGCTGCCGGAAGCGCAGCGGAAAAGCCTGCTGTTCCTGCTGCTGGCGATTTTCTTCTGGTTCTGCGCATTCAACGCGGTCGAGACCTTTTTTACCAGTTACGCAACCAGCTCGCTGGGTCAGACTGACGGTCAGGCTGCCATGCTGCTGGCATTTTTCTCAGTCTCATTCGTTTTATTCGCTGTTCCGTCTGGTTTTGTTGCTGAAAAAATCGGCAGAAAACGCACAATTTTAATCGGGCTGATCGGGCTGATCATCGTTTTCATCCCGATGATCATGATTGAAAATCTGACAATTTTACGTGTGCTGCTTTTAATTGGCGGTCTGTTCTGGGCTTGCATCAACATCAATTCGCTGCCAATGGTTCTGGAACTGGCAAAAAACACCGAACTGGGAACTTTCACCGGTTATTACTACTTCTTTTCATTCAGCGCGGCGATTGCCAGCCCGATCCTGTTTGGCGTCATCCGCGACCTGTCCCAGACTTTTAGCAGCCTTTTCCTCTATGCACCGGTCTGCTTTCTGCTGGCATTTATTTGCATGACACAGGTAAAGCACGGGGAAGCCGTTACAAACGCTTAATCTTCGCTAAATTCATGACGGTCAGTCTGAGCCCACGCCCGGACTGACCATTATAATTGGAGCATGCCTGTAAATTTTGAGCAGCTCCGACCCCAAATCAAAACATTGTGCAGCCAGATCCTTGTCCAACAGGATGAACGCCGCGCCGCTCTCAAGCTCATCAGCCGTTCCTTTTCTCAGGCAGCCGATCGAACCGACCTGCTCGAAGCGCTTCTAAGCAGACTGAGGACAGTCGAAGTGAGCGGCTGCGCACTGCCGCGCAGCGAGCGCATTGACACCCATTTGCCTGCACCTCAACTGCCGGAACAGATTATCAGCCTGCTGGCGGCTGACGGGTCGCAGATCAACCCCAACCGGCATGATGAAATCAGTTTCGGTCTGGTCAACAGCGCCGTCTTCTGGATGCGTCCGGGCAGCGGGGAAATCCCAAAAATCATGACGGAAACCCGCATGATGGACAGTCCGGATGATCAGTTGCAGGAGTTGATGACCGATGAGGAACAGGTCGCCTTGATCCGGGATGTTGCTGAACGCCGATTTCTGGCGGATATAGCCGGAGAGGCAGCACAGTCCAGCGCGGGCGATCCAGTGCTTGCCCTGACTGATGGACCGCTGCAGCTCTATTACTCACAGAAATCACATGAAAAAGCTAAACCGCTGATCAGCGCCTACTATAAGGTTTTACAGGACATGGCAGCTGACCAAATCATTACTGCCGGATACACGGATCGTTCCCGTTCCAAATTTGTGGTTGAGATGCTAGCGCTGCTCAATGATGCCCGCGGAACAGATGAAAAAAAGTCCCTAGGTGTAACCGACAGCAGTTTTTTTTCTCAGTTTCTGCAGCCTGGCGAGCGCTCCGCTGTCTTTAAATTGATCTCTCCTTCTGTCATCCAGATGCCGGAAGAGACCCAAATCTCGTTCTTTTATCTGAATTGCGGCAAGGCTGGGGAACCGCAAATTTCACGCGTCGAAATTCCTGAATGGGTGGCGGAGAATCCGAAAGCGATTGACCTGCTGCATGCCCATCTGTTCGCCCAAACCCGAATCTTGCCCGGCGTGCCTTATCCGTTTGCATTGCATCGCGCGCATGAGGAAGCCATGGTTCGTCTGAAGGAAAAAGACCAAATTAAAGCGCTGATCGTGCATCAGCTGGCGGCAAGCGGTGCGCCGATTCCGGATAAATCCGCAAAGCAGCGCACTAAAGATCTATCCGGAATCTATTAACCGATATCGAGCTGAATTAAGAAAGTTTTGAGGACCCATCATGACATCTGAAACCGCCTTTGGCAGAATCCTGAGTTCAAACATCCGCGAATGTGTTGTGGCGTACCGCACGAGCGAGTCCGCCATTCCGCCGTTCGGTACAATGGTTCGCATTCCAGTCAGCCGCTCTCCCGAACTGGAAGTTTATGGACTGGTGACGGATATCCAAATAGAGGAAGACGGTTTTCTGCGCCAGTTGGCATCGAGTGATGAAGTGGCAGAAGAGGTCATGCTGGATGCGCAGATCAACCGCAACGTGCCGATTGTGCTGCGCATTCTGTTTGTCGGCTTTCAGGAAAGTGGCGTACTTTCGCATCTGCTGCCCCCGCGGCCGCCGCTGACGCTGGACGCAATATACCAATGCAGCGCGTCCGAGGTCGGGAAGTTTACCTCTTTCGGGAGTTTTGGTTATCTGCGCCACATGATGCAGGTGAACAACGTTCCGATGGGAGAACTGTTCGCAGCCCATTTCCGGCAGGCTGCGCGGGCACAGTATGCGCTCAACCAGTCCGGCTGGACCGAGCGTGCTATCAACGAGGTGATCTACCTGATGCGCGACAACTACGCCGATCTGATCGCAATCCTTGGCGCGATCGGCGATGCCGACATCAGCATGCAGTCGGAGAATGAAGAGAGGGATGCATGATGACAGATGCGACAATCGGTTACGTAACCAGCGGCAGTCTGAAGGAAGGAATCTTTGTGCGTCTGACCGTTCCGGCAGCAAGCGTGCAGGAAGGCGCTTTCGTGGTGATCGAAAGTCAGAACCTCAAGTTTTACGGTTTAGTCGTGAATTTGAGCCTGCAGGCAGTTGATCCGCATTATTCAAGGGATCTAAACACAGCTCGGCTGCCAAAAGGAATGTCCGATCTGCTGCAGGCGCAGACGCTGTTCACAGAAATGGAAGTGCTGCCCGTGCTGATGCAAAACATCGGCAGAGAGCTGGACGATCCCGAGTACAAAGCCGGAGAAAAAACGGATCTTTCTCCCGTCCCGGTGAAAACCCTGCCATTGCATCAGGCGCCGGTCAGAATGGCGACTGCTTTCGATGTGCAGGAGGTTTTTAAGCCAAAGAAGGAAGAAAACAGTTTCGTGATCGGCAGCACGCGCGAACAGGGTCAC
>DHPK01000004.1:35240-63057 GCA_002407845.1 Leptolinea sp. UBA5366 | reverse complement strand
CAGCACGCGCGAACAGGGTCACGCAGTGCATATTGACATGGAAAAATTTGTCCAGCGCTCTTCAGGAATTTTCGGCGCAACCGGAACTGGAAAGAGTTACTTGACGCGCATGATCCTTGCCGGGCTGATTCAGAGCCAGCGGGCGGCAGTGCTGGTCTTCGACATGCATAACGAATATGCTTTTGGCGACACCTCGCCGGACACGGATATCAAAGCGCCGGGGCTGGTTGAAAAAATGCCTAAGAAAGTGAAAGCTTGTGTGCTTGGGAAATCAACAAACATCAAGGGGAATCAAGCAGATTTTGATCTCGTTTTAGAATATTCGGACATCCTGCCGGAGGACATTGAAATGCTGACGCGGGAGCTCAACCTGCGCGAAACCACGTCAACAACATTGTCAGCAATTGTTCAATGTTTTAGACTTGATAACTGGTTTCAATCGTTCATGAACCTGAACACGGGGGATGGAGAGGGTTCTGTCAAAGAGTGGGCACAGAATTGGAAAGTAAATGAGATGGCAGCATCCAGCCTACATGAGAAGCTGCGTCCACTTTTTCGAAAGGATTATCTGGTGGAGCATCAGGCTGGAAAATCATCGATCCGACAAATTATTGATCTCCTGAAAAAAGGACAGTCGGTGATCCTTTCTTTTGGGGATTATGAACAAGACCTGGACTATCTGCTGGTCACCAACCTGCTGACACGGAAGATTCGCAGGGAATGGGAGCGGATGACTCTCGAACATCTCAATCATGACGGCGCGAAACCAAAGCCGCTTGTGGTTGCGGTTGAAGAAGCGCACAAGCTGCTGAATCGTGAAATGGCGGGGCAGACGACTTTTTCCACGATCGCTCGCGAGATGCGCAAGTACTATGTGACGCTCTTGATCATTGATCAACGTCCGTCTCAAATTTATGACGAAGTCATGTCGCAGCTCGGCACCCGCATCTCCGGCTGGCTAGGCGATGACGGCGACATTTCGGCAGTGCTTTCAGGTCTGTCCGGCAAAGATTCGCTGCGCGGCATGCTGTCACGGCTCCAGCCGAAAGAAGAAGTTTTAATCCTCGGCTATGGCGTGCCGATGCCGATGCCGATCCGCTCCCGGCGCTATGACAACCTCTTCTGGCAGGAAATGCTCAAAGGTGAGCGTCAAAATGCACTTCCTCCAGAAACAAGACAAAATTTCATGTACGGTGACTGATCAAATGGGGTCATCCGTGAATTCGACTGAATCACCTTCGAAAAAACAGCGAACGGTTCGCTGGATCCTCTCATTTTTTTTGGGGCTGCAGCTGGCACTCGCGGGTTACCTGTTTTGGATTCCTTATCCGATCACATCCCGGCGTTCGCTGCTGCTGATCGGACTGCTGACTGTGCTGCTGAGCGCGGCTGCATTCGGCATACTGACGCGCTGGATGCTGCCGCGATTTGCGCGCACTCCCCGGATTGTCTTTCGGCTGTGTCTGCTGCTGAGTGTGTTTTGCAGCGGTTTATTAATCCTGATCCGGGCAGTTCCGCTGCCTGATCGCTATTTCTTTCTGCCGTCAGGTTCAGTTTCAATCGAAACCGTCGGCACGCACAATCCATCTTCAAACGGATCACAGATTCGGCTGCTGCTGTTTGACACGGGGACGACCGACAGTTTCAGCTCGCTCACGCAATCAGGCAGCTGGCAGCTGGAAGGGAAAGCGCTCACGACCGATAATGCCGGCGGGCTGAGCTGGTCGGGGGAAGTATTTCATCAGATCGAGCTTCTGTTTGAAACGGGTCCTGAGGCAGGAATCATTCAGATCATTTCGGAAAACGAGACAAATACCATTGACCTTTATACGCCGATTGCCGGTGAACAATCCATTCGCCTGGCATACCCGCTCCCGATTGGCAACCGTCTGATCATTTTTCTCAGCGTTTTAATCAGTCTGGCTTTTCTGTTTCTGTTGTTTTTCAGCCTGACCGTCCCAGTGCCTGATTTCCAGTCGGCAGCCATGCGTCCTGCCGCATCCATCAGCTGGCTGGTTGCGCTGCCGATGCTCATCAGCTGGACAATCTGGCTGCTGGTCTACTGGCCCGGGATTATGAGCCCTGATTCAATGGATCAATGGGGGCAATCGCTTTCCGGAGCCTTCAATGACTGGCATCCAGCAATTTACGCAATTCTGATGCGGGCACTGAACCAAATTTGGCAGACCCCCGCTGTCATCGGGATCGTTCAGATCATCGCACTGAGCCTGATTACAGCTTGGGGACTGCGCATGCTGCGCAGACATGGCTATCCCGCGCTGGTCTGCTGGATCATGAGCCTTTTATTTGCCATCACACCTTTAACCGGTCTGCTCAGCATCACACTCTGGAAAGACGTTCCATACGGGATCAGTTTGTTCGCCCTATTTTTGATCGTCTGTGAAATTGTACTTAGCAGCGGACAGCAGCGTCGTGGCGTTCCTCAAGCGCTGGGACTGGCATTTGCGCTGACCGGAGTTGTTCTTTATCGGCACAATGGATTTCCAGTTGCGCTCGCAGCCATTGCTGCGCTGCTTATTTTTTACCCGGCTGTTCGAAAAAACACGCTGGCCGCAGCATTGATTGCAGCGCTGCTCTTTCTGCTGATCAAGTACCCGCTTTATGAATCGCTTGCAGTCAATCGCACCGGCATGGGCGGCATCAATCAGCTTTACCTGCACCATATCAGCGCTCATGTCGAAGCTCAAACGCCTCTGAAAGCGGATCAGGAAGATTATCTGAATGAGCTGTTGCCACTTGAAGAATGGATTTATTATCCGTGTAACGTCCTCTCCTTGAAATCGAGTGCAGGTGTTGATTTCGATTTGATGTACAGCCAGCCAAAGAAAAATCTTGAAATTTTCCTCGATCTTGCAATGCAGGCGCCGATGGTCAATCTGCGTCATATGTTCGAGGCAAATCGCATGATCTGGCAGATTCAGCCGGGCGGCTGTTACCTCTACCGCGTCCCGCTGTTCAAAAATCAAGATGGCGGCTATCAGTGGATTCAGCCGAATCCGCTCGGGGTCAGGGAAAGTTCAAAACTCCCCGCCTTCGTCGAGCCATTCTTTAATTATTACAATTGGTCCGCTTCCGTCCCGGCTGCGGATTCGTTTATCTGGCGTCCGGCGCTGACGTCCTACATCGCATTGCTGACTGCCGTCGTCTTGGCGCTGCGAATGCAAAAGAAACGCTGGCTGCTGATCGGACTTGTGCCTTTTGTGCAGTTCAGTTTGATGCTCGTTCTGAATTTTGCGCAGGATATGCGCTTTCAATACGGCAATATGCTAATCGGGTTATTTTCGCTGGGACTGCTGTTTTTACAACAGCAGGACAATGAGAAAGTTTGATTAGTCGAATGATGAAAAACTTTTTCAAATCATTTTCACCGATAAACAAACGCTTAGTTGTCAGCTCCTTTGGGATGTCCTTGGCAACTGCTTTGGTAATTTATTTTTATTGGATTCCTTACGATATTACCTCTAGTAGAGTTCAGTTTTTCTTGATTTCATTTTTACTGACTCTGCTGCCTCTATATTATTATTTTCTATATCGTATTCATATAAAGTTTTTTTTCCAGCGGAAACGTGCTTTTTTATTTTTATCGGTTTTAACCAGTCTTCTTTTTTCTGCAATGCTTTTATTAAATCTGGATGTAAGGTTGCCGGATCGGTATATATTTTTACCGACTGTCACGCTTGAAATTGAAAGTAATCCTGTAATAAACTCAAAATCTGATGGCAAAGACGTTGTCCTTAAGTTATTTGAAACCGGTCTGACTGATAGCTTTTCAGCTTTTACTTACGAAGGGGATTGGAAGAGAGACGATCAGTTTTTACAAACTAATTCAAACGGACTTTTGACCTGGCATGGAAGAGTTATTAATGAAATTCATCTGACTTTTCTAACTGGTCCAGACGCAGGCACTGTAAGGCTCAATCTCAATAACTCTGAAGAAATAATTGATCTTTTCACAACAGTTCCTAGTCAGATTTATCTGATTCGAAAATTTCCAGCTTCGATTATCAATCGGATAATAGTGTTTTGTTCATTTTGTTTGCTGACCTCGTTTATCTTTTTCTTATTTCTGACAATTCTGGCGGAAAACAATAGAACCTCGTTAGTAAGAGAATCTGATACAAAGAAACAAATCCACAAAGCTTGGTGGATTTATGCACTGCCAATGATAATCACATGGCTTTTATATTTGCTAACTTATTGGCCAGGATTAATGAACCAAGATTCTTTCAGTCAATGGGGGCAAGCAGTTCAAGGCACTTATGAAGATTGGCATCCTGTATCGTATGCTTTTTCGATGCGGTTGTTATCCTATATTTGGAATTCGCCAACAGTAATCGCGGTAGTTCAAATTCTTGGATTAAGTTTGGTAATTGCGAATGGTATCCATTTTCTCAGGATAAAATTCCTGCCAAATTGGACCGCTTGGTTATTAAGTATCGCTTTTGCATTCTCACCAGTATGCAGTCTTTTTTCTATCAGCCTGCTGAAAGATGTCCCGTATGCAATTTGTTTCCTCAGCTTTTTTCTGATCATCTTACGATTGGTGCTAACTGATGGGGATTGTTTAAATTCACATTTTTTTTGGATCGGGATGGCTTTAAGCGTCACTGGCATCGTCCTATTTCGACACAATGGTCTTCCAATTGTGTTGTTTACGATAATTGTCTTAACAGTTATTTGGTATAAACATTGGCGAAAATTCCTATTGGCATTACTAATGATGTTCTCGATTGTCTGGATTGTAAAAGTTCCTGTGTCAAATGCATTTAACGTCAAACAAAATGGAAGTGAGGGAACCAACCAGATTTTTCTGCACACAATTAGTGCACATGTTTATCAAGGTACTTCATTATCTGAATTTGAAAGTAAATGGCTTGATCAGCTACTTCCGTTGGATCAATGGACCTACAATCCTTGGACTGTCGGCAGCTTATTGAAAAATACCGGCTTTAACAAAGAGTTGTTTTATAGTGGAACAAGTCAAAACTTTCATGTTTTTATGACATTAACATTGAAAAAACCTTTGCTAACGATAAAACACATGATTCAAGCCAGTGACATGATTTGGAAGCTTAGGTGCGAGGGTTGTTATTTATATAAAGTAATCCTTGCGCGACAATCTGATGGTTCAATCGAGTGGGTAATCAACAATACATATGGGATTCACCAATCTTCAAAATTACCCTGTTTGGTCGAACCGCTCCTCTCAATCTATGAAATAAGTTCTAGTCAGAAAACAATTGACATGCTGACTTGGCGACCTGCCTTTTACTCATATTTAATAATCTTTACCAGTATTGTGCTAACATTGCGCTTCTCGAATTTTAAATTCTTACTAGTAGCGCTACTACCTTCAACACAATCCCTTTTATTTATGTTTATATCCTTTGCTCAGGATATGCGTTTTCAGCTAGGAGTAATCTTAGTGGGGTTATTTTCACTGGGACTGCTGTTTTTGCCTAAAGAAAATTCGCCAGAAATCAATCGGTGATACATCACAATCGAACCGGCAATGGCGACATTGTAAGATTTATAATGAACGGATTCAATTTGAACCACTGCGTTGCAACGCGCAATGACCTCTTTTGAAAGTCCATTCGCCTCGGAGCCGAGCAGGTAGATTGCCCGTTCGGGATGTTTGAAAGTGCCGAGCGGCGTCCCGCCAAACTCCACCCCAATAACCTGTGCACCTGCCGGACGTGCACTCAAGAAAACTTCCAGCGTTTCAAATTGACGATACGGCAGCAGCTGCGGCACATTCAGCACATCGCTGGTCTGGCGGCGCTGTTTCCTGCCGATCGTGAAAATTCCAGCAGCGCCAAGCTGCCAGGCACTGCGCCACAGTGTCCCGATGTTTTCATCGTTTCGCGGCTGGAAAATGCCAATTTCGAAATAAGCCATGAGCTGCTACGCTTCCTCTACTGGAGGACCATTTTCACCATAATCGAGAATATCACGCGGGATTGCCGGGTTTGAATTCGGCGGACTGATAATGCCCTCCTCTTCCATGTACACCAGCAGCTTGTTTGCACGGCTGAATCCAATGCTCAGCCTACTGACCAGCATATTAGCTGAAGCTCTGCCCTGTTTTCTGACCAGCGCAATCGCTTCTTCCAATAACGGATCAGCATTCCGGCGCATAGCGGGCTCGTTCTCGTCCAGCAACGGCAGCTGGGTCAGCAATCCATCCGTAATTTCCGGCTGTTTCCGGATCGTGACCGGCACAACTGGCTGTTTCACTGATGGTTCCCTGCTCTCGTCACTTTCAGCAATTTTTGGATTTTTCCGCCAATATTCAACCAGGCGGCGAATCTCCTCATCGGAGACAAAAACACCCTGCAGCCTTTTCAGGTTGGAAGATTCCGCCGACATCAGGTACATGTCGCCCCTGCCGAACAGGTCTTCCGCGCCTACTCGATCGAGAATCACCATGCTGTCAGTGTTTGTCGCGACTGCGAAGGCAATCCGGGAGGGCAGGTTGCCCTTGATCGTCCCGGTGATCACATCGCGTGACGGGCGCTGGGTTGCGACCACCAGATGAATCCCCATCGCGCGCGCCGTCTGCGCGAGACGTGTGATACTGCTCTCGATATCAGACGCGGCTTCCATCATCAAATTTGCCAGTTCATCGATCACAACGACCAGATAGGGCAGCCGTTGATCGGTAAATTTTTGGTTATAGTCCTGAATGTTGCGTACACCGGCTTCAAGGAAGCGCAAATTCCGCGAATCCATCTCCTGAAGCACCCACTGCAGGATTTCATAGACATGCTCAACCTCAGTCACGACTGGCCGAACCAGATGCGGGATGCCGTTATAGCCGGTCAGTTCAACCCGCTTTGGGTCAATCAGCACCAATTTCAGGGTTTCAGGAGAATGATGCATCAGCAAACAAACCAGGATCGCGTTCAAACACACGGATTTACCGGAGCCAGTCGCTCCTGCAATCAGGAGATGCGGCATGCGGGTCAGATCAGCAGCAAAGACATCGCCGTAAATATCCTTCCCCAGCGCAATTCCCAGTCCGTTCTGGTATTTTGAAAAACCTTCGCCTTCGATCACCTCGCGGAGGGATACCCCTTCGCGATGGCGGTTTTGAACCTGAAGTCCGATGTAAGTCTTGCCCGGAATCGGGGCTTCAATCGTCAGCTGCTTGACCGACAGTGCCATTTCCAAATCTTTCTTGAGCGCTTCAATCTGCTTCACCCGGACGCGGACTTTTCGATCCTGCCGGTCCAGAAAGCCCGGTTCAATCCCGAACTGCGTAAAGGTCGGACCGCATTGAATATCAATCACTTTTCCGGGAGCATCAAATATATCCAGCACGTGCTCAATCTTTTGAACCTGCGCCTGAATATAGGGGTCATCCGGGGTATTTCGCGACTGGACTTTGCGGTTGTCAAGAATTTCATCCCGCGCCGGCAGCTTCCATTTTTCCGGCAGCGCCAGTTTCGTTTTTGACAGTTCTGGAATTTCAATTTTATGAATAAGCGGCGGCGTGAAAGGCTCTGCAGCCGCAGGCTGGGTCTTTTCGACGGCTGGAATCACAACCGTCAAAGGCTTGTCCTGCTTTTTCTCATCACTTTCATGGTCATTCTGTTTCTTCTTTTGATTAAGCAGGTTCGCCTGAGCAAGCCGCGCACTGATTCCCGATTTGGGTTTGGGCTGCTGCTCGGCTGGTTCTGCCTGATCCGGCGAGCTGTCCTGTTCCGGAACAGCGCTTTCTTTTGGCTCCTTTGGCAGTTTCCGCAGCGGAATGCCGCCCGGCTTCTGACTTTCAGTTTGATCCGTTTCGGAATTGATCTCGAAAATTGGTCTGATCTTTTGAATCATTTTGCTGGTGACGTCCAATTTCTGCCGCAGAGAATCAGGAAATGCCTTGACGATTTCACGCCAGATAAACAGCAGGAAAACGACAGCGATAAAAAACAAGATGATCAGCGTCCCACCGCTCCCGACTGCACCGGTCAGAAGTTCATCCACCCATTTTCCAAACACGCCACCCGCTTCGGCTGGCGTGTTAAACGGGGCTTCCATGACCGCGAATCGTTGGATCACAACCAGACTGAAAAGATAGAACAGCGCGATAAACGTGAAAACGCGCCAAGAAAACGAAAACGGTTTTTCAAGCCGCCGTAAAACCAGCAGCCAGACACCGAAGACAATCGCCGCGATCCCGGTAAGGACCGCTGTTTTGCCAAAAAGCAGGTGCATCAGATCAGCCAGCCATTGGGTCAGCGAGTTCATCTCGGGGACTGCCAGGCTTCCCAGACTGAACGTGCCGCCCAGAAACAGGATCACACCGATCACGTCCTGAAAAATGCTGAAAATGTTTTGGATTTGTTGTGCGGGCTGAATCGCCAGCTTCTGTTTTTTCTTTTGAGCAACCGTCTGCGGAGCGCGTTTTCGAGCCTGCATGGATGGCTTTTTATTGTCGCGATAATTTGCTTTAGTCTTCGTGTTTGTCTTCGTATTTTTCTTCTGTTTGACCATATTGAAAGTATATCACCAGCGTCCTTCCTCTCATTCCGATCCGCTGCAAGGTAAAATAAAAGATGTCAGGACAGAAAAAATGGATCATTATTCTAAAAAAGCAGGCTTTTCGTGGTATTGGGGATTGACACTGGTTGAGAGCGTTTTAGCCGGTGTCTGGCTGTTTTCCCTGCCATCTGACGAGAAAAATGCCGTGATCGGCCGCTTTTCCTTTCCGAGGCTGGCGATGATCGGATTGATCTCTTTCATTGCTTTGACCGCCCTTTTCTTCCTAACCAAGAGTTTTGACATCAAAACTAATTTCTATAAGCGCTGCAAGGTCTGCATCAGTCAGAAGAAGCGCAGGATCGCCGCGAAACTGGCATCCGCCAGCTTTTTCATCCTGGCAGGTCTGCTTTATTATTTCAGCTATATCGAGCCGCTCAAATACCTTGCCTATTTTCAGCGGCTGCGTCCGCTGGCTGTTTTTGGGGTGGTCTGGTCGCTTCAGACAAGTCTGTTCCTGACCGGGATTAAAAAGACGTCTCTGCCACAACTAAAAAGCCGATTCAAAAAGATGCTGCCAGTATTTCTATTGGCGCTCAGCTTCCACATTCTTTTGTACTTCCTTATCAGAAAAACCGGACTTGGTATCACGCCGGATCCATTCGACTGGCAGCCAAACGGCATTTCGCTGCAATGGTGGCAGCTTTTCGGGGCTGTTCTCACCGCGCTGATAGGATCAGCGCTGAGCAGCTTGCTGCCCGGAAAACTGCAGGAGGACCGTCTTCGAACCGGTCTGCTTTTCCTGCTGATTTGGGCAGGCGCTGCCTTGCTTTGGACAAGCGTGCCAAGCGCAGACGTGTTGAAAAACAGTTATTTCATGGAGATCACCGCGCCGAATGAGGTTCCTTACCCGGCTTCGGATGCTGCCTATTTTGGACTGTGGTCCGAAAGTATCTTAGCGGGACTTGGATTGAAAGATCAGGTGATTTCACGGCAGCTGTTCGTGCTGTTTCTGGCAGCCGTCCAGCGGATCAGCGGCAGCGACATCTGGCTGGCGATCGATCTGCTGACGATTACGCTGGCGCTCATCCCGGCGTTGTTATTCCTGATCGGAAAGCAGCTGCATTCAACCAGCGCCGGCTTGATGACTGCCTTGGTCGCCATGACCCGCGAAATCAGCACGCTCTATCTCGCGCCGTTATTTGGCGTTTCAAATTCGAAAATGTTTCTGTCCGATTTGCCGATGCTTTTGGCTTTCCTGATATTTATTTCTGTCTTCATCTCATGGCAGAAGCAACCGCAAAATTTCAGGCGGCTGATTTTTTCCGGCATTCTGCTGGGAATGAGCATATTAATCCGCTCCCAAGCGCTGGTATTGCTGCCGGCAGTCTGGCTCTTTATTCTGCTGCAGCGATCAGGCGCCATTAACAAACCTCGATCCGTTCTCTGGTTCACAGCAGCCCTGCTGCTTGTGATCCTGCCGGCGCTGACCCGCAGTCTGACCCTGACCGGATCGCCAATGCTGGAAGACAGCGGAATTCACAGCGGAGAACTGGTGCGGCGTTATGCGGATGATCCAAACTGGCAGCCTCAAATTGAACCTGATGAGAGCGCTGAGGCATTTTCAAGCCGCATGAACCGTAGCCTGGTGCAGTCTTTTTTCGATCACCCGCTGTTCATTTTAAATTTCAGCGCCAATCACTTTACGAAAGATTTGATCGATGCATGGCTGGTGCTGCCTGCCGGTATTCCGCCTGAATTTACCATACTTGAGCGAACCGACCCGGCTTATCAGGACGCGGGCAAGCGGCTTTTGTACACCTCCTGGCTGCAGCTGCTGTTTTTTGCCGGCATGATTGCGGTCGGAGCGGCTGCTATGTGGAGGAAAAACCGTTCAGCAAGCCTGATTCCGCCAGTCTTCTGTGCCTTGTACATGCTCAGCGCGGCAATCGGGCGCTATTCGGGCTGGCGCTTCATTCTGCCAGCAGACTGGTTTTTTTACCTGATTTTCAGCGCGGGAACGTTTGAAATCATTAGCTGGATCAGATGCCTTTTTTCGAATTCAGAAACCGAACAGAGCGGGGCTCAAAGTTTTGCATTGCAGTTGCCTCAGCCGGTCTGGCTGACTGCAGCAATCCTGCTGATCGCATTCAGCTGGCTGCCGGTTTTCTCCGCAGCGATCATTCCAGACCGGATCCGGCTTGAACCTTCGGCGGCTAAGCTGCAGTGCTGGCTGGAAAACGATTCCTGCAGCGGAGCTTGCAGTGAGCTGACATCGCAGGTTGTGAACGGGGAAAAGGAGATCATCAACGGGCTGGTGATCTATCCGCGCTGGTTCGAAGCGGGCGATGGGCTGACGAGCGCCAACCCCTGGGCAGTCAATGAAGTCCGCCCGTTCAACCGGCTCAGCTTTGTGATGCTCAACGAGCAAAACTGGGATGTGATCCTCCCGCTTGAGTCTTCGCCGGGAGTCATCCCGCAGCGGGAAGCTTGCCTTGTCATCGGAGAGATGACAGACGCTGGCTGGTTTCAGGCGGATGCGCTGAACTGCCCTGACGAATCCCTGATTGTGCTGGCGGCTGATGATTGACCCGCAGCTGAAAGCAGGTCGAACCCTCGCGAATCATTCTCTTTTCCAATTCTGAAATACGCAGATGATTGCTCTTTAAACCCCCATGACAGAAAATTCTCAGCTGACGGTCATGTGGGAAAACATCAATAATTGGCTCACCGAAGCGCATCCGAGTATAATTAGGATGCTAAAAATATAAAACCGTTAGATAACTGGAGGATTCATGGAAATTACTTGGTATGGTCATTCATGCTTTCGCATCACTGAAAGGGGCATGGGCACCGTTGTCTGCGACCCTTATGACCATCAGGAAATCGGTTTCGATCCTCTCAAACTGAAAAGCGATATCGTGACTTGCAGCTGTGATCTGCCGGGTCATAATTTTGTCAGCACGGTCAAAGGCGACCCCTTTGTAGTCAACAGTTCCGGCGAATATGAGATCAACAACGTCTTCATCAACGGATATCATTGCGGCGAGAGCCAGGATGTGCGCAACTATTGTTACGTCATCGAATATAACGGACTTTTCATCGCGCATATGGGCAATCTCAACCGCATTCCAACCATGTCCGAGATCGAGAACTACGGCACAATTCACGTTCTGCTGGTTCCAGTCGGCGGCGGGTACGCGCTGAACACTGCCAAGGCGGTCGAGCTGATCAGCCAGATTAAACCGAATATCGTCATTCCAATGCATTACTATGATCCGCTTTCGAAGATTGAACTCGACCCGCTTTCAAAGTTCTTGAAAGAAATGGGCATTTCCCAGACAGAAGACGTCTACAATTCGCTGAAAATTACGAATCTGAATCAGCTGCCGGAAGAAACAAAGGTCGTGATTTTAAATCACCCGCTTGGCGGCTACAGCTCAGAGCTGGATGACGCTGCGGAAGAGAGCGAAATAGGCGAAGAGGAAGAAAATGCCGGTTAAGTTGATCATGACCTGGAATATTCTGCCGAACCATGAGCAGGAATATTTCGACTTTCTGGTACGGGAGTTCGTGCCGAGCCTGAACCGGTTGGGGTTCGAACTTTCCGATGCCTGGGCGACACTTTACGGCGACCAGCCGCAGGTGCTGATTTCTGCGCTCCTGCCGAATGAACTGGAAGCGGAAACCCGGATGGCGAAATCGGAATGGCTTGATTTGCGGGACAGGCTGCAGCAGTTCATCCAAAACTTCGAATGCAAATTGGCGCCTGCCAGACAGGGATTTCAATTCTGAACGTGATCCCGCAGCAGCTGAAGCAATCGTTCCAACCTCCAAAAATTGATTCATGAACACGCCAATGCAACAGAAACTGCTTGACTGGTTTGCCGTGCATCAGCGTGTGCTGCCCTGGCGTTTCAATCGCACACCTTACCGGGTCTGGATATCGGAGATCATGCTACAGCAGACCCGGGTTGACACTGTGATCCCCTATTACGAACGCTGGATGGCAGCCTTCCCGACGCTCGAATCGCTGGCGGATGCCAGCGAACAGGATGTCTTGAAGCTCTGGGAAGGACTGGGCTATTACAGCCGGGCGCGTTCGCTGCTAAAAACTGCCCAGGTCATTGCCGGCAATCCCGACAAAACCTTTCCAAGCGACCCAAAGAACCTCGAAAAACTGCCCGGCATCGGACACTACACTGCCGGCGCGATTGCGTCGATCGCCTTCAATCAGCCGATTGCTGCACTGGACGGAAACATTCGCCGGGTTTATGCAAGAATCTTTGATCTCGATTGGCCAGTCGGCGATCGCCAATCCGAAAGTAAATTCTGGCAGCTGGCTGCAGAGCAGATCGCGGACCAAACTGAACCGGGCGCTTATCATGAGGCGCTGATGGATCTGGGGGCAGTTATCTGCCTGCCGGACAATCCTCAGTGCGCACGCTGCCCGATAACGGAAGACTGTCTGGCGCTGCAGCACGGCACCACAGCAGCGCGGCCGGTTGTGCTGCCAAAGCCGGTCATCCCGCATTATCAGGTCACCGCTGCCGTCATTCAGGACGGGAACAAAAAAGTCCTGCTGGCTCAGCGACCGGAAAAAGGGCTGCTCGCTAGCCTTTGGGAATTTCCCGGCGGGAAACAGGAAAACGGCGAATCGCTCGAGGAATGTTTAGAGAGAGAGATTCAAGAAGAGCTGGCGGTGCAAGTTATAATAAGAGCGCCTTTCGGAACCTACCGCCATGCCTACACGCATTTCAAAGTGACGCTGCATGCATTCTTATGTGAAATCGGCGCGCAGATCCCGCAGGCAAGAGCGGCTCAGGCATTGGAATGGGTCGAAATTTCGGCGCTGGCAGACTATCCGATGGGAAAAATTGACCGCCAAATAGCAAAACGAATTCAGGAAGAAATAAACGGAAAGAATCCCGATGAATTATCTTGACAACTTAAACGCTCAACAATATCAGGCGGTGACCACCGTCTCAGGACCAATTCTTGTGCTGGCAGGACCCGGATCAGGCAAAACGCGCGTTCTCACCCAGCGCATCGCCTTCCTGATGAAAGAGAAGGATATTCCAGCTTACGCAATTCTGGCGGTCACCTTCACTAATAAGGCTGCACGTGAAATGCAGGATCGGATTGAAGACCTGCTCGGAGAAAGCGTTCAGGGCAGCATGTGGCTGGGGACATTCCACGCGGTCTGTGCCCGCATTCTGCGCCGCGAATCTGCGCTGCTCCCGTTTAATAATAATTTTGTGATTATGGACGCTGATGACCAGGTCACATTAATCAAGCGCATTATTAAAGAGCTGAACCTTGACGAGAAGATGTACCGGGCGAACTCGATTCACAACCAGATTTCCAACGCGAAGAACAACCTGCAATTCCCTGCCGATGTTTCACGCAGCAATTACCGGGAAGAAACGCTCTTCCGAATTTATGAAAAGTATCAAAGCTCTCTTGAGAAAAGCAATGCGGTTGATTTTGACGACTTGCTGCTTTGGACCTGGAAACTGCTTAAAGACAATCCGGAAGTGCGCGAGCGCTATGCCCGCCGCTTTCAACACGTGCTGGTGGATGAATTTCAGGACACCAACACCGTCCAGTACCAGCTGTTGAAAAGCCTTTCGTCTTATCACAAGAATTTATTTGTAGTCGGGGATGAGGATCAATCAATTTATCGCTGGCGCGGAGCTGATTACCGCAACATTTTATTGTTTGAAAAAGATTTTCCAGACCATGTAAAAATCTTGCTGGAACAAAATTACCGCTCGACCCAAAACGTGTTAAACGCCGCACGCTGCGTCATCGATCATAATACAAACCGGACTCCGAAAAACCTTTTTTCAGATCGCGGTGCGGGGGATAAAATCCTCTATTATGAGGCAGAAGACGACCGGATGGAAGCGCGCTATGTCGTTGAGACAATCGACCGAATGACCGAGAATGGCAATGCACAGGGCGGTGATTTCGCCGTTTTATACCGCACAAATGCCCAATCGCGGCTGTTGGAAGATGCATTTCTTTATCGCGGCATGCCTTATCGCCTGGTCGGAGCCCAGCGCTTCTATGGCAGGCGCGAGGTCAAGGATATGATCGCTTATCTGCGGGTTGCCTATAATCCGCTGGATGAGATCAGTCTGACAAGAGTCATTAACACTCCTACCCGCGGTATCGGCGATAAATCTATTCAAAATTTACGGCTTGCCGCACTGGAAAGCGATAAGCCCTTAGGCGAAGTCCTGCTGGATTTAGGGCGCTTTGGGCCTGAATCCGTTTTCTGGCCGGAGATGGGACGCGGCGCGCTGCCGCTGGCGGATTTTGGCGCGAACGTCCTCGAGTGGAACACGATGGCAGCCGCCAATGAAAGCATTACCGCGCTGCTGGACAAGATCATTCTGCTCACAAAATATCAGCAATATCTGAAAGCAGATGATGACGATGAGCAGGATCGCTGGGCTAACGTCGAGGAACTCCGCAAAATGGCTTATGAATACGAAGAGCGCGGGCTGGCTGAATTTCTGCAAAACCTTGCGCTGGTTTCAGATCAGGATACCATCACTGAAAACAACAACGCGCCCACGCTGATGACGCTGCACGCCGTCAAGGGGCTCGAATTCAACCGCGTTTTCATTATCGGCATGGATGACGGGCTGCTGCCTCACAACCGCAGTCTGGACGATCCGGAAGAGATGGCAGAGGAACGCCGCCTATTTTATGTCGGAATCACGCGCGCTAGAAATCATGTCACGCTGGTGCGGGCAGAACAGCGCATGGCATATGGCGTCCCGGACATCACAATCCCTTCCCGCTTTCTTACTTACATTCCGGACGCTTTGATCATGCAGGGAAATGCCCCGTCAATTCTTCCGGGGAAATCCACGCGTTCCAGCCGCACATCGCCATCTGGCAGCCGTTGGGAAAGCACGCCTTCCTGGGCAAATCGCGCGCTGAGCCAGCTGGGAAAGCAAACAACTTCGCGGGGATCTGAATCTGCCATGCCGAGCCAGCGGGTTGCGTCATGCAAGTTTGCCGCGCAGGACAATGTGACCCATCCCTTATGGGGAGAAGGTACGATTCTGGAAAGCCGGATTGAGGACGGAGAAGAGATTGTCCAGGTTCAATTCAAAACTGCCGGCATGAAGAAACTGATCGTTTCGCTGTCGAAATTGCAGAAAACGGCTTGACGGACTAGCTGGGAAGTGTTGAGATTTGCTCGGTTGTTTATGAGCTGCCCTGCCATCCAAATAAAGTGGCTTAGACGATAATCCATTGGAGATGAATTTGTGCCTGACAGAAAGTGTCTGCAAGAAGACTGCCTGCAATAAACAGCATGTGGCAGTCTCTTTTTTTTGGAAAAAGGACTCTTTTCAAAAGGTTTCACAAAAAAAACGACGCGCTCAAAGATTTTGAGCGCGTCTGCTGATCCGTCATTATCCGTTCATGATTTGAAAAACGGAACTTTCGTGAGATCTCTGTTTATTTTAGAAACCGAAACTCTCCAAAGGAACTGTTGACGTGATAATCCGGCGCTTCGGTTTTAGGATTGATCCAGGAAATCCATTCCATGAGAATGTCCTCGGAATCCGCCTGCGAGCTGAACTCTGCCCGATAGACGCCTACACGCATCAATTCATCCGCACTGATCAAATTGAGATCGCGGAATGTCTGCAGCGGGACTGATCCTTCAATAGTGTAGCCTGTTTCAGTCACGACTGCAGCGGTTTTCAGATCCGCCATGTTCCATTCGCTGTCAAAATGACGATAATAAACGACTGAATAATCATGAACCCTGCCCTTCGGGTCGACCTCAATACAAAAATATGTGGGCATGCCAGACGGGGTTGGGAGGTGTACGTCTGCGGCGGCAAAGAATAGTTCAGCGCGATCTTCATTATCAACCGTGCTTTCATTTACCCATTCTTCGCTCGCCAGGACTTCCCCATCTGTGATATCGAACGAGAAGTAGAAATCGGAGCCGTCATGATACGCTTTAAAGACAGTCGCAGGGACTTCTTTGGGATCCCAGGGGAAGTGAAATCCGCCGCTGATATCCGGCACTGATTGCCAAACTTCCTCATCAAGATTCCCATCAATGATCGGGGCAGCATCTCTCTTCACCACATCATAAAATGGCATAGCGCTTTCTGCTGCAGCGAATGAAAAAAGACAACAGATCATCACGAAAGAGAGCAAACAGACCTGAAAGGTTTTTTTGAACCCACTTTTTTTATTCATTTTTCCTCTTTTCTTCTCCATTAAAATACAAGGACAACGACGGCCAGATGATTTCATTATTCCATAATTGTTTATTAGATAAATAGAAATTTATTGCAGTTTAATAGAAGAATTGAAGCCATTTTTTTTAAGGCTGAAATCCGTCCCAAAAGGCATTAATTCAATCCTATTTCTTGATGGCTGGGAAATGAGTCATAGTATAATGACTTTCAGAAAATGAAAAGAATCTCGATCGTCATTCCCATGTTTAACGAAGAGCCATTGATTCGGTCGTTTTACGACTCTTTAACGGCCGTAATCGACTCGCTGCCCTATCTTTTTGAGCTGATTTTTGTCAACGACGGCTCCAGCGATGGCACCCAGTCCGAGCTGGCAGCCCTGGTTGAATCGGACAGCAGGGTTCAGGTTTTGGAACTGAGCCGTAATTTTGGCCATCAGGCAGCTTTGTCAGCTGGACTGGAAGAAGCTGAAGGGGATCTGATTATCACTATGGACGGCGACGGTCAGCACCCTCCGGAACTAATCGCGGAAATGATCCGTCTAGCTGAAAATGGCTATGAAGTCGTTCAAACCCAGCGGCTGGACAGCCAGGAAAAGAATTCGCTCAAAAAAAGGACCTCCAGTCTCTTTTACCGTCTGATCAACAAAATCGGAGACACCCGCACGATCCCGGGCGGCGCGGATTTTCGGCTGATGAGCCGGCAAGTGCTCGAGAATCTGATTGCGATGCCGGAATATCATCGGTTCTTGCGCGGCATGGTCCCCTGGCTGGGCTTTAAGACAGTCATCCTGCCGTTTCAAGTGCAGGACCGGATTGCCGGTAAGTCCAAATATTCGATCAGCAAAATGCTGCGGCTGGCTTCTGACGCTGTCTTTTCATTCTCCATGGCACCACTTTACGTCGGGCTCTCTGCTGGCGCAGTATTTTTCCTGTTGGCAATTATTGAAGTGATCTACGTTCTTTCCTTTTGGATAAGCGGACGAACCAGTTCGTTAACACCAGGATGGAGCTCTCTGATGTTCATGATGCTGATCATTGCCGCTGTGCTAATGGTCATTCTCGGCTTTATCGGCGTGTATGTTGGATACATTTTTCAGGAAGTGAAACACCGTCCGGTCTTCGTGATCAAAGATAAAATCGTGCGTTCAAACGAAAAACCTTCAGAAAAGGAATCAAAATGAAATTTTTAGTCACAGGCGGCGCCGGCTATATCGGCACAACAGTCATTTCTGCACTATTGGACAAAGGGCATGAAGCCGTTATTCTGGATTCTCTGGTCACTGGCCGAATTGAGTTCACAAGGGGCAGAATCTTTTATCAGGGCGATATCGCGGACCGCAAAATATTGACAAAGATTTTCAAGGAACATCCGGATATTTCAGCAGTTTTGCACTGCGCAGCCTTGATCGTAGTGCCCGAATCAGTCGATCAACCCTATGAATACTATCGGGAAAACGTTGCGAAGTCTAATGAGATGTTCGAAATTCTGCGCGAACTGGGCTGTAACCGCATCGTTTTCAGTTCCTCAGCAGCGCTTTATGACAAAGTTGAGGGCTTCATGGTGCGCGAAAATTCACCGCTTGCGCCGAATAGTCCATATTCCCGCACCAAATTTGTGATGGAGATGGTGTTGCAGGACTTTTGTTCCGCTTATGGCATGAAGGGAATCGCTCTGCGATATTTTAATCCGATCGGCGCTGATCCAAAAATGCGGTCCGGCATCCACGTCGAACATCCTTCGCACGTCCTTGGAAAAATGGTTGATACCGCGCTCGGGAAACAGGAATTTTTCACGATCACCGGGACTGACTGGCCGACGCGCGACGGTTCCGGCATCCGCGATTATATTCACATCTGGGATCTGGCTCAGGCCCATGTCAAGGCATTGACTGAATTCGATCAAGCATTTGAACGCGCCGGCAATCCGGAAAACAACTATCTGGTGATCAATTTGGGGTCAGGTGACGGCGTGACAGTCTTTGAACTGGTCGCCGCGTTTGAACGCGTCTATGGGAAAAAGATCAAAACCAATCAGGCGCCGCCCCGTCCGGGCGATGTTGCCGGAGCTTATGCCAACGCTGATCTGGCAAAGAAACTGCTGGGCTGGCAGACGGAGCTGTCGATCGATGACGGCATTCGAACTGCTTTGCAGTGGGGAGAAATCCGGGATCAAATCCTGCATTGGGATTAAGCGCGGTAAATATTTATATTCAAACAGGTTGAAATTTCATTGCAGCAGCCGTTCTGATCTGTCTGTCGGAGTTCGTTTTTGTTATTGTCTTTTATACTGACCAGATTTTTTCAGACGATGAGCAGAGCCAGGCAGATCGGTCGCTGTTATTCGGTTTCTGATTTGAGGGAAATGCACGGATTCGAGATCAGGAATGAAGCCGTGCCTATCAGATCAGATTCTTTGTAAATAATCCAAACCTGTTTAATACAGTCCCAATCTTTTGATTCTCACCGATAAAATCGCACATAAACTGCCACCCACGAATCGATCAGCGCTTTTTTTAAAATTAGCTCCAGTCCTTTGCACTGAATAACAGAAAAATCCCTCCCCTGCCATTCGAAATATTTGGCATTCGTCTAAGCTGAAAACAGCTGATATTCGTCATCCCTGTTCAATCAACTTAAAACTTCCAAATTTCACTGCCAACCTTGGTAGAATTACAATTTGATCAGAACAAGGCAAAAAAAGGACAACAACATCATGCAAAACAACCCCACGCAAGGACTAAACCTGCTTTACACTGGCAACGGCAAAGGAAAAACAACTGCTGCGCTGGGACTGCTGTTCAGAGCCTGGGGAAACGGCTTGCAAGTCGCGGGAATTCAATTCATCAAATCTGCTGAGATTGTCAAGGGGGAAATGAAAGCCTGCCAAAAGGTCGGCATCCCGTTTGAACCGCTCGGCAAAGGGTTCGTGTTTGAAAAGTTTGACACTTCAATTCACGCGGAAGCGGCAAAGGCTGCCTGGGATCACACCCAGGAGGTGATCCTGCACGGGAATCTCGACATGCTGCTGCTGGACGAGATCACTTATCTTTTCATCTACCACTGGCTGGATGTCAATGAATTCATCGATTGGGTCAGAAAGAATAAAAATCCCGCGATGCACCTTGTCATGACCGGCCGCTCCGCGCCGCAGGAGCTGATCGACTTTGCAGACATGGTGACTGAATTAAAAGAAGTGAAACACCATTATTCGACCCAGCGCATTCCCGCACAAATCGGAATAGAATATTGAGGAACTCATGACAACAACTGAAAAAAGGCTCAACACCCTTCGGATCAGCATTTTTCTGGTTTTAACCTTCGTGCTCACCTATATTGCAGAGTTCGTCCTGTGGCGAAACGGCGGCTTGATGAATCCCAAAGTTCAGCTCTATCTGATGCTGATCATGCTGATTCCAGCATTTTGCACGTTGCTTGCCCGCCGCATGACTGGGGAAGGAATGCAGAATCTCTGGCTCCGGCCGCATTTCAAGGCGAACCGCTGGACTTATCTGATTGCCTGGATAGGTCCGGGACTGCTGATCGTTTTCGGCGGCATCCTCTATTTTTTGATTTTTCCGAATCAATTTGATCCTGAATTGACTGTTTTGCGGAATTCAATTGCAGTTCTCAGCCCTGAACAGGCGGAAAGCTTAACGAAAACACAGATCGGGTATTCAGCTCTTTCTCAATTTGTCATGGCGCTGCTGCTGGCACCAATTCTTAACTTCATTCCCTGTCTGGGCGAAGAACTCGGCTGGCGGGGATATCTGCTGCCGAAACTGGCAGCGTTGATGGGTAAAAAACGCGCTGTGCTGTTGAGCGGCGTGATCTGGGGGCTTTGGCATGCCCCAATCATTGCAATGGGATACAACTACGGCACTGGTTATCCGGGGTTTCCGTGGCTGGGGATCGGCGCAATGATTTTATTCTGTCTTTTTGTGGGTTCATTTTTCTCCTGGCTCACCTTCCGAATTCCAAGCGCAGTTCCGGCGATCATTGCGCATGGCGCATTGAACGGAATGGCTTCGATCAGCATGCTATTCATGAAAGGGACCCCGAATCCATTCATCGGACCGTTCCCGATCGGGGTTATCGGCGGCGCAGGATTCATCCTTGTCGGCATTTTATGCTGGATAAAACTCGATGAAATAAAGCAACCTGAAGTTTTATAGTAATTTGGTTCATTTCTTGCACCTATATAGGCAGTAAGCGTTGTTCTACTCATTAGTGGAGCAGCCAAAAATTGTATACGAAGCAGCTCATTCCCGACTGCTTGGATTGTATAACATTTTGTATTATTAAATGCCGGAGGCAATGATGAAGAAAAACAAATTATTCATTCTTATGGTATTGGTCGCAACATTTGTGATCGGTATCGCAACAGTTCAAGCGGAAGGGATTGAACCTTATCCGTCGTACACGGTTTCCAGTGTCACAGCTGATGAAAGCGTCACCATTCTGACTCGGGATTTCCCTGCTGACACCGATTTTATCATTCGGATGAAGAGTCTGGATGAAATCGGCGATTACCTGGATGTCGCGAAATTCAACACGCAGACAGGCGGCGCCTTTGCTGCAACATTCCCGATTCCTGCAGAGTTAGTCGGAAAGATTAACATTGGCATGCTGATCAGCAACGACAGCGGGATCGAAATTCCCAGCACATTCGAAAACATCAATATGTCAGTTAGCGCTCCGAAACCGCTGGGAAGCTGTGATTACAGCGTGCTGCCTTCATTCTCAATTGACAGCGTCGTCAAAGGCAAGAGCGTCACAGTCGAAACCGATCCGTTCCCAGTAAATCAGTCATTCAACGTTTACATGGGCTACTATGCCGCTGGCGTCGCACCAAAAAAGTGCACTGACGGCGCCTGCCCTACTCCTGAATATCCATGGAACCCATACTGGCTTGACATCACCGGTCTAAGCGTTGCTGATATCATGGCAACTTACGGCTACGGCGATCTGCTCGATCCAACCACTTATGCACCCTTCACATTCCCGAATCCTGCTCCATTCTGCTGGCCAGGCGGAGAAATCTGCAACAGCGGCTGCGGTCCGAATGGCTGCGCAAGCTTTGATCTGGGCGCAAAATCAAAATCAAAGGGTGGACTGGTTCCTGCTTATTTCGTAGCGACCAAAGTTGGTGAATATGAATCAGGTGACGGCTCCTCACAGATCGTTTCCTATGACATTCCGGAACATCTGAAGGGATTCAGCCCAATCATCATTCGGTTCGAAGACAAGGGATCCTGCGGATTCTATGCCTATAACTTCTTCTGGAATGCAGACTTCCCGGTTGCGGCTGCTGGTGCAGACGTGCCGACCGTCGAAATTGAGCTTATCAACGCCCAATAATACAGCGGACTGATCGTTCCTGTAATCAACAATCCATTGTCTGCGGTGTGAATCAATTTCCGCAGACAATGGATTATGTTTTAAAATAGGGTATGCCTCGATCATAAATGGGGTAAAAATCGTCTGAAAGGATCTATCCAAACGATAAAATGAGTGATCAAATCATCACCGCGACGCTCGACAACGGGCTTCAGGTATTTCTGAAAGAAATCCATACCGCGCCGATCATCAGCCACTGGGTCTGGTATCGTGTCGGGTCAAGAAATGAAACTGCCGGAAAAACCGGCATTTCTCACTGGGTTGAACACATGCAGTTTAAGGGCACACCGAAATATCCTGCCGGTGTGCTGGATCAGGCAGTCTCACGCGATGGCGGGGTCTGGAATGCCTTTACCTATCTCGATTGGACCGCATTCTTCGCGACCATGCCGAAAGAGAAGATTGATCTCTCAATTGATCTGGAAGCAGACCGCATGCAGAACAGCCTGTTTCTGCCTGAGGAAGTTGAATCTGAACGCACGGTGATTCTTTCTGAAAGAGAAGGGTCCGAAAACGAACCGATGTTCCGGCTGAACGAAGCCACCGACCGCGCCGCGTTTGATCACCACCCTTATGGCATCGAAGTGATCGGAGAGAAAAAAGACCTGCTCAGCATCTCCCGGGACGACCTATATGAACATTATTGCAACTACTATTCGCCCGCAAATGCCGTCCTAACCATGGCAGGCGATTTCGAGGCGAAGGAAATGCTCGAGCGGCTGCAGAAACGCTATCAGGAAGTTCCCGAGCGAGCAGTGAAACGGATTCCGGTCACGCCGGAAGCGCCGCTGAAAGAAGAACGCCGCGTAACTGTCGAAGGTCCGGGCGAGACAGTGTACCTCAGGCTGGTCTGGCGTGCCCCGGCAGGCAGCGCAGCGGACATCTTCCCATTGGCAGTCCTTGACAGCATTCTGACCGGTCCCAGCAGCCTGAACATGTTCGGCAGCGGTTCGATTTCCAACAAAACCAGCAGGCTTTATCAGCCGCTCATTGAAGATCAGGTTGCAATTGCCTTCAACGGGTCCTATAATACAACAATTGACCCATATCTCTACGCGATCACTGTCATCATGCACCCGGCGCATCAGCCGGAGGAAGCCGTTGCATTGATCGACCGGCAGCTGGATCAGATCCGTTCCGGCAAGATTTCCCTGCAGGAAATGGAAAAAGCTGTCAAGCAGGCGCGGGCGCTCTTTGCCTATGGAACGGAAAACATTACCAATCAGGCATATTGGCTCGGCTATACAGAAATGTTCGATAAATACGCCTGGTTCAGTGAATTCGTGCCCTCGCTCAAAAAAGTGAGCGTTGAAGACGTAGCCCGCGTTGCCGCTCAATATCTGAGACCGGATCAGCGCGTAATTGGCATGTATAAACCCTATCTCAGCAAAGGAGGCAGCGCATGAAACCTTCCCACGCCATCCCCGGCAGTGATGATATTCTGCGCCAGCCGCTGGCGAATCAGGTTGTTTTTCTCGGGCGCGGCAACGATCAAAGCCCGTCAGTCGTGATCAGCGGTTACCTGCCAGGCGGTTCGATCCTTGATCCTGCCGACCGCAGCGGGCTGGGTGTCTATTTGAGTATGGCTTTGATGCGCGGCACAAAAAAGCATTCCTTTCAACAGATTTATGATCAGCTTGAAAGTGCGGGAGCGTCACTGGGATTCAGTTCCGGCATCCATTCATTCGGCTTTTCAGGCAGAGCGCTGGCGGAAGACCTGCCGATGCTGCTCGGCTTGCTGGTCGAAATTCTGCGCTTTCCAGACTTTCCTCAAACACATCTTGACCAGATCAGAGACCAGCTGCTGACCAGCCTTTCGATCCGCGCGCAAGACACAGAAGAAATGGCGGATATTGCTTTCGATCAGGCACTTTTCAACAACCACCCGTATGGACGCGATGATTTAGGGAGCGTTGAATCGATCTCAGCCATCACGCAAGCCGATCTGATCGCCCATCACCAGCGCTGTTTCAAACCTCAGGGTCTGACGCTGGCAATTGTCGGCGGGGTCGATCCTGCAAGAGCCGCAGATTTGGTTCAACAGCATTTTTCAGACTGGAGTCCCGACACAGCAGCAGCTCAACGCTCGCCGGAATTCCCCAAAACGACCCCGGCAGCCTCCCCGATTCGAAAGCATATTGAAATCGCTGAAAAAAGTCAGCTGAATCTGGTGATTGGTTCAACCGGTCCGGAGCGCAAGTCAGCGGAATTTCTCCCAGCTGTCCTCGGCAACTGCATCCTTGGTGAATTCGGGATGATGGGGCGGATTGGCAATGTCGTCCGCGACGAAAACGGACTGGCATATTATGCCGGATCGGAACTGACAAGTTTGCAGCTGGGCGGATCGTGGACAGTTTCCGCCGGCATTAATCCGGAGAATTTCGAAAAGACCACTGATCTTATTCACGCTGAAATCAGCCGTTTTTCCAGCCAGCCGGTTGAAGCGGAAGAACTTTCCGACGTTAAGGCATATTTTCAGGGCAGAATGCCGCTGCAGCTGGAAAGCAACGCCGGGATTGCCGGGCAGCTTTTGACGATCGAACGCTATGATCTTGGGCTTGACTACCTGAGAAATTATCGGGATCAGATCGAGAAAGTCACGCGTGAAGAGATTCTGGCAGCGGCGTCAGCCTACCTGAAACCTGACGCATTGGTGACAGCCAGCGCCGGGACGCTGGAGCCAGCGGCATGACCAATCCGCTGCGGACGGGCATTGATATCATCGAAGTCAGCCGAATCGAAAAGCTGAATCCCGCAATCCGTCAGCGTTTTCTTAGCCGCGTCTACACCGATGCGGAACTTGAAATTTGTCAGGATCGAGCCGAATGTCTTGCTGGCCGCTTTGCCTGCAAGGAAGCGGTCGCCAAAGCCCTCGGAACCGGCATCGGCGACATCAGCTGGCATGAAATTGAAATTCTGGCGGATGAGCGGAAAATGCCCATCCTATGCCTCCATGGCAAAGCCGCGCAGATTGCAGAGCGGCTCGGTCTTTTAACCTGGTCGGTCAGCATCAGCCATATCCGTGAAATGGCTGCCGCTGTGGCGGTCGGAACGGCATAATCATGATCAGCGCTGATTCGAATGCCCGCAAACACAGCCAGAATCATGAAGGCAAGATTAAAGTCTTGTGCGTGTCGGATGTCGAAATCAGCCAGATTTACAGCGAAAAAGCCGTGGAACGCTTCCCGGACGTCGATCTGCTGATCAGCTGCGGCGATCTGCCGATGGGTTATCTTGATTTTGCGGCAACGATGCTGAATGTACCGCTTTATTTTGTGTTTGGAAACCATCATCATACCCCTGCGGCGAAAAAGCAATCTATGTCAAGCGATGGGATCAGCGGCCACAATCTGCATGAAAACTGCATCCATCATGAAAAAAAACTGCTGATCGCGGGAATCGAAGGGTCTGTGAAATACAACCGGGGACCGCGGCAGTACACGCAGCTCCAGATGTGGTTCAAAGTTTTTTCTCTAATTCCGAAACTGTTGCTGAACCGCCTGATTCACGGGCGTTATCTCGACATTTTTGTCAGCCATGCACCGCCCTGGCAGATTCATGACCAACCAGACCTGCCGCATCAGGGGATTAAAGCCTTTCGCTGGCTGGACAAAGTTTTCTCTCCGAAATATCATCTGCACGGGCATATTCATGTCTACCGCTCCACCACAGTCCGTGAAACGGTCTATTACAAAACGACTGTTTTGAATTGCTATGGGTTTAAAGAAATCTTGCTTGACCTCCCTAAATCGCACCAAGCGAAAAAAGAAAAGCAAAAATAATCAACGGAATACGTTAAACTTTGGATATGATGCAATCAAAAAATAAGTTCCGGCTGGTTTTCGGCTTGCTGATCGTCTTCGGCGGGCTATTCTCAATCGTGTCCTGCAGCGTGCTCAGCGGCATGCAGGAAGTCGACCCGCAGAGTGCGACGCTGACCGCGCTGGTCACGCCCACTTCCGTTCAGCCGACGCTTGATCTGAAAGGAAACGAGGTACTGGAAGAACAGTCTTGCCAGGTCTTTTACAGCTCCTGCATCTCGACTTTCTCCTATGCGGAAGACGGAGGCGTGTTCCGCTGGGCAGACAACAGCAACCTGCTGGCTTATGTCGTGCCAGAAAATCGTTATTGGGCGTGGTTTTCCGGGGACGCCGCGATCGTCAATTTCGAATCGCTTTCGGCTGATCCGGATGTCATGTACACGACCGGTTTGAAAGTCTTCGGCGATTTTGCTTTCAACCCCAGCGCGACAAAAATTGCTTTTGTCGTCCTGCGCCCGTCCGAAAAGCTCTATTCAGTGATGGTTGCAACGCTTGGCTCCAAACTGCAGATGACGATTGATCTTTTTGCGGACACCTCAGCTAAAACGGATAATTACAGCAGCTCCAAATCCGTCCTGCGCTGGGAGAGCGATGATGAGATTGTTGTCTCAACCAGCTGCGGAATCGACTGTGAGCAGCTGTATACAGTTAACACGGTGACCGGCAGCATGGTGGTCGGCGAGCAAGTGCGAAAAAAAGGGCATGACGGACGCGTTTTCAAGCAAAACGTGAAGGAATTTGATGACCGGATCTATCCGGCAATGCTCACGCCAAACTGGTCACCCGATGGGAAATGGATTTTCTACACGGATGAACAGGACAAAACCTGGATTCTGAACGATGAAACCAAACAGCAATTTGAACTCCCAATCAGCGCGGGCAGCGTGAATCAGACTGCTTGGTCCTATGACGGGCAATATATCGCTGTGCGTTTTCTTGAAAATCTCGCGGTTTACAAAATTGAATGCAATGATTAGAGCGGATTAAGACTGGTCAGAGACCGTTCCCACATATTCAAATCCATCTTTCGCAGGCGCCCCTTCTTCAACAAAAAAGTTGAAGGGCAAGTTGACGCGCCGGCTGGCGAGCCAGAGGTGGCAAAGCGCTATACCGATGTCCACGCGTGACAGCGTTGGCATTGCCAAACGCATCAGCAGGCTGGACTGTGACCGGTAAACCAAAATCTTCCCCTCTCGGCAGCTGAAAAACCAGGGCTGGATATTGCGGGCGGACGGAGCCAGCCTGACTGCCTCAAACCTTGGATCAGCGCAATCGGTTATCGCATCCAGCTTTTTTCGTTTGAATTGGGCAGCTGTCCGGGTCAGCGGTTCAGCAGGATTTCCGAAAGCAAGCGCAACGGAAAATGGCAGATCTTCTTCTGCTGCCGTTTTCGGACGAGCAGCCCCCATCCAGCAGCGCCCGTACCCACGCAAATGCAGCAATAAATCCAATTGCTGCAGCACAAAACCGGCATTTTCATAGGAGAGCCGATCTTCCTCAGAATAAAATGATAAATAATAAGGGGCATTTCCGCCCAGGAAATTACGAACGGATGCGGCTTTTACGATCTCGATTTTCCAGTTCAAGTCTGACAGCAACGGGTTCAGCGTTGAAAATTCCGCTTGAATGGACGCTAATTCGCTGTCAGGTAAAGGTGTCTGATCATATTTTCGAATGGATTTTCTTTCAAAGATCGCTGAATACATCTGCCGCCTCCGTAGAAGAAATCAAATTGATTCTTTATTCCTGAATCATACCCGTAATTAAGAAAAGATTTCGAATAAGAAAACAAAAAAATCCCTGGATCAGGGATTTTCAGTATTCAGTTTTTCCAGAGGCGACGATCGGATTTGAACCG
>DHPK01000004.1:4041-35099 GCA_002407845.1 Leptolinea sp. UBA5366 | reverse complement strand
CAGGGTTTTGCAGACCCATGCCTTTCCACTTGGCCACGTCGCCATGATTCTCAATCCGACTTAGAGCGGGCAACGAGACTCGAACTCGTGACCTTCTCCTTGGCAAGGAGGTGTTCTACCAATTGAACTATGCCCGCAAATAACGTTAGGAAACCTGCCCACTAACGGGAGTTATTATACCCGTTTCCCAAAATCCGTCAAGGAAGGGTCTGAAAATTCGGGACGGCGAAGATTATCCTTTCAACTTCATGGGCAAGCCTGCCACCATGTACAGCACCGATCCGGCACAGGCAGCCAGATATTGATTCGCGCGCCCAAGCACATCGCGATAGAGCCTCCCCAGCGGATAAGCCGGGACAATGCCCTGTCCGACTTCATTTGACACAACGATCCAATTCAGCGTCGGAACTTCTGAGATCAACTGGATCAGCGGCTCAAGCTCGGCTTGCACAGCAGCCCAGCCAGCTGCTTCCGAGCTGTCTTCCGGCAGCGTCAGCAGCACATTTGAGGTCAAAAGCGACAGGCAGTCCAGCAGCACCGCGTCATAAGAATGCTTTTCAAGTTGGGCGGATAAAGCCGCCGCGCACTGCAGCGGAGCGTTTAATGTATCCCATTCTGCCGGGCGGCGTGACTGATGCATGGCAACTCGCCTTTCCATCTCAGCATCGCGAATTTCGGCAGTTGCCAGATAAAGAACCCGTGCTCCTGCTGATTGAGCTAATTTTTCCGCTTGGGTGCTTTTTCCGCTGCGCGCGCCGCCTAAAACAAAGGTCAGATTTTCAAGGTCTCGCTGATCGGTCATAAACATTCCGCAATCCTTTCCATTGATGATTCAAAATCCTCCTGTGAAAAAACCTCGAGTGTTACGACTCCGGCAAATCTTTCAGCGATCAGGCAGTCAAGCACGCGTTTCAATTCAGCTAGCTCAACATGCGAAAGGGACTGATGGTCGCGCGAACCGATACCGTGCAGATGAATCACACTGGCATAGCGCAGCCGGTCGCGCAGCAACGGGACGACTTCCCGCCCCTGCAACCAGAGATGCCCGATATCGATGCAGTCGCTGCACTGCGCGCGTGCGCGGGGTGAGAGCGCATCCAATACGCGGTAATTCATCTCGGGCGGATAGCTCTCCAGATTTTCAACCGACAGGTTCACGTCCGCAGGCACGCGGGAGACCAGCTGCTCGAGCGCGGCAGTGCAGCGCACGACCGAGCTTTCGGCTTCGGCAGCCGTCGGATTCATTTGAATCGAGTGACTGTCCAAATGCAGCGTGTAACTGAACGGGCGCAGCGGACTGACCGCCTGAATGACTTTGAGCGCCTTTTCCATTGAAACGTCCAGCTGCTCGCCGTCCTCCGATAATTTCAAATCCAGCGGCAAATGCACCGTGTAACTGAGCTGACTGGCGGCTGCAATCTGATTCAATTCTGCCAGCTGCGCGGCGTCCGGAATATTGCAGTATTCATCGACATCGAACAGAACGAGTTCAACGTCCCACACGCGCTCTGCCAGAAAATGGACATTCGGCAGGATGTCAGCCGGGATAATGTAAGAGGAGGTTCCGAGCCTGAACGGCAGACGATCGATGAATGGATATCGCGTCATCTCAGTACAGCCCAGCCAGTCCGGCAGCTGCCGCCACCAGCAACGCCTCGGTCACTTCCACCGTCAAACCGAGCACGTCGCCATTGATCCCGCCGACTTTCCGTCTTGCCATCAGTCCGATCAGTAAGTTGATTACCGCAGCCAGCGCCAGCAAACAAACCCCCGTCCATTTGGTCAGGATTATCAATGCCAATGGCAGGATCGCTGCCAGCCAACAAGCGGAGCGTGGCAAGTTTTCCTTCAAGGAGGATGCCATGCCATTCGGGCTGATGACCGGCTGGCGCAGCATCCACAGGATGCTCCAGCGCGACAAAGCAGCGATCAGCGGAAAAAGAATGATTGACTTTCCCGGATCCAGCGCCATGATCCCGCTGAACTTCAAAAGCAGCGTCAGCACGATGCCCATCACAGCAAAAGTGCCGTGGTTGACATCTTTCATGATCGCAAGCCGTTTTTCCGGCGTTCCGGCATAAAAGAACCCGTCACAGCAGTCGCTCAGTCCGTCCCAATGCAGCCCGCCGCTCAGCACGACCCAGCCAATGACGGTCAGCGCCGCGGCAACGCTTGCCGGGATAAATCGGCTGACGAGCGCAAAGAAAAGCCCGATCAGCAGTCCGAGAATCGCACCGACCGCCGGGTACCAGGCGCCCGCTCTGCCATAAAGTGCGGGATCCCATTCCTTCTCCTGCGGCGCCGGCAGAATTGTCAGAAAACCAATCGCACTCAAAAAAGATTTCAGCAACAAATCGCTCATTCTCCTTTAATTATTTCATGCGTGTTGAATGCGAATCCCAGCGCGTTAAAATCGGGCAGGCATTCCGGACGCAGCACGACTAGCGCTTCTTGGTAAGTTGCTGAGCGCAAGCAGCTGAACGCAGCTGTAAATCCGCGCTGCTCTTTAAACTCCAATGGACCGATCTCGTCAATTATCAATAGATCGCAGCTATCAATTTCGGTTAAGATCTGATTCCCCCATGTAATTGCAGCCGGATTCAGGTACCAGCGATAAAACCGCTCAGTCAGCCCGGGTTCCGCGGTGACGGAGCCGGTCAGCAGCTGCACGTCAGTCGCCAGGTCTCTGGTGTAAAAACCGGTTTTCCTGTCAGCGTGATAGACTGCCGGAGAGAGGATGCCGCGCACAATCCGGTTTTCCTTGCGGGCTTTCTCAACCCTGTTCAGGCAGTAAGTTGATTTTCCGGCTCCGCGTTCGCCTGTTACCACTGTGATCTTTTTTTCCATAAAATTCAAATTAGATCATCCATCCCATAAGTATTGTTTTCGATTACGTTCGGTTACACATAAATGGTTTGTCAAATCACGTTGTTCAAATTAATTAAGCTGCCCATCCGAAGCATAAACTGTTATCGACATGAGCTGAGAAAATGCTGATCCGAACGCTTTCCGCCAGCTCAAATAAGCCGCTTATTTCTCATTCGCACAGACAGAAACAACCGATAATACATTATACGGCTTTCTAAAAATATGGCATAATACTGAAGCTTGAAAGCTTATTTATTAAGTATTGGCTCTAATGATAAAAAACAATCGCCTGACGCTGACCATTCTGCTTGGCATTTTTCTGATCTGCCTGATCTTATCATTCCTAATCGGGCGTTATCCGGAAGTCGGTTTTATCCAGCTTAAAAGCCTCGAAAATGATCCGATCGGCCAGCGCGTGTTCTACTCGCTGCGGGTTCCGCGGGTAATCCTCGGCGCGCTGCTAGGAATGGCGCTCGGCACTTCCGGTTTGGTCTTCCAAACTGTATTCAACAACCCGCTGGTCGGTTCAGGCATGCTGGGCGTGACCCAAGGCGCCTCGCTCGGCGCAGCCATCGGAATCGTTTTCTTTAATGGCAACCCCTGGATCGTGCAGTTTCTCGCCATTGGACTGGGGACTTCCGCCTTATTTCTATCCGTTTTCTCAGCCCGCAGGATCCATTACGGCGGCTGGACGCTGCGCCTGGTGCTTTCCGGCAGCGTGATCTCCGCGCTGTTCGGCGCCGGCATCTCGCTGTTGAAATATCAGGCGGATGCCCGCAACCAGCTGCATGCGATTGAGTTTTGGCTGATGGGCGGATTGGGATACACAACCTGGCGCGGGCTGCCGATTGTGATCGTGATCGTAATCCTGTCGCTGATCTATCTCTGGAAAGTCCGCTGGCGAGTCAACCTGCTCGCGCTTGACCATGAAACTGCCAGTTCGCTGGGGATTCAGATTCAAAAAGAACGGCTGATGGCGCTGGCGGCAGCTGTCTTCGCGGTATCGGCTGCTACCTCGTTGAGCGGCATTGTCGGATGGATCGGGCTGATCGTTCCGCATCTTGCCCGCCGGCTGCTTGGCGCAAATACCAGCGATTCCCTGCCTGCCAGCATGCTGATCGGCGGGATTCTTGTGCTGGTCTGCGATAATGGCATGCGCACGCTGAGCGCCGTTGAGATTCCGCTCGGGATCATCACTTCTTTTATTGGCGTAATCGTTTTTATCCTGCTGATGGGAGCCCGAAAAACATGAATCCTGCTGTCATTTCTCTTGAATTACGCGATCTCCGCTTCACCTACAGCGGAACAAACGCATTTTCTCTGACTGGCGTGAATATCCGCATGCGCCCCGGTCAGATTGTGGCTGTTTTGGGTCCGAACGGCTCAGGAAAAACGACGATTCTCAAACTGGCAAACGGCAGACTGACACCCAAAGGCGGAGAAATTCTGCTCGAGGGCAAACCCTTGCACGATTATTCGCGCCGTGAAATCGGTCAGCGCATCGGATTCGTACCGCAGTCGGAAAAAATCTCATTCGACTACACAGTTTTGGAATACGTCAGCATGGGACGCGCTCCCTGGCTCCATCCGCTGGAGCAGCCGACCGCGGATGATATCGCGATCTCAAAACAGGCGATTGCTGACGTCGGCATGGCTGCCTTTGCGCATTCACTGGTGACGCGGCTGAGCGGCGGACAGGCTCAATTGGTCCTGCTGGCGCGCGCGCTCGCGCAGCAAACCAGCGTCCTGCTGCTGGATGAGGCCTCCTCGCAGCTGGATCTGGCAAATAAGAAACGGTTTCTTGACATCCTCAGTCAGCTGGCTGCTAATGGCAAAACAATTTTATTCACGACGCATGAACCGGACGTTGCCGCCGCCATCGCCCAAAAAGCAATCCTGATGCAAAATGGGGCGGTTGCCTTCGCCGGCCCGCTGAACGAAGTCTATACCGCACAAAACCTGGAGCAGGTTTACGGCACACCCATTCAGCTAGTAGAAATTGACGGGCGGAAAGTCGTCCTCTGGACATGAAGCGTCTGAACCAATTCACACCCAATCAAAAAATTCTCGGACTGGCATTTCTGCTGGTTGCGGCATTCGCCGTCTCCTGCCTGGCAGGGCGTTTTCCGCTGCCCGGACTGCAAAGCCCGGTTCAGCTTTTTTCTTCGCCGTTGAATCAGACGATCCTGGTTCACATCAGGCTGCCGCGTGTCATCATTTCGATGCTGCTTGGCATGGCATTATCGGTTTCCGGACTGGTTTTTCAAACCATTCTCAATAACCCGATGGTCGAACCTGGATTTTTGGGCGTCTCGCAGGGCGCTGCATTTGGCGCGGCACTCGCGATCGTAGCCTTCAACGGAAAATCCTCCCAAATCCAGCTGCTGGCATTCCTCTTTGGCATCGCAGGCTTGGGATTTTCAATTTTACTTGCCAACCGCTTTCATTTTGGTCATTGGGTGATGCGGCTGGTGTTGGCAGGCATCGCAGTTTCCGCCCTTTTCTCATCCGGGCTGGGCATTTTAAAGTATCTGGCAGACCGCGAAGAGAAGCTGCAATCGCTGAGTTTTTGGCTGCTGGGCGGCACCAGCGGCGTCAGCTGGGATAGCTTGATCCCGATCATCGCACCGATTCTGATCGCGTTTACGATTCTGCTGCTGCTGCGCTGGCGCTTGAATCTGTTATCGCTCGACGATGAGACCGCGCTTTCGATCAGCGTTAACCTGAAAATCGAGCGGCTGATTTTTCTTTTCTGCGCAGTCCTGGTGACTTCTCTCTGCATTTCCATTTGCGGACTGATCAGCTGGATCGGCTTGATTGTCCCGCACATCGCGCGCAAGATTTTTGGCGCTAACACGCATTTTACGGTTCCGGCGAGCATGCTGATCGGCGGAATCCTGATGCTGATCTGCGACGATCTTGCCCGGGTCCTCTTTCCAGCAGAAATCCCGCTAGGCGTGATCACTGCCATTCTCGGCACCATTCTATTTCTGCCGATTATGACAAATAAAACCATCCGATAACCTCTTTCATCCAGCAATGCTGAATGTTTTTTCTTTTCACTTGCCAATTCTTCTCACCCTGCTTATATTTAATAAAAGAATGTTTATTAATTAAATAATTGGAGGGTACCTTTGAAAATTAAATCCGTTCTATTCACTTTGCTGTTGGTCACGCTGATGCTGACTTTCAGTTCAGCCTTCGCAGAATCGACCACCATCACAGATATTTTAGGCCGCGAAATCACGCTTGAAGTTCCGCCGGAACTGGTCGTGCTGACCGGCAAGAAAACCGCCACAATCATTGAAGCGCCTTTTATGTTCGCTTATGGCAAGGATCATGTTGCAACTTCATGGGGCGGTCAGGATGGCGGTAAATTTAACGCTCTGATCGAAAAAACCACCCCGGAGATCACCGATGGTTCCGTCGAAGCCGTGGCAGCGATGCAGCCGAATATGATCATCCTGAAAAGCTACACCCGGGAAGACGCCGGACTTGCCTTTGAAGAGACCGGAATTCCCGTGATGTACCTGAGTTTTGAGACCATTGAGGATTACCACACCGACATTGCGAACCTTGGGAAAGCCTTTGGCGAAGAAGAACGCGCTGACGAAATCCTCGCCTATTATGACGAAATCGTGAACCGCGTAGCTGAGAATTCAGCCCAGATCGCCGATCGCAAGAAGACGCTGCTGGTTCAATTCTCCGAAACTGACGGCGTCTATGCGCTCAAAGTGCCGCCGGTCAGCTGGCTGCAGACTGAAATCGTCGAGATGGCAGGGGGTGACCCGGTTTGGAAAGATATCGGGCTGAATGCCAATTCCTGGAGCGAAGTCAACTTCGAACAGATCGCTGCCTGGGATCCGGAAGTCATTCTGGTCGTCAACTATTTCGCCGATCCGAAGGTCAGCGTCGAAACGCTGAAAAGCGAACCGGGCTGGGATATGCTGACTGCGGTCAAGGAAGGTCAGATTTATCCATTCGGCAAAGACCTGCTGAGCTGGGATTCCGCATCCCCGCGCTGGGGTCTGGGACTGCTCTGGACACAACAGACGCTTTATCCTGAACTGGCTGACGACATTGATCTTGATGCTGAAATCATGAAGTTCTATCAGTGGTTCGGTCTGAGCGATGAGGTCATCCAAGCGAACTTGATCGACGTCTACCACGCTGAACCGGAACTCGTGCCGTAAAAGGCGCAAGTCCAAAAATCACGCGAAGAGGGAGTCCTGATAATGGACTCCCCCTTTTTATTTAAGCCAATTTTTCAGCCGGATTGCTCAAATAAGGAGCGATCAACCGAAAAAACCAACGCCAACTGAAGCTTCCAATGAATTTTGATCTGTTCTGCTGGAAAAAGGGAAACGAGCAGTACCTGCCGCGCAGCTGACTGAGCTGCCTAAGATTGTGAGCAAAAAAACCAGTCAGTCATCCCCAACCGCGATTTTATCTGCAGCCGTCAGCAGCTGCCTATTTACATCAGAAAAAAAACTTCAAAACTTCGAGAACATTTTCGTCCCAATCTTCATAACAGCTGAAGAATCAGGGTATAATATCACAACGTTCGGGGCATGGCGCAGCCCGGCTAGCGCGCTTGCATGGGGTGCAAGAGGCCCTGGGTTCAAATCCCAGTGCCCCGACAGAGAGTCCACGGTTGTGGGCTCTTTTTTTCTTATTTTTCGCAGTAACGTCAGGACCCGTTTCCGGTTTCAATTTCAGGATCAAAACGCAAGTTGATAATTGACAATCCCCTCTTTTTCCACTATAGTTGAGTTATTGTATTAGAATATTTGTTCTATGATCTTTCGACAAAGGAATCGGACTATGACAAAAATACTTTTTATCCTTGACGGCGACAGCTATCTTTTTCAGGAACATTCCGATAGTGCGGATCAGCTGATGAAACGGATTCAATCCGGCGCTTTCCAGCTGCCGTTCAACAGCGATCCGCTTGAAGTTTCGGTCATTAACGGGCTGGTCGTTGCCGGGTTGCGTCACCGGAAAAGGCTATCGGATTATTTGACCAGCCAGCAGACAGTCGTTTTGGACTATTTAATTCAGGGACTGACTGTCAATCAGATTGCGGTCGAAATGACGCTCAGTCCGGAAACGGTCAAATATCATATCGAAAATGCAAAAATCAGGCTGCAGGTGTCGACGCGCAATGAGCTGATTGCCTGTTTCAGTCGGGAGAAATCCGAGCGCCTCAATGATGTTCTGAATGAGCCTGACAAAATCAAGTTGTCGAATCAGCCGCTATAGTATTATTGATTTATCGATTTAATGTATTCTTAATCGAACAAGACGATTTTTATTGGAACTTCGACCAGACTGGGATCGTAAATAGAGTGTGGAGGGATTTATGAGAGAAAAACTTTTAACCGGGATCTTGATCCTGCTATGCATTTTTGCATTGAACATCGCGCCAGCAGCCGCCAGCTCTGTTCAAATGCAGTCAGCCGCACTCGTTTGTTACGACGGGGAGGGAACACTGCGGACTGCAGCGAATTCAGAACCTGCCTCAGCCTGCTACACGCTTGACGGGCTAGCCACCGGACTGACCTTTTCGCAATATCAAGCAGCCTTGCAGCAGCGCGCAACTGCCGCAGCAACCAGCACGAAAGCTGCCCCTGCGCCGACTGTCCAGCCGACAACTGCGGCGCCGGTCCTCCCAACCGCCTCCGCACCGATTGCAGAAGCACCGGCTCAGGAGCCGATTATCACCGGGAACAATAACCCGGGTATGAACCTGCCTGCCGCCTCAGAACCAGTTGACATTATCTTAAACAAGCCTGTCAGCAGTTCCCCGACAGCAGCCGCTGAAAATCAACTGGCGACGACTGCGCCAATAATTGAAAAGCCCACGGGAGTATTGCTGCCCGCCGAGTCAAATCCTTCACCCACTGCCGCAGCCGAAAGCCTGACAATTCTTCCGCTGCAGCAGGATACCCAAGCACCAGCATACCCAACTGAGACTGCTGGCTCGGAAGTTGTCATTATTCCCTTAGCGACCGAAATCGAAACGACCCCAACCGGAACGCCCGGTTCAACAAATGACAAGCCGGCAGACCCAACCGTTGAAGGAACCCAGCCTGCGGGAACGCCTGGATCAACGGACGATCAGCCTGCAAGTCCGACAGCCGGCAGCACCATCGACCCGACTGCTGAAGCAACAGAGCCAGCAGGAACGCCTGAACCGACCGAGCAACCCACAGATGCGGAGCCATCGATGCCGATGATGATGATGGCAATGCCTGTGATCGGCACGGTCAACGGCGTGACAGCCGTTCACCCCGCCAACGGGGAAACCTATCAGACGACCGAAATTGCATTCATCTGGGATATCGATTCCGCCGGCGTTGACACTGTCAGCACCAGCTTCACGCTGACGCTCGACGGCGCAAACTATGATGTGACTCCCAGCTGCAGTCTGACGACCTGCCAGACCTCGCGCAGTGTAGCTGCTGGCAATCACAGCTGGTCAGTGACCGCGAGAGCCGGGACGCTCAGCGTCACCTCTAACACGAACGCTTTCAAGATCGCGCCTGCAACCGCAGCCCCTGCCAAGCCGGTCCTGCAGGGACCAACCGGGACACTCCAGAGCCGCACTGTCAAAATGTTCTGGCTGCCGGCTGCCAACGCCGCGAGCTACACTTTGAGTTGGACATCCACCGCATCGGGAAATGGGACAGCCTCATTGATTGCCAGTGACCAGACCTGCAAAGACGGCACCTGCAGTCTCAGTGTGACTTATCCCGCAGACGATTCCTACAGCTGGACCGTAACGGCTGTCAATCCGAGCGGTTCGACGGTTTCGGACGCGCTGAATTTCGTCATCACCGCCCCGACCGCAGCTCCAGCAAAACCCTCTTTGATCCTGCCGAACGGCTCTTACACCTCCAGCTCTGTCAACTTTGCCTGGGCGCCTGCTGCAAATGCAAAAACATATACCCTGACCTGGAAATCACAATGGGGTCAGACGGGAACCAAGACCCTTGCAGCCGAAGATGCCTCTTGTGCGCAGGTCAACTGCCACGTTTCTGACATCATGCCGGCGCTCGGCACTTATACCTGGTTTGTTGACGCCATAAACAGTGCCGGAACGACGCGATCGGACTCCATGAGTTTCAATATTTACAATAATCTCTCGAAACCAGTTCCCAGTTCGCCGAGCGGCACAGTTCAAAACAACCAGCCGTTCAGTTTCACCTTCAAGGCAGTCGAGGATAACGCTTATCAATATAATGTGACGGTTTACAACGCCTACAACAACAAGCAGGTTGCGGATTATTACTGGAACACGAGCGATTTGAACTGCAGCGGCGGTTATTGCACCGGCTCAGCCAGCTCATCACTGCCGCAGGGTTCTTATTACTGGAAGGTGCGCGCCCGCAGCAACAACAGCGTCAGCGACTATTCCGGCTCGCTCTCCTTCCGCAATGATTATTGCTACAACTGCACCAAAACGCCGGTCTATACCGTCAACACCGTGCCGACGCCTTACAGCCCGATCGGACTGTCAACAACGGACACGCCGACCTTCACCTGGAGACACATCACCGGCGCGAAGACTTACTGGCTGAAAATATTTGACGCATCGGGCAAGATTTTATATAACGGAACCATTGACAGCTCGGCTTGCAATGCGCAAAGCTGCTCATTGTCTCCGCAGGTAAAACTCCCGGGAGCCGGCAACTATTCCTGGCGGATCAGCGGCGGTTCAAACACGGGCGTCGTCTGGAATTCAGCATCCGCGACCTTCGCTTACCAGCCTCAGACGCTGACAATTAAATCAGTCATCCCTGCCCTGCCGATCATTTATCCAATGGAACAGGGCATCCTGAACAACGAAAACGCACGGGTCGTCTGGCTCGATCCATTGGACACGGTAAGCGGGTTCAAAGTTGAAATTCATGACGAAAACAAGCAGGAACTGCTGAATGTATATCTCGACCGGGAAGCTGCCTGGTGCGATAAAGAAATTTGCCAAATCGAATTTAATGAAATTCCGCTGGATCAGCCTTTCCAGCTGACGCTGACCCCATTCGGGAGAGACGGCAACAGCGGTGAATCGACCGTGTTAGCTTTCTCAGTGTCCAACCAACCGCTGGAATTCAAAGCGCTGTATCCAGCTGAAAACCAGACCGTCGGCACAAACGCTCCGTTCATCTGGCAGCTGCCGGCAAGTCTGACAGCCGATCAGCTTAAAAACGCCGCCTTCCAAGTTCAGCTGATCGATGAGACACGCAAGCGCGAAGCCACGTTTGGTCCTTTCAAGTGCGAGGATGAGGCGCTGATCTGCTTCACCAACGGCGCGCTGCTCAAGCCGCAGGATACGCTTTTGGCTGGCAGTTACAGCTGGAAAGTCATTTCCGATGCGCTGCAGCCTGACACTGCAACTCATGTTTTCACCATAAATTAATCTTTCCATGTTTTTTTCAGAGAAAGGGCGTCCCCAAACAGGCGGGACGTCCTTTCTTTTAATTCTTCTGAAACGTGAGAATCAACCGAAACAAGCAAGCATGCGAGGCTGATCGGAATTTAAGCGCTGAACTTTGTTGCTCTCTGGTTTGTTAAAAATTATCGGCCTTTCAAAACGCCTTTCCGGCATGGAAAATGCAAGAGATACTGTTCCCATGATTTAAAAAAATCATGGGAACAAATTTCGCTGTGAAACGTATCCATAAAAGGAGGACTTGTAAGATGAAAAAGACAATCACAGGGAAAATCTCCCTTTACCTTTTGATCAGCCTGTTGGCATCGCTGATCCCGTTCGGGAGAGCCGGTGCGCAATATATGGCAGACGGCTGTTACACACAGTCAGGCGTGCCGAGAAGCGCGAGCAATTCTCAGGATTATGATTTCTGCTACACCGCGGATGGTTCGCTGACTGCCATAACATTTTGGGAATACCAGGCAAATGAGGCTTTCTCAACCAATCAGACTTTTAATTTTGAACAGCCATTCGGATTTGAAGAAATTCAGCTGAACAATCCGTCAGAACTCGCCCCGGCACCAACACCAGAGCCAACGCAGCAGATGGTTGAAAAAATGCCGATGATGCTGCAGGCTGTTCCGCTCGTTGGAACGCCGACCAAGCTTTATGGAAAGTTTCCAGCACAGGGCGACGTTTACCAGAGCACGCTGGTCACCTTCAACTGGGAGTTTGATTCAGTCGGCGTTGATACAGTTCCGACCTCTTTCACGCTAGTTCTGAACGGCATCGGCTATGCGGTCACACCGGAATGCTCAGTCTCTGCCTGTCAGACGACGCGCACGCTGGCTGCCGGAAATTACAGCTGGTACGTTACGGCGCAATCAGGCACCTGGAGCGTTTCATCCAATGCAATTTCGTTCAGCGTTTTCCCGTCAGCTGCCGGCGTGCCCGGGAAACCACTGCTTTACGGACCTTCGGGCAATCAGACCTCCCAGTCGGTCAAAATGATCTGGCTGCCGGCTGATAAAGCCAACACTTACACAATCACCTGGTGGGGCGCCGCCAACGGTTCCAGCACGCTGCCGGCAACGGATTCAAGCTGTGAATTGGGAGCTTGCGAGCTGGCAGTCGGTCCACTGAGCCTAGGCAGTTACAGCTGGAGCGTGACAGCGGTCAACGCCAGCGGTTCAACCGCATCGGATCCAATGAATTTCACGCTTGCCGCAGCAACAGCCGCACCTGCCAAACCAAAACTGGTCAAGCCGAACGGCTCATACACTTCAAGCACGGTCAATTTCGTCTTCAAGCCAGCTGCCAATGCGCAGAGTTACACGGTCTCCTGGCTTTCGCAATGGGGTCAGACCGGCACCAAGACGCTTTCAGCCAGCGATGCCACCTGCCTGAGCGGGGACTGTTACGTTTCAGACGTGATGCCCTCGATCGGCAATTTCAGCTGGACTGTGACAGCAGTCAACACCGCCGGCAGTACGAAATCCGACTTAATGTATTACAGTATCGACCTCGGCACCTCCGCGCCGGTCGGCTATTCACCAGCCGGGAATGTGAGCAATGTCCAGCCTTTCACTTACACTTTCAGCAAGGTTCAGGACAACGTTTATGAGTACAACGTGCGTGTCTTCCAGACCTACAGCAACGCTCAGGTCGCTGATTATTATTGGAATGTCAGCGATTTATACTGCACTGGAACCAGCTGTTCCGGACGCGCGAGCGGCAATCTCGCAAACGGTAATTATTACTGGCAGGTTCGTGCCCGCACAAACAATTCGGTCGGCAACTGGTCGTCGGCAGTCTATTTCAACACAGCCTCTGCTGTGCCGACCTTCACGCCGAATACGGTTCCGACCCCGTTCAGCCCGATCGGACTGATTCAGACTCCTTCACCGGTTTTCACCTGGAAACCGATCACCGGGGCAACTGCCTATTGGATCAACGTCTATGATTCAGGCAACCGAAACATCCATTCAGGATATGTCGGCAGCTCAGCCTGTAATTATCAGTCCTGTTCTTATTCACCGAATTTCACCCTGCCAGGCGCCGGCGCCTATTCCTGGCGCGTTACCGGCGGCACGACCGCAGGGGTAATTTGGAATCACGCCTCAGCTACCTTTAATTATCAGGGGCAGTCGATTATCATCGTCCCTGCTCAGACCGTCGGGGAAGTCGAATTCATCTCACCTGCTGACGGCGGCGAGTTATACATGAACGAAGCCCGGGTTATCTGGCTCGATCAGCCCGATAACAATGCCCAGTTCAACCTCTTGATCAAAGATCAGGACGGAAAGCTGCTGATGAACACAACGCTTGACAGGAAAGCAGCGTGGTGCGACGGCGAAACCTGCACGATCGAATTTGCAAAAATTCCGCTGCACACCTTTTACACTCTTGAGATTACGCCGTTATCCGCCATGGGCGCTGCCGGCGAAAAGTCAGCCATCAAATTCCAGACCACAGATCAGGAACTCGATTTTGCCTCGCTCTACCCAATGGAAAACCAGCAGTCGAGCGGCGGCGCCTGGTTCAGCTGGCGGCTGCCTTCCAATATAAATCAAGACCAGCAGAAGAGCTTCAATTATCAAATTCGGCTGGTGGATCAGACCCGCAACCGCGAAGCGATCATGGGACCTTTCTCCTGCGATTCTGAAAACATGATTTGCTTCAATGGTGGGGCACTGTTCTTGCTCAGCGATATGCTGGAAAAAGGTCAATACCAGTGGGGTGTTCAGGTTCAGGAACTCGCAAAATCGACCGGACCTGTCCAGTTCAGCATCCAATAAAGTTACGCTTCAATTTCGGAAAGAGGTTCTGCCATCACGGAGAGCCTCTTTTTTTCGCTTGCTGCTGCTTATTCATGCTATTGGGCATCCCGAGCAGACGGACGCTATCTAAGTGCCGGCAGTCTCAAACTGGACACTATTGCACTGCCTGGAAAGATACTCTGTTGGTTGTCATCTGAATATGCTTGCTTAAATTTATTGCCATGACGGAAGTTATCCATCGGGTATAATTTTTCGCATGAGTTTTACAACTGAAATTGATCTTAATCTGCGTTCAAAAGCGACCCTGATTGTGGTCGTCTCTCCTGAAGAGGAACGCATCCTCGAATCTTTGAAAACCCTCTGCCAGAACACCGGACGCGCCTGCATTGCCTGGGACATTGCCGAAGGGTTTCAGCGCGTGACCGGGGAGCACCTGCCAGCCGGCGGGAGAGATCCGCTGACTGCGCTGGAACAAATCGAGAAGTTCGATTCACCCGATCCAATGGTGTACGTCCTGCGGGATTTCAATTCATTTTGGGATAATCCGACAGTCAAGCGCAAATTGCGAACGCTGTCCGAAACGCTGAAATTCACGAAAAAATCGATCATTATCACAGCCGCCGCCGCGGTGCTGCCGCTGGAACTTTTGGATGAGACTGTCATTGTCGACTTCCCGCTGCCAAACGTCGATGAGCTGGAAACTGTGCTCAACCGGCTGCAGCTGACGCCCGGAGTTGTGATCAAGTTGAGCGATGGCGGCAAAGAAAAACTGCTTCAGGCAGCGCTGGGGCTGACAGCCGCGCAAGCCCGCCGCGTTTTTGCGAAAGCGGTCGTGCGAAACGGTTATCTGAGCGAAGGGGACATCGATTTTGTTAATGAAGAAAAGAAACAGATCATCCGTGAAATCGAAGCGCTTGAATACACAGATCATGATGAAACCGCTGAAAATGTCGGCGGCCTGGGTGAACTAAAAAAATGGCTTGATTCGCGTGAGAAGGCTTTCAGCTCTGAAGCGCGCGAATATGGACTGCCGGCGCCAAAAGGCATCGCCCTGATCGGCATTCCCGGCACGGGCAAGAGCCTGACAGCAAAAATGATCGGCAGTCTCTGGCACCTGCCCATCCTGAGACTTGACGTCGGAGCGCTATTCGGCAGTCTGGTCGGAGAATCTGAGGAACGCGTCCGCCGGGCATTGTCACTCGTTGAGCTGATTGCCCCTTGCGTGCTCTGGATTGATGAGCTCGAAAAAGCGTTGGCTCACGGCGGTCTGGATGCCGGCACCAGCACACGCGTTTTTGGATCGATTCTGACCTGGATGCAGGAGAAAAAGACACCTGTTTTCGTCGTCGCCACGGCGAATGACATCTCCTCCCTGCCCCCAGAACTGTTGCGGCGCGGGCGTTTTGATGAGATCTTTTTTCTTGACCTGCCAACGGAAGCCGAGCGCCGGGAGATTTTCGGCGTCCACATTCTGATACGCAGACGCCTGCCCGAGGCTTTTGATCTCGACAGGCTAGCAGCCGCCTCTGCCGGCTATGTCGGCGCTGAAATTGAGCAGGCGGTCATTGATGCGATGTACATCGCCTTTAATGATCAGCAGCGCGAATTCACGACCGCTGACATTTTGGACGCACTGCGCCAGCAGGTTCCGATTTCTGTCTCCCAGCGGGAGAACATCGAACGGCTCCGTTCCTGGCTGCGGGAGGGACGGGCTCAGTCAGCCTCTTTCCGCGACTCTACCACTGCCGAAAGCCAGTTTGTGCCGCTGCAGATCGAAATTGATCACCCTTAGCGCAGGATCAGCATGTCTCATATTTCTATATTGAAAACCCGACTGACGGATAAAACAATCCTGATTGAAGCGCTTGAGGCACTCGGCTATGAAGTGACCGAAGGCGAAAACCTGATCATCAGCGGAGCAAACCGCAAAACCAAAGTTGACTTTCAAATCGCAGTCCCATGGTCTGACCCGATTGGCTTTCGATCCGGGAAAAACGGCTATCAAATCGTCGCAGACTGGTTCAAAATTCAGCTTGACCGCAAACAATTTCAAGACCGGCTGCTGCAGCAATACGCCTATGTTGCCGTCAAAAAATCTGTCAGTGCACAGGGATTTTCTGTCGTTCAGGAAGAAACCAGCCAGGATAACAGAATCCATCTGGTATTTCGGCGCAATGGCTAAAGAAACGCTTTCAGTGAAACATCTGCAATGGCTGGCGCTTTTCACTTCACCGGTCCTGCCATCAAATTTCAGCGAAAGCGATCTGTATGGACTGGCAACCCGCGGCGCGCTTGTAGCATTGGCGGACGAACTCGAAAATGATCCGGAAGATGCAGATGCACTTGAGCTTTTGGCTCAGATCATCTTGAATGCCGCCGGGGCTACCCAGCAAAAACAGGCGTTGAAAACGCTGACGGACGCTGTTCAGGCTGGCAGCGCTGCCGGACGCGACGCGCTTTTTCGGCTGGCGCTGCAAGAGCGCCATGCCGCTTCCCTTGACTTTATCCGCGCGGAAGCGCTCACGCATCCCAACCCCGAATGGCAGAGCGCCTGCTTTTTCTTCCTGAAAAATCGCGCCCGTTTATTGGACATCGATCCAACCCTCGATCACCTGACCGATTTTTTCCTGCATGCCGCGCCCGCGGTTCAGCATGAGATGCGCATCCTTTCAGCCAGCCTGCTCCCGAACTGGGGGCTGAGTGCCGCCATGCTTTTGGATTCCGAAACGAATGCGGCTAACGCCGAACGGATCATCAAACATTATGGCGATTTCAGCACCGCTGAAAGAAGGCTGCTGACCGGCAGGCTAACTGCCAGCGCCGGAAGCAAACAAAGTCTGATCCCGCGCCTGTATCTGCATTTTGACGACGTGCTTTTACACGACACCAGTCTGAAAAACAGGTTGGAACCGCCAGCTGCGGAGGAAAGGACGATTTTCTATTTTCTGAGCGGTCAATGGGAAAAGTACGAAGCAGCTGACTTGGATTACCGCATCTTGAAAAACGCTTATCAGACAGCCACCGAACCGCTGCGTCAGCGCTTGATTCAGGCAGGATTAAAAAGCGGTCATATCGACTGGCTGGAAGCAATAAGCGACCACATCCAAGCCGATTCAACTTTCACGCCGAACAGCTTTGCGGAATGGGAAAGCTGGATCAGCCGGATCATCAGCCAACAGGATTGGCAGCGTCTGTGGCAGATGCTGCCCGGCGCCCCTTTAGCATTAATTCCGGATGCTTTCAGCAAGCTGCAGCAAGCTGGGTTTCAGCTGGCAGCCGCAGAAGAACGCACTTTTTATGAGCAGCTCGCTGCGGCGTGTGAAGATTTTCCGCCGCTGCTGCCGGTTCCTTTTGCCAGTGAGTTCTATAGCCCGATGGAAAAACCTTTTACGCTTGAAATTTCTGCCGACGGTCATTATCTGGCAGCCGGATTTCTCAATACCGGCATTCAGGTCTGGGACCTGCAACGCACGCATCAGCCGCCATTGAGCCTTGAGCTTGACGGGATTGCTCCGAAATCCCTCACTTTTTCAGACGGCAGCGGCACGCTGGCAACCGCCTGGTCAGATAATTCTGTGCGGATTTTCCGACTGTCCAGCGGGCAGTTTATCAGCCGGATTCAGACTGGGAAATCGCCGATCGTGAGTCTCTTCCTGAGCCGCGATGATCGCCGAATTTATATCCTTGACCAATCAGGCAGCTTATCGGCTTACGGTTATCCGGAAGGAACGCCGATTTATGACCTGAAACTGAATTGCGGGATGATCCTCCGGGCAATTCCCGCCGCTGATAAAGACGTAATTCTGATCATTGATGATCGAAACGATCTGACACTGTTCGATTTGCAACGCAAGCAGACCATCGCCAGGATTTCTGATTTTCCACAGATTCAGGCGCTGACGCCCGACTGGCAGGATCAGCAGCTGAGCTGCGTGACCAGCGGGCAGCAGATTGCAGTTTGGAATCTGTTGAGCCAGCGACAGACCGCCGGCGCGATACCGCAGGGTCTGACCGGCAGAATCATCACTGCCTGTGAAATTGACGCTGCCAGCACTTGCGCCTTCGGCAGCCAGAACGGAGAAGCGGTAATCTTAAGCCTCAATACTGGCAGATGTCTTGCGGAACTGCGCGGCAGCTCCGCGTTTGGCATGGTGCCCGCGATCCGAGTCGATCATCAGCGCGAGCGGCTGTATCTGACAGACTTCAACGGGACAGTCAGCGGCTGGGATCTCTCGCTGTTCAGCCTGGCAACGCGGGTCATCCGCGCGGACAGCTGCCCGACGCCGCCCAGTCTGAAAAAACTTCAGGATCAATACCCGTCCAACCCGGTTCGAAAACTGATCCGGCTGGCGAATACAGTCTTCGACTGGCGCTGCCGTTATGACATCGAGATTTTTGATGAAATCTGAAAGCACATTTCAGAATCTATCTGTCAGCCGGCGGATCGAATCGCTGCAGGCACGCTTCAGTAACGCTGCAGCCGGCGAGCAGTCTCATGCTGAGTTAGGCGCGCTGATTGCAGAAGAAAAAAGAATCTGGCAGGAACGTCTTCAATCGCATAACCAGCGGATCACTCCTATTCAAAGAAAATACTGCTTTTGGCTTACATTTCTCGCTAATGAAAGAAACCTGGCTCTTCATATCAAATTTATCAGCAGGCTGCATCAGCGATTATCCGCCCTTAAAAACCAGCAGCGCATAATTGAAATCAAGGTCTTTCCGCATAACACGATTTTCAGTTACAGTGCATCGAAAAAGCAGATCAACCTGAAAGTTCACGAAGCGCTGATCGGCATGTCTGATCAGGCGCTGGATCAATTTGTTGCGCTGCTTTTCAAGCCCAACAAAGCCGAATTGAGCCGATTAATGCGGGCACAATACTTCGATCCGAAACTGGAGGCGGTTCGATCCTATTTCGAGCAGGCAACCGTGCCGCAAACAGGTTTGAATCAGCCCGAGGGAAAATGGTTTAATCTGGAAGAAATTTTCGACGAGGTCAACCGGAATTACTTCGCAGGAAAGCTGGAAAAACCAGCATTGCACTGGTCGGCTCGCCCCAACAAAGTCCGGATGGGGACCTATCATTTCAAGCAAGATTCAGTCATGATTAATCGAGCGCTTGATGAGACGAAAACCCCGCGTTTTGTCATCAGCTACATTCTTTATCATGAACTGCTCCATAAAAAGCTCGGGGTGCAAATGAAAAACGGACGCAGCCGGGCGCACAACGCTAAATTCAGAAAACTTGAAAAACAATTCGGAAAATGGCAGGAAGCCGAGGCATATATCGCTGGTCTAAAAGTCAAAAAACTCAAAAAACGCTGAACAAACTTTTTTTTTACAATCTTTTACTGAATTCATCCTTGTTTACACTATAATAAAGAAAACAAGGAGGTTTTTATGAAAAAATTCTTCACAAGTTTACTTTTGACTATTATCATTGCCGCCGGCATCATCTGCCCGACGACAGTCACTGCTTTCCAGAATGAGACAATGCTCTCAGAACAGGAGGAGATGAGAGTAGATTCCATTTTCCAAACGCTTGACATGCTGATCCAGGAGTTCGATGCAGCCGGAGTTTACAAAGGAATCAGCATGGTTCTGGACACACCGAAACTCTTCACGTTTTGGGATAAACCGGAATTTGAGAATCTCCAGGAAACGATGCTCAGCAACACTGACAAGCTGATCGAAAACTTCAATCAGAGCGATTATCTTGAGCAAGTCGCTGCCGAAGCTTTTTTACAGCAGCAAAAACAGGAAAACGCACCCTATAACGCTTTCCAAAAAGGGTCGCTCATTTTCACTTCTGAAAGCACCTTTGACCTGACCGGAACGGCAAGCGGCATGATTACCGGCAACGCGATCACGGTGAACGACACCTCCGGCAAACTCGTCGCGGACATCTCATTTGCACCCGCTGCCGACCAGCCAGGCAAACTGCTGATGTCAGTCTACGACCCTGAAAAAGATAAGACCAATGAACTCAGCTTTGAAAGAATTGATAACATTGTCCGGATGACGGACAATACCGGCAGCACGCTTGATCTCATTTATAACGAAGATGGGTTTAAACTCATCGATTCGGATAATGAGGTCGATTTTGACATCCTTTTTAACAAGGAAGCGTACACAATCACAGCTGTAAATAACATTGGCACCGAAGAAAATCCCAGTCCGACTTCCTATGAACTGATGCTGAATCCGGAAACATCCGAACTTTCGTTTGGATCAGCGGGGATGGCAATGGCAACGATTTCTTTCGATAAGGAAGCCAAAGCAATCAATGCCGACGTGATGGGCATGAGTATTATCCTGTCATTCGACGATATGGCAAAGGAAATCACGGCAGAAATGCAGGGTGACGCTCCAGCCACCTATAAACTGGTTTTCGATGAAGCGACCAATGCGGTCAAACTGGGTGTGCTTTATGGCACGGATTACATGGATCTCATCAATCTGAGCATTGATAAAGCCGCGAACAGTCTTTCCGCGACAATGATGGGAGAAACGCTCTTCAGCCTTGGTGTGGATAAAGCCGCACGCACACTTTCCATCGCGACGATGGGCGGAGCGCCGGAAGTTATCGGCGCAGCTGAGCTCTTGAAGCTGATGGATCAGTCAACCACTCTACCAGAGGATGAAGAAATACTGGACGGCAGCGTGGTAGAAGAACCGGCAGATACCGGCGAAGCCATCGTTTTCGGCAGCAGTCCGGACGTCACCTCCCAAGAAAGCATCCCTGTGGAACCGACACCGGTCACCGTCACCGAGCAAGGTACGAAATTTAAGTAATTCGTAATCTGTTTGTTTATTCAAGAACTGAGCTTGCCGGGCAGACCCCTGAAAAGGCAGCTCAGTTTTTTATTCGTGTAAATAAAGAATGTGATTCTGAATGCAGCTGATAAAAAGAATTGATCGCGCGTATTACGCCAGCATGATGACGCTGGTGGTTCCGCTGATCCTGCAAAACCTGATCAATGCCTCCGTCACGCTGGTCGACAATCTCATGGTCGGCACGCTGGGAGACGTGGCGCTGGGAGCGGTTAATATCACGAGCCAATTCTATCTAAAGCTGTTTAATATCATCATCTTCGGAATCGTTTCAGGCGCGCTCATTCTAAAAGCCCAATTTTGGGGTGTCAGCGACACAAAGAATTTTCACCGCGTTATGGGAATCGAACTGATCGCAGGCGGCGGATTGGGGCTCATTTTCACAGCATTGACCATCTTTGCCCCGGATCGAATCCTTTCCCTTTACTCCAATGACCCCGCAGTGATTGAAGCCGGCGCTGCCTATCTGTCGACCTTTTCTCTGATCTTTCTGATCCATCCGATAACGATGATTTACGCCAACGCGCACCGCGCTTCCGGCAACACCCGGCTGCCAATGGTCGCCATCGCCAGCTCGCTCGTGATCAAGCTGGGGTTAAATTATCTGTTTATTTACGGAAATTTGGGATTCCCAGCGCTCGGGATTCGCGGAGCGGCACTGGCAACCCTGCTGGCAAAGCTGATTGAACTGTTCCTGCTGCTGTTTTTCACATATCGGCATGAAACGCCGGTCTCGGCTCCGCTACACGAATTGTTTGACTTTGACCGGACACTGACGCTCAAAGCCGCCCGGAGCATCTTGCCGGTCATTGTCAATGAAGGGCTGTGGGGATTGGGTACCAACGTTTATTCTGCAATTTATGCCACGATTTCTACCACTTCCATCGCTGCTGTCTCTGCAGTCTCTCCGATTGACACGCTAATGTTCACGCTGTTTTTTTCGCTGGGCGATTCCTGCGGGATTCTGATCGGCAATCACCTCGGTCGCGGGGAGCGGCAGATCCCCTACAACTACGCGCGCAGGACTGTGATGCTCTCTGGTTCGCTCGGTGCGCTCACCGGGCTGATTGTTTTCCTGTTTAGAGATCCGATTCTGGGGCTGTACACGCTGTCGCCCGAAGCGCATGAATACGCGCGCGGACTGTTAACAATTCTGTGTGCTTCGCTGCCGATCCGGACAATCGCCTATGCCATGATGATCGGCACTCTGCGCTCGGGCGGGGACATCCGCTATTGCATGGTGGTCGACCTGACCACGATCTGGCTGGTCGGCATTCCAGTCAGCCTGATCCTGGCACGGGTTTTCCATTTTCCGATCACCATCGTCTATTTCGGCTATGTCCTTGACGAACTGGTCAAAGTGATCGTTGTCAGCCGGCGAATCCGATCAAAAAAGTGGATGCACACGCTGACAACCTCAAGCTGAGCCTTATTTAAACACCATATCGCGACCTGCGTAACCGGTTGCGTTTCGCCATTCCTCAAAAAGCTGAGTGTAGCTTTTATCTGTCTTCTGATTTTCATCCAGCCCCAGCAGCTGCGCGACTGCATTTATTGCAGCTTCATCAGCGCCTTCGATCTCAATAAATGAGCCGATCGGCGTTCGATCCAGCATGATCTGAGAACCTTCCAGCTGATAGGTCGACCTGAATTTCTCATACTCAAAAAAAGGCTGATACCCTAAACGCTCAAAAATCAGCCGGGCATTATCGAAATCTGAAACGTTCGTCTCGATTTCTTCGCGGTATGCAATATTGTTCTCGCGTTTCTCAGTCCGTTTATAGGTCAGGATAATCGTCCCTCCGGTCTGCCGCAGGCGCAGCCGCTCAGCCCGCCCCAGCAATCGCTGATCCGTCGTGTCAAACAGCACATTTCGCTCGTGCATTTCATCCTGAACCAGTTCAGCGTTGAGAGACTTCAGCCGCTCCAGCGTCGTAGACAGGTCAGGTACTGGAAATTTCGATTCAATTTCACTGTTTTTTCGGTTCTGTTCTGATTGGCTCATTTTAATTCCTCCAGCTTCCTACTCTAATTATAAGCATGACTGATAAGCGGGAGATCCCCATCCAGTTCGAATCGGAGGTTTGCAGCTGACTGCCGCAGCAAATGCGCGGAGATTGTCACCTTAACAAAATGTCACATCCTTTCAGAACCTTTCTTTACAACCCTGCCGGAAAGTGCTATCATCGAATTAATCAAGGATAAATAAGGCATATGACAACAGCAAATTCATTCTATTTTTATTTTTTCTTTTTTGGATTTTGGTACTTTTATTCCAAAATTCGTTTGAATTTTGCTGAGAGCCGATCCTTAAGCCGCAGATAATAATAAAAAGGAATCATAAGAAAGAGCTTCGCAGTGAAATTCAATGCAAAGCTCTTTTTTTTATTTCAACCGGAGAGAAACCAATGATTGTCATCTTACGCAAGAACCCTGAACAACGTCAACTGGAAAATCTGATTCAATGGCTGAAAAGCCTGAACTTGGATGTTCATTTGAGCGTCGGCGAAACAAGCATCATCCTGGGATTGATCGGAGACACGTCCTCTGTGGACATCGATCTGATCCGCGCGCTGGACATCGTCGAAGATGTCAAGCGGGTGCAGGAACCTTATAAAAATGCCAACCGCAAATTTCATCCTGATGACACGATCATCGAGATCACCGCTGATGTGAAAATCGGCGGCGGGAACAAAGTGATGATGGCAGGCCCCTGTTCGGTCGAATCCATCGATCAAATCTGCGAAGTCGCCCGCCGGGTGAAAGCAGCCGGCGCTGAAATTCTGCGCGGCGGCGCGTTCAAACCGCGCACCAGCCCGTATGCCTTTCAAGGCTTGGGAGAGACCGGCATCAACTACCTGCTGGAAGCTAAAAAACAGACCGGACTGCCGATCGTGACAGAGCTGATGAACATCAGCCAGCTGCCGCTGTTTGATGAAATTGACATTATTCAGATCGGCGCCCGAAACATGCAGAATTATGATCTGCTGAAAGAGATGGGACATTGCGGCAAACCGGTGCTTTTGAAGCGCGGACTGGCAAACACGCTTGAAGAGCTGCTGATGAGCGCTGAATATATCATGGCGAACGGCAACCAGCGCGTCATGCTCTGCGAGCGCGGCATCCGCACTTTCGAAACCGCGATGCGCAATACACTTGATCTGGCAGCCGTCCCGTTGTTGAAAGATCTGAGCCACCTGCCGGTTATCGTCGACCCGAGCCACGCAACCGGCATCGCGAAACTGGTCAAACCGATGGCAATGGCAGCCATCGCCGCCGGTGCGGATGGACTGATTATCGAAGTTCATAATGATCCGCCGCACGCGCTGTGCGACGGTGCGCAATCTCTGACACCCGAAGCCTTCGATGTTGTGGCTGCCTGTGTCAAGAATTTGATTCCGCTGTCATTTCACTGGTAGCAGCCGGAACGATCCGGGAAGGAGACTCTCATGCTTATTGGCGTCGTAGGATTAGGTTTGATCGGCGGATCCATGGCGAAAGCGATCAAAAAAAATACGGATCATCGCGTTTACGGCACAGACCTGATTGAATCTGTCAGGCTCAAAGCCAAACTGCTGGATGCGATTGATGAGGAGCTGAGCGATGAGACACTGCAGCAATGCGATATCGTTTTGCTGGCGATGTATCCCGGAGACACGCTGAATTACGCTGAGGCGCATGCCGGACTGTTCAAAAAAGGCGCAATCGTGATTGATCTATGCGGCGTCAAGCAAGTCGTCTGCGAGCCTCTGCACCAGCTGGCGCTAGCGAATGGATTTACTTATATCGGCGGTCACCCCATGGCAGGACGGGAGTTTTCCGGCTTTGCTTATTCGAGCGGGAACCTGTTCGAGGGAGCCTCAATGATTTTGGTTCCATTTCAGGGAACACCGATCGAAATTGTTCAATCCGTCAAGCAGCTTTTCAATCAAGTCGGTTTCAGTCTGATCCAAATTTCAACTGCGGCAGAGCATGACCGCATGATCGCGTTCACCTCGCAGCTGGCGCACATTGTCTCAAGCGCTTATATCAAGAGCCCGACCGCGTTAGACCATATCGGTTTTTCGGCTGGCAGTTTCAAAGACATGACGCGCGTCGCCAAGTTGAATGAAACGATGTGGACGGAGCTATTTCTGGCGAACCGGGAATTTCTGAGCCAGGAAATTGAGTGTCTGATCGAAAATCTCAACGCCTACAACGCCGCGCTCAAAGCCGACGACCAGCAGACTTTGTTCGCTTTGCTGAAAGAGGGACGGGAACGAAAAGCGGTCGTGGACGGCGAAGAACCGCCTGAAAGCATTCGCTGCATCGACTGCGAGCTGAATTAGAAAGGGCTTTGAATCATGGAAAAGAAAGCTTCGATGCCAGAGACGGTGCAGCTCCAAAGCGCAGCCGGCACCTATGAAGTTCAGATCGGATGCGGGCTTCTGAACGAAATTGGCGTGCGCACAGCTGCAGTCTGCCAGCCAGGAAAAATCGCGATCATCTCCGATGAGAATGTCAGCCGGATCTTCGCCCCTGCAGTTGAAAAAGCATTGACAGAAGCGGGATTCAGCGTTTCAACCTTTGTTTTTTCACCCGGAGAAAATCATAAGACGCTGGCAACAGTCAGCGAAATCCTTAACTTCATCAGTCAGGAACGGCTGACCCGCTCAGACTTGATTTTGGCATTGGGCGGCGGCATTTGCGGAGACATGGCAGGTTTCGCTGCTGCGGTGTATCTGCGCGGCATCCGCTTTATCCAAGTGCCAACCACGCTGCTGGCAATGGTGGACGCGTCTGTGGGCGGGAAAACGGCGGTCAATCTGCCGTTGGGGAAAAACCTTGCCGGCGCTTTTTGGCAGCCTTCGCTGGTAGTCTGCGACCCGGACACGCTTCAGTCGCTGCCCGCCGCACTGCTCGCAGACGGTCTGGCTGAATCCATCAAGCACGGCATGATTGCTGACCGCGGGTTATTCGAACTGCTCGAATCATCCGATCCAGCTCAAAACTGGGAGGCGATCATCGCCCGGAATATTCATATCAAATCCAAATTTGTCGCCGCTGACACCTTTGACCGCGGAGAACGGCAATTGCTGAACTACGGTCACACATTCGGCCATGCGGTTGAGAAAGCCAGCAGCTTTTCAATTTCTCATGGATCTGCGGTCGCTATCGGGATGCTGATGGCTGCAAAAGCGGCTGAAAAACTTGGGATCAGCCAAGATCCAGAGATCAGCGGCCGGCTGAGCCGACTGCTTGAGAAATTCAATCTGCCGCGGGAAACTTCGCTGCCGGTTGAACAGCTGATTGATGCAGCACTCTCAGACAAGAAACGCAGTGACGGACAGATAAATTTTGTATTTCCGGAAACCATAGGCAAATGCGTGCTGGCACCAATGCCGGACGAGCGCATTCCAGAAATTTTCAGACTGGCTGCGGCATGAGCACCACAGCGGAAACCATCCGGCTGCAGCCGGCAAAGTTGAGCGGGACAGTGAAAGCGATCCCCTCCAAATCCGACGCCCACCGCAAGCTGATCTGTGCAGCACTGGCAGACGGAGAGACGAGGCTGACGCTTGGAACCGATGCGCCTGGGCAGGATATTTTGGCAACGATCGCGTGTCTGCGAGCGCTTGGAGCTGATCTTCGGGAAGAAACACCCGGGACCTGGCTCATCACGCCGATACCGGCACAGCCGCCGTCAGACCCGATTCTTGATTGCCGTGAAAGCGGTTCGACGTTGCGCTTTCTGTTACCGGTCGCGGGTATGCTGGCAAACCGGGGGGTGAACGCCGCTTTTATTGGCAGCGGCAGGCTGCCGGAGCGCCCGCTCGAACCGCTGATCCGAGCGCTCAAGGAAAGAGGGCTTCAATTTTCAGCTGAAAAATTGCCGTTCCGGCTGAGCGGCACGCTCACAAGCGGAAGATTCACCCTGCCCGGCGACATCAGTTCACAATTCATCAGCGGTCTGCTGTTCGCGCTGCCATTGCTGGCAGGCAGCAGCCAGATCGAACTGACTTCCCCTTTGGAGTCTGCTGCTTATGCTGACATGACGATCGCGGCTTTGTCCGCGTTCGGAATTCAGATTGAGAAAAGCGCGGATGGATTCAACTGCCTGGGCTCACAGCGGCTGACCCCTCCCGATCATCTGAATACGGAAGGGGATTGGTCCAGCGCAGCATTCTTTCTGGCTGCCGGAGCGCTGGGCGCTGAAGTCAGCGTCAGCGGTTTGTCGCTTACCAGCTTGCAGCCTGATCGCGCGGTCGTCGAGCATCTGAAACAATTTGGCGCAGCTGTAAAAACGGCGCCTGACCTTGTCAGCTTCGCGCCACAACCGCTGCATGGGATCAAAATTGATGCTTCGGAAGCGCCGGACTTGGTACCGATTTTGGCAATTACCGCCTGCGCTGCGCAAGGCGAAACACTGATCTACAATGCCGCCCGGCTGCGAATCAAGGAAAGCGATCGGCTGGCAGCGATGCAGAACTGCATCCGCGCATTAGGTGGAAGCTGCGAACTGACGGAGGACGGCATGCGAATCTACGGACATGGCAGCCTGACCGGCGGAACGGTGGACAGCGTCAATGACCATCGCATCGCCATGGCAGCCGCCATCGCCTCCATCATTTGCACCAAACCGGTTTTCATCCACGGATTTCGAGCCGTCGAGAAAAGTTATCCGTCCTTTTTCAGCGATTTCAACGCCTTAGGAGGAAATGCGCATGTTTAGTTTTGGAAAAAATATCCGGTTGACAATTTTCGGGCAGTCCCATTCAGCAGCCATCGGCGCCGTTCTCGAGGGCATTCCCGCTGGTTACCGGCTTGATATCGAAAAGATCGATTCCTTCATGGCACGGCGTGCGCCCGGCAGGGATCAGTTGACAACCGCCCGCAGCGAGACTGACAAACCTGTCATTCTGGCTGGACTGGTGGACGACGTCACCTGCGGAGCTCCCTTAGCGATGATGATCGAAAACAAGGACGTTCGATCCCAAGACTATGACCGGCTGCGCGACATTCCAAGACCGATGCACGCTGACTATGCAGCTAATGTGCGATTTGGCGGCGCGAACGACATTCGGGGCGGCGGTCAATTCTCAGGCCGTCTGACCGCTCCGTATTGTTTCGCAGGCGCGGTCTGTCTGCAGCTGTTGGAGGAAAAAGGAATCACGATTGGTTCGCATCTCCTTTCGATCGGCTCGATTGAGGATGACCCGCTTGATCCTGTCACGGTTGATTCAGAGATGCTCAGGAGCCTGAACGTTCGGGATTTTCCTGTCATCAATGAAAATTCCGGTCAGGCAATGCGTGATCTCATTGCAGCTGTCCGAGCGGATCGGGATTCGGTCGGCGGCGTGATCGAGGGCTGCGCAGTCGGGCTGCCTGCCGGGCTGGGCGATCCGATGTTTGATGGGCTTGAGAATCAGCTGGCTCAGGCAATTTTTGCTATTCCAGCAGTCAAGGGGATCGATTTTGGCGCTGGATTCGCTGCTGCTGCCATGCGCGGCAGCGCTCATAATGACCCATTTTATTATGACGCGGATGGACAAGTCAGAACCCGCAGCAACCATCATGGCGGCATTCTGGGCGGCATCAGTACGGGCATGCCAGTATTACTGCGAGCTGCTTTTAAACCGACCCCCTCTATCGGATTAGAACAAGATTCGGTCAGTTTGTCCGAAAAAAGCAATGCCAAATTAGTCATTGAAGGCCGGCATGATCCCTGTATCGTGCTGCGTGCCGCGCCAGTGGTTGAAGCAGCAATGGCAATCGTTTTATATGATTTTCTGCTGGACCCCAAAGCAGCGATCTGAATCCTCGGATCAAGACTCGATTTTTATTAAATAATTGGAGAACTCATGGGAATTGAAGAGTACCGGACACAAATCAATGCGATAGACGACCAGATGGTCAAACTTTTAGTCGAACGGATGAACAAGTCTGCGGAAATTGCGGCTTACAAACGCGAAAATCATCTGCCTGTCAGTGACAAAACACGCGAACGGGAAGTTCTCAACCGCGCCGCCGATCAGGTCGATGGCGACATGGCTAACTATGTCAAGGTTTTTTTCTCGACCTTATTTGACCTCAGCAAGAGTTACCAAACCCGCGTGATTGCGCCTACCGGTGAACTTGCCGCTGCGATTCAAGCCTCGCTGGCTGACACGCCCAAACAGTTTCCTCAACGGGCAGTGGTCGCCTGTCAGGGTGTGGAAGGAGCCTATTCTCAAATGGCATGCGATAAGCTGTTCGCGCTGCCGAACATTCTTTATTTCCGCCATTTTGAAGGTGTGCTGCAGGCGGTTCAGAGCGGGATGTGCCAATATGGCATTCTGCCGATTGAAAACAGCTCTTATGGCTCCGTCACCCAGGTCTATGACCTGATGCGCCAGTATCAGTTTTCGATCGCGCGCAGCATCAAGCTGCTGATCTCGCACTCGCTGCTGGCAAAACCGGGCACCCGCATGGAAGAGATCAAAGAGATATTTTCTCACGATCAGGCAATTGGCCAATGCAGTGAATTTCTGCGAAAAAACCCGGAGATCAAGGTCACGGTTTGCGAAAATACAGCAATTGCTGCCAAAATGGTGGCTGTATCCGATCGGCGCGACGTCGCAGCAATCTCATCAAAAGATTGTGCTGACCTCTATGATCTGACGATTCTCAATAACAATATCCAAAACAACGCATTTAATTACACGCGGTTTATCTGCATTTCAAAAAAGATGGAAATTTATCCCGGCGCGGATAAAATCAGCATCATTACGACTGTCAGCCATAAACCCGGATCGCTGCATGAACTGCTTGCAAAATTCTCGACGCTCGGTGTCAATCTTTCGAAACTGGAAAGCCGCCCGATTCCCGGCAAGGACTTTGAATTCATGTTTTACTTTGATTTCGATGCCTCGGTTTATTCTGCGGACGTCATTCACCTGCTGAGCGATCTCGAAGCTGGCAATGAAACCTTTGTCTTTCTGGGCAGTTATAGCGAAGTCTAAGGGGGGGGGAGGAGTCATGTTTGGTCTGATCGGCGAACATCTCGGACACAGTTATTCCAAAGAAATTCATCAGCTTTTAACGGATGATGCTTATCCGTATAAGCTGATCGAATTAGCGCCGGACGCCGTCGGGCAGTTCCTGACGGCAGGCACGTATGACGGATTAAATATCACAATCCCTTACAAAAAAACGGTCATGCCCTATCTTGATGAGATTTCTCCCGAAGCCCGCGCTATCGGCTGTGTCAATACCATCGTGCGCCGCGGGCAGCAGCTTTTCGGCACCAACACCGATTACGCTGGATTTTTATACATGGCGCAGCGCAGCGGGATTTCTTTCGCCGATAAAAAGGTTTTGATCCTCGGCAACGGCGGAACCAGTCTGACCGCTCAGACCGCGATTCGCGATGCTGGCGCCCGCCGGATTGTGGTCGTTTCACGGCGCGGAGAGGTGCGCTATGATCAGCTGTCGGATCATCGCGACGCTCAGATTATCGTGAACACTACGCCCGTCGGCATGATTCCCAATCCGGGGGTGAAGCTGGTGTCGCTGACAGATTTTCCGCAGCTTGAAGGCGTGCTGGACGTCATCTATAACCCGCTTTCCACTGCTCTGCTGCTGGAAGCGCGCGCACTCGGCATTCCGCACGGAAACGGGCTGGCAATGCTGGTCGCTCAGGCGAAAGGTGCTGCCGACCTCTTTCTCGGCAAATCCCTGCCTGCGGAGCGCATTGACGCTGTTATTCAAACCATGCGCAGCCGCATTCAAAATCTGGTGCTGGTCGGCATGCCCGGCAGCGGCAAAACCACGATTGGAAAACTTCTGGCAGAACGCAGCGGAAAACAGTTTGTCGACTTGGATGAGCTGATCGAAGAACGAGCCGGCATGAGGATCTCTGAATATTTTAAGATTCACGGCGAAAGCAGTTTCCGCGAACTCGAGCGGCAGGCAGCCGCTGACACCGGAAAGAATAAAAGTCTGGTGATCGCCACCGGCGGCGGTGCTGTTCTTCGCGCGGACAACCGCGACAGCCTGCGTCAGAATGGGCTGGTTTTCTTTTTGCAGCGCGAGCTTGATCAGCTGCCAAAAGAGAATCGTCCGCTTTCACTGGCGAGCGCGTCGCTTGAATCAATGTACGCAGAACGGCTGCCAGCCTATCT
>DHPK01000004.1:3615-3896 GCA_002407845.1 Leptolinea sp. UBA5366 | reverse complement strand
GCGATTTTATCATTGACAATAACAGAAGTCCTGAGCAGACTGTTTCAGAAATTATCCGCAGGAGTGAATCATGATAAAAATTCTTGTGATCAATGGCCCGAATTTGAACATGCTCGGCATCCGCGAGCCTCAGCTTTATGGCACGACAACCTTTGCCGATTTGGAATCGTTCATCCGAAAGAGCGCGGAAGAACTCCGTATCGAAGTCCAGCTTCTGCAATCCAACCATGAAGGCGTCTTGATTGATGCCGTTCAAAGCGCTTATCAGAAGGCTGACGGGA
>DHPK01000004.1:2934-3478 GCA_002407845.1 Leptolinea sp. UBA5366 | reverse complement strand
GCGCTTATCAGAAGGCTGACGGGATTCTGATCAATCCGGGCGGGCTTACGACAACCAGCGTTGCGCTGCTGGACGCGCTCAAATCAGTCGGGATTCCGGCAGTCGAAGTCCATCTGACTGACATCCGCAAGCGGGAAGCTTTCCGGCAGAATTCGCTGATCGGTCTGGCATGTTTCGCCTCAGTTATCGGCGAAGGCATCTCCGGCTATGCGCATGGGCTGCAGCTGCTGCACGACAAGCTGAGCAGCGGGACGGCAGCCGAATAGCAAACCTTTCATCCGCACGAATTTTTATTTAGGGCGTCATAACTTCTTGATGAAAAAATAAAGTCGTGATATAAATGATCTGGTAGTTAAGGAGATTGTGTAACAGAGACCGCTTTCCTCGATTTACTTGGAACGCGGTTTTTTTGCGGAAATTCCTGACTGCGATTATCATAGGGTCGGCGAAATGCCATCCACTTTTTTACACTCGGAGACCCCGAGGGAAAGTTTTAGGAGATTTTCAGAATGAGTGACAAAGTAAAAGGTACAGTCAAGTGGTT
>DHPK01000004.1:1542-2720 GCA_002407845.1 Leptolinea sp. UBA5366 | reverse complement strand
AGTTGAATTCGTGATTGAACACGGTCCGAAAGGTCTGCAGGCTAGCAACGTCGTTATTCTCTAATTTTAGAGGACAAGAAACCTTCGGGAAATGAAGTTTTAGGAATTTCAAATCTGTACCAAGGTGAATATCAAATAACAGCCAGGCAACTGGCTGTTTTATTTTAACTTCGGTGTTCGAGCAATCTCAGCCATTCTTCAATTGAAAGCGTCTCAGCCCGGCGCATTGGATCAATTTCAACCTGCCGGAGCTGCTGCCCGACCTGAACAGCCGGTTCTTTCAAGTTGGCAGCAAGTGCATTCCGCAGCGTTTTTCGTTTTTGCCCAAAACCGGCTTTGATCAGTTTAAAGAAATCGTCCTGTTGCGCATCAGCAACTTTTGGTTCAGCAAACAGCTCAATCCGGACTACTGCAGAATCGACCTTCGGCTGAGGGGTGAAAGCTTCAGCCGGGATCGTGAAAACCAGTTCCGGTGTCCCGAATATTTGGACGCTCAGCGCCAACAGGCTCAAATTCCCCGGTTTGGCGCACAACCGTTCAGCAACCTCTTTCTGAATCGTCAGCACCATGCTGGATGGTTTGTTCGCTGCGTTGAGAAGATGCCGAATGACCGCCGAGGTGATGTAATAAGGGATGTTGGCGACCACCTGATAAGTCCGCCCGCCCATCAGCACTTCCGGATCAAAATCCAGGATATCCCCCTGTACGATGCGCACGTGATCAGCGTCAGCCAAAACTTCCTTCAGCGGCTGGATCAGCTTGCGGTCTAATTCAACCGCGCAAACCTCGCCTGCTGCAGCTGCCAGGCAGCGGGTCAGGCTTCCCAGCCCCGGACCGATTTCAAGGACGGCGCCGTCGGGCGGGATCGCAGCTGCCGCAACAATTCTCGCTAAGACATCCTCGTCTGTTAAAAAATTCTGCCCCAGCCCCTTGCTCGGCGTCAGGTTGTATTTTCGCAGCAGCTGCTGAACAGTCATTTCGGATGGATGGGTCATGAGAAAATTGTTCCTAATTTGATGGCGGCATGAATCGGCATGGCAGACTGGCTCCCGAAGATTTAGTTTTGACCATTATAAGCGGTTTTCTGCTTGGAACGATCCGGCTGGCTGGTGTCCAACGCACATGAAACAAAAAAGACCCGCGCGGGGTCTTTTTGTGCCGAGACACAGGATCGAACT
>DHPK01000004.1:0-1299 GCA_002407845.1 Leptolinea sp. UBA5366 | reverse complement strand
AAGCCGAGAATGGCGGTTCATGATGAACAGCCGCGGAAATTCCCGCCTTTTATGCCAAAACCCTCACTGCCATTTGATTAAAACGGACTGTAAAAACGTCACGAGCCGGTTCAGCAGCGTGACAACAATGCTCACGACGATAATTCCGGCAACGACTTTGATGTAGTTGGCATAATGAGTATTGTTCATGATAAAAAAGCCCATGCCGCTGGTGGCGCCCATCATTTCGGCAAATGTCAGCAGCATGATCGAAGTCGTCAGCGTAACTTTCAAACCACGAATGATCTCCGGAAAAATATACGGCAACAGGATTCTGAAGATCATCGTCCTATTGCTGACATTCAGAACCCGGGCTGAATTGAGAATCCTGCGGTCAATTGTGCTGACCCGCGTGATCGTATTCAGGAGCGTCGGCCAAAAAACGCCAAAGAAAATGACGAGCACCGAAGCGCTGCGAAAAGTCGGCATCAATGCGATCAGATAAGGGGCGAATACGACCGATGGGATCGGTGTTAGGACATTTGCAATCGGATAAAAAACCTGTTTAAGCCTTGGAATCCAGCCGATCGGCAGCCCAAGTCCAATTCCCAGCGCGATGCCTGCTAAAACGCCGGTCAGCAGCAGCTGCAAAGATGCTGCAACCCCTTTGAGCAGCAGCGGATACTGTGACCGAAAGACGTTAAACACGTCCTCCGGCGCTGGTACCAGCACTGGATGCATGCGATTCAGCTTGGTCGTCGCAACTTCCCAAAGGATCAGGAAAATCCAAATCAGGGATACGATGTCAGCAGATGCCGTGATCGAGGCTTTCTTTTTTTGGCAGCTGATCAGATTGATCAGAAACAGCAATTCGATGATGCTGATGGCTACTAAAAATGCAGTCCGATCCCCGACTTTTTTTTGCGCAGGCAAAAATATTGCTGCGATTAGGATCCCGAGCAAAAGATGTGAGAGGAGAAGTGATTTATTGATTCTGGCTGTCGGATTCATCAGGCATATTGTCCAGTTGAAACAGGTCCATTAACTGACCTTTTAATTGATTGTACAGGTTTGAATCTAAAATCGACTCACTGTCGCGCGGTCTCGGAAACGGCACGGTTATTTCTGCCGCGATCCGCCCTGTGCGCATAAACAAAATCCGATCTGCCAGCAGAATCGCTTCCTCAATGTCATGCGTCACAAAAATGATTGTTTTTCGCCCGGGCTCCTCTGCCCAGAGTTTTTCAATCAGCTCCTGCAGGTTTTTTCGTCTTTTCGCATCGAGCGCCCCGAACGGTTCATCCAGCAGCAGGATATCCG
>DHPK01000013.1:14910-16942 GCA_002407845.1 Leptolinea sp. UBA5366 | reverse complement strand
CCGAAACAGATGTTTTGGTGGACAGTCATCCAGGGAAACAACGAATAGTCCTGAAAAACAACCGCCCGATCCGTTCCGGTACCGCTGATCGGTTTCCCATTGATTAAAACACTGCCCGTGTTCGGTGTCAGCAATCCAGCCAGCACATTCAGCAGCGTCGTTTTTCCGCAGCCGGAGTGACCGATGATGCAGACAAACTCGCCTTCCTCAACAGTGAAATTCAGGTTATGCAGCGCCAGATTGCAAAGATTCTGATGCTTATAGATGAAAGTTAGATGGTCAATTTCGATTTTCTTCATCAAAAGATCTTTTCATGCAAGGTTAAATAGTGTCCGGAGGAGATTTCCCCTCCGGACTCTTATCATAAACTATTCGTTATTAACTGCGTATTCTGCCAGCAGATTCGTGAGAATTTCGTTTTCCGGATCGCGTTCGAGCAAGGCATTCACGGCGTCCAAATAAATGGTGGTGTCAATGTGGTCTTCCATCTGATAAGGAGTATTGGCATCAATATCGCCGTTCAATTTCATGACTTCATAAAATTCGACGACCTTTTTGCGGTTCGGATCCAGAGATATGACCATCGCCGGATCATATGCTTCCGTCCCATAGATAATCGCTTCCACATATTCTGGATCCTGACCGGAATAATCGGTCAGCGCCTTGATTGAGCCTTCTTTGTCATTCTGCAGCGTCAAATAACCGCGCAGCGCCGCGATCTCAAACTTCACCAGTGCATCCCGTTTATTGTTCAGAGAAGCGCGCGAGGTAGTCTGCCGGCAGCAGGGGAAGTCCGATACAAAATCGCCGACATGGGCTGCAATCCCCAAGCCCGATTTTTCAGCGATATAGCCGTAACCGCTATTAACAAAGCCCAGGTCAAGCTCGCCCTTTTTAATGGCTTCAACGATTGATGCCATAGAATCGAGGTAGATGAGGGAATAATCTTTGTCAAGCTCATAACCGGCTTCCCGCAAGTACCCTTTCAGAATCATGTGACCGGTTTCCATGCGATAGGCGCCCATCTTCTTTCCAACGAAATCTTCGGCGGTCTTATAGTTATCTACATCCTCAGCCTTTGTGATGATCTCGCTGCCTTCTGAGATTGTCCCACCGAAAACCACAACGTCAGACCCCTGTCCGACGAATGTTGCGGACGGAATCACGCCAAAGGGCAGGATGTCCAGTTTACCCATATCCACTGCAGTCAGGCCTTCTGCAAGATTGGAAATTTTCTCAAATTCGACCTCGACTCCTTCTTCATCAAAATAACCGTAAGATTCAGCTACAATGATCGCCGCAGTCTTGATGTCTACGCCGACCATGCCCACTTTAATTAGATTTTCCTGCTGAGCGAGTGCATTTCCTGTGAATGATCCAAGAATCATAACAAAGATAAAAACCATAACGATGGCAGACAATGAAATCTTTTTCATGACGACTCCTTAAAATACTTGATCTAATATATTTCTAACTGATCAGGCAATTATATACCATTATTTTTCATTCTTGTTAAGAATTATTTAAAGATGTTTGACATTTATTATTGTTTTTATCCCAGCTTTTCAATAATTTTTGAAGTCTATCATTCTCATATATTTCTTATTATTCATATTTGTCTGACATATTTTTCAAAGCAATAATTAATAAAAGCAATCCTCTGACAAAAACCACACCGTTTGCCAGGATCAGCAGGAAGAAGGCTGGAAAAAAAATTGAAGCGTTCTTATTTCAGGAAATCAGGATTCTAAATAATCTTTGATACGTTTGACTTTTTTGGAAAGAACGGCATAACGGGAATAGACATGGGCAATGGCTGAACCTTCTTCGCCGAACGGGCGCGCTTGCTGAATCGCTTTCCGCAAGCTATCCGCGTCGTGGAAATCGGGGAGTTCAAGTCCCATCGAACCGAATTCAGACAGTCCGTGGGCATCCGAACCAGCAGTCCCCGGCAAATTCAGCTTCTCAGCAAATTCAACTGCCTGACGATTCATGATCTTGCGATTGCGGCTGTTATTCGTTTCGATCGCGT
>DHPK01000013.1:14354-14759 GCA_002407845.1 Leptolinea sp. UBA5366 | reverse complement strand
CAGATAAGGCCGATATTCGGTCATCTCGTCCTTGCTCCACCCATAACGTTTAAAAGCAAAGGGATGGGACAGAGAGATAAAAGCGCCCTGATTTTTCAACCGTTCGAAGGCATCCAGCGGTTCAAGACCCGCCGGGACTTCTTCCGTCAGGAAAAATGCCAGAATTTCACCGCTCGTGGTCTTGATCTCCTCGCCAACAACGACATAGTCGGGGTATTGCTGCTGGAGCAGCAGCGCACCTTGAATCGTGTTATGGTCTGTGAGGACCAGCTTTCCCAGTCCGAGTGTCTGGGCTCGCTCATACAGCGTCGTCAGGCTGGAAATAGAATCAGGTGAATATTCGGAATGGACGTGAAAATCGACTTTTATCATTTGTTTATGGCTCTCTGGTAAGCGTCGATTTTA
>DHPK01000013.1:488-14218 GCA_002407845.1 Leptolinea sp. UBA5366 | reverse complement strand
GCGCAGGGTGTCGGTCGGACGCAGGGTTCGGGTCGGCCAAAGTGTCAGCGTGACAGTGTTGGTCGGGGTCGGCCGCCGGGTGTCAGTCGGGCGTGGAGTTGGGGACAGGGTGCGCGTCGGAGTATTGGTGATGGTCGGTGTGTTTGTACGGGTCGGTGTCAAACTGGGCGTCAGCGTCGGCGTGCGGGTGATCGTGGGCGTCCACGTGATAGAGGGTGTCCAAGTGATCGTGGGCGTGCGCGTGATCGTCGGCGTCTGGGTGATCGTTGGGGTATTGGTGATGGTCGGCGTGTTTGAGCTGGTCGGCGTAAACGACGCTGTCGCCGTTGGCGTCCGGGTGATCGTGGCTGTAGGTGTGATGGTCGGAGTTTTAGTCAGCGGCATGCCGTTGACCGCGAAACGGGCGCTGGCAAACCATTGGGAGCCAGTGAAAATTTGGAGTTCATAATCACCAGGCAGCCAGACGTCAGGGTCCTCCGAGGTGCAGGTGACCGCGTTATAGCCGCCGGTGCTGATCGTCCAGGAAGCAGTTGAGCTGCAGACCGGCTGCCAGTCATCGACCCGATACCAGACAAACGATATCTGTGTGCCGAGCACCATCTGATCATAGCTATAAAAGGCGATGATCTGCTGGATTGGATTATCGAAAGTCTCGCGCGTCTCAAGCGGCAGTCCGTCTTCGCCCAATTCGCGCGTGAACTGAACCGGACTGATCACCAGTCCGCCGCTGCCATCCGCCCAGCTGGTGCTTTGCGTGCGGATAAACTCGGGCAGTGCCGGCGTGTTGGTGACGGACGGCGTTTCTGTGATGGTCGGCGTCAGCGAGAGCGTCGGCGTCAGGGAGATGGTCGGTGAAAGCGTGATGGTCGGCGTGTTCGTAACCGTCGGTGAGGGCGGAAAAACATAATAGATTGCCGGTTCGGCAAAATTATTCAGAAAAAAGGCTGCTACTGCGAGAAAAATCGCGATCAGGATAAAGCGCCAGCCGCGGGCAATCATATCCTGCCGCTTCCTGAAATAGACTAGCCGGCTGCCCTTCCGGATCGAATTCACACCCAGCAAAAATGCCAGCAGTGCGCCGCCGACTGCCAGGATGAATGCCGTGCCAATTCCGGCTGTGATGTCCAGATTCAGGTTGAATTTTTCCAGCAAGTTCATTTTTGTGATTATATCACGTGGGTTTTTCCATCCCCATTTCCACAGGGATTTCTTTGACGAGCTTTCCTCGGCTAACCTAGGTTATCCGTAGTTTTCAGTTTGAAGAATCTTGCAAAGGTTTTGATGCAAAGGAGTGGGTCAGCCGACTCTTGACCGGGGTCAATGCTTTCGGCGTTTCAGCAGCTTAATGAACGCTGGCAGCGCCTGAACAAACAGCTGATAAAGGGGCTTGATCACGGGCAGATCCCAAGCGCCGGGGGAAGAAACCTCATAACCGCCCAGTCCGCGTTTGAACTGATAGACCCCCCACATGCGGTCGCTCTCATCGAACACATCCGGAGCGCCCCAGAGATCATACAGCAATGCGCCGTGAGCCTTCGCAGTGCGCATGGCTTCCCATTGCAACAGGTAATTTGGCATTTTTTCGCGGTGCAAGTCGCGTGACATGCCATAGATATACCAGGATTTTCGGGCATACGTGAAGAGCATGATCGCCCCGACCATTTCGCCTTCGACTTCCGCAATCAGCGGTGTCAGCATGTCTGCGGCAAAAAAGCGCTGCCAAAGATCGAGATAGTATGGCTTTTCCCGGATAATGAATTCGTCGCGCGCTGCGGTTTCCGCATAAACCGTGTACAGCAGTTCAAAATCGGAGGGTGTTCCAGTGCGGACGCTGACACCTTTTTTCTCTGCCAGCCGGACTTTATAGCGCGTCCGCTGCTTCATGTTCGCCAGCAGTTCATCTTCATCGGGCGTCAGGTCAATCCAGACGCTGTTTGCAAATTGGATTTGCTGCGGCGAAAAACGCCAGCCGCCCTTCTGATAGGCTTCGAGCAGACCCATGCCAGCCGGATTTTCCACAAAGTTTTCGCTGCCCGGCACACCAATTCCGGTCGGCACATCCGGATCGATTTTAATAAAAACGGCATGATGCTGCTTGCCCAGTTTTTCGAGGTCTTTCAGGACAAGATCGCGCAGTTCGAGCCGATCCCAATCCAGCAGCGGACCTCTTGGAACATACCAGAAATCAAAATTCAGCGCGATTTTCCGACGAAGAACTAACGCGGCAGCTGCTAATTCTTGATCCGGCTGACGCCACTGCAGAAACAGCGCCCGCCAGCCCCCTTCGCTTTTTCCTTCAGCCCATTGCGATGTCTGCAAAATTGAGGCACCGGGCAAGTGTGCCACGGCTTCATTCCAGTTTGCAGGCGGGGTTTCCGAAGCTTCCAGTTTCAGATCGATATTCGGATTCATTGCCCCTCCGCTGCGGACTGGCTGCGTTTTCTGCGCCAGCGGTCAAACGCTGCTGCCAGCCGATAGAGCGCGGGCATACAGGGGTAGTCAAACGATCCCATCGTTCTTTTGACCTCGCCGCCAAAACCGCGTTTGAAGCGATAGACGTTCCATAATCCGTCGCTTCGCTGGTCAAACTGGGCTTCGAGGTTTTCTGGGGATTCGTCCGGCACGCCCCACAGATCATATTCTGTGCAGCCATGTTCCGCACAAATCTGCATCGCTGTCCATTGCAGCAGATGATTTGGCATGCGGTTGCGTTCGGCTGCGGAGGACGCGCCGTAAAGATAATAGCCGCGTTTACCTTGAATAAACAGCATTAATGCTGCCAAGGGTTGGCCCTGATATTTGGCTACCAGATTGAAAACCTTTTGATCTTTGCGAAACAAGTCTGATGTTAGTTGGTAATAATTCCGCGAATGGACGCTGAAATTATCGCGTGATCCAGTTTCTTCGATCAGCTGTATGAATGCCGAAACATCCGGTTCCTCACTGACTTCAAGTTCTTTTTTCTGAGAGAGTCTGATATTGTAGCGCGTCTTCTGGTTCATGCGCGCAAGCCAATCATCCTGACTTCCGGACAGTGAAATGAGAATCGTTCGCGGCGGTTGAATGGTAGAAAAAGCCGGCATAAATTCGCCCAAAGTGCTTCGCAGAAAATCAGCTTCAGTGGAATCTTCCCATTGATCCGGCTCAACCCGCAAGAAGACTGCTTTTTTCGACCGGCAGAGCTGGATCAGCTCCGACCAGAAATCCTCGATCCCTGCTGCATCCTGCCGGAGGACAAGCGGACCGCGCGGCACATAGGCGATCGTCATCCCGAGCGCAATTTTTGGCAGCTTTCTGAAAAGCACCATCGCAGCGGCTGCCTCGTTTTTCAGATAAATCGGAGACCAGCCGAAGGAAGATTTGAGTTCGCCCCAGGCAGCAGTCTGCAGCAGCGAACAGTCTGGATTTGTCTCGATCGTGGATTTCCACTCAATTGCGTTGATTTCGGGCATGGTTAATGGCAGTTTTTCTCTTGTTAAGCTCAAATCGTGTAAATGTCAGATATTTCTGTCTCGGTCAGATTGGCGTCCGGAATGACCTCATTCAGGTACTTGCGGATATCACAATTCTTCCCGGCTTTGGCGAGTGCCAGTAGATGATCAACCACCTCATTCAGCGTTTCATCGTCCATCAGGTCATCCCGTTTCAATTTGAAAATGTCCGGATGGGGAGTCGGTTCAAGCTCTTGACCTTCATTCCAGAGATCTTCGCTGAGTTTTTCACCGGATCGGATGCCGGAATATTTGATCTCAATGTCCTTGCCGGGCTCAAGACCGGACAGCCGGATCAAATCCTCTGCCAGTTCCAGAATTCGCATCTGTTTGCCCATATTGAGGACAAAAGTTTCCCGCTGGGCTGCCAGCCCTGCCGCTTCAAGCACAAGGTAGACCGCCTCAGGAATTGTCATGAAATAACGCTTCATTTCGGGATGGGTGATGGTCACCGGCCCGCCCTTTTGAATCTGCTTCTGGAAAATCGGCACGACACTGCCGCGACTGCCGAGCACGTTGCCAAAGCGGACAACTGTAAATTCAGAATCAGTTTTTCCGGATTCATTCAGCACCAAATTTTCAGCAATGCGTTTGGTCGCCCCCATGATGTTGACCGGCCGGACCGCCTTATCCGTTGAAATCATCACAAATCGTTTGACGCCAAATTTCCGCGCAGTGCGTGCCATGTTGAGCGTCCCGAGAATGTTATTGGTAATCGCTTCGGAGGCATTCGCTTCCATCATCGGCACGTGCTTGTGTGCTGCTGCGTGAAAGACAATATCCGGCTGATAATGCGAAAAAATTTCTTCAAGCCTGAGCGTGTCGCGAATGTCCGCAATCATGGGAGTTTCAGCCAGATTGGGATAGTTTTCTTTAAGATCAGACAGCGTCTCAAAAATACTGTTCTCGCCGTGCCCGAGCAGAATGATCGACTTCGGTTCCCAGCGCGCAATCTGATTGCAAAGCTCACGCCCAATTGAACCGCCGGCTCCGCTGACGAGTACCGTCTTGTTTTCAAGAATTGAGCCGATGTTTTCAGCATCAAGCTTGACCGGATCGCGCCGCAGCAGGTCCGTGATCTCAACTTCGCGAAGTTTGCTGATTGAAATTTTTCCGCCGAGCAATTCGTAAATACCGGGCATGGTCTGGAAAATTACCCCTTTTTCCCGGCAGACATCCGAGACAATCCGAACGACGCGCCCCGGTGCGCTCGGAATGGAAAAGAATACATCGGTGATGCCATGGCGTTCGATCATGCGCCGGATTTCAGAAATGTTTCCCAGCACCTTGACCCCGTAAATTGACATATTTTTCTTCTGAGGATCATCATCAACGAACCCGACCGGGTTGACATAGAGCTGCGGATTCTTTTGGATTTCTCGCAGCACCAGCGCTCCTGCGTCCCCCGCACCGACGATCAATGCTTGTTTGAGTTTTTTGTTCGAACGGGAAGCTGTCTTTTTATCTAGATCAGCTAGCAAACGGATGGAGAAGCGCACTCCGCCAACAGCGATGATTGACAGCAGCCAATCGATGATCAGCACCCAGCGCGGAAAGCCGATAAACGCGTCGAAAGATGCCAGAATGATCATGGCAGTTGAAACCAGCGCAGATGCGCAGGAAACCGCGATCAGAATGACTTTGAGTTCATTCATGCTGGCATAAGCCCAAATCCGCCGGTAAAGACCGAACAGATAATAAACAATTGGCTTAATCAGCAGCGATACGCCGATCATCCAGTAAGCGGACGGGAGGTATTTTCGGAAAGTGTATCCGAGTTCCAGCCGCAGGATGTAAGCGCCAAAAACGCAGACAACGATGAAAACCAGATCGACGAGGAAAATATATCGATTTCTGACGTTACCTTTGAAATGGGATGCCAAGTTGTTATCTTCCTTTCAGCCCGATCACAGTTTTGAATGTTTGAAACAAGATAGAGATATCCATGAAAAGGTTCCGTCTTTTAATATAGTAGAGGTCATATTCAAGCTTGATAGCGTTTTGCTCCGCGCCGGAGGCATAGCCATAGTTGATCTGCGCCCATCCGGTCAGGCCGGGACGAACCAGCAGTCTGCCGCGATAGAAAGGGATTTCTTTCTGTAATTCTTCAACAATTTCTTTGCGCTCGGCACGCGGACCAACGAGACTGATGTCTCCGCGCAGGATGTTAATAAACTGCGGCATTTCATCCAAATGGCTGCGGCGCAGGAATTGACCGACGCGCGTGATGCGCTTGTCTTTTTTTGAGGCAGGACGGGCAACACCGTCCGCTTCAGCATCCTTCACCATCGTTCGGAATTTTAAGATGTTAAACGGCATTCCACGCAAGCCCAGACGTTCCTGAGAATAGAAAATCGGTCTGCCGTCGTCAATCAAGATTGCCAGCGCAATCAGCGGATAAAACACAGCCAGAATGATCGTCCCTAAAAAGCCGCCGACGATATCAATCACACGCTTCGAAATTTCAAAAAAGATGCTAGCATGCGCCTGATCATAAAAATCGCGAACCATCCAGTCAGTTCCGAGCAGATAGACCGGCAGCCGTTTCAAGATGTTTTCATACATGCTCGGCATTGTCGTCACAATCAGCCCCTTTTCTTCCGCCATGGTCAGCGAATCGAACAGGTCGGGATTCATGCGGTTGCTGATCGCCATGATCACCTGGCTAATTTGATATTTCTCGATTATTTGATAGAAAGAATATGAATCTCCCAAAACAGGATAGCCATGAATAGTCTTGCCGATTTTTTCAGGGTCATCGTCCAAAAATCCGATCACCGCGTAAGGCTGGGGATCGGTATCGTGAATAATTTCAGCGATGCGCGACCCGGCTTTCCCTGCGCCGACAATCAGCGTATTGGTCATATATTGAGGCAGCGTAAACAGCCTGATGTACAGCAAGCGCCAGAGGATCGACAGAACAGAACAGCTCGCAATGAAGACCGCGACGCCCCTCCTGGGCAGCGCTTTGGGCGGAGCGATGAAAAAGATGAAGAGATAGATCACGACCGCAATCAGGGTGTCAAATAAAATAAAACTGAGCGTAGTCTGTACGGAATTGGCACGCCGCAAATCATAAAGCGGCGCCATCAGAAGCAACCAGAGCACCGGTAGCAAATAGAACCACGACTCCGGTCTCTCAGCGAAGAATTCAGGTGACAATCCCAGCCAGTCATCGCCTTTTGCCCAAGTGACCAGGGCAATCAGAATGGCTAAAACTGTGACAATAGCGTCACCTAAAAACAGGATTATTTTTCTATCCCGGGCAATGATGCGGGAACGAAGTGAGCTTCGTGAGGAATACTCAGCCATAATTCTTTAATTCAGAAACTTTTTTACTCAAGCGAGCCAAGCGCGCAGTTCTATCTGAAACCCATAGAATGCGGCAGAATTGGTTAGTCTGAGCCAGTTTCGGATTTTTGTTCTCTCCTAAAAATCAGTTTCATCAGACTCCAGATGAATCCGCTCCCCCAACAGAAATGAATAATCATCAGTGCGACAGGCATGCCCGCCAGCAGCGTCAGGTCATTTTTCTTGCCGGAAGCTCTTACAGCTGCGATCAGCAGCGCTGTAATATAGATGATGCAACTCAATAATAACATAATCGAAAAAGAGACCAGGAAAACGCTCCCGAGCGCCAGCACAGCCATGCCCAGCACAAAGAGCGGCGGGATGATCTGTCTCAGGCGGATGCTTTTTGGATATTTTTGCAGCATGCGCACTTTCCAAAAGCCATACAACCAGTATTGTTTTGCGAGTTCTCTGAAAGTTTTTCGCGCGTAATAAACACAGCGAATGTCCGGATCAAACCAGACTTTTCCGCCGTTCTGATGAATGCGGACGTTTAAATCGTAATCTTCGTTGATCGGCAGCGATTCATCATAACCGCCCAGTTCAACGAGCATCTTTTTCTCATAAGCGCCGTAGGGAACCGTGTCTACAAAGCCGGCTGAATTGCTGTAGCGATATTTGGCATCCCCTGCGCCGATCGGCGAGGAGGCAGCCTGCGCGATCGAGCGGGCGACCCAGGTGTCAGCTCCGGGCTGAATATCCCAGCGTCCGCCGACGTTTTGGGCAGTTCCTGCTTCAAGGTGAGCCACGCAGATTTCCACATAATTCGGGGCGGGCACCGAATGTGCATCGAGCCGCACAATGTAGCGACCGGATGAGGCTGCGATAGCCGTGTTCAGCGCTGCCGGAATGATCCGTCTGGGGTTGGTTACAACTTGAACTTTGAGATCAGAATGTTCCTGCTGCCAGGCAGTGATTGCCTCAACTGTCCCGTCCTGCGAGTTTCCATCGGAAATGATCACTTCCATCTCAGCACGCGAAAACGTCTGCTGATAGAGTGCATCCAATAACTGACCGATCGTTTTGACTTCGTTCAGACAGGGGATGATGATCGATACGGTTGGCATAGTGTCAGCTGAGGGCAGCAATGACCTCAATTTCGACAGCCAGTCCCTTTGGCAGTTTCGCAACCTGCACGGCAGAACGGGCGGGATGGTTTTCTGTGAAAAACTCAGCGTAAATTTCGTTCATGGCTGAGAAGTCATTCATATCGCGCAAAAAGACCGTTGTTTTGAGAACATGCTGCAAGTCAGTTCCGGCTGCTTCCAGAACGGCTTTGACGTTCAGAAGCGCCTGCCGGGTTTGGCTCTTGATCTCTTCCCCTGCCGGTTCGCCTGTTTCAGGCAGAATTCCAAGCTGTCCGGAAGTAAATACAAGGTTGCCAAATGCAATCGCTGCGGAGTAGGGACCGATCGCCTTAGGAGCTTTTTCTGCGATAATAACTTTTTTCTGATTCATTTTATTTTCTCTCTTCACCTCGGCAAAGCCGGGCATTATCTGATAAGATTAACATTGTAGCAATTTTACCATGCTGATATCTGAATGGCTTCGAAGAGAGGTTTCACATCGGCGGGAAGGGTGCAATATGTGTTTCTTTCGTAAAAAATTTCCTTCAAAATACAATGATGAAGTTTCGCGGCTGACGGATCTGCTGGAAACGGTCGGCAAAAAAGAGGGCTTTCTTTCAGAAAGACCGGGAGGGCTTTTCGATAAAAACTGCCGCAGTGTCCAGGCGCGGGAAATCGGAGAAAGATTCTTCGAAATTGGCGGTGTTCCTTTAATGGAAGACCGCGTTAAAAAGATCTCGAAGAAATTGGGGAAAGAACTTGGCGCTCATCTTGAGGCCAGCTGGCGGGATGTCGGAGGGATTTTTTAATCCCTCTTTATTATTATTGTTTTGTCTTATTTTTTATTGGCATCTATTTGTTTACAGCTGGAATTAAGATTCTACAGGACTGATTATGAAAAAAAGTTTACTCCTCAGCCTTTCAATTCTTCTGCTTTTCTGCATTCCGACTATCGTCCCTGCTGAAGCTCAGGGAAAAGAGACGAGTGCTGAATTTTTGAAAGAGATCGATTTCTTACTCCTCGAAGAGAAATTATTGACAAGCAAGGAAGGCGCCTTTTATTCAGCTGAAGATTTCGAACTTGTGCCAGACGGCTCAGAACCCTTCACATCCACCAGCATCTCAGGCACACCTGTCACGGATTTCGTCATCCGCAGCAAGGTGAGCTGGCAGGCATCTGACAAGCTGCCCAAACCCGATGCGTTTGGCTACGGCTTTGTTTTCCGCGAACAGGATCCGCAAAATTATCTGAGGACATTCCTCGGATTAGACGGATCGGTCATAACGGATGGCGATTTTCAAGGGAGGATCCTTGAAAATCCGAATGGAAAGTTCGCAGAACCGAACGCTGTGAGCAGCGCAACCTTAACGATTGCAGCGAACGGCAGAACTGTCGCGGTACTGGTCGATGGGAAGCTGGTGACAAAGCTGACTGACATTGTCTGGACGGAGCCGGGAAATCTGGGGTACGCAATTCTAAATGGAACGCCGGCTGATGCCGCCGCTATCCGCTGCAAATTTGAAGAAACTGAGCTGCTCGTGCTGAAATAATTGTTGAATGATGCTCCAGTATGCATCGTTCAAATCAAATCTTGTAGTTGGGGTTTGGCACTTCGGCTCAGCTGATAAAAATAAATTTGTGATAAACGAAGGATCGAAAGGAAAGGGGTTTCGCATGAAAAAACAAGCACTTCTGGCAATCATCTTCACTCTTCTGGCAGTCGTTCTGACCAGCGGAATGGTTTTTGCCCAAGACATCGTTGAAGTCGAATCAGAGGAAGAGAAGAGAGACATTTCGGAAGATTTTATCGATATTGTCACCTACCTCTATGAGGATGAAGGAATCCTCTCCACTGATGAAGGCACCTACTTTTTTGCAGATGATTATGTCGGAGAATGGGCTCAGATGTATTGGTACCAGTGGGAATCATTGGCTGAAACGCAAGTCAGCGACTTTGTGATCCGAACGAAAGTCTCTTGGAATTCTGCCAGCGACACACCGCAATGGTCGGATTCGGGCTGCGGCTTCGTTTTTCGCGAACAGGATTCTGATAACCATATGAAAGCGAATCTTGCGCTGGATGGGTTTACTTATATTAATGGCTATAAGGCAGGGCAATGGCTGTCTTACGGAAAGAAGCAATACTCCAGCCACAGCACTTCCGGCAGCGTGTATTTCACGCTGGCAGCAGAAGGCGGGAATATCGCAATTATGATCGATGATGCAATCGTCCATGAAGCATCGAACGTGCTGCTGACAGACCCGGGCTATCTTGCCTATGTCGTGGTTTCCGGCACCAACAAAGACTACGGCACCCGCTGCACGTTTGAAGAGGTTGAGCTGTTCGTCATCGACTAATAATTAATCAAGGAAAAGCATTTATGGCACCCGGCTGCGACAGCTGGGTGTTTTTGTTTGAGGGGGATGGATGGAAAAGAAAAATGAAACCGTGCAGAGTGAGGAAAGAAAGAGAGTAAGAAGGGAGACATTGGAATTAGGCAGCATAGCTCGTAGGATTCATATGCATCAGAATACGTTCAACCCGTTTCCTGAAGAAAAGATTTTATGGACAAATAAGCGTATTCCTGAAACAAAAAACTGTCCGCTGTAAATCACAGTGGACAGTTTGTTTGAAAATCGCTGCTTAATTATTCTACAGATTCTGAAGCTGGCTGGGATTCAATCGCTTCCGTGATTTCCAGTTCCGGGGCAGCTGTTTCTGCTGCAAGCGCAACCGCCTCTTCGACTTCAGGCCGTGGTTTCTGCGGATAATAGAGCAGGAACAGAATGGCTGCGACATAGACGGCAGTGACTGCCAATCCGCCTTCGAGCCCAAACGCACCACCGCTGAATAATGTTTTGCCTTCGACCGGCGAAAGCGTCAGGACACGGGTTGACAGATGCTGACCGCTGACCAGCACGCCCAGAATGCTTCCCTGAACAAAGTTCCACGCTGTATGCACCGCTCCGATTCCCCACAGATTATCCGTTCTGAGAGTAAAAACCGCTGCGAAAACGCCAAACAGAATCAGGTTCACGAACCCGATCATAGAGATGCCCTCATTCATTAAATGCAGTGCGGCAAAGGTGACCGAGCTCAAGGCGACCGCAATTGCCATCGGAATTTTATTGCTGAGCGACATCATCAGATAACCCCGCAGGACAATTTCTTCGCTCATCCCCTGGATCATAAAGCCAATCAGGTAAAAGAGGATGACAACCCACGAAATATTCGCAGAGAACCCTTCAAACTTAAGTCCGCCGAAAATCATGGCAATCAGCGCTGCCAGCCCGATCAGCAGCGTGCCGATCAGAAAACCGCTGAGATAATTTTTCAGCCAGTTTTTCCTGATAAACCCCAGCGACGCCCAAGACCGCCGTTCGATAAAACGGCAATAGATGAAAAACACAACAATCGAAATTGCAGTCAGGAAGAGCGTGACAATCATCATCCAGTCCGGCATATTCTTCATGCCGTTCATGATTGCGGACTGAATCGTTGAGGCGTCACCCGATTCCAGCAGGGACGGATTGACCTTCATCATGTAGCCGACCGCAATCACGCCAATCAAGAGACCGCCAGCGAATTGAGCCAATAAAAATAACCCGATAAATATTAAAAGCTGAACAAGAAAATGAGGCTGGAATTTCGCTTTGCGAACTTCTCGAACCATGATGTTATTGTGAATAGAAATCATTATTCCCTTTCCCGATCCTGAAGATCTTCCTGCGGATCAATTCTTCCCTGAATACCCGCAATGTACTATTATTACACACCCCGCGTAACTTAAGTTTCAATTCCGATAAGGTATTGTAAAATTTTCGAGAAATCCTCCCTATTGTGAGAGTTGACCTTTCAATCCATCGTTCGGTATGCTTTTATTAGAATTTATTTTCTAATTTAGGAGGGTCAACCGTGGCAAGAACAAGGCGCACTTACACAATCCCGGATCTAATTACGCTGCTGGGCAGCCAGATGGATGCTGTCTATCGCATGACAGAGGAAGATCATTCACTGGCTGAACAACTGAAACTACTCGACATGCTGGGCAAGACCTGCTCACGGCTGGCTGGTTTGATTGAACAGCAGCGGAAAACGGAAGGCGCTGATTTCAACCAGCTGAATCGTGTGCTGCAGCAGGCATTGGCAGAAATGCGCAAGCCGGATTAGGAAAAGCTAATGACCGGCACCTTTTCAATCGTCTCTGTTATGCAGCAGCTGCTGGCGGATATTACGTTGTTCAGCGCGGCAGCTTCCGGCATCCGCCTCCGAAACTACCAGCGGCAAGCGGCTGAAGAGATTGTCAAGTCCGTGATGGATCAGCAGGGAAAATCCTTCGTGGTGATGTTTCCGCGTCAGAGCGGCAAAAATGAGCTGCAGGCACAGATAGAAACCTATCTGCTGACGGTTTTTTCTCAGGAGGGCGGAGAGATTATCAAGATCAGCCCGACCTGGAAGCCGCAAAGCATCAATGCCATGCGCAGGCTCGAACGCACGCTGCGGCGAAACGTCATCACCAAGGATTTATGGAAGAAGGAAGCCGGACACATCTACCGCATCGGCAACGCTTCAATCACCTTCCTGAGCGGTTCGCCGGAAAGTAACATCGTCGGTGCAACCGCTTCCCTGCTGCTTGAATTAGACGAGGCTCAGGACATTCGACCTGCCAAGTATGAGCATGAAATCGCACCGATGGCAGCAGCCGGCAATGCGACGCGGGTCTTCTGGGGAACTGCCTGGACAGCGGACTCATTGCTGGCGCGCGAAATGCAGACAGCGCTGAAAGCGGAAAACCCCGATCGAAACGACCGGCGCGTCTTTCGCATCAATGCCGAAACTGTTTTCCGGGAGGTGCCAGCCTACCAGGCATTTGTCAGCGAGCAAGTCAGACGGCTTGGCAGAGACCATCCGCTGATCCGGACTCAGTATTTCAGCGAGGAACTGAATGGTCAGACGAGTTTGTTTTCTCCCGAACGGATTCGGAAAATGCAGGGAAATCATGGTTTTCTGTCCGAGCCTGAAGCCGGGATGCGCTGTATTCTGCTGATAGACATCGCCGGCGCGGACGAGACCAGCCTGACCCCCGATCAGCAGGAAGAGCAGCGCCGCGATGCGACCGCCGTCACGATTTGCCGCATCTGCAATTCGGATGATGGCATCGTCTGGCAGCCGATCCGGCGGCTGCATTGGCTGAACATCCCGCTGGCGGACCAGAACATGCGACTGCTGGACCTCATCCAGCGCTGGCAGCCTGAATACAGCGTTATTGACGCCACAGGTATCGGTGCCGGTATTGCCAGTTTCCTGATGCATAAAATGGGCTCAACCCGCATTCTGCCTTTTATTTTCACCGCTGGATCAAAAAGCCGGCTTGGCTGGGATTTTCTGGCAATGATTGACACTTGCCGCTGGCAGGAACCGCAGCCAGTTGACAATGAGCATCCCGACCAAATCGCATTTCAACAGCAGTTTTTCAGGGAACTTGCCTGCTGCCAGTCGGAAATTCTGACCGGCATTGACAAACGGCTGAAATGGGGCGTACCGGCTGGGACGCGAGATCCACTCAGCGGGGAAATCGTCCACGACGACCTGTTAATGAGCGCCGCTCTGTCAGCCGCACTGGATCAGAAACTGTGGCAGGGGAAGGGCGAAACGCTGATTGTCCCCGGCAGAGACCCGTTAAATGAGATGGACAAAGGATATTAATCATGAATTTGAATCAACCATTTGCTGGAGAGTATCCAGTTACCCAATCGTTTGGCGCTCTCTTCACCGATGCCAGCGGGCATAAAGGAATCGATTATGGGATGCCGATCGGG
>DHPK01000013.1:0-356 GCA_002407845.1 Leptolinea sp. UBA5366 | reverse complement strand
GGGATTATGGGATGCCGATCGGGACGCCGGTTCTGGCAGCTGCGGAGGGTAGTGTTGCAGCGGTCAGGCACCAGCTCACCGGTTACGGCATTCACGTGATCCTGACACACGCAGACGGATTTCAGACATTGTATGCGCATCTCTCGGCTTGCAGCGTCCAAAGCGGGCAATCCGTTCAACGCGGCGCTTTGTTGGGGTTGAGTGGTTCCACTGGCAATTCTACCGGTCCCCATCTTCATTTCGAATTGAGACAGGGCGGGAAAGCCGTTGACCCTACGCCGTTCTTGACTGTCCGCACGGCTGATGTAAGCAACCCTTCTCGCAGCTGGACAGTGAGCTGCGAGCGGTTGAACGTC
>DHPK01000006.1:61052-61238 GCA_002407845.1 Leptolinea sp. UBA5366 | reverse complement strand
ACGATTTCCCGCGGCGTTTTCCCGCTGTCCTGTACCATGTCCACCAGTTTCTTCCCGGTAGAGGTATTGACCGTCTTCGCATCCACCAGCCGGATAATGTCCGCCAGGTCCTGCGGCCGAATCTTCAGATCCGACACACTCAGCCCGCGCTCATTCACAACACGCAGCACTTCATTCATCATCCAA
>DHPK01000006.1:60549-60976 GCA_002407845.1 Leptolinea sp. UBA5366 | reverse complement strand
CGCAGCACTTCATTCATCATCCAATTGGAAACCCGCTTATTATCGCCCTGATAGGCCTCGCAGGCCGCTTCAAAGAACTCTGAGGTATCCCGCTCGGCAGTCAATATGGACGCATCGTATTCCGGCAGCCCCATCGACTCAATAAAGCGTGCCCGGCGCTCCAGCGGCAATTCCGGCATCTTCCCTTTGACTTCCGCCAGAAATTCTTCCGTAATATGGACCGGCATCAGGTTCGGTTCGCGGAAATAACGGTAATCCGCCGCCGTTTCCTTGGATCGCATCTTCCGCAGCTCCTGTGCGTCATTATCCCATTCGATCGTCCACTGCTCGATGGCGTTGCCGGCTTTGGTCTCGCGGATCTGACGTTCAATTTCAAAATTGATCGCCATGCGGACCGCTTCAATCGAGTTAATATTCTTGATCTCGC
>DHPK01000006.1:37596-60403 GCA_002407845.1 Leptolinea sp. UBA5366 | reverse complement strand
GAGTTAATATTCTTGATCTCGCATTTCTTGCCCAATTTCGTCTCGCCTTTCGGACGGATCGAAACGTTGGCGTCACAGCGCAGATGGGCTTTTTCCATGTTCGCTTCGGAAATCCCCAGCCAACGCAGCAACTGGCGCAGACGCATCAGATAGGTAGCCGCCTCGTCCGCCGAATGCAGATCCGGCTGGGTCACCATCTCGACCAACGGCACACCGCAGCGATTCATGTCGATCAGGCGGATATCCCCTTCATTCTTCGTCTTCCCGGCATCCTCTTCCATGTGAAGATTGTCAATATGGCAGCGAATCTCCCGCCCGTCATCCATCAGAAAATCCAGGTATCCGCCGCGGCCGATCGACATATCATTCTGGGTGATCTGATACCCCCCCGGGAGATCGGCATACAGATAATTCTTCCGATCGAAGAAAGAGTCCATATTAATATGGGAATTCATGGCCAGACAAAGAATCAGCGCCTTTTCCACCATCGCTTTATTCGTGCTCGGCAACGCCCCCGGCTGACCGGTGCAGGTCGGACAGATATTGGTATTCGGGGCATCCCCCCAGGAATCCGCCTTGCAGCCGCAGAAGGCTTTCGTTACCGTGTTCAATTGGATATGGGTCTCAAGCCCGATTATCACTTCATAATCAGTCATCGTCTTTTCCTCCCTTTAGCGAAGCACTGCCGGTTTTACAGTACGCCAGTCGTCAGCGCTGGTGGCTTGTTCAAACGCATAGGCAGCCCGCAGAATTTTTGACTCGCAATAGTCATACCCTGTGGCCTGCAGGCCAATCGGCAGCCCTTCCGCGCTCAATCCGCAGGGGAAGCTGATTCCCGGTGTGCCGGCAAAATTCATCGGAGAAGTGAACTGATCCGCGAATTGCATCAGCAGCGGATCCGAAGCGGTCGCGCCGCCAAATTGAAAAGCGGGGGACGGTGTTGAAGGCGTCAGGATCACATCCAGCCGATACTTGCCAGCCGGATCAAAAGCTTCGTCAAAGTCGCGGCGGATCAGGGCACGGGCCTGCTGCGCGCGCCGGTAATAAATCTCATAGTATTTTTCCTGGCTGGCAAACATCCCGGTTAAAAGACGAAGTTTTGCCTGATAGCCGAAACCCTCGCCGCGGCTCTTATAATAAAGCTCATACATGTCCTGTATAGATTCTTTGGTAGTATGGCCATATTTCAGCCCGTCAAAGCGCTGCAGATTGGAATAAGCTTCGATCCGGGTAATCACAAAATAAGCCGGTACAGAGTATTTTGTGTTCGCCATCGGCACATCTTCAACGATCTCGGCGCCCAGGTTGCGGAAAATTTCCGCTGCCCGCCAGACGCCCTTTTCGATTTCGGGATCAATCGCCGTAGAGGCATATTCACCGTCATCATTCAAATAAGTGATTTTCAGATAATCCGGAGAGATCCCGATCCGCAGCCCTTTGACGCCTTTTTCAAGCTCAGCCAGATAATCTTCCACCGGAACACGCCCGGTGACATTATCGCGCGGATCAAACCCCGCCGTCTCGCGCAACACCAGCGCCGCGTCTGACACGGTGCGGGTCAGCGGGCCCATCGTGTCCATGGAAGAAGCAAATGGGATCACACCATAGCGCGAAACTCTGCCATAGGTCGGTTTGATGCCCACCACACCAGTGAATGCCGCTGGTTCGCGAATGGAACCGCCGGTATCCGTGCCCAGTGAAATCGCACCTTCGTTGGCAGCTACAGCCGCAGCTGAACCGCCGGAAGACCCGCCCGGCACGCGATCCAGCGCCCATGGATTCCGCACGGTCGGCTTGAAGGCAGTGGTCTCATTCGAACTGCCGAATGTGAATTCGTCAAGGTTGACCTTCCCAAACAAAACAGCTCCAGCCTGATCCATCTTTTCAATAACGGTCGCGTTGAACGGCGGCTTGTACCCCTGCAAGATCTTTGAAGCAGCCGAAGTCTGGATCCCTTTTGTGCAATAAACGTCCTTTGCGGAATAGGGGACACCTGCCAGTGGGCTCAGCTTTTCGCCAGCAGCTACCTTCTTGTCAACCGCACGGGCTTTCTCGCGTGCCTGCTCGTCAGTCATCAGGATGAAAGCATGAACTTTCTTCAAGTCATCAGGCTCTTCAATATATTCATCGAGGGAACCGGAGCGTCCGTCAACTTTTTTAACCTGCTCCAGCGTTGCATTCAACAGTTCTTCAGCTGAAATTTGCTTTTCCCGGATTAATTTAGCTTGTTCAATTGCCGATAATGTAGTTAGCTCTGTCATAGTTACCCCAGTGTCTGATGCGGAACGTCCGGCGAAACAATATAGCCATCCCGGTGGCGGGGGGCAAGATTCACAATTTCTTCCGGGTGATCAAACGGAATCCAGACATCTTCGCGTAATGGTGCTTGAATTTCTACCGGGAACGGGTTCCCGTGAATGACTGGGGGCATGCCCGGCTCAACCGGAATCGCCGCCAATTCATGAATCACTTTCAATTGGTCATTCATTGTTGCCAGAATGGACGCTTTTTCCTCATCAGTCAGTTTTATTTCGGCTACTTGGATAAATTCATTTAACATTTCTTTTGATATGGCATCGTTTTCCATAAATTCACCTTTTCTCTTTTGGAGATTTCAAAGAAACAAACAGATCCCGCTTGAAGAACCTGCTCGATCAATAATTTTACCAAAAAATGATTTTGATTATTAAGAACGGTTGAATAATCCTGCGCAGGAAATTCAATTAATCTGATCAATTCATATTCTTCGATAAAAAATCCCGCTCGATAACGAGCGGGACGAAAATAATTTTTTGGTGAACTAATCTGTCATGGGACAATGCCTTCTTGCCCATAAATGGCAGCTGCGCCTGAACATCAGACATTTAAAGTTCATTCAAACAAGTAAAGCAACTCCCCATATCCGGCAGCTTCCATTTCATCCAACGGAATAAAACGGATTGCAGCACTATTGATACAATACCGCAGACCGCCTGATTCCAGCGGTCCGTCCTCAAAGACATGACCCAGATGGGAGTCACCGCTGCGGCTTCTCACCTCAGTTCGAACCATCCCTAACGTCCGATCGCTTTTATAGTTGACGACCTCGTCCGAAACAGCTTTCGAGAAACTTGGCCAGCCGCAGTCTGATTCAAACTTATCCAGCGAGGTGAAAAGCGGTTCGCCTGTGACGATGTCAACATATAAACCCGTCTGGTAGAAATCCCAATATGCATTCGAAAATGGGCGTTCAGTGCCATTTTGCTGCGTCACTTCATATTGCAGCGCGGTCAGCTTTTTGCGGATTTCGGCAGCTTCCGGCTTGGGATAGTCCGCAGCATCAATCAAAGGCTCATCCGCTAACGAAAGGTCGATGTGGCAATAGCCGGACGGATTCTTGGTCAAATAATCCTGGTGATAATCTTCAGCAAGGTCATAGCGAATCAGCGGCAGCACTTCAACCGCGATCGGTTTCTCAAATTTTTCCTGTTCAGCAGCGATGCGCTCCTCAATAACCGTTTTATCTTCCTCATTTGTGTAATAAATGCCAGTCCGATACTGAACTCCGCGGTCGTTTCCCTGCTGATTGACACTGACCGGATCAATAATTCGGAAGTAATGCTGCAAAATCTGATCCAGCTCAACGATCGCTGGATCATAGACAACATGAACAGTCTCTGCATGACCGGAATTTTTGTAAATCAGGTCTTCATAGCTCGGATTTTCAGTTTTCCCATTTGCGTAGCCGACTGTAACTTCTTTCACACCTTTGATTTTTTCAAAATAGGCTTCAACGCCCCAAAAACATCCGCCTGCCAAATAAATCTCAGCTGTTTTTGCGCTTGATGTGTTCATAGCTCCTCTAATTCTTTCCGGCCCGTCCGGAATTTCAATGCTTTCTGATGCCTCTGTCTCTGGGGCAAGTGCTGCTTCAGGCGTCGAATTTGATCCGCTATTTAACAGATCGGAATCAAAAATCGCTTTGATCATTTCATTCTTGATGTCGCCTGGCAGAACTTTTATATACCCGTCACTATTGACGAAAAATGACGTTGGGTAAGCCCGAATGCCAAATTTCTGAGCGTATTTTCCGCCTTCATCCAGCAATACCCGGAAATTCGTATTTTCGAGCGAAGCGAACCAGCTGCGAAAAGCATCAGTCTTTAACTCCTTGCCATGTCCGGGAGAAACGATTGTGATAACTTCAAAATCATTCTTTTCGGCAGCAAGCTGTTCCAATTCAGGCAATCCCCGCACACAAATCGGACACCAGCTTGCCCAAAATTTAATATAAACTTCTTTCCCAACCTGGTCTGACAATTTAAACGATTTCCCGTCCATGTCAACAAGGCTGATTTCTGTCTCTGACTCATCCGCCTCCTGAGCACATCCGGAAATCACCAGGATCACCAAAATTGTCAGCAGGATCAAGCTTTTATTTTTCATAAATACTCCTGTCAAAAAGCGAGCCGGTCAAAAACCATCAGGATTCCAACCAGAATTAATAGTACGCCGCCAGCTTTTTTTATTATCGGCATCCATTGGTTTAGCCGTTTTACTTTTTTCAAAAGAACTTCAGAAAAAAGCACGATGACGATAAAAGGGATTGCCAGCCCCAATGTGTAAACCCCCATATACCAGGCACTTTGCAGTGCCTGACCGCTTGAAGCTGCCATGATCAGCACAGATGCCAGAATCGGTCCAATGCAAGGCGTCCAACCGAAGCTGATCAGAAGCCCCAGCAGCCATGAGCTAAAATACTGATTTCCTCTGCTTGAGCTGAAATTTTGCAAAGACCAATTTTTCATAAAATTAAATTCGAGCACACCCAATTGGTTCAACCCGAATAGGATAATGATCAATCCGGTAGCGATCCGGAACCAGCGGCTCATGAGGAGACCGCTCAAACTGCCGGCTCCAAACCCCAAGAGGACAAAGGTAGTTCCCAATCCAAGCACAAACAGCAATGTTTTGATCAACGGCCGCAGCGTTCTTTTACCGGGTTCTGCTGGCGCAGAGTGATCGTCATTTGTCAATATCCCAGCATAAACAGGCAGCAATGGCAAAATACAAGGACTGAAAAAGGACAAAAGTCCCGCCAAAAAGACACTTCCTGCCTGTACTCCAAAATCCATAGCCATTTCTCCTTTTCTGAATTGTAAAGCATGCCAAACCGCCATCAAGGATATTAATAAATTTGTTATAGGCGAGTAATTAAAAAGAAAGAAGGGCTTTATTCGAAAAGCCCTTCCAGAGTGGATCAAGAATAAATTAGAGAAGCACTACCGGTTTGATCAGATCGCCAGGCTTGCTACGCATCATGTTCAGCGCTTCTTCGATTTTGTCAAACCCGTAGAAGCGGTGCGTGACCAGCTTGCCGGTGTCAAGTCTGCCGTTCGTCATCATGGAAGCCAGTTTCTCCATCCGCAGCCGGCCGCCGGGCATCAACCCGCCGATGATCGACTGGTGACCCATGCCGACACCCCAGGCAACCCGCGGAATCTTGATATAGTCGCCCTCGCCTAGATAGTTGACGTTGCCGATTGCGCCGCCGGGTTTCAGCATGCGGACTGCTTGTTCAAATGTATCAACATCGCCGCCAGCGATAATCACACGATCAACCGGCTTGCCGTCGTTCTTTGAAAGGATCTGCTCGACGATATCGCCTTCTTTGTAATTGATAATGTCAGTTGCGCCATATTCCTTTGCCACTTTGACACAAACCGGACGGGAACCCACGGCAAACAGTCTTGATGCCCCGCGCAGCGCGGCTCCGGCAACTGACATCAGTCCGACTGGACCAATTCCGATAACGACGACTGTATCGCCAAAAGCGACATTTGCGAGTTCAACACCATGGAAGCCAGTCGGGACCATATCCGAGAACATACATGCGTCAGCCGGATCCATGCCTTCGGGCATCAGCGCCAGGTTGCCATCTGCGTCGTTGACATGGAACACTTCGCTGAAAACACCGTCTTTATGGTTGGAGAATTTCCAGCCAGCGAGCATCCCGTTTGAGTGCATCGAATAACCAGCCTGAGCTTCGAGTGAGTTCCAATCAGGCGTGATCGCCGGAACAATCACTTTGTCACCCGGTTTGAAATCTTTAACTATCGAACCGACTTCGACAACTTCCCCAACAGCTTCATGACCGAGAATCATATTATGACGATCGCCAATCGCGCCAGCCCAAACGGTGTGAACATCGGATGTGCAGGGAGCAATCGCAATCGGTTTTACTAAGGCATCAATCGGCGAACATTTTGGAGTTTCCTTTTCGATCCATCCGGTTTCTCCAATTTTTAACATAGCGTAAGCTTTCATTTTTTATCGACCCTCTTTTTATTTGTGAATTATTTCATTTACTTGCCTATATTTTAACCTTATTATTCGTAAAATCTTGTGAAATTAATAAACTTATTACTGGAATCATTACAAGTCATGGTTGGTGCATGACATGCTAAACCGTTTATGAATCCCTAAATAACTCGGGGAAACTCCTGAAAATAGATAAACTATTAATCCGGATTTATTTCAATAATAGATGTAAAGACAATGATTAATCACTCCTGTATGTGTCACGCCTGCTCTGCTTCCAGACAGACGGGCAGCAGATTCCGTCCGGTTGGGTGCTTGTTAAACAAAAGAGCTGCCTTACACAATAAGGCAGCTCTTATCCAATCAGATTTGTGAAAAATTATTTGCCGTGAAGCTCTTCCGCCACAGCTGTCTGTTCGGGTTTCTTACCGATGCTCAGCAACAGGTTTAAGACGATCCCGAAAATGGCTGCCCCGGCGATACAGGGGATCTGAGCCCCAAAGAACGGGATGCTGCCGCCGAATGCATATTGACCGCCGACTCCGATTGTCATGATTGAGGCGATCAGCGCAACACTCTTTGCGTCGAAAAAGTTGACTTTTTTATCGACCATGATCGCAATTCCCTGCGCGGCAATTGCACCGAAGAGGTAGATTTCGAGACCTCCGATAACCGGCTGCGGGATGCCGTAAATCGCATCAATCAGCGGGCGGAAGCAGGAGATGACCATCGCGATGATCGCCGCAGCGATCAGAACCGGCACTGAAAACACGCGCGTAATCGTCATAGCGCTGATGTTCTCGCCATAGTTTGTTCCGGCAGGACCGCCAATTGCAGCGGACACGATGTCAGCAATACCGTCACCGATCAGGTTCAGTCCCAATTTGCTGGCGATATCGTAATGTTTGCCTTTCTTAAGCTTTGACAAGTTGTTGACATAAATGTCCAGCTGATAAAGGTGGGCGGTGGATTCGGGGATGGTCGCAATAGCGATCGGCATGATTGCCAGCACAGCTGCCCAGGATGGATCCGGCAGCGTGAAAATCGGCAGGGCGAAAAGCCCGGTTGAAGCGCCTTCGGACAAGCTGCGGAAGAAGTTCAACCCTGTCGCTTGATTGATGATAAAGGCAACCACACAGCCAAAAATCGGGCCAAGCAGCAGTGTCAGCTGTCCGGCAAATCCTTTCAGATAAACCGTAAAGAAAACGGTTGAAAGCAGGGTTGCAAATGAGATCACCCAAGCCAGGTTCTGACCCAGCTGTGCATTTTCTTCGCCAAAACTGGCGGGAACTGCGCTCGCGTCCAGCATTGCGTTTGCCACCAAGGTCAGACCGATTGCCATTGCGATGGGTCCGGTGATGGTTGCGGGAAGAATTTTTTCAATTGAGTTCTTGCCAAAGCGTTTGATCAGCAATCCGGCAGCGATTGAAACGAAACCGGACATGATGATTCCGAATTGGGCTGTTTGAATTTGGCTGTTTAGATCAGCGCCTTCCGCTGCCCGCGCAGCCATAATCCCGGCAATCGCTGAGATGTAGGAGAAACTTGAGCCGTAATAGAGCGGGATCTGCCGCCCGGTTACCAGAATGAAGCATAAGGTCGCGAGACCACTGGCGAAAATTGTGGTTGAAATATGGAAGCCTGTGATGATGGCGACTGTAACTGTCGCCGGGAACATCACGATTACCTGTTGAATTGCATAAAGAATGAGTTTAAAGAACGGCGGGCGTTCATCAGGAAGGTAGCCGATCGGCTGAGTGCTGGTAAGTGATTTTTGCGACATTTTCTCTCCTCTGATACTGAATTAATTAGCCAAGACTCGTAAAGATTTCGAGATCATGGATTTCTACTGATGTTCGATTGTCAAATTCGGGCAGATTGACTGCCACAAATTCTGACTTGGACGTCGGAATGTTTTTCCCGACATAATCCGGCCGTAACGGCAGTTCGCGATGGCCGCGATCTACCAAAACAGCCAGGTGAACCGATGCCGGACGTCCGAGCGAAAACAGGGCGTCGATGGCTGCCCGCACCGTTCTGCCGGTATAAATGACGTCATCAACCAGGATGACTGTCAGATTCGTCAGCGAAAAATTGATATCAGTCGCGTTTACCGATGGAAGTTCCGTGATGGAACTCAGATCATCGCGGTACAGTGTGATATCGAGCGAACCGGTTGGAAGCCGAACGCCTTCATTCTGTTCAATGTTTTCCGCGATCATGCGTGCCAGCGGCACCCCGCGGCGTTTGATGCCGACCAATGCGAGCGACTCTGTGCCATGGTTGCGTTCGGTAATTTCATGCGAGATTCGCATCACGGCGCGTTTCAAGGCAGCTTCGTCCATGATGACGGCTTTAATTGAGCTCATTTGTAATTTCCTTGGGGGAGCGATCAGTTAAAAAAACAATCCTGTCAAGGCGCTTCAGCCCCGGCAAGATATTAGGATTTGTTTTCCGAACTACAGTCATATGCTCAACCTTGGCGACATCTCTGTATCGCTCTTAAAGATTTGTTTCGCAAGAGTATATCATGGATTTTCTGGATTAGGAACTTAGGATTTACAACCCAATATTTTGATTACTTTTTTAAAAAGTAATGTGAAATAAATTGTTCAGTAACGTCCAAAATTTCTGCAATTCAGGAGTGATGACAATTTGTACTTTTTTATAGAATCTAAATAAGATTTATTTGAAGCCTAATTCGGATCTGTTCTTCCCTTTGGAAAGGTCAATTAGAAGATTTTTTATTTAGCGCCCATATATGCACTGATAACTCTTTCATCATTTTTTACAATTTCTGATGCGCCTTCTATTACGACATTACCTCTTTCTAAAACATACGAATAATTAGAGACACTCAAAGCAAGGTTTGCATTTTGCTCGACCAACAAAATCGAAATATTAGTTTCTTTTTGGATTCTAAGAATAGATTTGAACATTTCCTGGACTATTACAGGTGCAAGGCCCATAGACGGTTCATCCAACATTAATAATTTTGGTTTTGCCATCAATGCTCGTCCAATTGCCAACATCTGCTGCTCACCGCCAGACAAGGTCCAAGATAATTGCTTCTTTCGTTCTTCCAAACGGGGGAATATTTTATACACCATATCCATCTCATCAGAATATGGTTTTTTTCCAAACATACCATGCCACGAAATCGTTCCGACAATCAAATTTTCTTCAACAGTCAATTTCGGAAACACATGTCTGTTTTCTAAAACATGGCCTATGCCGAGCGATGCAATTTTTTTTGCAGAATATGATGAAATATCAATGCCATCAAATTCAATAGAGCCAGTTTTATTGATAATTCCGGACAATGTTCTCAACAATGTAGTCTTCCCAGCCCCATTACTACCGATAATACAACATATTTCCGAGTCTTCAATTTTTATATTAACACCATGAAGGGCTTCAATTTGTCCATAAAATGATCTTAGATCTTTAACTAATAACATCGCTTTTTCTCCCCAAATAAGCCTCAATCACAGAAGGATTTTTAGAAACATCTTCTGGCACTCCATTTGCGATGATCGTTCCAGAGCTTAACACTTCGATCCAATTGCATATGCTCATCACGAGATCCATATGATGTTCAACCAACAGAACCCCAATTTTTTGTTCAGAAATTGCATAATTAATCAATTTCACAATCATTTCGGTTTCAACGATATTGATACCTGCAGCAGGTTCATCCATGAGAAGAATCTGCGGATTTCCTAGAAGTGCTCGAACTATTTCCAATATTTTCCGTTGGCCATAAGGAAGATCATTGATTCTTAAACTCATATCTACGTTTAATCCGCTGATTTCTAAAAGCTCAGCAAACTTCATTGTAAATTTATCTTCTGAAAGCCCAAGATATGATTGCATATAGCGGTTTTTATTTGCCAAGTCAGCGCCTAATAGCATGTTTTCAATCGGTTTAGATCTTAATAAAAATTGGGGATCCTGGAAAGTTCTCCCGATTCCCATCCGACTACGGCGATAAGCTGGCATTCGGGAAATATCAACATTATTCAGAAATATTGAGCCTGAGTCAGGACTAATAATTCCACTGATCAAATTCAATAAAGTTGATTTTCCAGCTCCATTTGGACCGATCAACCCAACAATTTCTCCTCTTTTTACATTGAAAGAAACATTATCAGTGGGTTTAATCCCCCCAAATGATTTATTCACATTTTGTATGCTAAGAATTACTTCATCCATTTGAGTAATCTTTATTCCTTTTCTTCTTCTTTTCCATATCAACTTTGTACTTAATACTATCGATGATTCCAGTTAAACCAGAGGGCATGAAAATCATCAGAGCTACAATGGAAATACCATATATCAATTTCATATAACTCTGCAAAACGCGGAACCATTCCGGTATAAGAGTGACAAGCAGTGCACCTAAAATCGCCCCTGTTGTGCTATTCACACCTCCAAGCATAACCATAATGAGAAAACTTACTGATATATCAAAAGTGAATAAATAGGCACTCAGATAAGTATTCATATGAGCGATCAAAGCTCCGGCAATACTTCCATACACACTGGCAATGACGAAGGTAATAATTTTTGTTGAATAGATATCAATACCTAACGACTGTGCAGCAATTTCATTGTCACGGATTGCTGCCAGCGATCTCCCTAAAGTAGTTCTGCGAATCCGTTCCAGGCTTAAAGCCGCAAGGAACACTATAATTAACAGCAGGTAGAACCATTTTTTCAAGTTATCAAATTCAATTCCGGCAATAATCAATTTCGGAACATTTGAGAAACCATTAGGCCCTCCTGTTAAAGGTTTGAAGTTCAAAAATATTGCATAAGAGATTTGAGCCAGACCGATTGATGCAAAAGCAAAATAAGAGCCTTTTAATCTAGTCAAAAGTATTGCGATAAGGAAAGCAATCAAAGCACTAATTAATACTGCTAATAGAATCGACAACGATGTAGGCACATGAAGTACTTTTGAGAGATTTGCCGTTGCATAAGCACCAATACCCATAAAGGTGACTGTCGCAAAGGACATCATTCCTCCCATGCCAAGCAACAGTGATAGGCTCAATGCAGCTATCACATATATCAAAGCTGAATTAACGATTGTAAAATAGTAGTTATTTGCTTTTGAGGTAAAAACTATAACTACAACTGCAACTAAAGCAACTTTTAGTGCTGTCCATCCAGTTTTGATCAATATTTCACGGTTTTTATTACTTGCCATTTTTCTCCGAAAAAAGCCCGTTCGGGCGAACTGCTAACACAATCAATAAAGTTCCAAAGATAAAAGCATCTTTATATACTGATGTGAAATATGCGCTGTATGATTCGATTAAACCGACCATAATGCTGCCAAGAATTGCACCTTTAAGGCTGCCGAAACCTCCAATAATCGCCCCAGCAAAACTCTTCACTTGAAAACCTGCTAAGTTTTGGCTGACAAAAAACAACGGAGCAACAAGATATCCTGAAAACCCAAGCATTAGAGTAATTAAGACGTAAGTTATAGCAATTGTCAGATTTACAGGCACGCCCAATATTGTTGCAGCCATGTAATCTTGCGTTGCAGACTGAAGAATTAGCCCTAAATAAGCTTTTTCATAAAGTAAATAAATGGCAGAAATAACTAAGACTCCGTATATTAAAATGGCAATATATTGATTGCTTATTGTCAATGCTCCAATATTTATTGAACCTTTTATCGTACTTGGAATGATTAATGGGGCATTTCCCCAAATCAATCTGCAAGCTTCACTAATAATATAGGACGCGCCAATTGTACAAACGATCGGGGCTTGCGGCCAGTATGATTTTTTCACTGGCCACCAAATAACATACATAAAAACAACCCCAATAATTGCAAAAGCGATAATTGCCGAGATAATATACGCAATAGGCGAGAGGTTAAGTTGCATTATCAGCGAATAAGATATATATGCTCCCAACATGAAAAGATCGCCTTGTGCAAAATTTAGAATTCCAATGGACCTGACTAATAAAACAAAGCCAAGGGACATGATTGCATAAATCATTCCCATTGCCAGACCTACGATCGTAAAGTGAATAAATGTCGTCATTTAATGCCCTTAATGTTTACCCTGAGATCAACAAATCTTTCCGTCAGCATATCTTGAAAACAATTCCCAATCATGGCACGGAATAACGATATCGCTTTCAAGTGACAACACATCGAATGCATTGATTGCTTCGGTAAAATTCCAAATATTTCCATTGGGACCTATCCATCTATTTTCCCAATTAACATACTTACATACAATATCTCCAGCAAGTGCTATTCTACCGATGTCAGTTTTAACAATCACACACATGCATCCTGGAGAGTGCCCGCCTAAACAAAAAACAGAGACATTTTCAGTAATTTTTTTCCTTGATTCGACAAAAATTGTGCGATCTAAGACATTTAATACACAATTTTTCATTTCAATGAAATAGTGAGGCGCCCATTTGGGGGGATTAAGGGCGTATGTGATTTCTTTACTTGGCATAAAAAATGTCGCATTTGAGAACAATTCATTTCCCCCAATATGATCCCAATGCAAATGAGTGTTTATTACGATATCGATATCTTTAGTTGTAAGAGAAAATCCAGCTAATTTTTCTTCAATTGTTGCGAGTTCTCTAAAATAATATTTGTGATTGTAGCTATCCCTGGTCCTTTTAATTTTCTCGAATGGACCACTTCCAGTATCAATAAGAATTCTTTTATTTCCATCAATGATTAGAAAGACACAACCACAATGTCGGATTCCTTTCCCGATTGATCCATCTGACCACTTAATATCTTCTACGCCTTTTAATGCTTTAACAATTGGGCTATTTGCATTCGTGTTGACAAACACGTCTTGGGCAGGTATCGCCATTTCATTTAAAGCTATTGCATTTAAGGAGACTGTCATTTTTCACCTTCAGGAAAGGAATCTTTATTAATTTTCCAATTACTTCATTATGTAATCAATTACAGAACAAGTTTGGCCTTCGTTTTCATTCATAACGAGGACCTCCCACTGAGCAAAGCACTGACAATTCATATCAGTTGTCATGTCGGACAGAGCGCCTTTGTAATCTTCAATCTTTGCTAATTCAGCATTAATTTTTGCTGGCTCTGAACTTCCTGCTTGCTCAGCTGCTTTCGCTAAAAGCATAATACTGTCATATGCTGTGACTGCGCCTAGATCCCCTGCAGTACCCCATCTTTCTTGATAAGCTTTTTCGAAATCAATACAAGCTGCGTGAGTTCCATCTGAACTATAGTCTGTCACAACGTACCAGCCATCAGCATCCCCTTTTACTGCTTGTCGCGCAACAGCCATTGCAAAACCGCTCGATCCTAATTTCGGGATTGAGAAATTCATTGCTTTGGTTTGGGACATAATCGTTGCAGCGTCAATTGGCTGAGTAACAAAGGCGATCAGTCCGTCTGCATCACTGGCGAGAATTTGAGTAAACATATTTGAGAACTGAGATTCTCCGCGATTATAGGCCAATGAAATACTGGGAGTTACATTGTATTTTTCTTTTAGCTCTTTGACTACGCTCTCATAACTGCTGATCCCGAAGGATTCATTTACATATAGAATTGCGGGTTTTTCGAATTTGAGTAGTCCAGCAGCTGCATCAGCCAGTGCAGTTGAACTGTATGAATCGATCAATCTTGTCTGCCAAGTCCATTCACTTTTTTCAGCAGCAATCGAAGCACTTGTCCCTAATGCCATAAAAGGAACTTCAGCATTATTAACAAAAGGAATCATTGCCAAGCCATAAGAAGAGGTGAACCCCCCAATAAAGCCTGACAGATTTTCGTTCGATAGAACTTTTTGTGAAGCATTGATCGCGGTTTGTTGATTATCACCCTCATCTTCGATCACCAGCTTTACTTCTCGACCAAGAACACCACCCATTCGCGTTCAAGTGCTCCATTGCAAGGATTGCACCACGCTGAATATATTCACCGCTGAGTGCATTGTTGCCTGTTAATGTGCATGTCACACCAAATTGGATCGGTTCATCCGAAAAACTGTAACTTGTACCCGTTAGGCTAACGCTAAATAAAACAACAGCCAAACAAACAATTAATAGTTTCAAATACGAGTTCTTATTCATTTCTCCTCCATTTTTTAATTAATATAGATAATTAGATCTATACAATTCTCTGCAACTAGCCATTTCGAACTATTTCACCTGCTCAATGATTTAATTTTTTTTAAACTATGCTAATGTTTCGTTACAAAATAATCTGAATATTTTTCTAAAAGAGATTTTGTATCGACATAACAATTCAAGATATGCTGCAGGACATTTTCATACAATTCATCTCTGTTTTTATCTACAATTAAATTCAACAAGTGCAAATGTTCATTTAAAGTGCCATCCCATCGATAATTATTCTTTAATTTTAGAAATCGAATCCTGTAAGAGTCGGAACTTATTCTTTCTATTGAATCAAAAGTCTTTTGATAATTGCAAATCTTATAAAAATACTCGTGAAATTTTATATCCATCACAAAAGATGAAACAAAGTCTTCCTTCTTATAAAACGATTCATGATCATCAATTATTTTTTTTAACTCAAGTAAATCTTTGTCAGTAATATGGTCAATTGCCTTCACCAAAATTGTAGGTTCAATCAATGATCGCACGAAAATTGCTTCGTCTGCATTTTCGATTTTTATTGGAGTCACGTATGTCCCTTGCTGTGGAATAGAAACCAATATATTGTCTTGGATCAACTTACCAATAGCTTCTCTCACTGGTGTTCTACTGCAGCCAAATTTCTCTGCCAAATTGTTTTCACTTACTAATTCATTTGCGTGCAGAACATCAAATATTACATCGTAATAAATGCTGCTGTAAATAAAGTCTTGCTTAGTTATTCTGAATGTTTCCTGTTTAATAAAATTCACAATACACCTGGTTGAAATTTATACTTGTATACTAGCATGCAAGTTTGAGGATTCAAAGTGACACATGTCATAAATTTGAATGACATATTACTTTTTTCTCGTTTCTTTAAAATTCGAGCAATTTATTTTGATCAAATAATTTTTGATAACCATTTAGAAAAATATTCGGATAGTAACTTTTTCTCATTGACTGGCTTTTTTACTAGACAATACTATAAATCAGAGCCCCTAAATCAGGATGAGCGATATAATAGGAGCACTTTCCAACAACGGGATATGGGAAGCCGACTTCTCGATTTATGGAGCAAAAAATGGATACACTATGGGCGCCTTGGCGCAGTTCTTATGTTAACGCAATCGGTAAAAGTGAAGAAAATCCAGAAGACAAAGAATGTGTATTCTGCAGCGCTCCCAATGCAGCCCGCGACATCGACCGATACATTATCCATCGCGGGAAAATGGCGTTTGTCATTCTGAATCTTTATCCTTACAGCAACGGGCATCTGCTGGTTATTCCTTACCAACATGTCAGCGATCTGAGCCAGCTTGACAGTGAAACCCATCATGAGATCATGGATCTGCTGGTGAAAGGGCAAGCCGTTCTGCAGCAAGTTTACAATCCGCAGGGCATCAACATCGGAGCCAATCTCGGGGCAGCTGCCGGTGCAGGCATTGACCAGCATCTCCATTTTCATATCCTGCCAAGGTGGATCGCAGACGTGAATTTTATGACAGCGATCGGAAAAACCCGCGTCATTCCTGAAAGTCTGGAAGAATCCTGGGAAAAAATTCGTGCTGCCTGGTAAAAGGGTGCGATCCTTGCCATTGTCATAAAAAATCAAGAAGAAAAACAATTGACGAAATCATCCAAAATCAGTAAAGTAAATTACAAGCTAATTTTTGGTAAAAAAATGAATGGGGGAAAAACAATGGATTATGCGATGATCACTAAGTTGGACAAAGCGAAGAGATATGCCAAGGAACGCGAAAGATTTAAGATCAACTCATTGAAATGCTCAGTAGACGGATCAAACGGTCCGCACATCGTTGAATATCATGACGGAAATTGGAAATGCGACTGCAGCTTTTTTCAATCACGCGGACGCTGCAGTCATACAATGTCACTCGAAATAATTTTGGAAGACATGGTTGATATCGCTTACGATCAGACAGATCAGCCATAATTTTTAGCCGGAATCAGGATTAAGCAAAGCCAAGTTTTGGCATGTTGGTTGTTGTCAGCAAAAGGCGTAATAAATTTTCTACCAGCAGTTTGAATATCGATACAATAACGTTACAAAAACACCGGAAGCCCTTTCAGGGACAGGAAATTAAGTAGAGGGAATCATTATGAAAACGATCGTTTATGGCAGCATGATTTGTCCAGACACCCGCAATATTCTCGAACTGTTTGAGAAAAATTCGATCGAAGTCGAATTTAAAGATGTGACGGCAGAACTTGCAAATTTAAAGGCATTCATCAACTTGCGCGAAGGAAACAAAACTTTCGACAAAGCCCGCCTGACTAACAAAATCGGGATTCCTTATTTCATCCTGCCCGATGGAAAAGAAACGATCGACGAAGCAGAAGCGCTGTTCGCTCTGATGGCTGGCGGTAATTTGGGATAATTTATCCCTGCATTTCTATTTGTCAATAATAAAACCATGCGGTTTCGTCACTGAGCCGCATGGTTTTTTCTTGTCAACTGCTAGATATTGAAGATTTCAGAAATTCGGAAGCAATCCGCACTTTAGAGAAAAGTCCGCAGCACCTCTGCGACTAATTCCAAGCCCGCCTGATCCGTTTCAGAAAACCGATTAAGAAGTGCACTGTCCAGATCCAGCACACCGATCAGCTGGCCTTCCTGATTTTTCAGCGGAACAACAATTTCAGCGTTCGACGCCGAATCACAGGCGATATGTCCCGGAAAAGCGTGAACATCAGCCACGCGGATCGTTTGATCCCGCTCAAAAGCAGTCCCGCAGACGCCCTTTCCGACTGGGATCCGCATGCAAGCCGGTTTCCCCTGAAAGGGTCCAAGAACCAGCGTTCCGTCCCGATTTAAATAAAACCCAACCCAGTTCACGTCCGCAAGCTGATCAAACAGTAATGCGGCAGCGTTAGCCAGAATTGCCGTTTCATCCGTTTCACCTTCCAACAGCGAACTTAATTGACGGCTGAGAATTCCATAATCCATTTTCGCTCCTATTGGCTTTTCTTCCTTTTCTTTCAAGCGCAGATCCGCCAGCTCTTTGCCAAGTTTCGGATATTCCTGCTTCGAACTTGAACTCAAATCCCCGCCAACTGATCAAATGAAGTCTTGAGGTCAGCATACAATTTCTGATAAAGGGGGTAATATCGATCGTAAACCGCCGCATTTGCAGCATCCGGGTCCTGAACTGATCGGTTTTGGATCAGCGCTGAACAGGCTTCCGGAACTGAGCTAAACAGTCCGGTTCCAACACCTGCCAGAATCGCCACGCCAAGGGCAGGACCTTCCTTTGAATCGATTGTCTTCACCTTGCAATGATAATTATCAGCCAGCATCTGCCGCCAGAGCGGGCTTCTGCCGCCGCCGCCAGTCGCGGTCATTTCGCTGGTTTCAATCTGCATCTCCCGCAGAATATTGATGCTGTCTCGCAAGGAATAGCTGACGCCTTCCATCACTGCCCGAATCAAATGCGCACGGGTGTGCATGCCTGACAGTCCAAAAAACACGCCCCGGCAATTCGGATCAAGATACGGAGTCCGTTCCCCGTTGAGATAGGGAAGATAAAGCAATCGATCCGACCCTGCCGCAATTCTTTCAGCTTCTTCGCCCATCACCTCATAGGGATCAACGCCGCGTTGAGCAGCCGCAGCAACTTCCGGCGCGCACATCGTATCCCGAATCCAGCGCAAAGACAATCCAGACGCCTGATGAACGCCCATGATATGCCATGCGCCCGGCACGGCACAGCAAAAGGTGTGAACCCTGCCAAGCGGATCAATTTTTATCTTGGAACTATGCGCGTAAACGACTCCGGATGAGCCGATGGTCGTGAACGCAAGCCCGTCACGAACGACGCCTGTGCCGACTGCAGCAGCCGCGTTGTCGCCCGCTCCGCCCACAACCGGAGTCCCGGCTTTCAATCCGGTCTCAGCCGCAGCCAGAGGCGTGATCACCCCGGTAATTTCCGGGGACTCATAAACTTTCCCAAGCAGTCCCGCATCTATTTCCAGCTTTGAAAGCACTTCAGTTGACCACTGGCGCTTGGGCACATCCAGCAGCTGCATTCCGGAAGCGTCCGAAACCTCGGTCGCAAACTCACCGGTCAATTTGTAACGGACGTAATCTTTCGGCAGCAGGATATGGGCGCATTTTTCATAAATCTCAGGCTGATTGTTGCGCACCCACAAGATTTTTGAGGCGGTGAAACCGGTCAAAGCTGGATTTGCCGTGATTTCAATCAAGCGCTCTGCGCCTACTTTCTCCGTGATTTCTTCGCATTCACGCGCAGTCCGCTGATCAAGCCAGATAATCGAACGCCGGAGCACTTTTCCAGCTTGATCGAGCATCACCAGCCCATGCATCTGACCCGAAATTCCCACACCGCTGATGGCTGCCGGATCGACAGCACTTTGGTGGATCACCTGCAGAATACTGTCTCGCGCCGCCTGCCACCAGTCATCCGGCTCCTGCTCTCCCCAGCCGTTGTGATCCTGATATAACGGGTATTCGATGGTTACAGATGCTAAGTTTTCCCCATTTTCGTCAAATAACACGGTTTTGGTACCGCTGGTTCCGAGATCAATCCCGATTAAATAGCCCATGATTTCACCTAATTTTCTATTCGCCTTACAATTCGTTCCTGCAATTTTTTTCTGAATTTTCCGAGACTTAAGTTCGGAAAAGTTTATATATTCAGCCTGCCAGTCGCTTCCCAACCAAAGCATGTTTCCGCTTTTTTCTCACATATTCGGCAGCTGCGGACATCCTTTATTCATATTCTACTTTGGATTTTCCGATTGCCGCTGACCCAAGAAATGTGATCAGAGCGAATGCAATCCTGACATTGCCGGATTAAGTATAATTACATCAAAAGTTGCGCTGCATTGGAGGAAAGATGAAAAGATCTGAGATAAATAAAATCATTCGGGATGCTGAATTGTATTTAGAAGAAATGAATTTCTATTTGCCCGAGTGGGCTTATTGGAGCTGGGAAACCTGGAAAAGCAAGGATAAAAAAGAACTGCACGAAGTGCTGACAAAAGAAATGGGATGGGATGTGACCGACTTTGGTCTCAATGATTTTTACAATAAAGGCATGCTGCTGTTCACGATCCGCAACGGCAGCACTCCGGAATCGGGGTATGCAAAACCTTATTGCGAGAAGATCATCATCCTCGAGAATGAACAGAAATGTCTCTACCATTTCCACTGGGACAAACTCGAAGACATCATCAACCGCGGCAAAGGAATTCTGAAACTGCAGCTTTTCAATGCCACTGCGGAAGAAGAGCTTGACAAAGACAATCCGGTCATCGTCTACGTCGACGGAATCCGCAAGGAACTGCCAGCAGGCGGAATCCTTGCTCTGAACCCGGGGCAATCGGTCACGCTCCCGCAGCGAAATTATCACAGTTTCTGGGGAGATGGGAAAGTTTTGGTGGGTGAAGTTTCGAAAATTAATGATGATCACACGGATAACCGCTTTTTAGAAGCCATTCCGCGATTTCCGGAAATCGTTGAAGACGAACCGATTTATCGCCCGCTGATCAGCGACTACAAAAGCCTGTGATCTATTCGGACGCAAAACCGCGGTTTTCTGCAATCGCTGCCGGAACTGTTTGCCTGGACATTTTTCCCGGTCTTGCCAGCGTTAAAGTTACAGATTTCGAACGGGATTTTATGCCGGGCAGAGTTGTTGAGACCGATGCAACCGTATTTTCGACCGGCGGCTCAGTCTCCAACACCGGGCTGGCGCTGGTCCGTCTCGGGGTCAAAACCCGCCTGATTGGAAAAATCGGCAGAGATCCATTCGGTGAGATTGTCAGTGATTTTTATCGCAAGAGCGGCGAATCACTGACAGACGGACTGCAAACGGATCCTGATCTGATGACTTCTCACTCTTTTGTCATCAGCCCAAGCGGTGAGGACCGCCGGTTCATTCACCATCCGGGTGCGAATGATGCCTTCAAAGCGGAAGATATCCCTGACAAAGACCTCTCGTGTGCCGGCATCCTCCATTTCGGCTACCCGCAGGCAATGCGCAGCATGATGGTCGATGACAGCCGGGAGCTGGAAAAGATCTACCGCAACGCAAAAAAGTACGACGTCACGACCTCAATGGATACAGCGATGGTTGACCGCGCCCGTCTTTCCGGGCAGATCGACTGGCGGGGGGTCTTCCGCCGCACGCTGCCATCGGTTGATCTGTTCTTGCCAAGCTTTGAGGAGATTTTATTTATGCTCGACCGCGAACGCTTTGAAAGCGCGCGGTTCGGCCGTGACCTGATCGAATCAGCAGACGATGGACTGCTGGATACGTTGTCCGCTGAACTTCTCGACATGGGTGCCGCGATCGTCATGATCAAATTAGGGCATCGTGGTTTATACTTACGGACAGCTTCGCGTGATCGGCTGACGCGCATGGGACGAGCTGTGCCCGAATCCCTCGATCTATGGGAAAATCGGATCCTGAAACAGCCTGCTTTCAAAGTAAAAATAGCAGGAACAACAGGCGCAGGAGACACATGCATCGCCGGATTTATTGCGGCTTTTCTACGCGGTTTACCGCCGGAGGACGCTGCAAAGGTCGCCAGCGCGGCTGCTGCTAGCTGCTGTGAAAAACCGGATGCATTGAGCGGCGTACAAAGCTGGGATCAAATTTGTGAACGAATCAACCAGGGATGGGAAACCCTTTAGGAGAATAGTCGATGTCTGAAGAGAATAACGAAAATCACGATAATCTGGAAGTCTGCCCAAATTGTTTGGAGCCAAATACGCAGGATCTGGCGAACTGTGCTTTTTGCGGCATGCCGCTGCGGGCGCAAATTGGGGAGGATGGGGAATTAACCGACCAGCCGGAAACACAGCAGCTTGAATTATCAGACGCTGCTCACACCGAAGCGCCGCGAGCACAACAATCGCCAAAGGAAGAAAAAAAGAAAGGCATGTGGGCAACTGCCAAACGCGGAATCGGCTTGTACCTGATCATCTATGCCGTGATGGAGTTCCCGCGGGCATTGAAGATTGAATCGTCAAGAGACCGCACGCTGGCAATCATCAGCAATCTGATCTACATTGCAGCCGGTTTATTGATGTCATGGCCAATGATCAAAGAATATCTCGATAAACGCAAAGGCAAAACAGATGCCAATCAGGACGCAGCCGAGGATTCAGCCGCTGTGATCGATGGCGTATCAAAAGACGTTGTCGACGAGGGACCGGAAGATGTCATTGATGGCGAAGCCCAAGACATCATCGAGGGCGAAATTCATAATCTGCCTGCTGAGACAGAATTGCCGGCTGAAAGCGAGTCTGCTGGGGAAATCGATGAACCCGCAGATTCGAATCACGCATAGACAGGCAGCCTTGACACGTAAAAACCCCGACCAAACCGATTCGCAAGCGCATGAAACCGAAGCGGCTGAACAGGAACAACAGGCAGCCCCGCTCAGAAATGTTTCAGATTTTCTTGGGATCATTCTGCTGGCGAGCGGGCTTTTCAACCTGCCAGCGATACTGAAAAAACCTCAGAACGACAGTGATTGGATGATGCTGGTGATCGTGATCGCGCTGGCTGCCGCCGGCGGAATTCTGCTTGGTGCGCCGCGGCTGCTACAAAGTATTTCATCAAAAAGGAACAACAATTCATGATTTATCTCAAAGAAAACCATCAGGAAATCGACGCGGTCATTTTTGACCTTGGCAATGTTCTGCTGGATTATTCACCCGCCCGCTTCCTGCACGAAGTCGGCATTCCCGAAAATCTGCACAAACGGATTTCCGATACGCTTTTCAACGATTATGAAGTCTGGTCGAAACTGGACGCTGGCTTGCTGGATAACGCCGGCATCACTGAACAGGCTGTTCAGCGGGAGCCTGAATTGCATCAGGAAATCCATCACTACATGAACAACTGGGCATCCTATTTCAAAGCGATTCCTGAAAATGTTGAAACCATGTATCGAATCAAGGAAACCGGAACCGGCGTTTACGTCCTCTCCAATTTTTCTGGCGAGACCTTTGAGATAATGAAGGAGCACAATGCTTTCTTGTCCGATTTCGACGGCATGATCCTCTCCTACGAGCACAATCTGATTAAACCCCAGCCGGAAATTTACCAGCTGCTGCTCGACACCTATCCGATCAATCCGAAACGGGCAGTTTTCATCGATGACCTGCTTGAAAATGTTGAAGCGGCTCGAAAAGCCGGGCTGCTCGCGATTTTGCACCCTGCCTGCGCACCGGTTGCCCCTTATTTTATCCTTCCCGAAGACACTGACGAGCAAGAGCTGGACGAAGGGCATGAGCAATAAAGAGCTCTCCCACGGGCATACGCCGATCACCATTGGCATTGCCGGTGGAACCGGTTCCACCGGCAATGCC
>DHPK01000006.1:36672-37497 GCA_002407845.1 Leptolinea sp. UBA5366 | reverse complement strand
GGCATTGCCGGTGGAACCGGTTCCGGAAAAACGACTTTTTCGCAGGAACTGGTTTCGAGGCTGAATACCGACAAGATCGTCTATATTTCGCATGATTCCTATTACAAAGACTTGAGCCACTTGCCGCTGAGTGAGCGCGTTCTGCTCAACTTTGATCACCCTGATTCGCTGGATACAAACCTGATGATCGAGCATGTCAAAATGCTGCAGGCTGGGCAGGCTGTGGACATTCCGGTTTACGATTTTCGCACTTTCACGCGCACATCTGCGGTCGAACACATTACGCCTCAGCCGGTGATTCTGGTGGAAGGTATTCTGATCTTTGCGATCGCTGAACTGCGGGACATTTTTGATATCAAGATTTTCGTTGATACCGATGCAGACATCCGCTTCATGCGGCGTCTGAAACGCGACATTGAGGAGCGCGGACGCACGCTCGATTCAGTTTACAAACAATATCTAAATGAGGTTCGCCCAATGCATGAGGCGTTCGTGGAACCCTCCAAAAGATTCGCGGATGTGATCATTCCGCGCGGCGGGCGAAACTCCGCTGCGCTGGAAATGGTAGCTGCCCAAATTCGCGCCCACTTGACTTAATTCACCTATTTGAAATTCAGAAAACCGACAGCTTCCCTTAGAATCAATAGAATCAAAAATAAATTGCATAATGGCTTGCCCCCCTGGAATCTTTCGCGTAAAAGGACTTCCTGAATTTCTGGATGTCCACAGGTCAATAAAACTTCCCCGCCAACAAATGACAGAGAAGTTTTCCAGCTGAAATCGAACGGAAATTCTTCAGCAAAGACAGAAATACAGCAATAAAAA
>DHPK01000006.1:22733-36563 GCA_002407845.1 Leptolinea sp. UBA5366 | reverse complement strand
TTCGGGCAGTTGATCAGCCCCGTCTCGCTGTGCGGTTTGTTCTCTAAAGGATTTGGTTATTCGAGCCCGGATTTATCCAGTTCCAGCTGCAGTTTTTCCCGCGCGGTGTCCGCATAACTGGTTGCGATTTTACCGACCCCGCACTCTTTATTATTGATAAATGTCGTGATGATCCGCTGCAGATTCATGGTGTTTTTCAGCTCCATCTCTTCCATGAGCCATTCAACGTCCGAAATACGCTTCACCAGCAGCTGATAATTTGCCTTGTATTCAGCATCATTCTTTTCGCAGATAGCGGTATTCATTTTGTCAGGAAGCCGCTGAATATCATTCATGTACTCCCGCAGCGTCCCGAGATAATGGGAGGGCGGCCAAATCTTTTGTGCCGCTGAAACCTGAAAAGTGTTGATCATAAAAAAGACCGCCACTAAAATTAGAATCGTAAAGATTGAGATTTTTCTGTTCTTCATATCAAAATTCCTTTCTCTGACAATGTCAGCTTCTTATGATACGAATTTTTCCAGAAGAAAGTTCCCCCGGCTGAGGTAGGCGCTCATTTCCCCCTCAGGCACCATATTGCCGCCAGTCGACCAAACCAGATGCACCGCTGATTCGAACTGCTCAGGCAAGATCTCCTGCCGATATTTCAATCCGCCGAAGCCCGCACACGCGGACGGTTCGATCTGAATGGATTCTGATTGGGATAACAAAGCCAAATAGCGGAACAGCTCCTCATCCGTCACCGTGTAACAGCCGCTGACCAACGATGCAATTTCATTGCGAACGAACGCTGACGCGCAGCCGACCGCCAATCCGTCAGCTGCAGTCACACCGTCCAGACCGATGTCCTGAACCGCAATCGGGATTTGTCCGCCAATCATCAGCCCCACCATCATTGCCGGCGCATGGGCTGGTTCGGCAATCACGCAATGAACCGCATTGCCAAAAATTTGCTTCAGTCCGAATGTGATTCCGCCCGGTCCGCCACCGACTCCGCAGGGCAGATAAACAATCAGCGGATGGGTCTCATCAACAACCCTGCCAAGCTGTTCCAACTGGCTTTTCAGCCTGACCGCTGCAACCGAATACCCAAAAAATAGATCGGCTGAATTTTCATCATCAATGAAATGAGTATTCAGCTGGCTCAATGCCTGCCGGCGCCCCAGCGTTACAGCGGCGCTGAAATCTCCCGTGTGCTCATGAACTGTCACGCCGATGGAGCGCAGCTTATCCTTTTTCCATGCCCGGGCATCCGCTGACATGTGAATGTCAACGCCAAAGCCAAGCGCTCTGCCGATGATCCCGATACTGAGCCCAAGATTTCCGGTTGATCCGGCAACCAGGCGGAACTGAGAAAAAAACTGACGGGCTTTTGCTTCAGCCAATCGGCTGTAATCCTGATCAAGACTCAGCCAGCCATCTTCCAATGCCAGCTTTTCGGCATATTTGAGCACTTCATAGATGCCGCCGCGGGCTTTAATCGATCCGGAAATTGGCAGCGCATGGTCGCATTTCAACAGCAGCTGATCTTCAGCAGGAAGCCTGATTCTTAAGCGCCGTGCGAGCACCTCTCTCATGCTAGGTATTTCAACCAGCGGACTTTCGATCAAGCCGTCTTGCAATCCGCTATCAGGAAATGCCGCTGACAGGAAAGGCTTGAATCGATTTAACCGGGCTTCTGCATCAAGCACATCTTCGAAAGAAAAGCGCGACCCGGACGGTTCCTGATAATGAGGATTCGCCCAATAAAAGGGTTCGTACCTTTGCAGTTTCTCTTTCCACGAACCCAGCTGCTGAAAAATTGCTTGATCTGCAGGCATCAGTTTTTCTCTTTTCTAAAAGCTTTATAACAGGATCAGCTCCCGAAAAGGCGATTCTGTCATCTTTATTTTTTATTGTACCTGCCTCACCAAAGTTCATCTTATAAAATACATCTTCAGATAAAAATTTTCCGTTCATTGAAAGGATTCATCAAAGTGAAGCGTAAAGCGTTGCGAGCTGCATTTCCATACACTCTGCCAGTCATGATCGGCTATATCTTCCTTGGGATCGGGTTCGGAATCCTTTTAACTAGCAAGGGATTTGCCTGGTGGTGGGCAACAATCATGGCGGTTTTCATCTTTGCCGGGTCGATGCAGTTCGTGGCAGTCGACTTGCTGGTTTCAGCATTCAACCCGCTCAGCACTTTCATCTTGACCCTTACCGTCAACGCCCGCCATCTATTTTACGGATTCTCGATGCTCTCACGTTTTCAGTCAATGGGCAAGAAAAAGCCTTACATGATCTTCGCACTGACGGATGAGACTTACTCGGTCTTCTGCGGGGTCGATGCGCCTGCGGATGTCAATGCAGATTGGTTCTACTTTTTTATCGCCCTGCTGGACCAAGTTTATTGGGTTCTGGGCTGCACGCTCGGCGCCCTCGGGGCTTCGATCATCCAGTTTAACTCGGCTGGAATCGACTTTGTCATGACAGCCCTGTTTATCGTCATCATGATTGAACAATGGGAAAAGACGCGCAATCATCTGCCGGTTCTGATCGGAATCATCACATCCATTTTATCGATCCTGGTTTTTGGCGCGGACAAGTTCATCATCCCGGCGATGATCGGCATCATCTTGCTGCTATCGCTGTTCCGCAGACCAATTGAGCAAAGGAATTTGAATGAGCACGCTTGAAATTTCTCTGACAATTGCTGTGATCGTGGCAGGAACGATCTTCACCCGCGCATTCCCGTTTATCTTATTCCCCGGGAAAAAAGAGCCACCGCCATTTATCACCTATTTAGGGGTGGTGCTGCCGATGGCTGCCATCGGGATGTTGGTCGTCTATTGTTTCAGACACGTCACGTTTGTCAGCCGCCCCTATGCCATTCCCGAAGTGATCGGGTTCTTGTTCGTGGTGCTGATCCATCGTTGGCGCCACAACCTCTTCCTGAGCATCGGCGGGGGAACAATCTTATATATGGCGATGATTCAGTCCGGTTTTCCATTTTCCCTGCCCTTCTAAAGGCACTTGTCTGAACATCATTCCTTTTTTGACAAATAATGGAAAGTGGTATACTTTTATGACCATAAACACTATTGCTGGAGTTGCACAATGAACGTCTCCGTATCCCAATCGAATCTCGCACAAGCGCTCAGCGTTGTATCCCATGCTGTGGCATCCAAAAGTACGCTGGCGATTTTAGTCAATATTCTGATTACCACTGAAGACGGGCAGCTCAGGCTGTCGGCGACCAACCTCGAAATGGGGATCAATTATCGAATTCCCGCAGAAATCGCGGAGGAAGGCGCTGTCACCGTCCCGGCGAAACTGCTGATCGACCTCGTCAATACGTTGCCCGACAGCACGGTTCAGCTGAAACTGGATGAGAAAACCCAAACGCTCGCTGTGCACTGCATGCAGGTCGTGACCGAAATAAAGGGGATCGATGCAAACGAATTCCCGCCCATGCCAGTTTTCGAAGAGGAAGAAGCTGTAACGTTCAATGCAGCCGAAATGCGAAAAATGATCCAGCAAGTTGCTTTTGCAGCTTCCTCAGACGACACCCGCCCGATTTTACAGGGAGTTTATCTGACGGTCATCGACAAGACTATGACCATGGTCGCTACCGACGGATTCCGGATTGCCGTTCGAAAATCAACGCTCGAAAACACTTTTTCCGAACCGCTTTCAGCAATCATCCCAGCCAGAACACTGGTTGAACTGGTGCGGATCACGACTGATGCAAACAAACAGATCATGATGGCGCTTTCACCCAGCCGCAGCCAGGTGATTTTCCACCTGCCGCATCTGGATCTCGCCTCGCAGACCATCGCCGGAAACTACGTCGATTACAAAGCGATCGTGCCGAAGTCATTCCAGACCACAACGGTCGTTTCCACGGCAGCGCTCCAGAAAGCCTGCTCTCAGGCGATGATCATTGCGCGCGACAGCAAATATCTGACCCGGCTGCACATCACCGGCGAAGAAAACGGGATGGGGAAGATTCAAATCACGGCGCAATCAGAAGAAACCGGCTTTTACGAGAATTTTGTTGAAGCCAATGTCGATGGGAATGACCTCCAAATCGCGTTCAACGTTCGATTTCTAAAGGACGTTCTGGACGTCATCACCTCTCCAAATGTTTCATTGCGGACGAACACCAACGTTTCACCCGGTTTGATCGTCCCCTTGGACAATGAAAATGAATTCCAATATGTCATTATGCCGATGCATCTTGGATAGGCAGTTGCCATCGTTATGACGCCGAACAACAGCCCATTACCCGCGAATGTGTTGTTTACAATCCAGACAAATCTGGCAGAATATCCTATTTTACAAGACAGAATAATCGAAGCAATGTTCAAGCTGCTGGTTCAGGACGGCTTGACAACTTTCACCGAGTTCGAAGAACGCGTGCGTGATTTCGCGTTGATGTCCCAGCGCCGTGAAGGGTTGAACAACCCATTCGCGCAGGAAGGTCCGAACACCTGGGAAATCCGCCTCCAACGCGTCCGCTCGCAGCTAATCTGCCTCGAATTTTCACGCCATTACCCGCTCGAAGTGTTCAAAACCATTGTGAGTGATGTTGTCCACTATAAAACGGTTGACAAGCAGCCGCTGTTCATGTGGCACAACCTTGAATTCGCATCGATCGACACGATTTTTGATCAGGCGCTGGTGATTGAACGGATGTCTGCCGCTGAAAAACAGCAGTACCAGCCGAAGCTGATGGGCGCCAAGGTCATGATCATCCGCAGACTGCTGAGTGAACAGCTGCCTTACGTTGAAATTGCAAAGAACTATTTTTCAATCCAAGACTTAATCGAAATTAACAAGAAGCGGATCGGCAAAGGCAGTCTAGGCGGCAAGACAGCCGGAATGCTGCTGGCAAACCGAATCCTTCAGACAGCGGAAGACGAAGAAATCCGCAGTTCGGCAACTTCCAAAGAGTCCTATTTTGTCGGATCGGATGAATTTTATTCATTTCTTTCGATCAACGATAAACTCGATCTGATTGACCTGCGTTACGATGATGAAAGCAATTATTGGACCCAGTTTGAATCAATCAGAAATTTTTTCCTGAACGCCAGTTTCCCGAAAGAAATCACCGAGAGTCTCGAGCAAGTGATCAATGAATTTAGGGGCAAACCGTTCATCGTGCGCTCTTCCAGTTTGCTGGAAGATGGATTCAACGACTCGCTGAGCGGCTTGTACAACAGCCACATCGTTCCCAATCAGGGTTCAGTCGATGAAGGGCTGGAAGCGCTACTGCTGGCAATCCGCGAAATTTACGCCAGCGTCTTTGATCCGCGCGTGCTGACCTATCGGCTGCGAAATGGACTGATTGACTTTCCGGAAAGCATGGGCATTCTCATCCAGGTGATCACCGGCAATAAACAGGGCAACTATCTGTTCCCCGACATTTCGGGCGTGGGATCAAGCAAAAGTCCTTTCATCTGGCAAGGGAACAAACAGCCCTATCTTGAAGATGAGGGGTATCTGCGGCTGGTATGCGGACTCGGAACGCGCTCGATCCGCCGCTGTGATTCTGATTTTCCTCAGATCGTCCTGCTCAATGACCCGAACCGCATCCGCTCAGTTTTTTCGGTCGATGAGCCTGAATTTTCACAGGATCAAATTGACGTCATCAACCTGAAAACCAACCAGTTTGATTCGCTTGACATCCTCGATATCATCAATGAAAAATATTCTTTGTTCCCCTGGATGGTTCAGGCTTACAAAGACGGACTGCTGCAGCCAGTCGTCCGCGGCATTGAATTAGACCGTTATGTGATTAATTTCAATGAGCTGGTGCGAAAAAGCAACTTCACCAAGTTGATGCGGGACATATTATTTACGCTCGAAAAGGCATATAAACATCCAATTCTGATCGAGTTCACCATCATCATCAACCTAACGGATCAGACTACGCCGACTTTCCTCGTCCAAATCGACAAGTGCCGCCCGCTGATCATCTCCCGCAAGATGAAAGAAAAGTGGATCTTTGAGAACATCCAGGATGACCAAATCTTAATGGAGACCGATCTTTATGTTCAGAATGGTCTGCTGAGCGGAATTGATTATGTCGTCTGGGTGGATGCACAGGAACTTGCGAAAATTTCCGGCTATGACGCCGACCGCGCTGCAAAGATCATCCGCGAGCTGAACAAAGCGCTGGCTGATGAAAAATTCATCTTTGCCAGTGCCGACCGGTTTGGGACAAGCGATCCCAGAAACGGCATTCCGATCCATTACGGCGATATTTCAAACACGCTGGCAATTGCCGAGATTTCAGATTCAGGAACCGGAAAAAGCTCTGATCCGCCAGCCGGATCGCAATTTTTCCAAAATTTGGTCGAAGCCGGAATTTATGTATTAAGTCTGAATCTGCAGCGTGAGAGCAGCCATTTTGACCGCGAATTCATCCAATCACAGCCGAATCTGATTCAGAATTGGCTGGAGATGGACGGAATTGAAAAGGCGATTAAAATCTTGCCGGTTCAAGGCTATCACAACTTTAATCACCTCAATATTGCATTCAATCAGGAAAGCGGTAAATCGACGGCTTATTTCAGTTAACTCAAGCTGAATAGAATTTCGTGATATCGTCCTGTTCCGGCCACTGGAGCAGGCGTTTTTCATTCCGAACCCAGACTGCTGTCTCCTGCGCAAGCAGGATGCTGCCGATCCGGGCACAGGGAATGCCAGCTTCCGTCAAGGCACGAATGACGTTCTCCGAATCCTGCCCATGAACTGAAAGCAGCAACGACCCGGAAGCGATTGTGTTCAGTGGATTAAGTTGAAAACTCTCACAGATTTTCTTTGAGAGGGAGGAAATCGGGATCAAATCCGTGTCAATTTCAAGCCGGCTGCCGCATGCCTCAGAGAATTCCCACAGAGCGGCTGCTAAGCCTCCCTCGGTCGGGTCATGCATGCCGGTCACCCTGCCCGACGCCACGGCAATCGCGGCATCTTTTGAAACGCCGATACCGGGATTGTGGGTGTAAGCCTGTGCCTGCAGCAGTTCTGAATCCGTCAGAACCGTCTTCAGCCGGTCGGGAAATTCCTTTGCCAGTAGCGCGGTTCCTTCGATCGGAATCCCCTTTGTCAGCAGCAGATCATCGCCCGGTCTGGCGCCAGCCGGCGTGATCAGTTTCTCCTTGCTGACTTCACCAATCATGGAACAAATCAGAATCGGGCGGTCAAGACCGACTGTGATTTCTGTATGTGCATTGGCGAGCGAAATTTGCATATCGGCCGCCGCCGCAAACAGCTGATCCGTGATCTTCAGCACGAGGTCGTCCGTCGTTTTTCCCTCTGGAAACAGGGCGGTCACCATCATCCAAACCGGCTTGGCACCGGTAGTCGCGATGTCATTTGCTGTGATCTGAACTGCATACCAGCCAATCTCTTCGGTTGCAAAGGTGATCGGGTCCGTTTTCATGATCAGATAGCGCGAACCGATATCCACGATTCCGCAATCCAAACCGATTCCAGGACCCAGGATCAGCCGGGGATCAAAGATCGGTGCTTTTTGGATGACGCTTTTCAGCAGGTCAGGTCTGAGTTTTCCAGTAGGTAAAATGGCTTTCAATTTCTGCTCCACATCATTTTAAGTGACGAAAGTATATCATCGACTGATGCTGTCCCTCGATAACCTAACCCGAAATATGAAGGGCAGCCCGCAGCCGCGCCGGTTCAATGCTTTTCAATTGGGATGGAAAGGGGCGAAACGATTAAATAAAAAGGGCGCTCGGATGATTTGAGCGCCCGAATGTCTCACCTTGTGTCTTTCAGATTCCGTTTTGCGTCAGGAAATCTTCTAATAAATTCATGCAGACATGTTTTCGATAATCTGCCGAAACTCTGCCGCGGATCGGGACGATTGCCTGATCATACTTCGCTAAAAATTCCGATTTTACTGCTTTAGCTTCGGGCAGCGTCAATCCAATCATCATCGCCTCAAAATCACGAAAACGCAGCACGACGTCGGCAACTGAACCGAAGGCAGCCGCGCATCTCGTAATGCGCTCCCCTTCCATATTGAACAGTCCTGCAAACGCAACCCGCGAGATCGCAAGCGCTTTGCGTGCGCCGACTTTTTCGTAGTAATAGTTTTCGAGTCCCTTTTTCGGCATCAGAAATTCGACCAGCAATTCGTCTGCCTGCAAAGCAGTTTTTCCTCTGCCGGTAATAAAGTCCTCAATCGGCAGGATCCGCTCCCCTTTCGCGCTTGCCAGTTTTAAGAGGGTGTCAGAAACGTAAAAAATCAGCGAAGAATCCGCCTTAGGTGAGGCGTTGCTGACATTTCCGCCGGCAGTTGCCATGTTTCGAATTGCCGGAGCAGCCAGGTAATGGATCGCCGCTTTCAGGATCTCAGGGGTTCCGGGATAATTCAGAATTTCTGTGAAGGTCGCTGCCGCGCCGATCTTGAGATAGGTCTCGTCTTCGCTGATGCGCTTCAGTTCAGGCACCTTGTTCAAAAACAAATAGGCGTGATCCTCCGCGTCAACCATCAAATCGGTTCCACCAGCATACGGAATGACAGTCTGTTCGCCGCGGATTTTCAATGCTTCAGCCAGGTCGGCAGGAATATATCCATTCTCAACGATTACCATAATCCATTTCCTTCCTCAGCTGCCTTCTGGATCGCATGCACAATCGCGTTGTATCCGGTGCAGCGGCACAGATTCCCAGAAATCCCTTCCCGAATTTCAGCTTCGGTCGGATGCGGGTTGTGGGACAGCAGCGCTTCCGATGCCAGCACCATTCCCGGGATACAGAATCCACATTGCACTGCACTGAAATTTGCATAGGCTTTCGAGAGGACTTCAAACCGTTTCGTTTTACTGTATCCCTCAATTGTTGTCACGTGGCAGTTATGGATGCTTCCGAGCGCCACAACGCAGGAATTGGCAAGAACGCCGTCGATCAAAACCGAACAGGCGCCGCATTCGCCTTCTTTGCAGCCGCATTTCACGCCTGTCAGCTCAAATTCATTGCGCAGAACATCTAAAAGCCGGTCGCTTGGTTTCCCATTGGATTCAACTTTTTCATTATTCAGAATAAAGGTAATTTTCCCGCTCATTTCTTCATTGCCTCCAATGCTTTCAACGTGTCTTCCTGTGAAAAGGGTGTGTGGTGAAGGTCAATCCCCAGCGCGCTTTCCATCGCCGCCACATAAGCCGGCGCGCCGCCAACAGCCGGAAGTTCACCGGCTCCCTTGCCGCCAAATGGGCCAACAACATATGGGTTGTTGATCACATCTGTTTTTAGTACCGGCACGTCCATCGCCGTGGGAATAATATAGTCACTCAGGCTGTTATTCCGGATCACGCCCTTATTGTTCGCGTCCATCAGCTCCATTGAACCATACCCGACAGCCTGCAGCAGGCCGCCTTCCATCTGCCCGATCACGATCATCTTGTCAACCGGCGTACCAACATCATAAACGCCCCAGGCTCCGACAATATCCGCGACGCCCGTCAGCGTGTCAATCTCCACTTCGACAACATTGGCTGACCAGGAGTTGTCAGGATAAGGATCGCCCTGGAAATTTTCTGTATCCCACGGGATCGTGAACTCTGGATGAACATAATGCTCTTCAACTTCCTGCTCTTCTTCCGAGACCCAGATGTCTTTCAGCTTGACAGCCGCCCGTTCGAGCAGTTTGCCGACCACCATCAATGAGCGGGAGGCAGCCGTCGGGCCGGAGTTCGGGACACGGTCTGTGTCTGGATTAGCGATAATGATTTGGTGCATCGGCACACCCAGTGTCTGAGCGACGATCTTGACAAAAGCGGTTTTCAGCCCCTGTCCCATATCGGTGCCGGCGGTCAGAATTTCGACCGTATCGTTGTAGTTTTTCTTCAGCCTGACAACCCCCTTGATCAAGTCGCGTTCCCCCGCTCCGGTGAAACCGCAGCCGTGATAAGTCAGCGAAAGACCAATGCCTTTGCGGGTCCTGCCTGTCTGGTGTTTGTACTGCTGATATTTTTCAGGATAGCCGCTCTCTTTGAAAAGCTTTTCGATCATCTCAGGAAACGGAATGTCGAAATGATACAGCCCGTTGGTGGCGGTGATGTCTCCTTTTTTGGAAAGATATTGCTGCTTGAGCTCGAACGGATCCTTGCCGATTGCGCGGGCGATGTGATTCATGAACATTTCGATCGCAAAGAAGGTCTGCGGCCCGCCAAATCCGCGAAAAGCGCCGTTGGGAGTTGTGTTGGTTCGAACTCCTTTTCCGTTCACTCGAATATTGTCAAACGTATACACGCCTGTCGCGCCGATCAATCCGCGCTGCAGCACAACCTTAGACAGCGTTGTGAACGCCCCGCAGTCGTAAACTGCGTAAGCGTCGATCGCTGTGATCTTCTTGTCTTTGATTGCAGCGCGATAATGCATCGTTGCCGGGTGGCGTTTCGAGGTGCAGGTGATGTCCTCCCGCCGATCCAAAACGCATTTGACCGGTCTGCCGGCTTTCTTGGCAGCCACTGCAACCTGAGCGCCGAGAATTGAAGGATAATCCTCCTTCCCGCCAAACGCCCCGCCCATCTCATCCTGGATGATTTGAACCTGCTGATCCGGCAGCCCCATCACCATCTTGACTGCTGAATGAACGTAATAAGGGCATTGCATCGAGCCGCGGACTGTCGATTTCCCATCCTTGTAAAAGCCGATCATGCCCTGAACTTCCATGTAAATGTGTTCCTGATAACCGGTGGTAAAGGTCTCATCAAGAATCTGGTCGGCTTCTTGAAATGCCTGATCAGGATCTCCTTTGGTATATCCATATTGATAGAAGATCACATCAGACTTCATCATGTCAAGCACCGGGGTATGTTCTTCGTATACGACAACAATTTCGCTCAGAATTTTATCCAAGACCTTCATGTCCTCGCCAACGACCATCAGAATGGCTTCCCCAACAAAGTTGACGGTTCCGTCAGAATAACAAGGGGAGTCATCATCGACGATATGCACGTTGTTTTTTCCCGGAATATCGTGCTGATCGACGATCAGATACCCTTCAGGCAGCGTCGGAATGCGAATTTCTTTGATGGTGCCGCTCGCGATGGTCGACCTCAGAATTTTTCCATGAACCATGTCCTTAATCCTCAGATCATCGACATATTTTGCTGCACCGCTGATTTTCGGATCATGGTCCCATTTCTTGACTGACTGGTTGATTAAATCCATTTCTTCTCCTGTAGACCACGTTTCATTTCGTAAAAATCCATCTGGGGTTGCCCGATATAAGTCATGCAGCAGCCCTTAAAAGAATTTTACTTAATAATTAAATATTTTGTCGTTAGCAAACGACTCTCCCTCAAATTATTCATCACGAATAAAGATTTGTCAATTAGTTGATTTATGGAATTAATCCTGTAATTGTCTGACAAACATAACTGTTTTACGATTCAGTAATCAGGTAATATATAATTAGTTCTGATTTCAGGGGAGATCAACCCCTGTCTTTAGATGGAAGCCGACCCTTCGAAATTTAGATTATTACAATGTACATGGCTGATGCAGGCAGCAGAGGAGATTGATTTATGGTTCACTTTACTGTTAATGGGAATCCGGTTGAGACGGACAAAACGAAAAATCTATTGTCTTTTCTTCGGGATGATTTAAGAGTTACTTCGCCCAAGGATGGCTGCAGTGAAGGAGCCTGCGGGACTTGCACAGTCTTGATCGACGGCAAGAAAATGAAAGCCTGTGTCGTCAAGCTCGCGACGCTGGAAGGAAAATCCGTCATCACCGTCGAAGGATTAAGCGAACGCGAGAAAGAAGTTTACGGCTATTGCTTTGCCGAAGCCGGCGCAGTTCAATGCGGTTTCTGCATTCCCGGCATGGTGATCTCAGCAAAAGGCTTGCTCGATAACAATCTGAATCCGACCACTGATGAAATTCGGGCAGCAATCCGCGGCAACATCTGCCGCTGTACGGGATATGTGAAAATCATCGAAGCGATCAGCCAGGCAGCCCGGTTTTTCCGGGAAGACCTGCCGATTCCCGGTCCGGAAACGGACGGGAAGCTCAACCGCCGCTTCCGGAGAATTGACGCGATTGAAAAAACGCTCGGCACGGGAAAATATGCAGACGACCTGATTCTGCCCGGCATGATTTACGCAAAAGCCCTTCACGCCAAATACCCCAGAGCGATTGTAAACAAAATTGATCTTTCCAAAGCGCTTGTCCACCCGGACTGCGTGAAAATTCTGACTGCAGCCGATGTCCCCAACAATAAACTCGGACACATCAAGAAAGACTGGGACTGCATGATCCCTGAAGGCGGCACGACCCGTTTTATCGGGGATGCAATCGCCCTGGTCGCGACAAACCACAAAGAAACGCTTGATGAAGTCCTGAGCCTGATCGAAGTCGATTATACGGAATTAGAGCCGATCACTGATCCTTTCGAGGCGATGAAACCGGAAACCCCGTTGATTCACGAAACGGGCAACATTCTCGCGGAGGAACACCTGATCCGCGGCGATGCAGAAAAAGCGCTGGCAGAATCAAAATACGTTGTGACCAACCGCTACACAATGCCCGTTGGCGAACATGCTTTCATGGAACCAGAATGTGCCGTCGCCACCCCCGAAGGGGAAGATGGCGTGCTGGTCTACACCGGCGCGCAGTCAATCTATGATGAAATGCACGAAATCAGCACCATGCTGAACCTGCCTCAGGAAAAAGTCCATATCGTTTCGATGTTAGTCGGCGGCGGTTTCGGCGGCAAAGAAGATATGTCTGTTCAGCACCATGCAGCATTAATGGCATGGGTCACGAAAAAACCAGTCAAAGTCAAATTCTCCAGACAGGAGAGTTTCAATTTTCATGCAAAACGCCACAAGATGGACATGGAATTCACCTCAGGCTGCGATGAAAACGGCAAACTGACCGCCATCAAAGCCGTGATCGTGGCGGATACCGGCGCTTATGCCTCCTTAGGAGGTCCGGTATTGCAGCGCGCCTGCACGCATGCCAGCGGGCCCTATAATTATCAAAACATCGACATCCACGGCTATGGGGTTTACACCAATAACATCCCTGCCGGTGCTTTCCGCGGCTTTGGCGTGACGCAAAGCTGTTTCGCGGTCGAATCGAATATAAACCAACTGGCGGAAAAAGTCGGCATCAGCCCATGGGAAATCCGCTGGCGGAATGCAATCCGTCCCGGTGAGACTCTCGGGAATGGCCAGATTGCCGGCTCCAACACAGCCATGGCAGAAGCGCTGATGGCAGTCAAAGAGACCTATGAAGCCAACCCGAAAGCCGGTCTCGCCTGTGCCTTCAAGAACAGCGGGATCGGGGTCGGAAATGAAGATGCCGGGCGTGTGATTCTCTCTGTCCAGGACGGCAAAATTCACATCCGAACCTCAGCGGCATGCATGGGACAGGGCGTCGGCACAGTCTGTCTCCAGATCGTCTGCGAAGACACCGGACTTAGTCCGGAGCTGATGGTCGTTGAACGGCCTGACACCCGCCGGACGCCAGATGCCGGAACCAGCACCGCTTCACGGCAGACCGTCCTGACTGGACAGGCAGTCCATCAGGCAGCGATCCGGCTGACCGATGATCTGAATGCTGGCAAATCCCTTGCTGATTTGGAAGGCAAAGAATATTTTGAAGAATTCTATGCTGAAACGGATCCGATGGGGTCGGAAAAGCAGAACCCCGTCAGCCACATCAGCTACAGCTATGGCGCGGCAGTCGTTCTGCTCGATGAGGCTGGAAAGGTCAGTCTGGTTGAAGCAGCCTATGACGTCGGCACACCGATCAACTTGCAGGCGATTGAAGGTCAGATTGAAGGCGGAATTGCCATGGGGCTGT
>DHPK01000006.1:15073-22630 GCA_002407845.1 Leptolinea sp. UBA5366 | reverse complement strand
GGCGGAATTGCCATGGGGCTGGGCATCGCGCTGACAGAAGATTACCCGATGAAAGACGGCTGGCCTCAGGCTAAATACGGCACGCTTGGCCTGCTGCGCGCGCCAGATGTTCCGCCGATCAAGATCCATCTGGTTAAAGCCCCCGATGATCAGCTTTCTCCCTATGCGCACGGCGCTAAAGGCATCGGTGAATTAAGCCTGATTCCGATCACACCCGCCTGCCAGAACGCTTATTACAATTTTGACGGCGAATTCAGAACCGAACTGCCAATGAAGAACACTTTTTACAAAAAGAAGAAATAATTAAGCAATTTTCAAAAAAGCGGGCTAAAATCAGCCCGCTTTTTTCATCATTTGTAAAAATTCTGCACAATCAGATACCCTTTTTATCAAAAATCTCAATTTTGGTTTTGCTCCTCTGTTAGAATGGTGTTATGCGTTTGCGACCAGGAATTTTATTCCTTTTGCTGCTGCAGCTTTGCATTTTTACCACAGTCTCTGCGGATTTAACCCTGTCAGTCGGCCCTGACGCCGCATATCAATCGATCTCTCAAGCGCTCCTCAGCCTTCCAGGCAACGCCGGAAAGGTCACCCTGCAGATCGCTGCCAGTCTGAATGACACAGCGGATGCTGTGCTCTCCCTGCCAACTGGCAAATCGATCACTTCCCTGACAATCGAAGGCGAATCCGGCAACACAGAGATCAGCCTTCCTGCTGTTTATCACCTGTATGCCAACGGCATCCCATTTTTCCTCGGCGAGCATGTCGCAATGGACAACGCTTGGATTTTCGGCGGCATGTACGCGGATTATGGCAAAATCGGGCAGGTCGATTCTACCCAAGTTGTGATCAACGGCTCTGCTGCCTATGTTTTCGGAGGCGGCGCAGCCTTCGACGGCGGATCATCGATCGTTAAAGATCAATCAACTGTCGAACTCGGAGAGACAGGGCGGGTCTATTGGGAACTTTTCGGCGGTGGCCTCGCTTCGGGAGAGGGCAGTTACGCAGCGGTCAACCGGACACAGGTTGAAATCAATGGCTCAACAGACTACGCGCTGGCGGGCGGGCTGGCGCAGCAGGGCGGAGCTTCTGCAGTCACCACCCAATCAAGCATCGCGGTATCCGAAACCGGAGCGGTTCAAATCGCTCTGTTTGGGGGCGGCAGCGCAGTCGGATCAGGCAGCGCCTATCAATCTCAGGACACTTTTGCAATGATCAGCGGCAGCGCAGGCTGGGCTTTTGGCGGTGACTTCGTCTATCAGGGCGCAGCGTCATTTCTGAACGGCACTGCGGAGATCAGCGTAACCGAAAGCGGCAGCGTGCGTGCTTTGTATGGCGGCAGTTTTGCGACCGATGAAAACAGCCGGGCAGCCTTTAATCAGACACAGGTGAGCAATCTGGGGGCTGCAGGAACAATTTCAGAAAGCGGAGAACAATCGAACGGGGGCATCTCAACCGGCACCCATTCATCCGATTGATTTTCAAAAAACAAAAATATGATTCAACAATCAGGAGAATATTATGGAATACAAAATTGAAGGGACACCGTTTCCCGTTTTAATCTGCACCCTTGCGAATGGCGAGACCATGGTAACCGAAAGCGGCGCAATGGCTTGGATGACGCCGAATATTGTAATGGAGACAACTTCACGCGGCGGCATTGGCAAGGTTCTGGGTCGAATGCTCTCATCAGAATCGATGTTTTTGAACACATTCACTGCCAAAGGGACCGGCATTGTCTCATTCGCGTCCTCTTTCCCCGGCATGATTCTGACTTTTGACATCGAACCTGGCAAGGAGCTTATCGTGCAGAAATCAGGATTCCTGGCATCCGAAAGCGGTGTTGAGCTGTCGATGTATTTTCAGAAGAAACTTGCCAGCGGGCTGTTTGGCGGTGAAGGATTCGTGATGCAGCGTCTGTCCGGACACGGCAAAGCATTTGTCGAAATTGACGGACATTGCAAAGTGTATGATCTGGCTGCCGGAGAAAAACTGATCATCGACACCGGCTATCTGGCTGCGATGGAATCGACCTGCTCAATGGATGTCAAAACAGTCAGCGGCGGCGTCAAGAACATTCTGTTCGGCGGTGAAGGACTGTTCAACACCGAGGTGACCGGTCCGGGCAAAGTTTACATTCAAACCTCGCCTATTTCATCGCTTGCCGGCGTGCTTCGCAAATTCATGCCATCCAGCAATTAATAACGGGTTGATTTGTCAATTCTGGAAATGTCACCTATTTAAAAAACAGTGCCCTTTTTCAGTCGTTCTTTGATAATATTGCCAAATCAATACCAAATAGTAACGCTTTGATGGGAAAGAGTAAACTGAAGAGACTGTTCCAGAGAGAGAATGGCTGGTGAGAATTCTCACAGACTGAAGTCGAAAATCATCCCGGAGCATTGGGGCAGAACCCTTGAGCAGTAAGCCCCGACGGAATCTCACCGATACAAGAGACCTTCATGTTAGTGGAGAGTGATTGCCCGCCTTAATAAGCGGGAAATTAGGTGGTACAGCGGAAAAATTAGTTTTCGCCCTAATGATTAGGGCGAAAACTTTTTTAAATCTAAGAAACGGAGGGCTGCAATGGTAATTAATGGATCTAAAATCGTTATAGAATGTTTATTAGAACAAGGTGTAGATGTTGTTTTCGGATATCCTGGTGGAACCATTCTTAATCTTTATGACGCACTGCATGACTATAGCGGACAAATTCACCATATCCTTACAGCTCATGAACAAGGAGCATCGCACGCCGCAGACGGGTATGCCCGCTCAACCGGAAAAGTCGGTGTCTGTTTTGCGACGTCCGGACCGGGGGCAACCAACCTGATAACCGGCATTGCCACAGCTTACATGGATTCGTCGCCGGTTGTGTTCATCTCGTGCAACGTCTCCTATAATCTGATCGGGAAAGACGCCTTTCAGGAAACGGATATCACCGGCATCACGATGCCGATCACCAAATCGAACTATCAGGTGCGGGATGTTGAAGAACTTGCTGACGTGCTTCGCGAAGCGTTCGCCGTGGCAGAAAGCGGCAGACCGGGACCTGTGCTGATCGACATCATGAAAGACGTTTCGGCAGCAACGACGAATTTCCGCCGACTGCCTAAGCGCGAGCATAAGAACAATGGGCATCTTGCTTCCTTATACAAAAGAAGAAGCCATGTCGTGGTTCATTCAACCCCAAGCGCAGCTCAAATCGACAGCCTGATCGAAATGATCCAAAAAGCGAAACGGCCGGTCATTTTATGCGGAGGGGGCGTTGTCAGTTCAAATGCATCTCAGGAACTGATCGAACTGGCGGAAAACATCTCCGCTCCGGTCGTCAGCACGCTGATGGGACTGGGCTGCATGCCTCAGGAACATCCGCTGTTCAGCGGAATGATCGGCATGCATGGAAACCGCGATTCAAATCTGATGTGCACGAAGAGCGATCTGATGATCGCAGTCGGTGCGCGATTCACAGATCGCGTTGCGCTGAACCCAGAACGCTTCAAAGAAGAGCGGAAAATTGTCCATATCGACATCGACCGCTCAGAAATCAACAAGAATGTGAAAGCTGATCATTTTCTCTGCGGGGATGCGCGCGAAATTCTGACCCAGCTGAACGAACAGCTTAAAACAAAATCGAAAAAGGATACCGCCTGGGCAGCAGAATTTTTGGAGAATAAACATTCCAAAGCAGCTCAGGACGAAAAATCGGAAATGCTGCACCCGCGCGAAATACTGAGCGCAATCCACCGCACGACGGGTGATAACGTGATTGTTGTGACGGATGTCGGCCAGCATCAGATGTGGACTGCCCAGTCCTTCCCATTCTCCCGCCCGCGGCAGCTGATCACATCCGGCGGCTTCGGCGCGATGGGGTTTGGCATGGGAGCTGCGATGGGTGCAAAAGTTGGAAATCCTGACGTCCCGGTCGTCGAAATCACAGGCGACGGCTGTTTCAGAATGAACAATCATGAACTCGGCACAATGGAACATTACGGCGTTCCAGTCATCACAGTAATCATGAATAATGGAACGCTTGGCATGGTTCGGCAGTGGCAGACGCTGATCTATCAGAAACGCTACTCTCAGACGACGCTTGACCGCGGTCCGGATTTTATCAAACTTGCGGACGCTTACGGCGTACAGGGGTATCGAGTCAGTGATTTGGAGGCTTTCGAAGCAGCTTTCAAAAAGGCGTTGGAGAGCGGCGAGAGCGCTGTGATCGACTGTGTCATCAATATCGATGAAAAAGTCACCCCGATGGTGCCATCCGGCAAAAACTTGGACGATTTCTTAATCTGAGCGGTCAGCGATCATTCAGAGAAAACAGGACAGAATTATGAAACAAGAAAAATTATTCATGGTATCCATTTTGGTGGAAAATATCGCAGGCGTGCTTTCCCAGATCGTCCGGCTTTTTTCACGCAAAGGCTATAACATCCTGAGTGTCTCAGCAGATGTCACCGACCGTCCTGACATCACCCGCATTACAATTGTGACATATGGGGACGAACAGGCAGCAGATTTTATCCTCAGTCAGGTGAGGAAGCAGGTGCTGGTGATCTCCGCAAAACTGCTGGATCGGGAGACCTGTGTTCAGCGGGAATTGGTCATGGTCAAATTACGCTGTGAGACGAAGGAAGACCGCGATGAAATCATCCAAATCGTGAATATTTTCCGCGGAAATATCATCGACATCAATCATGAATGTCTGACGGTATCGGTTACGGGCGACCTGGAAAAACTTGAAGCGTTTATCCGCCTGGTTTCCCAATTTGAAATTATGGAACTTGTTCGTTCAGGGCTGGTTGCTCTGGAACGGGGTAAAACTACAATCTTGACAGAAGATGAAGGAGATTCTCGAAATGGCTAAATTGTTCTATGCAAAAGACTGCAAATTAGAAGTTCTCAAGGGCAAAAAACTTGCCATAATTGGTTACGGAAGTCAGGGTCATGCCCATGCGCTCAACCTGAAAGACAGCGGCATGGACGTTGTCATCGGATTACAGGAAAACTCCAAGAGCAGACAGGCTGCCGCCGCTGCCGGATTCTCCATTTTGACACCGGCTGAGGCAGTCAAAGCCGCTGACGTGATCATGGTGCTGGTACCGGACGAAAAACAAGCTGACCTGTATCAGGCAGAAATTGCCCCCAATCTGACTTCAGGCAAGAGCTTGGCGTTTGCCCACGGATTCAACATCCATTACGGGCAGATCGTCCCTCCCGAAGATGTGGACGTCTTCATGATCGCGCCGAAAGGTCCCGGTCACACTGTCCGTTCCCAGTTTGAAGAAGGCAAAGGCGTTCCGGTGCTGGTCGCTGTCTATCAGAACCCATCCGGTCAGGCGCTCGAAAAAGCCCTCGCTTGGGCAGCCGGAATCGGCGGTGCACGCGCTGGAGTCCTCGAAACAACTTTCCAGGAAGAGACCGAAACCGATCTGTTCGGCGAACAGGCAGTTCTTTGCGGCGGCGTGGTCGCTTTGATGAAAGCCGGTTTTGAAACTTTGGTTGAAGCCGGATATCAGCCGGAATCAGCTTATTTTGAATGTCTGCATGAGATGAAACTGATCATCGACCTGGTTAACAAGGGCGGCATCAGCTATATGAACTTCTCGATCTCCGATACCGCAGAATATGGCGAATACATCGCCGGACCGCGCATTATCACCGACGAAACCAAGAAGGCGATGAAACAGCTTTTGACCGAAATCCAGGATGGAACCTTTGCTGGCCGTTGGATTCTTGAAAACAAAACCGGACGAACATTCTTCAATGCCACGCGCCGCATGTCCAAAGCGCACCCGGTTGAAGTTGTCGGCGCCGAATTGCGCGAAAAGATGCTTTGGAATAAGTAAGTCATGGACAGGAAATTGAAATCCTCGAACGTTACGCAGGGAGTCGAAAGAGCCCCGCACCGCAGCCTTTTCAAAGCAATGGGCTACACTGATGAAGAGCTTAATCGCCCCTTGATCGGTGTCTGCAATGCTTTCAATGAGATTGTTCCTGGACATATCCATCTCAGGCAAATTGCTGATGCAGTTAAAGCGGGAATTCGCATGGGCGGCGGAACACCGATTGAATTCGGTGCGATTGGCGTCTGCGACGGCATCGCCATGGGTCATGCTGGCATGAAATATTCGCTGGCTTCCCGTGAACTCATCGCCGACTCCTGTGAAACCATGGCGCTGGCGCATCAATTTGACGGGATGGTCTTCATCCCAAACTGTGACAAGATTGTCCCGGGCATGCTGATGGCTGCCTGCCGTGTCAACATCCCTGCCATTTTTGTGTCTGGCGGTCCGATGGCATCCAAAACGATCGACGGCAAAGCGCTAGATCTCAACTCTGTTTTTGAGGCAGTTGGCGCAATTAAAGCCGGAAAGATCGACGAAAAAGAGCTTCAACTAATCGAAGACAATGCCTGCCCGGGCTGCGGTTCCTGTTCCGGCATGTTTACTGCCAACTCGATGAACTGTCTGACAGAAGCCCTCGGCATGGCACTGCCCGGCAACGGCACAATTGCCTCGGTGGAATCTGCCCGAATCCGGCTGGCAAAGCAGACCGGCATGCAGGCTGTTGAACTCGTCCGCCAGAACCTGTGCCCGTTGGACATAGTGACGCAGTCGTCGCTGACCAATGCCTTCACTGCTGACATGGCGCTGGGCTGTTCAAGCAACTCCGTTCTGCATCTGACCGCAATCGGGAAAGAATGCGGGCTGAACGTCAACCTTGAAGCGATCAACACCATCTCGGAAAACACGCCTAATTTATGCCGTTTGGCTCCTGCCGGCAATCATCATGTTCAAGATTTGGCTGCGGTCGGCGGTGTTCAGGCGCTTTTATCCGAGCTGCTGCAAAACAACGTCATCAATGGCGAAGTCATGACCTGCACCGGAAAGACACTCGCGGAAAACCTCGCATCCGTCACCAACCGGCCGAACGCGGTCATCCGACCTTATCAGGATCCCTATTCCAAAACCGGCGGATTGGCAATGCTTTTCGGCAACATCGCACCCGAAGGCTGCGTCGTCAAACGCTCCGCGGTTGCTGAGGATATGCTGGTTCACGAAGGACCGGCACGGACTTTTGACAGCGAGGAAGAAGCCATCGCAGCGATCTACGACGGCAAGATCCAGTCAGGGGACGTGATCATTATCCGCTACGAAGGACCAAAGGGAGGTCCCGGCATGCGCGAAATGCTCAGTCCGACCTCCGCCATTGCCGGTATGGGGTTGGATAAATCCGTTGCACTGATCACGGACGGACGTTTTTCAGGCGCAACCCGTGGCGCGTCCATCGGACACGTTTCTCCGGAAGCGGCAGCTGGCGGCACTATCGCGCTGATTGAAGAAGGCGACCGCATTCGCATCGACATTCCAGCCTATTCAATTCAGCTGCTGGTTGATGAAACCGAATTGGCAAAACGCCGTGAAAATTGGCAGCCGCGCACGCCGAATATCACCACCGGCTATTTGGCTCGGTACGCGAAGATGGTTACCTCTGCTTCTGAGGGAGCCGTGCTCAAAATTTAAGTTCGATTAATTTGAAATATCATTCAAA
>DHPK01000006.1:6902-14929 GCA_002407845.1 Leptolinea sp. UBA5366 | reverse complement strand
TGCATCCCTTTTTTAATTCAGTTTTTTTCCCATTTCATGGATAACTCTTCCAGAAAAAAGTCTCTGCGAGCAGAAAAGCCCCGTCAGTTTAACAGAAAGCGCGTCTCAAGAAATTCAAGAATAGTTTATTTATCCGACCACTTCAGCTGACCCCCCTGTTGATCTTGGAAAGCCCCAATCGAAGATCAAATATCTAATATAATTAATCAATTGCGGATATTTCATCCAACCCAAACTTTATCGAAACAGCAATTGGGATCTGGCTTCAAACTTTTATTTAGCGAGGAACTATGACCATCAACTACATGAAACTTCAAAACGGCAGCGACATCCGAGGCGTTGCACTGGCGGGAATTGAAGGTGAACCAGTCACACTGACTGATGAAGCTTCGTTCAGAATCGCAGCTGCGTTTTCGCTCTGGCTTTCAGAAAAAGCCGGGAAATCCAGTAAGGCGCTGCGGATTGCCGTCGGGACCGACTCCCGCCTCTCAGCCGATGCAATCAAGGAATCGGTGCTGAAAGGGATTGAAAGCACCGATGCAAACAGCGCGGACTGCGGCATGGCGTCCACCCCCGCGATGTTCATGGCGACCCTCTTTCCTGAAGCAGACTTTGACGGCGCAATCATGATCACTGCCAGCCATTTGCCATGGAACCGCAACGGCATGAAATTCTTCACCAAAGGATCCGGCACAGAAAAAGCCGACATCACTAGCATTCTTGCTAAAGCCGAAGAATTAACGCCTGCCAGCGGCAGCGGTGCCCGAATATCGTTCGATCTGATGTCCCTTTATAGCAATCATTTGCGTGAAATCATCCGAAAGGCAATTGACAGCGAAAACCCCCAGCCGCTGAGCGGCTATAAAATTGCCGTTGATGCCGGCAATGGCGCCGGAAAATTCTTTGTTGATGATGTGTTGATTCCACTCGGAGCTGATACCTCTGCCAGCCGTTATCTGGATCCCGATGGCAGCTTCCCGAATCATGTTCCCAACCCTGAGCTGGAAAGCGTGATGCATGAAGCGCGCGCGATGACGCTCGACAACCAATGCGACCTCGGCATCGTGTTTGACACGGACGTCGACAGGGCGGCATTTGTGGACGAAAAGGGTACCATCCTGAGCCGAAACCGTTTGATCGGCTTGCTGGCAGAAATGATGGCAAGACAGGCTCCCGGTTGCACGATCGTGACTGATTCTGTGACCTCTGACCATCTCACCCGTTTCATCGAAAAAAACGGCTGTGTCCATCATCGCTTCAAGCGCGGCTACCGCAACGTTATCAATGAAGGGATTCGGCTGAACCGCGAAGGCATCAACTGTCCGCTCGCGATTGAGACCTCCGGTCATTGCGCATTCGCTGAAAATTATTTTCTGGATGACGGAGCCTATCTCGCGACGGTCATCGTCGCGGAAATGGTGAATTCGAGAAAAGCCGGAAAATCGCTGTCATCGCTGGCAGCCGACTTGAAAGATCCAAAAGAGGCAGTCGAATACCGCTTTAAAATCACCGTTCCGGATTTTAAATCTTATGGCGAAACCGTTCTGAGCGCTTTGCGCCTGTATATCGCGACCCAGCCATCCTGGCGCATGGCAAAAGAAAATTATGAAGGGGTTCGCGTCTCAATTCCGGTTTACAAGGGCTGGTTCCTGCTGCGCCTTTCCCTTCACGATCCGACCATGCCGATGAACATCGAAAGCGATCATGAAGGCGGTGTCGAAAAGATTTACGCTGAAGCGCTCGGGTTTCTTGAAACCTGCAAGCATCTGGAATTGCCGGAATAGGTTTTTCTTGCCGGGCACAGCTGACTGTGTCACTCATTGAATTCAGCGCATACTCTTCGAGGCGATTCAGGTACAGGCAGACAGTTTTTTTCGGTTAGCTTAGTAACCCTTAATTAATCCTAATTCGTAAAACTGCCCCGTCTCTGGATTAGACGAGGCAGCTTTTTTATTGCAAAAGTATAGTTGACAATCAGTTGGTTTTCGCTCCGCAGACTGACCTAAAGTTGTAGAGTTGCGCTCACATGCCGGGGACTTGAGGCAGCATCGACAGGCTGCGCTGCAAATCATCTTCGCTGAGCGAATTATTTTCCATTTTTCCGGATAAATAATAATCATAGGCCGTCATGTCAAAATAGCCGGTTCCGGTCAGTCCGAACAAGATCGTTTTCTGCTCTCCGGACTCACGGCAGAGCTTGGCTTCATTGATCGCGCCTAAAATGGCATGCGCAGACTCAGGCGCCGGCAAGATCGTCTCAGTCTTCGCAAAGAGGACTGCGGCGTCAAAAACATCCAATTGACCAACAGCTTGGGCTTCCAAAATTCCATCCGTGTAGAGCTGAGACAGGATCGGGGACATGCCATGGAACCGCAGTCCGCCGGCATGATCCGGGGAAGGAATGAACTGGCTGCCGACTGTGTGCATCTTGCAGAGCGGGGTAATTCGACCGGTGTCAGCAAAGTCATAGGCATATTTTCCGCGGGTCAGCGACGGGCAGGACGCAGGCTCAATTGCTAGCAGGCGCGGATTTCCCTTCCCGGTCAGCTTGTCATGAACATATTCGGAAATCAATCCGCCAAGATTTGAACCGCCGCCGGCGCAGCCGACAACCACGTCCGGATATTCACCGAGTGAATCCATTGCCATTTTCGCTTCGATACCGATCACCGACTGATGCAGGATCACGTAATTCAGGCAGGAGCCAAGAAAATAGCGATAGCCTTCTTTTGAGACAGCCGTTTCAACGGCTTCACTGATCGCGCAGCCGAGGCTGCCGCCGGTGCCCGGGTTTTCCGCCAGAATTTTCCGGCCGATTTCGGTATGATCGCTCGGACTTGGATAAACTTCAGCGTCGAACGTCTGCATGACTGTCCGCCTGAATGGCTTCTGCTCATAGCTGACTTTCACCATGTAGACGATCAGCGGCATGTTGAACAGCGAACAGGCTTCCGCCATGGCAGTGCCCCACTGGCCAGCGCCGGTTTCGGTCGTCATCCCTGCCAAGCCTTGTTCTTTTGCATAGTAGACCTGCGCAATCGCCGAATTCAGCTTGTGACTGCCGGAAGTGTTGTTACCTTCAAACTTGTAATAGATTTTCGCCGGTGTATCAAGCGCCTTCTCGAGATTGTAAGCTCGAATCAAGGGAGAGGGGCGATACATTTTATAGATTTCGCGCACTTCATCGGGAATGTCAATGTAAGGCGTAGTGTTGTCCAATTCCTGATCAACCAGCTTTTCAGCGAAGATCGGGGTCAGTTCCTCTTTTGTTAATGGTTCAAAAGTCCCAGGGTGGAGAATCGGCGCTGGTTTGGTCTTCATGTCAGCGCGGATGTTGTACCATTGCGTTGGGATCTGGTCTTCGGATAAATAAGTGCGATGCGGATCAGAATTCTTGTTGGTATTGAGTGTTTTCATGATTTTTCTCCTCTTATCTGGTCTCCGGAAACAAAAAACGCTTTTGCCCCGGCCTATTATCCTGGGACAAAAGCGTTTCATTCAGCTTCTGCGGTACCACCCAACTTGACGTGTTCTCACGCCCACTTGTTCTACGCACCATCATGCGTACTTCCTTGATAACGGGTGAAGTTCCCGTCAGGCACTACTCATCAGTTCGATTTTCGTCCTGCCCTCATGAGTCCATTCGGTTCCGCGGCTGGCGGCTGCGCTCTCAGCACTGCGCAATTCTCTGTAAGCTGCTTTGCTGAACCTACTAGTCTCAATCATCGGTTATTTTTGATTGATTGATGTCATTTTATTCGTTCCGGAAAAAATGTCAATAGGCAATTTCCAAAAAATGTGACAATCAGCAAGATTGCTCTGGAATCCTAAATTCCCGAAATCAAGTCCTGCAGCATCTCATAATCAATACCATAATACTTTAATAAAAGCACATAGAAGCCAATGAACAACAGCATCAGGATCAAATGAGCAGCTGCAATATTTTTGCGCATCTTCTTTCCGCTCCCGAAAGCCCATACGATCATGAGAATCTGACCGATAATGGGAATTGCCATTAGCAGATACATACCGATCACTGCTCCGACGCCCATGATTTCATTCTTCGTCGAAGGGCGCGACTTCACCGCTCGAGATGGAGAAACTGCCGTTGCAGGGGGTTCCGCCCATGCAGGTATTTTTTCAGGGGAAGCGGAAACAGACAGCTGACCAGCCGAAGTGCCGCAAGCAGGGCAGAACAAATCCCCTGTGTTCAATTCCGTTCCACAATTTGCACATTCCATTTCTGCCTCCAAAAAGGTTCGAAATAATTTTTTCTTTACGCCTGACCGCTATCTTCAAGGGCCAGGGACGTATTTAAATCTGATCACTGCACGACCATGCTTGGGTTCTTCTCCGCTGCCAGACGAATTCCCAGTAAACATACTACATGTATTCTCATAACTTCCATTTTTAATCCCATCCAGATAAAAAAGCGGAACATCGGACGGCATTCTGCTGGCTACATCAGGGTAGACCTCAAAGTCAAATCCTCCTTTTTCACTAAGATCAAATTCAGCTTTTCCTGCTAATTCATATTCATAGTGACTGATAGAAACTGATGTGCAGCCTGTTGCGGGTTTATATTTATCACTCTCCATATAATAATCCTCGATCATATTCAGCTCCAAGGTGGCAGTTCCTTTTTTCGTATCCGGATTAACTACCCCGTTGATTGAAAAGTTGCATGAAGTCGTGTACCCCAATTTTTCCATACTCCCTTGAGAGCTGAATTGAAAACTGCCGCCTTTTTCGACTGGTATTGAAGGAACTCTATTAAGGGCATCGATGAAACAACCATTGGACAAGCCAAATGGAAGAAAAGTCCATTTAAAATAACAATCGTTATCATCGACCTTGCAAGGATTTGGAATGATCTCCAAATGACCAACATTATCTTCGAATACCACCGGGATGCTGGCAGATTTGCTTTGCTGCGTATAAAATGGTTTCTCTTCTGTGGTCATCTCCATTACGGCGACGGTATACACCACATCCGGTTTCCCCTTAATCGGCTTGTCCGAAAGCTCCTGAAGCGCGTCCCAGTTATAAGTCCGTTGTTTCGCGCCGGGATACGCAGCTGCGTATCGTGTCGTAGCTGCGACCACCTTGTCTTTGAATGGTTCTTTCGATGGGTCTTTAACAATTCCATTATTGTTTAGCGGTATTTCAAGCGTCAGCGCTTTGTTCTCGAGCGCAAAAACCGTGCTGTTCGCGCCGCTTTTCATGGAAATCACAACCAGCCAGTTTTCTGCCAATTTTTGATCGAACAGAAAGCTTTTCTTTGGCATCGTGATGACCAGGTCTCGGCCTTTGATCTCAAGTTGCGGCGTTTCAGGCACCGGCAGCAAAATTGCTTCGAGTATCGGTGCATCTTTTCCAGCAGCAGCTGGGCTGCCCATTACCGAATATACGGCATAAGCCCCGGTATCATAACTAAAATACTTAATCCCGTCTTCGGTTAAAGCAGTCGCCTTTAATGAATCTTTATCCGGATCAGCTGCAACCCAAACAGAGGGAGATTCAGATCGATAATTTTTATTGCGGATCCCAATTTGATAAACTGACTTGTCGCCAGCTTCACGAATTACACCCAATGATTGAGCAAGTGCAGTGAATTCGGATTGATTGGAAATTTCAATTTCAAGTTTTGATTTCTGAGTGGTCAGGAATGGGAGGGATCGTTTCCATTGGAACCCGCCTTTTTTCCAAACTTCCGCCATAGAATTGATAATGGGTGTTTTTTGTTGGCTGCAAAATTCGACAAATTCTTGTTGGTAAGTTTTGGCGCCAATTCCCAATTGGTCGCGCAGCAGTCCCTGAATATCGGAGCTTAACGCATAGGACGCTGCAAACCTTTCGATCAAATCCTTCAAAAACTTATTTTTATCGTGGCTGTAGTATTTATCACGAAGCGTTTCAAGAAAGTGTGACGCTGCATACCCTTGATTGGTCGTCACTTTTTTCACGTCTCCTGACTTTCCCCAATCCGCTGAATTTCCAAAGCTGTAGGCATAAGTATCCCAAAATACAGTTGTCAGAATATCGTCATAAGCCCGCTGCATCAGATTTCCTTTTTTCTGCGGATCGACTAAGGGCTGTACAGACGTAAATTTATTTTTCAACGCATATTCATAAGCTTCTTTTTCCAATAGCACTGCAGTCGCTTCCCAAAACCAAAGATAATCCTCCCTGTCCATCCAGACATATCCCGATTGAACGACATGAAATAATTCATGCATGATTGTCAGCTGCAAATCATCAATTTGCGTCCGGAATCCCGCCTTGCGGTTAGCGTCCTTAAGCTGCGCTACGTCGAAAGGCAGTCCGACAGCGGTTGAAATATTGATATGAATATAAGGGCTCCCTAAATAAGGATTTTCCGACATTCCCAAAACGCTGCCGTCATGCGGCCAATCATCCAGGAAATAGACTTCCACATCATGACTGGGTCGTTTAAATTTCCTCACTTCATACAAATAGTAGTCTGCTTCAACCAGAGATTGAATTCCAAGCTGGACAGGCAACGGAATGACCAACGCCGGATCGCTCAATCGTTTGACGATATCTTTATACTTTGGATCCGATTTCATTTTTACCAGGGCTTCACGGACCTTGACTGAGTAGCCAATTGAATCACCAGCCCTTTTTGCGTTCCAGATCGATTCATCGATTTTCACAAGGTGCTGATCTGTCAAGGCTTGCAGCTCTTTGGTTATTGCTTTTACCTTTTCTTTATTGGTGAACGGAAGATCATCGGGCCAATAAATTGAATAATTTTTTAGGCGGTCTTCAGAGCCGGACAGAAAGCTTTCATGCTTTCCAGAATCGTCATAGGATCGCCAGTTCATTTGAGCCCAGGAGCGTTTTCCGCCATGTTCAACGGTTTTTCCGACAACCATGCCAATTCCTGTTCCAATTACAATCGCGCCAATAATTGAATTGGCGTCCGAACTTGCGATCAGGATCGCTCCGTCGCGCTTGCTCGGCAGACGCTCTACTTGTCCATCCTCTGTTAAACGAATCAATGCGATATCTTCCCATAGCACATCGGGGATATTGAATGCCTGCATATCGAAGCGTAAATCTACTCCATTGGGCAGCCGCTCTCCATGATTCAGACCCGCATTAAATTCAAATGCATCGATCAGTAGAAATCCCTGATCGCGCAGTGGTTTGGCAGTTTCATAAATATCTTCATCAGCCAAGCGATAACCAGTGAATGTCCTGTCGCGATCAAGCTGGTTTTCCGCTGCGGCGACTGTCAAGCCGGTAAATAGCTCCTGATTGACGGCTTTTGTCCCGCTGACTTGTAACGGCTCGGGAACCAAAGTGTCTTCTGGGTTGCTGATCACAACGGGTGAAGATTCGATATCGACGATACCGGGAATTCCATCCAGGTCGCCGAAATCATCCTGTTGAACTGAAACTCCAGCGGTTTGGCTTCTGTCATCCTTTGCAACCGGCGGCTTGTCTGTTTTCAAGACGAACCGATAGAATGCAAAACCGATCACAGCAACTACCAGCACACCCAGAATTGCCCTGAAGGCAGATCTGCGCTTTGGTGCCGCAGCTCTTATTGGTTTAGCGGATCTTGGGGATTTCTCAGGGACAGGATCAGCCGGCTTGGGCGTTTTAGCAAGATTTTTCGCTGGGGTCCCTTTAGCTGCAGATTTCTTTTCAGCTTTTTGAAGCGTTTCTATCTTTTTCCCGCAAGTGACACAAAACTTTGCGCCGACCCGGACAGGATTTCCGCATCCAGTACAGAAACGAGGCTGGCTGGTTGTTTTTCTTCGTTTCGAAGTTGTTGATTTCTTTTCTTCAGGGATGATCGCCGCACCGCAGCTGACACAACGATCTGCCCCGTCAAGCAACGGCTGCTGACAATAAGGGCAGCGTGTTTCGATCTCTTTTTTGTTTTTTTCCGGGGATGATATTGATACAAGCTCAGGAAGAGCCTGCCCGCATTTCGTACAAAATTTTGCACTTTCGCGGTTGATATTCTGACAGCTGGGGCAACGGATTTCCAT
>DHPK01000006.1:369-6808 GCA_002407845.1 Leptolinea sp. UBA5366 | reverse complement strand
AAGCTGGGGCAACGGATTTCCATAAAGCCCTCCCAAAATCCTACTCCAAACAGCTGAAATGAAAGACCATTCCAGTTTTGTCGACTACCGAATCCATTTTTAAATATTTGATTAGCGCAAGACTGTCTTTAAATTTTATAAGATGAGAAAAAGGTTCATTAAAAAGAATGTTTTCTGATTGATCAATAGACTTTCCTGGCTCAAAATCGAGGTTGACATTTGCGACCCCATCGAAATATTCTCGTGCCGCGAAAAATCGAGGTTGAATAGCATACTTTCCAGATTTCTTGATGCAGCTAGACCATTCATCAGCGCCTGAAACTGCGGCCAGTCCTTCTGAAAAATCATTTGCAAAGTTTACAGACAGTTGGATGTCCATCGCTCCTATTATGTTCACCGGTAGGTTCACCGAGAAGTTTCACGGTCAATCTCTCCGAAGAGATTCATGAAAATTGGTTTTTCTCGCATTTTTCAAACAATAACAATTTCATCGCCGTCAAACAACCGGTTATAAACCAGTTGTTTCATTGAACCCCGGTTCAATCTGGGGGAAGCTGTCCTGATCGTCAATAGGTCAATCAGCCGGATAACCAAACCCGCTGAAATTTGTTTAATTAATGAATAATTTGATTCCATTAGTCAATTATAAATGCCTGCTAATTGGCATGTCAAGATAGATGGTAGATTCCTCCTTGTTTCTAAAATGAAAGTTTTTGAAGAAATCCCCAGTAATATATCGTATAATCCAGGCATGGAAACAGAAACTTATCGATTTGAAACCGCACTCGATGTCACAATCTTCACGCAGCCGGCATCCTCCCCATCAGCAAAATGGTTCGACTGGCTCGAGTTTGACCAAAGCCCTGGCATTTTTCATCTGCCGGTCAGTGATCACATGGGGATCCGCGCCAAAGGATTCACTGATCCGGAGATCAAACAGCTGACAGATGACCTTGAATCCGTCACCAGCCTGCGCTATCTGCACTTGGCAGAAAACCGCGGCATCACCAATCGCGGTATCCGCCATCTTGAGCGCCTGCCGCAGCTTGCCTATCTCAATCTCAGCTCCTGCGACATCAGCAGCGAGGGGCTGGCTTTTCTCCCCGCGCTCAGAAATTTGACACACCTTGATTTGAGCTACTGCAACCGGCTAACAGCCAATGCTGCAAAATACATTCAGAAACTGCCTGCTTTAAAATTTTTGGATTTACAGGGCGTCTTGAAAATCAACACGGGATCCGTTAAAAAATTTGAGCGGCGCGGATTGGAAATCTATCGCGGATAATTAGATCGGCCTTTTTCATGCCCGAATTGTCAAGTTTTCGAACTTTTTTAGCTGTAATTTACTGATTATGTCTCTTCTGCTGAATTTTAAGTATAATTTATTCAGGAGAATGATTTGTTAAAATTTGATCCTTATGAAAAGCAGGATGAGAACCTTCATTCTGAGCATGAAATTCAGTCGGAAAGCGAAGACAAGAAGACGATTCGCAAAGATGCCTTCCTGTCAGTCACGATTGACGCTTTCTCGTCGCTGATGCGCTCCAACCCTGCTCAGGCTGCCGCCAGCATCTCCTATTACAGTCTGTTTTCCATGTTCCCGCTGATCCTATTCATCATCGTCATCCTCTCCTTTTTCCTTGAATACACTGTCATTCAAAAAGAGATCATTCTGCTTTTTTCGTCGATTATTCCCGGGTCAGAAACGTTCATCATTGAAAATTTGCAGAACATCCTGACCAACCGAACGACGACATCCATCAACGCGACCATCACGCTGCTTTGGTCCGGATCGGGAGCTTTCAACGGCATCATCAGCAACATCCATCAAGCCTGGCCGGAATCAAAAGGGCGCGGGTATTTGGTCAATCGGCTTTTCGCGATTTTAGGCATCATTCTGATCATCGTCACGCTGATTGCCATCTCGATGGGTGCCATCACGCTTGACATCTCGAAGATCATCCCGCTCTTCGATCTCCACGTCAGCCGAATTCTCGGCTCACTGCTCGACATTTTGCTCCAGTATGTGCTGCCAATCCTCTTGCTGTACGCTGCATGCTTCCTGCTTTATTATCACGTTCCCGCGGTCGAAGTCGACAAACAGGCTGCCCGCATCGGCGCCTGGCTGACCTCTCTCACCATGCGGGTATTCACCGGCGTCTTCGGCTTGTTTATCTTGAGCCCTTTGAACAAATATGACCTGGTTTATGGATCGCTGACATCAATAATCTTATTGCTGCTTTACATCTTCTTCTCAGCGCTGATCATCCTGTTTTCCGCCCATCTGGTCGCGGCAATCACGCATTACAAGATCAAAAAGGGCATCCCTTTTTATCAGCATCAGGAAGAGAAACGCTTTAAAACCAAAGCGGCGAAGACCTGGAAGCGGTTTGCGGATTACGTTCAGCTGACTGCCAGAAAAATTGCACGCTGGGCAGAAGATCAGATTCTGCACACGGCTTCCAGACGTCCGCAATTCCGCAAGCATATCGAAAGGATGAAAAGCAACGGAAAGCTGGATCAAATCCGGCAAGTGATCAAGGACTTTTTCGCCAGTCTATTCCGTTGGAAATAATTACCATGACAGAAGACTATTGGCAGGATCCATCTGATGAGGTGGACGAACTGGATGAAATGCGCCGTATGATCCTTGAGGCGGAAGCTGCGGAAATCTGGCGGGAAGAACCTGATGATCAGGACGACAGCGAAGAACAAACCGGGACGGATGGGCAGGAAAAATGAAAACCGAAATCTTGGCAAAAGAAAAGAAATATCAGGCGCATGTTTTTGACGTTTCGCTATTAAGCGTGAAACTGCCTGATGGAAAAATTCGCAACTACGACCTGGTTGAACACGTCCCCGCAGTAACGATTGTTCCAGTCACAGACGATGGCGATATCCTGTTTGTGCGTCAGTATCGGATGGGCGCTGAGCAGGAGCTGCTCGAACTGCCCGCCGGGATCCTGAATGGGCAGGACGGGAATGAAGACCCGCTGATCGGCGCGCTGCGCGAATGCCGCGAAGAGACCGGCTATGAAGCCAAATCCATGCGCCGAATTGGGGGCATTTTCATGACGCCGGGGTACTGCACGGAATACATCCATATTTATCTGGCTCAGGATCTTGTCTGGAATCCGCTGCCTCAAGATGAGGACGAATTCTTGAAAACGGAGAAAATCCCGATTGAAACTGCCTACCGCATGGCAGAAAGCGGTGAAATGAACGACGCCAAATCAATTGCAGCGCTGATGTTCGCCCAGCCGGAAATCCGAAAAAATAAAAAGATCTGATTTAAAGGCAATTTTTATATTAATTCGATGAAATTTATTGAAATTCGTATCGGCAAAATGGCTAAAACGGAGTACAATTGAAGTAGCCTTATAAGATATACGTTCTTTTTGGCTGTCTGTAAATATGACTTGAATGTACAGAGTCAGGTCTTAATAACAATGTCATCACAAATAAATAAGTTAGGAGAATATTTCATGGCTCGAAAATACGTAACGATTGATGCCAACGAAGCTGTAGCCAACGTGGCTTACCAGATGGATGAAGTTATCGCGATTTACCCGATTACCCCATCTTCCCCGATGGGTGAGCACGCGGATGAATGGGCTGCCAAAGGCGTAAAGAACCTTTGGGGCACAGTTCCTACCGTCATGGAAATGCAGTCGGAAGGCGGCGCAGCCGGTGCAGTTCACGGCGCGTTGACAACCGGTTCCTTAACCACAACGTTCACGGCTTCACAGGGGTTGCTGCTGATGATCCCCAACATGTATAAAATCGCCGGGGAATTGACTTCTACAGTGTTCCATGTTTCCGCCCGCGCAATCGCAACTCATGCGCTGTCAATTTTCGGCGACCACAGCGACGTCATGGCGACTCGCCAGACCGGTTTCGCGCTGATCGCATCCAATTCCGTTCAGGAAGCTCAGGACATGGCAGTGATCGCACACGCGTCCACACTCAAGGCACGCGTTCCGTTCCTGCATTTCTTTGATGGCTTCCGCACTTCTCATGAAGTCAGCAAGATCGAACAGCTGACACAGGCTGACATGAAGAAAGTCGTCGATGACGATTTCGTTTATGCGCACCGCAATCGCGGATTGAATCCGGAAAATCCGGTCATTCGCGGCACTGCCCAGAACCCGGACGTTTTCTTCCAGGGAAAAGAAGCAGCGAATAAGTATTATCTGGCAACGCCAGCGATCGTCCAGGAAGTCATGGACAAATTCGCAAAAGTCACCGGCCGCGCTTATCATCTGTTTGACTATTACGGCGCAGAAGACGCTGAGACCGTCATCATTGCTATGGGTTCGGGCGTGGAAACTTGCATGGAAACCGCGAAATACCTGAACACCAAGGGTGAAAAATACGGCGTCATTTCCTGCCGCCTCTATCGCCCATTCGACATCAGCGCATTGCTGAACGCGATTCCGGCGACCGTCAAGAAAATCTGTGTGCTCGACCGCACCAAAGAACCCGGCTCAGCTGGCGAACCGCTGTATTTGGACGTCATCACCGCCATTTCAGAAGGCATGGCTGCCGGCACAACTCCGTTCAAGAAAATGCCGATCGTCGTTGGCGGCCGCTATGGCATGGGGTCGAAAGACTTCACCCCGGCTCAGGTCAAAGGCATCTTCGATGAAATGAAGAAAGCCCACCCAATGAACCACTTTGTGGTTGGGATCAATGACGATGTCCTCGGCAAGAGCATCAGCTATGACAGCAGCTTCTTGCTGCCGGAAGAAAAAACAGTCCGCTGCATGTTCTTCGGTTTGGGCTCTGACGGAACCGTCGGCGCAAACAAGAACTCGATCAAGATCATCGGCGAAGAAACTGACAACTATGCGCAGGGTTATTTCGAATATGACTCGAAGAAATCCGGCTCAACCACCACCAGCCATCTGCGCTTCGGCTCCGAGCCGATTCGAGCGCCTTACCTGATTGGTGAGAATGATGCCAACTTCCTGGCACTGCACATGTTCACCTTCCTCGACAAACTTGATATCACGCGCTTCGCAGCACCGGGCGGCGTTTTCCTGCTGAACTCGATTTATGGTCCTGACGAAGTCTGGGATCATCTGCCGGCAGAAGCACAGAAAGACATCATCGACAAGAAACTCAAGTTTTATGTGATTGACGCCTTCTCAGTTGCCGAAAAGACCGGCATGGGCGGCAGAATCAACACCATCATGCAGACCTGTTTCTTCGCGATTTCCGGCGTGCTGCCGCGCGATGAAGCGATTGCACAAATCAAGAAATCGATCAAGAGCACCTATGGCAAGAAGGGCGATAAAGTCGTCCAGCAGAACTTCAACGCGGTGGACTCCTCGCTTGCGAACCTCTTCGAAGTGAAATACCCGAAGAAGGTCACCAGCAAGACCAAGCGGCTGCCGGCAGTTCCTGCTGAAGCACCTGAATTTGTCCAGAAAGTGATCGCTCCGATGATCGCTGCCAAGGGAGATTCAGTCCCGGTTTCACTCGTTCCAGTAGACGGAACTTATCCGGTTGCGACCACTCAGTGGGAAAAACGCAACATCACGCTGGAATGCCCAGTCTGGGATCCCGAAGTTTGTATCCAGTGCGGTAAATGCTCAATTGTCTGTCCGCACGCAGTCATCCGCCAAAAAGTTTATGATCCGAAGTATCTTGAAAAAGCTCCGAAGACCTTCAAGTCAGCGGATGCCAAGGGATACAAGGAATTCCCAGGGTCGAAGTTCACCCTCCAGATCTCAGTTGAGGACTGCACAGGCTGCGGTCTCTGCGTCCAGGCATGCCCGGCAAAGAACAAGGCTAATCCGGAACGCAAAGCGATCAACCTCGAAGATCAGCTGCCGCTGCGCGAACCAGAATCGAAAAACTGGAAATATTTCATGTCAATTCCGGATCCGGATCGCTCCAAGATTGCCCCGACAACTGTCAAGCTGTCTCAGCAGCTGCGCCCGTTGTTTGAATTCTCCGGCGCTTGTGCTGGCTGCGGTGAAACCCCTTATATCAAATTGGTCTCCCAGCTGTTTGGCGACCATGCGATCATCGCCAACGCAACCGGCTGCTCCTCAATTTATGGCGGCAACCTGCCGACCACTCCATACGCTGTCAACGACGAAGGACGCGGTCCTGCCTGGGCAAACAGCCTGTTCGAAGACAACGCGGAATTTGGACTCGGCATGCGCCTGACAGTTGACAAACAGAATCAGTATGCCAAAGAATTGGTAGAAACACTGAAAGAAGAAATCGGCGCGAAACTCGCGGATGAAATCCTCAATGCCGATCAGTCCAATGAAGCCGGCATCGATGCACAGCGCAACCGGGTTACCAAAGTGAAGGAAGCCCTGGCGAAATCGAAGAAGGCAGAAGCGAAAGCCTTGGTCTCAGTCGCTGACGCGCTGGTCAAGAAGAGTGTCTGGATCATCGGCGGTGACGGATGGGCATATGA
>DHPK01000006.1:0-231 GCA_002407845.1 Leptolinea sp. UBA5366 | reverse complement strand
CGGCGGTGACGGATGGGCATATGACATCGGTTACGGCGGTTTGGATCACGTGCTGGCATCCGGTAAAAACGTCAACATCATGGTGCTGGACACCGAGGTTTACTCGAACACCGGCGGTCAGGCATCTAAATCAACCCCGATGGCAGCCGTTGCAAAATACGCTTCTAACGGTAAAGCGCTGCCAAAGAAAGATTTGGCATACATCGCCATGACTTACGGCTACATCTATGT
>DHPK01000028.1:76276-89675 GCA_002407845.1 Leptolinea sp. UBA5366 | reverse complement strand
AACTATTATGATCCGCCGGCAAACTACCGGACAAAATAGACAAAACGTATATTCATTATATAAAAGAATCAAAAATAAAGCAATCTTTTTAGTGTAAATATCGTACCTTCGAATTAATAATATTTAATTGATACAGAAAATATATATTTAAATTTTTGTGTATGGAAATAAGGATGAAGTAGATGATTAGGTCAACGAAAGGTAGAATGCCAGCAACCTCAGAAGAGATAAATCGTTTTAGAAAAAGGGTATTTACAACTTATTGCTTCTAGGCATGATAAATAATTTGGTATCGTTCCTATAATCCCTTTTACACTTATTAAAAAACACTCAATGTTCCAGAATGTTAAGAGACAAATTTGCCGATCTGATTAATTAAATATAATTAATAAATTAAATTAATATGAAAAATAAGAATATCAAATGAAGGGTTGAACCAATGAATACGACTAACAATGAAAGAAATGTTGACTTTTGTATTTTCGTGTTTTATACTTGCAAGTGAGCATACACATGTTTGGACATGTGGAAATCCTGTGCTTGAATTTGACAATTATTTCTTTATTAAAATTTTAATTTAGGAGGCTGATGAGAAAAGGTATAAGCATTTGGGCATTTCCAGATAATTGGGAATTAGAACAGTCTTTTAATCTTGCTGCAAAAGCGAATTTCGAGACAATTGAACTTGCTTATGCAGCAAATGGTCCAATAAACCCTCAAACAACATCAACTGAGATAAATAAAATTCGAAAAAAGGCAGATGAAAGCGGTTTAAAAATTGAAACGCTTGCAAGCGGTATATTCTGGTCAGTAAATCTGCTTTCGGACGATCAAGATGAACGAAAATCAAGTCACCAACATGTAAGAAAGATGCTTGAAATTGCTTCAGAATTTGAAGCCGATACGATCCTGGTAGTCCCGGGTTTTATTGGACCTTTTGAAGCAGGGGCTCCACAAATTAAAAACTATATGGGTGCATACGATCGGGCAGTCAATGATTTCAAGCTCCTCGCTGCTGATGCGGGACGATTAGGTGTAAGTATCGGAATTGAAAATGTATGGAACAAGTTTCTGACGAGCCCAGTTGAAATGCGTAATTTTATTGATGAAATTGACAATGATTTCGTTGGATCTTATTTCGATGTGGGCAATGTGCTGCGAACTGGTTATCCAGAGCAGTGGATTCGGATATTAAATAAAAGAATCAAAGCAGTTCATTTTAAAGATTTTAAAGTAAATGTCGGTACACTAAATGGATTTGTTGATTTGCTTGAAGGTGATGTCGATTTTCCTGAAGTGATTACAGCACTAAAAGAAGTTGGTTATCAAGGCCCCTGTACAGCGGAATTATTTACTCGTAGTCCATTTCCAGAAACACTTATATTAAAGGCAGGGGTGGATATGACTGCAATTTTTGGTTTTTGAATTTTGTATTTTTGTATTATCGAAGCAATCAAATTGCTGAATATTTTTGTTAGCAATTTTATGCAAATAAAAATTAGGAGATTAATATGAAGAAACTGTCCTTGTTGTTTATTTTGTTGGCACTTGTTCTTTTTACAGTTGCCATTGTTCCTGCGTCTGCAGAAGATTTGGTTATTGGTGTTAATGGTTCACCTGTGCGGTTGTTGCCATTTAAAGCGGTCGGCCGATTGAATGAAATCATTAATACAATGTTGTTTGAATCCTTAACCACTCGTGGCGCGGATGATACGCTTGTAGGATTGTTAGCTGAATCGTATGAAGCAGTTGATGACGTGACATGGAATTTTAAATTGCGAGATGGCATCACTTTCTCAGATGGAACACCATTGACTGCTAATGATGTCAAATTTACTTACGACATGATCATGGATCCTGAAGTTGGCTCTCCACATAAAACATTCATGGGTACTGTCGCAGCAATCGATGTGATTGATGATCAAAATTTTACAATCACAACCAGCCAACCAGACGTGATGTTACCGCTTCGTATTTCAGACATTTATGGATCTGTCATTTCGCAGAAACATTTTGAAGAAGTTGGCGCTGACGATTATGATAAGTCACCACTTGGAACCGGACCGTACGTATTGGAAGAATGGGTGTTGGACAGCCATATTTCTTTCTTGAAAAATGAAAATTATTGGGGTGCGGATAAGCCAGTTTATGATCGAATTACATTAAGATTCCTGCCTGATGATGCGACCCGTATCGCTGCTCTCCAGGCAGGTGAAGTTGACATGATTACAAATGTTCCACCAACATTAGTTCCTGAAATCGAAGGAACGGAAGGATTAAAGATTATTTCCGGCGCTGGAACACGTGCTCACTATTTGATCACAGACGTTACAAAACCACCGTTTGATAATGTTTTGGTTCGAAAAGCAGTTTCACTAGCGATTGATCGGGATGCCTTGATTACAGTCCTGTATCAGGGTTATGGTGTGCCGATTGCGTCTATCTTCATTCCTCAGACCTTCGGTTATGATCCGGAGATCGTTCCAGTTTATAACCCTGAAGAAGCAAAACAACTGCTTGTCGAAGCTGGATATCCTGACGGTTTCGAATTCGGTTTCGATAGCTTCACAGGGTCAATCACAGACCATTCCAAGGTTGCAGAAGCTGTTGCAGGAATGCTCGAAAAAGTTGGGATGAAAGCAAATCTGCGCATTCAGGAACAAGGCGTTTTTGGACCATTGCGATTGGAAAACCAGACGCTTGAGATGTATAACTATAGCTTCGGAGATTCAACGTTTGACCATGGCTTAAACCTAAAAACTTTCGTTTCAGGCGCTCAGGGTTATTACTGGGTTGGCGACGAAGCACTGGTCGCAAAAATTGATGCTGCACTGGCAGAATTTGATGAATCTAAGAGAGCCGCATTATACGGAGAAATAATTAAAGAATTCGTCGATCAAGGTATTATCATCGGACTCTTCCGGCAAGACCAGATCTTTGCTGCGAAGGATAGCGTTGATTACCCCGTCCAGTCGGATGAAATGTTCCGCTTCTTCCGGGCTAAACCAGCGAAATAATTTTTACTGGAATTACGAGCTAATTTACTTAAAGGCGCCTCGGTCTGAGGCGCCTTTAAGGTAAAATGAAATTGAGCCAAACTGTTGCACCAAATATTGGTATCGAGGAGTATTTTTGAAATATATCATTGGACGATTACTTTCTATCATTCCAGTTGTCCTGGTCGTAACGTTTGTTGTTTTTGGCATGTTATTTTTATCAGGTGATCCGGCTGTATTGATGCTTCCCCCTGAAGCTACAACAGAGGAAGTTGCGGCTTTTCGTGCTCTTCATGGTTTTGATGATCCCTTTCTGGAACAATATGGGAGGTTTTTAAAAGGGATGATTCAGGGTGATCTTGGCACTTCAATTCGGTATAATCGCCCTGCTTTAAGTTTGGTTCTTGAAAGAATCCCAGCCACATTACAACTTAGCGGATTCAGTATCTTAATCGCTGTTCTATTAGGTATCCCATTGGGAACGTTAAGCGCTTTATATCGAAATTCTTTTATCGATTATTTGGCTAGCGTTATTTCTGTTATGGGGCAGTCGATGCCTAATTTTTGGCTTGCCTTTTTATTGATGTATTTGTTTGCTGTGAATCTTGGGTGGTTACCAACATCTGGCGGACCAGGTATCAAATATGTAATACTTCCTGCAGCAACTATCGGATTTAATGTGACAGCCTTGATCACTCGAATGACCCGCTCATCGATTATTGAAGCAATGCGAGAGGATTATGTTCGAACTGCCCGTGGTAAAGGTGTTTCAGAAAAAAGAGTCATCATAGAACACGTTATGAGAAATTCGATTTTGCCGGTAATTTCGGTTATCGCATTGCAGTTTGGCTATATTCTTGGAGGAGCAGTTGTAGTCGAACAAATCTTTGCCTGGCCTGGATTGGGTTTATTGACAGTTCAAGCGATAAACAATCGTGATTACCCCATTGTTCAAGCAGCAGTATTATTTTTAGCTTTGAGTTTTGTTTTTATTAATTTGGTTAGCGACTTATTTTACAGACTTATAGATCCGAGAATCCGAACGAGTGAATCGTGAACAATAAGAATACTTTAACTAAGAAAAAAAATGAGATCCGCGTTTCACAGCAGTGGCACGATGTCATTAACGCTTTTACCCAGCGAAAACTTGCTGTCATAGGATTAATAATTTTCTTGTTTTTGCTCCTGATTGCTTTGTTTGCTCCAATAATTGCTCCACATGATCCAACAAATCAGGAGCTAATGGATGCATATAAGCCACCAAGTTGGCAAGATGGAGGAAGTCCGGAATATTTATTTGGGACAGACAATTTTGGGCGAGACATTCTCAGCCGGCTGCTTTATGGCGGTCGTGTTTCAATCAGTGCTGCGGGCTTCGCCTCAATATTTTCGATGATTTTTGGAGTAATGATCGGAATTATTGCAGGATATTTCGGAGGAAAAATCGAGGACATACTGATGCGATTCGTCGATATTTTTCTTTCATTCCCGATGGTATTAATTGCATTAGCTCTAGCAAGTATCGTTGGACCAAGTTTTCGGAATATTGTTTTGATTATGGCATTAACAGGTTGGATGACCTATGCGCGAACAATCGCTTCAACGACAAAAACCATCCGGACTCGCGAATTCGTTGATGCAGCGGTCAGCATAGGAGCGCCAACGCATCGCATTTTGATTCATCATATTTTGCCAAATGTGATCACCCCTGCTCTGGTTCTGTTTACTTTTGGGTTTGCTCAATTTATCATTTTGGAATCCGCGCTTAGCTATTTAGGTTTAGGCGTTCCTCCACCGATGCCGACGTGGGGCAGAATGTTGTATGATGCGCGGGCTTATATGCGCATCGCTCCTTGGATGATGCTAGCACCTGGCACGGCGATAATGTTGGTCACGCTCTCTCTGAATTTTATCGGGGATGGTTTGCGAGATTCTCTGGATCCGCGGACAAGAAGCCAAGTGAGGTAACTTATGAAAGCAGCTCGATATCATATCGGAGAGAAATCCTATTTATCGATTGATGACATTCCAAATCCAGTGCCAGGTGAAGCGGAAGTATTAATAAAAACGATTTATAGTGGTATTTGTGGTTCTGATCTGACCCGATATAGAAATTTGTCTAATCCGCCGCAGAGTATGCGTGATTTATTAGGACCGATTTCAAAAGTAATCGGTCATGAGATGAGTGGTGAAATTGCAGGCTTGGGACCAAATGTTCCCGAAAAATGGCCTGATGGAGCTTCCCTTATCGGTTCACTGACATTAGCTCATCCCCAAGTTGGCTGTGGCGAGTGTGCAGCCTGTCAATCTGGGTTTTGGGCTGGATGTACAGGAGAAGGAGGAAGCAGTCTGATCGGTCTCCAATTAAACGGCGGTATGGCAGAATATGTTGTCGTCCCTTTTAGCAATTTAGTTCGAATTCCAACTGACGACCGCACAAAAGAGTACACGCTAACCGAACCTCTGAGTGTTTCATGGCGGCTGGTCAGGAAAGCTCAGAAACTCGGGATGACTTCGGCAGACTCTATTATCGTGATAGGAGATGGTGCGATAGGAATTCTGACGAGTCATCTTTTGGTGAGGAAAGGGTTCTCGAAAGTAAAACTGATCGGAAGGAATGAGAATAAACTTTTGGTGGCTTCTAATATGGACGTTTCAGACATCATCTTTGAAAAAGATGTTGGAACATCATTGTTTGAAAAAGAAGATTATGTTTTTCAAACAGGGGGCAGTAATGCTGCTTTTGATTTGGGATTTAATTTGTTAAACCATGGTGGAAAAATGTTGACAATCGGTTATTTACCTGAGGAAGCAGTGGGGATTCCCCCTCTAGTTTATAACCGGATGATTCGGATGGAAAAAACGATTCAAGGTTCCTATACATATTCATTGGCGGAATTTAAACAAGCTTTCGAAATGATTAATGAAAACATCGTCGATGTAAAACCGCTTATATCACGGTCTATTCCATTGTCCCGCATCATTGAAGATGGATTTTCCACATTAACTGGAAAAGAAAAACTTGCAGGTAAAGTTCTTGTTGAATTCTGATTTACAGGCCAATTTTTCTTAGCAAAAAATTAAGATAAGAGCCGCAATTTATAAATTGCGGCTCTTATCTTTAATGATTACATCCCAGGGTAGGGGAAATTTGTACCCCAAGGAAGGGGAACCCGCTCGTCCACTTCCATTGCCGGTTCAAAAACTGTCAATGGATTAAGGACTTTCGCAGACAGAAGTTCAATAACGTCATAACGCGTTTCATCGTCCTGCCCTAAACGTAATGGTGCAAACGCACATTTTTCAGCAAAACTGCTTTTGCCGGGAACATGAATCAGGCGTTGAGGGTTTGAAGAATTGTACGAATAGACCAGTGGCCTTGTACAATAAACAAAAGGTCCCCATTTCAATGTGTAATATGGTTCGGTTCGAGTCATGCCATTAGTCCGGCGCACTGATGAGCTTGAAATGTTAACAGAAGCAAGTGCAGCTTGTTTGTCATGATTGACAAAAGCCCACCATGGGGTTCGTTCTGAAAAGTCAACTGCCCGGCGCGGCTCTTTTGGCCGATCTGATAAGTCGAAGTACTGAATATCCCCACTCGGTTCCTTCCAGGCGAAACCGTCAACAACTTTTAGATTAAGGACTAATTCACCGTTACGCAATGCTCGCACATCCATATCTTCAAGGATATCTGTGCAGGAATCCATTAGCATATAAGGCTGATGAGCATAGAAGACATACGTAACTGAACAAAAAGTGTCCGGGTATTCCGGTAGTTGATCCCAACGCTTTGTCATGCAAAATATTGGTCCGACAATTGTTTCAACATTTGCCGGTGGAGCCCAATCGGACGCATGAGTCCAGACTCGCGGTGGAGCGTAAAGGTCTGGATTCCAATGGATCGCTCCATTGGTTTCAACATGGTGATCGAACGTCACATTAATGCCTTGCTTTAAAATGAATTCATCCAAAGCCCCGGATTCTTTGTGCAGTTTACATTTGTAATAATTGTTTTCTATTTCGAGAGCCAGCCCTTTGCCTTTTACCTGCAAATCGGTCTCATACTTAGGTTTTTTTGCTTTAGGATTCCCATAAAAAACTAGATAGACTTTATCAGTAAAAGCTGGAACATTGGCTAGAAACGCACATTCTAGCGTTGTGGTTGGCTGTCCTTCATCAGTCTTCATGTTGTTAGTATGAATTCCGTATACCTGGCTTGGGATTTCTATAGCAGCCCCACTTAATGGGTCTATCTCAATAATACGAATTTCATTTTCAACATTGGAGAGACGCTCAGCATAATAAGCTAACAAAAGGTGAATTGGTTCATTGAAACGCGCAACACCTATTTCTTCCCGAATGATATGGGCACTGTAATACTTCCAGTTGGCATTCCAATAACCACCAAAATCCGGCGCTGATGCCATGCAATTGGAAACGAATTCTTTCTCGTCTGAATTGATGATTTCAATTTCAAATTTGTGAGTAGATTCATTTTCCCAATCAACACGGACGACCAAGGTTGATTGCTCTGTAATATCCACATAGTTGTCCGGAGATGGATGATCTCCATGATAAGCAATGAAATCCCTCGTTTCCTTGCTATCGGCTTTCACTTTTTTAATATAAACTTTGCCGTGGTCAGCTTCAAAGCGAAGGATTGCATGATAAAACGGGTGCCGAGGCGTCGGGAAACAATACCTTTCACATCGAATTGATATTTTATTATTAGCCATAAAAACTCTTCCTTTTTAATTTTTTTATTGATCTATCCATACAAAGTTCATTATATCTTTAATAAAATGGAAAAGCTATAATGTGAAGAATCATTCGAATAAAAGGTAAGAAAGTAAAAAAAGTATTGATATTTGACCGTAGCAATTTCTTTTTTCGAACAATTTGTGGTTTCTTTTCTTGTTATGGTTTTCCAGTTATGAAATGTGCATGACCGGTACCTGATTTATCCATATTTTGTATGAAGACATCTTGCAATTTCTGTGAAATAACTGCTTATCACAAATACTGTTAATTTTTTCTATGAACGGTCAGATCGTACTATATTCTGGATATAATTAAATTATCAGGATTTAGATTTGCGAAATCTGAATCAAAACAGTAAAAAGCACCTGAGAAAAGGTGAAAAATTGGAGGAAATCATGATTGCGAAGAAAATGGTAGATGCACTCAATGCACAAATTAATAAAGAATTGAACTCAGCCTATATTTATCTCGGTATGGTTGATTATTTTGTATCCGAAAATTATGACGGTATGGCATCATGGATGAAGGCTCAGGCACATGAAGAGCTGGAACATGCAGAAAAACTGATCAATTTTGTGCAGGAACGGTCTGGCAAAGTTGACTATCCGGCAATTGAGAAAGTGACGAACAAATATAAATCACCTTTGGCTGCCTTCAAAGCCGGTTTAGAACATGAAAAGTTCATTTCAGCAAGCATTCATGAGCTTTATGAACTCGCATTGGCGGAAAAGGACTATGGAACGCAGGAAATGCTGCGCTGGTTTATCTCGGAACAGGTCGAAGAAGAGTCCAATTTTGAAAATGTGATCGGTAAATTGGAAATGGTTGCTGACGCTCCTGGCGGACTGATGATTATGGACGGCAAGCTCGGTTACAGAAAAGAATAAAAACCGAATAGAATTGATTATGAAGCGCTGAAAAATCAGCGCTTTTTTTAATCCTGGATCTGTTGGTTTATGCCGAATGAAAAAATTCGATTTCTCATAAAAAGCTCGCAGGCGGCAGCCGTTTTGCTATAATCAGAGGCGTTTGATGGTGAAGGAGAACAATGCAGGCTGAAGCGCAGATTGCAAAGACAACGCTGGATTACGATGCCCTGATGGACTTGGTGCTACGGATCGGGTTCGAACTGATTGACAGCGGTGCCGAAACTTACCGGGTCGAGGAGAGTTTGCTTCGCATTCTTTCCTGTTACGGCTTAAAAGAGATTGATATTTTTGCAGTCGCAAATTACTTGCTGGTTTCTTTTGTCAATCCGGACGGGAAAACTTTCAGCCGCGGAAAACGAATCCTTGCCAGACATGAGAATTTGAATCGTCTTGGCAAGCTCAATCAGCTGTCGCGCGAGATTTGTCTGGAGACACCGGAAATTTCGGATGCGCGCCAGCAGCTTGAAGAAATTGCACAGTTGACCGGCTACTCGCTGATCGTCCGTCTGTTTGCCGCGGCGGTGGTCGGATTCGCATTTTGTCTGATGTTTGGCGGTTCGATTCAAGCCGGCGCTCTGGCAGGCGCTGCCAGCGTGATTGTGCGGTTGTCTATTGAACCTCAGATTCGGCTGCATGTGAACGGAATTTTCATCAATATCTTTGGCGGAGCGATTGGCGCGCTGCTGTCCCTCTGGATCATGCAGCTGGGCTGGTCGACCGAGATGGATCGCATCATGATTGGGATCTATATGAATCTGGTGCCCGGACTTGCGCTGACGAACAGCCTGCGTGACATCATCGCGGGCGATTACCTTTCCGGTCTGACAAAACTGACCGAAGCCTTGCTGATAGCCAGTGCGATTGCCATTGGTTCCGGTATGGTGTTCTCATTGATGCGCTGATGGAAACGATCTTACTGCAATCCATTGAAAATTCGCTTGCGCTCAGCGGTCTGGCTGCATATGCAGCTTGTGTCGCATTCGGTCTGGTCTATGGGCTGCGAGGGCGAACCCTGTGGGCTTCAGCTAATGGAGGCGCGCTTGGCTGGACCGCCTATAAGCTTTTAGCTGTTCATTTCGATTCTGTGCTCCCTTATTTCATCGCGACTTTAATTTTATCGATCTTTTCAGAGATTATGTCACGCGTTTTAAAGCAGCCAGCGACAGTTTTTCTGACAATTGCGCTCTTGCCGCTAGTACCCGGGGCTGGAATTTACTACACAATGCGGGCATTTGTCGATCAGGACATGGCAGCATTTGCCACCCAGGGCGCGAATACATTATCGATCGCTGCCATGCTGGCGCTGGGAATCCTGATGATAACGACGCTTTCAAGGATCATCTTTTCAACGATCCATTCCCAACAGAAAAAATAGATCAGGTTCTTTCTTTGGCGTTTTCCAGCAGCTGTTCGAGCGTCAGACTGGGTTTTGCCTGGATGAAAATCTGATAGCTGAACAGCCCTTTTGATAGGTAAATTAGCAGAGTGTTGGTTTTTTCCAGTAGCCATGCGATCCACTTGTGCTTGGGCAGCGCTTTATGATAAGGAGCCGGCGTGCCGCGCACTTTCAGGATTGTGTACCCCTGGTCTCTGAGCAGTCTTTTCAATGAATTGAGCGTGAAAAGACGCTTTTTGCTGACTTCGAGAATCCCGAGCCTGCCATAGTTGAATTTTCCGAACAACAGGCTCAGACGCGTCAGAATAAATGCGACGTTGCCGACCGAAATCAGGACGTCGGGCTGTTGCTGAGCATATTTCTGCCGGATTTTCAGCAGCAGCGCTTCCGGTTCATCCAAGAACTCGAGCACATCCAGCAGCAGCACAACATTCGTTTGATCTGGCAGTTCTGACAATTTAACCGTATCAAGATCAGCTTCGATCACACAATTTGAATATTGTTTCAGTTCATCAGTGATGATGCGGTCGACTGAACAAACCGCTGCATTTTTAACCGCTAGCTCGCGCGCCATATATCCCGGACCTGCGCCTAAATCGAGCACTGCTGCGCCGTTTGGAATCCGATCAAAGGCAAATTTGTGCGAGCTGGGGATGCCGAATTTTGGGCTATACAGGGAGATCTGCGCCCGATTTTGATAATAATCAAACTTTGGTTTGTAAAACAGACCCAGTCGAACGATCCGAGACTGAACACAGGACCGCAGGATCATCCAGGCATACTTAATGCCATTGACCCGGCAGATTTCATCCCCGTAGCGTGTCGGGATCGGCCTTTCACCGATCCGAAAATGATTGTCTGACAGCTGGATCAGGATATCGGTGTCGAAGTCGTAGTACTTTGAATTGTATTGGAAGGGGATCAGGCGCAATGCCTTGACAGAATAGGCGCGAAATCCGGTGTGATATTCGCTGAGGCTCTGACCCAGCAGCCGATTTTCAATCCAGGTCAGAATCTGATTGCCGATCCATTTATACTTTGGCATTCCGCCCGCCAGCGCATCTTGCTTTTTGAGCATTCTCGAGCCGAGCATCACATCAAATTGACCGTTCAGGATCGGATCAACCATTTCATGGATCAGTTCCGGCGGATATTGCCCGTCCCCGTGCAGCATAATAACGACATCAAAATCATTTTCGATCGCGTATTGATATCCGATTTGCTGATTTCCGCCATAGCCCTGATTGACCGGATTGAACAGATTCGTCAGTTTGATCTCAGGATGACTGTTTCGATATTGCTGCGCCACATCAAAAGTTTTATCTTTTGACCCGTCATCAATCATCAGCACTTCAAATTGCGGATTTCCCTGAATTTGGGCTGCGATCCGGTCGAACACGGCTTCGATGAATTCCTCTGCCATGTAAGCGACAACCAACACCAAAACTTTTTGCATCTCTCCGCTCCTGTTCAACTTAAAACTTTCCGACTCATCATGAGGTTCAAGCACTCCACAACAATATAGGGCTTATAAGTTCCTTGCGCTGCCACCGATTTGCACAAATAAAAAGAGTCATACCAATAAGGATTATGATCAAATCTTTTCATATGATACAGCAATTTTGGTTCCAAACATTGCCGAGAACCGATGCGATGGTATTATTTTACCGATTTATAGGATTTATTGCGGAATCCTGATACGATCAGAGCCAAACAAGAGCCTTTGGATTGGCTTGATGACCGCAAACAAGAAAGAAAAATGAGAATGAACCTGCTGCGTGAAAAATTTCAGATCAATTCAGAGATCCACTTTTTGAATCATGGCTCTTTCGGCGCCTGTCCGGCTGAAGTCAGCGAGGTCTATATTGACTGGATCCGCCGCATGGAACGGCAGCCGGTCTTGTTTTTGGGGCGTGATTTTCATAAGTTTTTAGATGAAGCGCGGGCGGTGCTGGCTGAATATCTGCAGACGCGTTTCGAGACGCTCGCCTTTATTCCGAATGCTACGTATGGTGTGAACGTCATGGCGCGCAGCATTCCGCTTCAGCCCGGCGATGAAGTCCTGGCAAGCGATCACGAATACGGCGCCTGTGAAAATGCCTGGATTTACGCCTGCCGTCAAGCGGGGGCGGTTTATAAAAAGGCGCGGATCCCGTTTCCTTATCGCTCAGATGATGAGTTGGTAGAAGCCCTTTGGGATCAAGTCACGCCGCGCACGAAAGTGCTGTTTTTGAGTCAAATAACGTCTCCGACTGCAGTGACTTTTCCGATTCAGCGGATTTGCCGGAAAGCCCGGGATGCGGGGATCATCACCTGTGTTGATGGCGCACATGCTCCCGGTCAGCTGAATCTTGCGCTGGACGAAATCAATCCCGATTTTTATACAGGCAACTGCCATAAATGGATGTGCGCACCGAAAGGATCGGCTTTTCTGTATGCGTCGGATGCCTGGAGGCAGGCGAGCGAACCGCTGGTGGTCAGCTGGGGCTACGGTCCGTATGCGGAGAATCAGACCGGCAACCCGCTCGTTGATTATCACGAATGGATCGGCACGAACAGCCCTTGCGCTGCGCTGACTGTGCCGGCAGCGATCCGGTTTCAGCGCGATCACGACTGGGATCAGGTGATCCAGTCAAGCCATTCGCTGCTGAAGAGCGGGGTTGAAGCGCTGGAAAAATTGACCCATGAAGTACCGCTTTATCCGAGTCACGATGCTTTTCTGCAAATGGCAGCGGTTGAAATGCCGGCGGCAGCATATCCAGCATTGAAAAATCCAATCGGGCTGAAAAATTTCCTATACGACAGTTTTCAGGTTGAGGTGCCGGTGCTGCGCTGGAACGAGCGCACTTTTGTTCGAATCTCTGTTCAGGGTTACAATAATAAAATGGATATTGACGCTTTGATAACCGGCATTGGAGAATATCTCGCCTGAAATGACTGTCAGCAGACATCTTGTGCTTTCTGATATTCATGAAAATGGGGAGAGTCTAATCCGGTTTCTGAATATGGCAGAATCCGTCAGTCCGGGGTTTGACGATGTTTGGCTGCTGGGGGATTTATTCGGCCATGTCGATCAGTCACTGGGAGGAGACCAATTTAATCCAAAGTTTTTGGATGCGGTTACGGCGCTCTTCGAATATCCGGTGGAGGCAGCTTTTGGAAACTGGGAATATTGGCTGATGCATCCTGAATTGGATGAAGAAAATGAGCATCAGCGGCGCTATCGCAAAGAATTGGTTGAACGAAGAAGAATTTTGAGCGATAAAAATCCCCGGCTTCTTGATAAAATGATAAAAAATGACGTGATTCAACCA
>DHPK01000028.1:0-76146 GCA_002407845.1 Leptolinea sp. UBA5366 | reverse complement strand
AAAAAATGACGTGATTCAACCAGCCGAAAGCGAAAATGGTTTTACTTTGTTTCACGGCTGCAGCTATGCCTGTCATGATGGATCGAATTACCAAGCTAAACCGTGCGAAAGTTATTTGAACCCGAAGGATTTAAACGTTGTCACGCACGGATTGTTTGAAAATAGAGAAAATTTGAAGACTGATCATTTTTTATTCGGACATACGCATGCGCCGGGTTACTTTGCATATTCGACGACGACATTCATTAATATGTGGCGGCCTTTTCATCATGGCATGACCGATGAACCAGTTGAATACGGCAATGATGTCCAACGCTTTGGCATCAATCCGGGCAGCGCGGGCATTGCGTCAGGGCAAACGCCGCGCAGCGCTTTGATTTTGGATACTGCAGATCAGACTTTCACTTACATCATTGACAGCGAGGATGCTGTCAATTTCCGGCGCAAGACTTTTTTCAGCGCTTATTCGATGATTAAAACCAGTCTGACTGATGGATAATGCTTTTTGGGCAGGATCCGGTCAGGAGAAACAATGAAACAGAACAACTTAGAAAAAATTATTAGCTTAATCAATTCCGTTCATATCCGCGATAAAGTGATCCCGCTGGTTTATACCGGCGTCAATTTTGGCGGCGGATTTACTCATGCGTTTGAATTTGAAAATCAAGAAACGACTGATAAATATTATCTAAAGATCACGGAAATCACGGACACGCCCACGGATGAGATCGCTGTTCTGACAAAAGTCAACCAGCAGTTTCGGAATGAGGTTCTTTCCGAACCGGATGCCGCCAAGCGGCTGGGCTATTTGCCGGTGCCGGAGATTCTGACGGACGATCTCGATCAGTTCAATCCCGAATTTATGCGGCTGCTGGATCGCAATCACTATACAGTTCAGCTGCAGTCGGCAGGGCGGGGGATTCATTGCGAGAAACAGCTGCCGGAATCCCTTCCCCTCAGGATTGAACTTGCGCTGAACTTTGCCAAAGTGCTGCGCAGCTGCGCCCGGAACAAGATCGCTTATGTTGATGTGAAACCGCTTGAGCACCTTTTTTGGTCAGAAGAAGGCGGGAAAATTCAAATTACACTGATCGATTGGGGCATCGCACGGCAGAACGCCTCGGGATTTTTGCTCCTTGATGATCTGCGGAAATATTGTGTGTACTTGCCGGAGCTGATTTATGGCAACAAGATGCTCGATCTGGTCAATCAGGGTAAATATGAATATCCGATTCAGAAAGAAAACGACCGGGTTCTGATCCGCATGCTGGGGCAGCTTTCCTTTAACAATATAAACCCGCCTCTCAATCAAAAATATGCTCAGCTGGTCGGCGACATGCTCGTTGGTAGCTTGAACGATGCGCGCATCCAAAACAAGATCGTCGAAATCTGGGATGATGTCCTGCGGGTTTTGGGCGAGGCACTGGATGCAAGCCGAGAAGAAAATAAAAATGTCGTCTCCTGCGAATCGCTAAAAAAAGAGGCAGAATCGCAAATCAGCAAGGAACAGGAATTTTTCCTTGACCGCGATTTTCGCCGCATTTTGAGTCCAAGGTTAATCTCGCTGACGTCCTATAAGGCGTGGCTGATCCCAGCGATCCGGGCTGTTCAGCTGTGGTACGGCAAGATTGACCTGATTCCAAATCAGAGTTTTGACACCTGTGTCCATCTGGTGATAACGGATCAATCCGGACGCCTTAACAGTGAATTCAAAAAATTAGCTGGCATGATCGGGGATAAAGCTGCGGCGTGCACAGGCAGCCCCGAGCTGATTCCGATCTTGTTGGAACATTTGAAACAGATTCAAAATGTGATCTTTGCCTGGGATTTTCTTTCGCAGGCTGAGAGCGGTCAAATTTCTCCTGAAATATTTCAGGCTGCATTTAATACATCTAATTTAAGAGTGATCGACCCGCTGCTGGCGGAAGCATACCGCAGGCAGGCGCGTCATTTGCAGGAAAATCCCGACATGCCGGCAGAGGAACCGCCGCAGCCGGTCAAGGCTGAGGAGAAACCGATGGAAACGCTGAATGAAGACCATGAAAAAGATAAAGCGAAGAAAAAAGCGCAGCCGGTTTTAGACACTTTTCACCGAGCCAGCAACTTTACTGAATTGCGGAACATTGGATTTTTTGCAGATCTTAATGCATTGCTGCAGGACAACGGCGGGAAAGATTTCCTGATCGAAAAAGCGCTTGAACCTGTTTTTACCAAGATGATGCAGGAGATTGAAGAATGGGTCAACAAAGTCGGTCCGGAACGGTTTGTGGTTTCAGACGAACAGTTGAACAGTCTGGATTGGGCAGCGGTGCTGCCGCCGTCGGTCGCGGAGTCCAAAGTATTTATTAAAAATGACCCTGTTCAGATTTCTGAATTTTTACGCCGCAACATGTTTAATCTCCAGAATGATCTGGCACGTGCCAGCAGCGCATCGATCGAACTGAACCAGAACCTGCAAGTGCGGGATTTGCTGCCTCGGATCAAAGCGCTGCGAAAGAAACTTGATACCGAGAATATGGCTCAATTCAAAGCGATCATTGAGAACGGCGATTATGAAACCGCGAAACAGATCATTGATCTGCATTACATTGAATATCCGAATTTCTACGAGCGGCTGCGCTCAGAAATGGCGAAACAGCAGGACGAAGGCGAAGATAAAAAGTCAATGGCGCTGATCAATTCGCTGTTGAATGACCTGTCAACGGCTAGCGGGAACATGGAAACCGGAAAATATATCCGAAATCAAAACAACATCCCCTATATTAATCAGAAAATTTCCAGTTTTCGGCAGAAAAACATGCAGCTTTTTGATATTCAGGATGAACTGACCCGCACGAAAAATATTGCAAATGAATCGAAAAAAGCGTCTGCCGATCTGAAACAGCTGACCACGCTGAATATGGTGCTGCTGGTGATCATGATCCTGCTGACTGTCGTGCTGCTGGTTGTGGTGCTCATGAAGAACTTTGGGTTGGAGAAGAACGTCGCCCGTTTGGAATCTAATTTCAACAGCTTCCAGGAAACGTTCCAGGTGCTTGAATCTGCAACCGCGGTTCCAACCGAACAGCCGGCTGTCACCCCGACCGTGCCGATCCCGCCGACGGTGGTGCCGAACGAGCCTGTTCCGCTTGGAGAGCTTCAGACGCAGGAGGAAAGCGCTCAATTGACTGCGGATGCGCTGCTGAGCCCGGCTGATCTTCACCTGCGGTCGCTGGTTGGATCAAATGTGACGCTGAATCTGGATCTCAATGTTGACCTGTTCGGCGATGAACTGATGACTGAAGATAAAAAGTTCGGCGTTGTGATCGCAAATATTCAGAATATCCCCGCAAAACTGGTTGAATATTCCGACACAATGGTGAATGTTGAAATTCCATTCAACATTGGAAAAAGCCGGCTGGCGAATAACAACCTGATGGTGACCCGCGGCACGAACATCCGCCAGTTCACCTCCCCGCCGAGCGAAAGCGCAACGGTTTTCATCTCACAGACCGAGATGAACCTGCTGACGGCTGCGTCTGGCTGCGGTGAAGCGATTGAATCGTTCTGCAACGGCTCGGTGTCCCTCTGGATTCAGCGGGATAAGGTTGTAACCTACATTCAATAAACACAGCAATCAAAATGGCAAAGGAAACGCTTTCAACCCGCATTACGAAACTGATCCTCAACTGGAAGTTGGAGGAGGCTAATGCGTTGCTGGAAGCCAATCAGTCCGACCTGTCAGTCAGAGAAATCTTTGAGCTGCGCGGGCTGAACGAGCAATATCAGGAATATCTTGAGAGTTTTCGTGAGGCAGCTGCGATCCTTGAAAGCGATCAGGCTGCTGCGCTTTATGAACTGAATCAAATCCCGGAGGACATCCGGGTAACATCCCCTGAATATGAAAAATTAATTGACCGCATCAACACGATCCGCGGCGAGACAGCTCAGCGTCAGGCTGAAATGAAAGCTCAGGAAGCGTATGACGCGATTGTCATTGAATTCAACAGCGCCAAGGCGCTTGACGCACTTGACTCAGCGCGTCAGATCTGCCCAAATTGGGATCGGGTGCCGGAACTGCGCGATCAGATTCTGCGTATTTCTGAGATCCAGGAAAAATTAGCGCGTGGTCTGTTCTTGCAGACTGAAGTCAGTGCGCTGCGCGAAAAGGGCGGACTGGCATCTTATCAAAAAGCGATGACGCTGATCAATGAATATTCAGCGTTGGGGCTTGAGGCACTGGGAATTGTCCTGTTTGATGCGGATGCTGAACGCGAGACGCTGCTGAAGATGATGACCCGCGCTGAGGGTGAAAGCTGGTCGAATCGGCTGGCTGCTGACGGCGTTCCGGAAGAAAGGCTCAAGCTTGAACAATCGATCCGCTCGCTTGAGGATGCTGAAAGTAAAAACCTGCGGGTGCTCTATAACAACAACGCGCGTCTGCTGATTCTGCTTTCGGACGAGACACAAGGGGAAGACCCGACCAGCGAACGGGCAATTCAGGCCAATGTCAGAATTACTGAACTGCGTGAGAAAAATAGCCGGCTCGAGACTGAAATCCATGATGAAGTCGCCAAAAGAGCAGCTTCTTACTGCGGGATTGCAGAAAAAGCTTTGGAAGCCGGCGAGTTAGCGACAGCAGAGATAAATATCCGGCTGGCACAGGAGACTGGAAAACCGGCTGCCGAACACGACACCGGCGACTATCTTGGCGAAGTCAGCCTGCCGACTGAAACGCTCGACCGCATCCGAACTCTTGAGGAGCGTTATGCCGGCGCTTTGGTGCTACGGAACCGAATCAGTGAACAATATCGGACGATTCGCGAGGAATACAATTCCGACGATAATCTGACGCTCAATAAATTGTTTTCCTGGGTCAATCAGGTTGACATTTATTTCAATCAGGACCCGCATACACCGGGGCTGAACCAGTTTCGAACCGAGCTGCGCACACGCTACGATGCCGTGCGCGCCTATGCGTTTGACAAAGGGATCAGCGAAATTGACCGCTTGCTAAACAAGGGCGATTTGGCTGCCGCTAAAGAAAAATTGGATCAGCTGAATTCATTTTCGCTCGAGGATGATGACAAACGCACGCTGCGCAGCCGGCAGAACAGCGTTAACAGGCTCGAAGATCTGATCAATCAGGCGGATGCCGCGCTGTCAGAAGGCGAAGTCATCTGGCAGAACGCGTGGGATGCGCTCAAATGCAACGATGAATCAATCCAGCAGCTCGAAAAAGTTTATGTGCAGGTGAGCGAGATTTATCGTGCGAACGGAATTGCCGAACCAAAAACGCTGACAGAGCACCGCAGCGAGCGCGTCCATCAGCTCCAGCTGCTGCAAAGCCGCCAGGGTGAATTCGCGACACTGCGAACAGCAATGAGCCAATCGCTCCTGACGATCGAAAGCGTCAAGATTGCAGAGGCGCTTGAGTCATCCGAAATAGCCGAGAATGACGCTGTCAAACGGCTGCTTGCCGAGTTTTGGTATTTCTGTGCCAAAGCTGACGGCAACCGCGACAATAGTCCGCGCTACTTGTCAAAAGCTGAAAAACTGGCTGAAGACGCAGGCGCCGAATCTTTATTTGAAGAGATTTCCGCGTTCAGAGTGGCATTTAATAACGAGCATGCAGAAGGTCAGCGGGTTAATTTTATTCTTGACCTGTTGAAGCAGTTCCTCGCAGAGAAATCATTCACTGCCGGCGTTGACTATATCAATAAAAATATCACAGATGATGATCGCGCCCATCCGCAAATTCAGCAGGCAGTTGAACGATTGGAACAGTCGTACCGCATCGCGCAATCTGAATTTTTCCTGACGAACGCGAAAGATGCGCTGGCTGACGGCAGCTATCAGGATGCGGAAGACGCGGTCTCAAAATCGCTTGATTTCTTTTATACGCTCGAGGCAGCTCAGTTTCAGAAGATGGTTGTCAGCCGGCAGCAGGCGGACGCCGCTGCGATGGAGGATGTTGAAGCTTTTCTGGCGCAGCCGATCGATGAAAGAACGGTTTTCAGCGAAGAGCAGGCGGATGAAATCCGCTATCTTTCCGATAAAATCGATCAGCTTGAAAAGCGTCCGATCCGTGACAGAAAATCTTGGACAAAAGTTGCGGCAGCACGCACCCGGATTGAAAAGATAAAAAATCAAGAAACAGTTGATTTTAATAATTTACGGCTGCAATTCGAAAACAGTCTGATTCTTGGAGAACAAAGTTTTCAGCAGGCGCGGGAACTGCTTGCCAAAATGGAAGCGCGTATCTGGGTTGAAAACCGCAGTCAGCTGATTTTGTCAGAAAAACTGAAGCTGGACGAGCTGGAAAACGGCTACCATGCTCTGACAGGCATGATTCAGCAGGCAAATTCTTTTGTGCGTCAGGGCGATTTTCGATCCGCGACCAGGATTCTGAACTCATTTCAGAAAGATTCTGAGCAGAACTGGCCTGACTGGCTCCTGATTTTGAAGGAAAACGCGGTCAATGAAGTGGATGACCTGCAAAAAAAATATGAGACGATCCAGCAGCGGTTTAAAGATGACGATGCCATCCCTGCGGAAACCAGTCAGGTGCTCAACCCAAAAAACACAGATGGTGCCCGAATATTTGAACTTTCAAACGAGCTCAGCCAGTATAAAACGATTCTTGAACGGGACATAAAAGTTGATCCGGAAAAAAATGTATATGTGAACCAGATCAATTATCTGCTGGGACTGCTGAGCTGGGTCGAGACTTCGAACGAGGTTGTTCAGGGCACCGGCATTCGCGGCATGGAACCAAGCATGGATGCCATCTATGCCACGCGCAAGATCGGCAGGGACTTTTTCGACAAGATTCCTGCGGGTCTGGTCGGCATTCAGCCGGCTTTCGCTGCCAGAAACAAATGGCTGGAGCAGCGCACGCAGGTGCAGCAGCTCTTGACCCAGCTGGACGATGCGCTTAAAAAACGCTCTAAACAAAAGAAAAGCGAACGAAACCAAACGATCACAGCCGCTGTTCATGAACTGGATCGAATCGACCTGCTGCCGCGCGAAGCGGATGCACTGAACCAATCCAAACGGATTCTCAAATCGCGGGCAGCCCGGCGCAGCTGGCTGACCGGCATCGCCGCGGGAATTCTCCTGCTGGCAGCCGCGCTTTATCTGGCGTCTCCGCGCCTGATTCCACTGCTGACACCCGTGCCGACGCTCTCGCTGACACCGACAATTACCCAAACGCCGACCCAGACGCTGACTGCATCGCTGACTCCGTCACCGACACTGACAACCACGCCGACCCAGACGCTGACACCGACGGCAACATTCACGCTGACGCCGACACCGATGGGCTTGACCGGCCGGATCGGACGCTACAATGTGGGGGTGTATGAACTGCCGTCCGGGATCTCGGTCATGCTGAGCGATGGCTATCTGCCGCAGGGCAGCGAGGTAAATATTCTGCGTTACTGTGAACCTGCCTATAACAAGGGGGAAATTTGGGCGCTGATCTATTATCCGGGACCGACCCGCAATACCGGCTGGATCAGAGTGAAACTGCCGGATTCACCGGATTATGTTTCGCTGTCTGAGATCAGTATGCCGGCTTCGGAGGTTGTGCGTGAACATGCCGGATTGAAGATCGAGTGTCCGGTTGTGTCCTATCAGCGCATGCCTGGGGATGATATCACTGCCACGCCGTCGCTAACCCCGCTGGTTACGGAAACCGATCGTCCAGAATAGATATTTATTTGAAACTGATGCAGGCTGTGCTTGCCTGATTAAGAAAAAAGAATCGAAATGCCCTAATAGGGCTGTTTCGATTCTTTTTTAATAGTTTGACTGATCGCGGGAATTTAGCGTGTCAAGCTACGATTCCGTAGAATTGCGGCAGTCTTTCAGTTTTTTCGTCCGAAATTTTACAAGCCTGTGACAAAGCCGCGGCTGCCTGTTCCAGTTTTTCCTGGGAATTGGCATGAATGGTGAACAGCGGGTCTCCCTTATGAACGGCGTTTCCTACTTTTTGGTGAACGATTATCCCGACCCGATGGTCGATTTGATCCGCTTTCGTTACGCGTCCGGCATCCAGCAGCACCGAGGTTTCGCCGACCAGACGGGCTGGAATTTCGGCAATCCAACCGGTCGCTGGAACGCTGACTTCCGCACGCAGCGGAGCAGCCGGGAATTTCGACAGATCATCCAGATAAGAAACGTCGCCATGCTGCAGGCTGATCAATTTTTTCAGACTTTCAAATGCACTGCCGCTGCGGATTGCATTCTCAGCCAGACTTCTGGCTTCATCAAGCGTCGGAACAACCTGACCCATTTCCAGCATTAATGCGGAAGATTCGATGCAGTGCTCGTACAAATCCGGCGCGGTGGGTTCTCCCCGCAGCATGCGCACCGCTTCCTGGACTTCGAGCGCGTTTCCGACGGCATAGCCCAGCGGTTGGTTCATGTCTGTCAATTCGGCTTTTACAGTTCGGCCGATATTTTTCCCAATCGCAACCATGATTTCTGCCAGTTTTCGAGCTTGATCGAGTGTTTCCATGAACGCGCCGTTGCCGACTTTCACGTCTAACAGGATCAAATGTGTCCCGGCTGCAATCTTTTTGCTCATGATCGAGGAGGCAATCAATGGCATCGCTGGCACGGTGCCGGTGACGTCTCTCAGCGCGTAAAGCTTGCCGTCCGCCGGAGCTAGGTCAACGGATTGACCGGAAAGAACTGTGCCATAGGCTTTCAGCTGTGCCAGAAATTCTTCTTTGGTCAAATCCAGCTTGATGCCCGGAATTGATTCAAGTTTATCGATGGTACCGCCGCTGAATCCAAGCCCGCGCCCTGACATTTTAGCGACCGGCAGCCCGCAGGCTGTGACGATCGGCTGAACAATCAAGGTCGTTTTGTCTCCGACGCCGCCGGTGGAGTGCTTGTCAATCGCTTTTTCAACCACGCCATCGAGCGACAGCATCTCGCCTGATTCCGCCATGGTTCGGGTCAGCGCGGCTGTTTCATGATCATTCATGCCTTTGCATAACACTGCCATTGCCCAGGCTGCTGCCTGATAGTCGGGAATTTTATCCTGCGTATAACCATCGATAAAGAATTTTATTTCCTCATCACTCAACGCTAAACCATCCCGTTTCTTGATGATGATATCGACTGCGTTCATTCTTCCTCTTTATTTATGGGTGGGGTACTGGGAACCAGATCAGCAAGTTATAGCCCTGTTCATCGACAGGGACACCCTGATCGCTCATTACCGGCGCGCCGTTGCGGCAGATCCATTCATAAGGCGAATCGACCCCTGCCACGGCAGCTGGCATGACAGCCTGATCATTTTCCGGTTTTTTGCATTCATTCACCAGTGCTTCATTGGGAAGCGTTGAAAGGTTCATCTGTGTCAGACAATGCTGATTCAGCGTTAAATCGCAGCCCATGACCTGCCCGTCAACGCAGCGCCAGACGATGTTATGACCCGCACCATCCTTCTCTGAAACGTTGACAGCCTGCAGCACGCTTTGCTTGATCGCATCTGGAGGATTCGATCCCTTATATTCGCTGCCGGGCGTGTCGATTGTTCCCACCGCTGAGCAATAGTCCCAAGCGCTGTCATAACTGCTGCCTGCCGGTAATTCACGGGTAGTCGATGCATCCGTCCAGACCAATGGTCCTTCCGGCAGCGTACTCACTTCGATGATGGCTGTCGGCTGCTGTTCAGCGTTTGTTTCGGCTTGCGCTGTTTCAGCTGTCGGGGTAGCTTCAAGCGGTTTCCCCGGCAGATTGCTCAGGCATCCGGTGCTGAATAAAATCACAACGAGTGTGAGAAAAAGGTATTTTTTTAACATCAATATCGATCCTCTGCAGATATCCTTTCTTTTAGTATATCGCAACTCCTCATCGAAGCGCTCTAGATTGGATTCAAAAACTTTATTTTTTCATCCGGAGCAGATCCTGTTTTCCGGGGCAGACTCGAATTTTTGACCGCAGAAGTTTCAGGGTTAGGAATATCGAATAGAATTATAGTGAAAAAGAATCGTCTAACGAGAGCAGGCAATATGGACAATCATCAAATTGAGAATCTATTGAAAGAAATCGCAGCCGGGAACAAAACCGTGGCAGAAGGAATGGAACAGCTGCGAGATTTTCCGCAGGAAGCGCTGGGAAATTATGCTGTGATCGACAGTCAGCGCGAGCTGCGCACCGGTTTTCCCGAAGTTATTTTTGGGCAGGGAAAAACCGACGAACAAATTATCGAAATCTTCAACCGTCTGCATCAGCGAAACCCTAATGTGATGGCTTCGCGTATTAGCCCGGAAGTATATGACCGGATCAGGCAGCGGCTGCCGGAAGCTCGTTATGATGCGACTGCCAGAATTCTATACACTCGAGAAGAAAAATCCGGACGCCCCGGTATTTTGGTCATCACCGCTGGCACAGGCGATATTCCGGTTGCTGAGGAAGCGGCTTTAACCGCTGAAATAATGGGCAATCAGGTTGAACGGATTTATGACGTCGGCGTTGCCGGAATTCACCGCCTTTTCAAGCGGCTGCCCGAAATTCAGGCAGCTAAAGTCATAATCGTTGTGGCAGGCATGGAAGGCGCGCTGGCGAGTGTGGTCGGCGGACTGGTTCAATGCCCGGTGATCGCTGTGCCGACCAGCGTGGGTTATGGCGCGAATTTTCAGGGTCTGGCACCCTTGCTGGCGATGCTGAACAGCTGTGCGAACGGGATCGGCGTGGTCAACATTGACAACGGATACGGGGCAGCCTGCTTGGCATCTAAAATCAATCATCTGTCTGAGCAGTCTGCATGAACGGAAGCCAAGATTTGCCGGATCATCTGCAAGCCAAATTAGCGGTTTTGAGGCGGATTCTGTCTGATGCCGGGTCTGCAGTGATCGCCTTCTCCGGCGGAGTTGACAGCAGTCTGCTGGCGGTGATCGCCGGGCAGGAGCTGGGCAGCCGGGCGCTGGCTGTGACGGCTGTGACCGAACTCGATTCAGCGGCTGCCATTTCGAATGCAGCAGCGTTTGCCCAGCAGTGGGGACTGGAACATGAACAGCTGGCAATTAACGCGCTGAGCGATGAATCAATTGTCAGTAACCAACCGGATCGCTGTTATTTTTGTAAACGGCTGATCATGTGCCAGCTGCAGCATTTAGCTCAGGAACGCGGCTATGCAGTTGTCTTTGAGGGACAAAACTTAGATGATTTGGGCGAATATCGCCCGGGCAGAAGGGCGATTGAGGAGCTGGGCATTCGCAGTCCGCTGATCGAAACCGGGCTGAACAAAGCGGATATCCGCCAGCTGTCGCGGACGTTGGGACTGGAAACTTGGGACAAGCCATCCGCTCCCTGCCTGGCAACCCGAATTCCCTACGGCACTCGCTTGAACAGCGCTGATCTGAAGATGATAGCCCATGCTGAAGCTTATTTGAAAACGCTCGGAGTCCGTGACTGTCGGGTGCGGCTCTATCAAAAACTGGCTGTTATTGAAATCCAACCGGATGCCATAAACGAAGTGCTGGCTCTGAGGGATCAGATTTCAGCGAAATTCCATGAAATCGGCTTTCAGCATGTCGCGTTGGATTTGGAAGGGTACCAGTCCGGAAAATTGAACAAGGATTTACCCGGGCAGGATAATGCCGATCATCAGCCGGACTAACAATTAATATGACTTCCACTCGTAAGAAAGCAATCAAACTCTTTCTGACCCTCGCAATTGTCGAGGGGTTGATCTGTTTGATTGTGCTGATGCTGCAGCCGGGCGGAAGCGGTGCAGGCAGCCGGCTGGATTTCAGTCCGCTGCGTCTGGTTCTGATCGGCGGTGTTCTGCTGCTGGTTGGCACTTTCTCCTGGGTTTTATTCAATTCGGAGCGGCTGGAAAAACTCGCACGCCTGACGGAAAACCCTCCTTTCAGCACTACTTTTCTGATTGCTGCCAATTTGATGCTCGCAGTTTTTGTCTGTGGGATGCGCAGCATCTGGCTGATATATAAAACCAGCGGGACTTTCGCTTGGCGGGTGGCATTTGAACGCGGTCTGCCGCTGGCAGTCTGGCTCGCCTTGATCGCAGTACAAGGCTGGGCGCTGATCTTCTGGCAGAATCGAAGACTGCTGCCGCGCGCCTACGCGCGAATAGCCAAGCCATTTCTGATCCTGATTGGAGTTGGCGCAGTGTTTTTCAGCTTGGTTGCTGCGACCCGGATCGGGCTGGTCAAAGATAATGCTTTTTTCGGCAAGCCAACGGTTCCGCTGCTGGAATGGCATCTCGCTGCAGCGTTCCTGCTTTGTCTGATTGTCCTGATGCTGGCTGTTCGAAAACCGGCTTTGTCAACGGCAGGCTTTCTTAAAGCGCTGCCTTTCCTGATCTGGGCTGCGGCTGCTGCCATTTGGCTGGCGATCCCGAATCAGCATGGCTTTTTCTCCCCAGCAGGCAGAGCGCCAAATTTCGAGGTCTATCCATTTTCTGACGGTTCTTTTTATGGGCATTATGCGCGCAGTCTAGCGGCAGGCATGGGGTATAAGGGCGGGGACATTCCGCCGCGGCCGCTTTACATCGTGATGCTGGCAGTTTTCCATCAGCTCGCTGGCAATGATTATGACGCAATCATCCGCCTGCAGACACTGGTGATCGCGCTGCTGCCGGCGCTGATTTATCTGATTGGAAAGGATCTGCACAGCGTCGGCGCTGGCTTGGCTGCAGCGCTGCTGTGTATTCTGAGGGAGACCAATGCAATTCTGAGCGCGCCGTTTGCTCACAACGTTTCATCGACTAAATACTTTTTTTCAGATCTGCCGACGGCAGTTGCCGCGGCGTTTTTTGTCTTGCTCCTGATCCGCTGGCAACGGGCGAAAGCCCTGCCGAATGGGCAGCGTCAGCGGCAGTGGTACGCCCTTTTGAGCGGAGGCGCGTTAGGAATGATGTCGCTGATCCGCACCCAGAGCCTGTCGCTGGTTTTGATCCCGCTTGGGATGGTTCTTTTCTCGCGGGCTGAAAGTTGGCGCCTGCGGCTGCGGCAAGTCTTGTTGTTTTCGCTGGCTTTATTGGCTTGTCTGAGCCCCTGGCTGATCCGAAACCAGCAGATCACTGGGAAATTCGTCTTCGATCATCCGACCACCCAGATCGGGGAAATGGCTGCCAGTTATAATCTCGGCGGCATGGACATCCTGCGCGATGAAGGCATGAATGATGGTGCGTATGCTGAAAAACTGACGAATGTAATTTGGACATCAATTCGAAACTATCCAGCTGAGATTGCATCCTTTATCACCGCTCATTTTATTAATAATGAGATCAGCAACCTGCGCCTGTTACCGGTTCGTGACCGGTTAACCGGGGTAGGTGATCTGCTGCGCCCCGCAGAACCGTTCTGGGAAGAGGTCAGCAATGACGCTCTTTCATTATTCAATTTGATCGCCCTGATGATCGCTTACGCCGCCATCGCGTTTGGAACGGCAGCATCAGTCCGGAACGATCGGGCAGGCTGGATTCCGCTGGCGGCAATTCTGATCTTCAATTTCAGCACCGCAGTCGGACGTTATTCCGCCGGGCGCTACCTGATTCCAGTGGATTGGATACTCTTTTTATATCTGGGTATCAGCATGGCAGAATGGCTGACAATTCAGTTCCAGCTGGGCGGATATCAGCTGAGTCCCGCACACGTTCACCGCGCGGACGAGGTCAGCGGTGCAATGCCTTATTATGGGCTGAGGTCAGCCGGGGCGCTGGTGCTGTTCCTGCTGGTCGGGCTGTCGCTGCCTTTGGCAGAATCGATTGTGCCGATGAAATTTGAACCTGAATTGAGGGATCAAGTGCTGGCAAAACTGGAGATTCCTCCGGATCAGCTACCTTCGGATTCGATGCTGATCACCAAAGCGATCGCAATATATCCCCGCTATTATGCAGCCGGAGAAGGGGAACCGGAAAGCGCCAAGCAGGGATATGGAGAAGCTCCATACGGACGACTGATTTTTTTGACGCTCGCACCGGGTGCTTTTGGTACTGTAGAGCTGCCGCTTGAAACTGCGCCGGATTTTTTTCCAGACGGGTCGACTGTCTGGCTGACAGGCAGTCCAAATGGCGCAACGACTTTAGCCGACACAGTTCTGGTTGAAACTGAAGGTCAGTCAATTCTGTACACAGGCGCGCTGCCGCCGGAGAAAAAATAATCGAGACAAACTGAGAGGTTCCTGCTTCGATTAAAATGAATGCAGAACGAGAAGGAAAAGAGGATAAAATGCGATTTCTGATAGCCGGGTACGGGTCAATTGGCAGGCGTCATCTGCGGAACTTGCGGGAATTGGGGCAAAACGATCTGGTGCTGCTGCGGTCCCATCGAAGCACGATTCCGGATGATGAGATTCAGGGTGTGCCGGTCGAAACCAGCATCAAGCAGGCGCTGGCTCATGAACCGGATGGCGTGATCATTGCCAATCCGACCGCGCTGCATCTTGAAGCGGCAATTCCGGCAGCTGAGCGCGGCTGTGCCATTCTGATGGAGAAACCGGTCGCTGAACGCGCTGATCGGATCGCTGATTTTCAGAAGGCTTTGACTGCCGGGCAGGGCAGGCTGCTGATGGGATTTCAATATCGCTTTCACCCGGGATTGCTGAAACTGAAAGCGCTGATCGCTGACGGCAGTATCGGGCGCCCGTTGTCATTCAGGGCGTGCTGGGGAGAATATTTGCCGAATTGGCATCCGTGGGAAGATTATCGCAAAAGTTACAGCGCCCGCCCGGAGCTGGGCGGCGGTGTGGCGTTGACCTTGAGCCACCCGCTGGACTACCTGCGCTGGCTGTTTGGCGAAGTCAGCGCTGTCTGGGGATTCAGCGGGAAAATCAGCAACCTTGAGCTGGCTGTCGATGACGTTGCTGAAATTGGACTGAAACTGGCGAACGGCATGATTGGTTCGGTTCATCTGGATTATTACCGCCGTTTTGTCCGCAACGATCTTGAAGTCGTTGGCACACAGGGAATTGTCAGCTGGCGCAATGCTGATGCGCTGGTGACGCTGCAAAACGAAACCTTTCCTGATGGGGTTGATTATCCTCCGGCTGAGGGATTTGACCGGAACTGGCTGTTTCTTGATGAAATGCGCCACTTTATTGACGTCGTTCAGCGGAAAGCTGATCCGTCCTGCACACTGGAAGACGGGCTGAAAGCGCAGCTGCTGGTGGAAGCCTTCAAGCGATCCTGGGATGAAAAGCAGGTCATTGAACTCGATGGAGAGCCGACAATTGACTGAGACGCTGCAAAAGCGAAAACTTTGGCTGGTCGTTTTATGGTTCGTCCTGTTGGCGATTCTGTTCACTTGGCCGCTTGTTTTGCACATGAAGGACGAGATCGCCGGCGAGATCGGGGATAATGTTTATTTCATTTGGATGATCGGCTGGGTTCAGAAAGCGCTCTTTCAGCAGCATTCGAACCCGATGAATGTCTGGTTTTTGAATTACCCGGAAGGCTGGAATCTTGCCAGCACGGAAATTGCGCCGGCTCAGTTGGCGCTGGCGCTGCCTTTCAGCCTGATTGGCGGTGAGACTTTTGGTTATAACATGGCGATGCTGCTGAGTTTTGTGCTGTCAGGGCTGCTGATGTACGGTTGGGTTCAGCATCTGACTGGCTCAGCTGTCGCGGGAATCATCAGCGGAACGGCTTATGCCTGTCTGCCTTACTGGCAGGCGCATTTTTTGGCTGGTCATCTGAATTTATGCGGCATGCAGTGGATCCCGCTGTTTTATTGGGGCTGGTTTGACATGCTGCGCCCTAATTGGAGCCGGGTTCGCAAAGGGGCGGCATTCAAAGCCGCAGCAGGGCTTGGGCTGACAGCGCTCTGTTCCCAATATTTTGTCTACATGCTGCTTTTTGTGACTGCGGGGATGACGCTGCTGTACCTGCTGTTTCGCGGGATTGAATCGCTCAAAAAGGCAGCTTTCTGGAAAACAATGAGTCTTTTCGCGGTGCTTTTGCTGCCGCTGCTGCTTGCGGCTGAACTGCCATTTGTTTTGTTGGAGAACGCAGGCGGGATGCCGGATCGCGGTTGGGCGGTCGCCAGCATGTATTCTGCCAGCTTGACCGATTTTCTCACGCCCGCAACGACTCATTTTGCGCTGGGCGCTCCGATTTCTCAGCTGCTCAGCCGTGATTTATGGATTGAGTCTTCGCTGTATATCGGCATCGTTGTGCTGCTGCTGTTTCTCTATGGGATGATCCGGCTTGGGGAACCGCGCTGGGTTCGGTTTTTGCTGATCAGCGGCGTTTTAATCGCCGTGCTGCTGGCATTCGGAACTGATCTGCATTGGAATGAAAAACCGGTCATGGTAAATGTCCCCGAGTTTTTACAGCCGCTGGTTGGAGCTGAAACGACCCGAGTTTTTTTGCCCGGGATCGTGCTGTTTAAATATTTCCCCTATTTTAATAAAATGCGGGCATTGATGCGTTTCGGCCTGTTTGCGCTGGTTCTGATTGCTGCGGGCGCCGGATTTGGCGTTAAAAAGCTGGTGGAAAAAGTATCCCCGCGGCAGGCGCTGTGGGTCGGATTCTTGCTGATCGGATTGGTGATCCTTGATTTCAAACCCGCTGCATACAGCCGCTTTTCCCAAATTTCTGCCCGGCCAGTCGATGAATGGCTGGCAGCTCAGCCAGGTGACGGGGCGGTGATGAACCTGCCTTTTGAATTGAATGACGATCAAGCTGCCACTTATTACACGCTCAAGCATGAAAAACCGTTTATTGGCGGATTTTTCAACGCTTTTCCCCCCGCCCAATATCAACAGATTCAAGAGCTGATGGAAACATTTCCGTCTAATGCCAGTCTTGAAAAGGCACGTGAGCTGGGTGTAACATATTTTCTGCTGGATCGTCCGGCAATTGAGCGGAATTGGCAGGATCGAAACGAGACGATCGCCGTAGATGAATATTATTCTGCTGTGGAAGAAAACGGTCTGCGTCTGCAGGCGGATTTTGGAGAAATCGCGGTTTATGGATGGGATCAGCAATGATGAAAAGGGATAATCGGCTGCTGGCAATCGTTAGCGCGCTCGTCTGCGGCTTCCTTGGCGGCTGGCTGATTTGGACTGGCACGCAGCAAGGCGCGGGCATCGGCGGGGACGCGACAATCTACATCACCTCCGCGAGAAATTTGTTAGCGGGTCGCGGCTTGGGGCTGATCAATCCTGCCGGGGACTTTCGCCTGATTCCATACTTTCCGCCTTTTTACCCGCTGCTGCTGGCGTTTTTCGGTTTGTTTGGCTGGGATCCTGCTTCCAGCGCGCGCGTTTTGAATATCGCCCTGTTTGCTTTGACGGTTTTCCTTGTCAGCTTCCATTTCTCAAGAATTTCCGGTAAGTGGCTGGCGGGTGCGATTTATGGAGGGTTGACTGCTCTTTCTCCGATTTTAATTCCGGCGTATTCCTGGGCGATGTCAGAAACCTTGTGCATGTTCCTGATGATGGTCGGGTTCATTGCGCTGGAACGCTTTTTAAGCCAGGGCAGATGCGGCTGGCTTGTGCTCAGCGCGCTGGGCTGCGGGCTGTCATTTCTGACCCGTTACAGTTCGGCTGCCTGCATCTTGGCTGCCTGTCTGATATTGCTGATTTTCCAGTCAAAAAAAATCAAGAATAGGTTTTGGGAGACATTTTTGTTTGGGGTGATTGCGGTGCTGCCGATGATCATTTGGCTTGCATACGATATTCGCATGACTGATACGGTCGCTTCGCGCAGTGTCCTCGAATCCGTCAGCTTTCAGCAGGAAGCTGTTCGGTTCAATGGGCAGATGCGCGATATTGTCCTGCAGTGGTTTCTGCCGGATTCCTGGGCGACTTCCGGACAGATCCCATTTTGGGCGCTCCAGCTGCTCTACGGCATGACGCTTGTATTCCCGCTGGCAGTCTTGCTGTGGATCGCATTGATCGACCGGGAAAACGAGGATCCGCGGGTTCGTTCGCTGAACCGGTATGCACAGATATTTAGCCTATTTTTCTATTGCTATGTGCTGGTAGTGATGCTGGTTTCATTGACAACCTACCCGCCGATCACGATCGGGTCCCGCATGTTAATCCCGGCTCACGTCAGCTTTCTGACTCTGCTGGCGTGGACGTTTGCCCGGCTGGGATGTTGCTGCCGAAATAGAGTCTGGCAGAAGGGGATGCTGGCTGCTGCGTTGTTCGGTTTCGCGTTGGTTTATGGGATGCGATCGGTTCGAACGGCTCGCCAGAATGCACTTGATGGGCTGGGATACAACGCGGTTCGCTGGAAAAACTCTGAGACCATCGCCTATCTCAGAAACCAGGTGCCTGAAGATCAGACGCTTGTCACCAACGAGGAAACTGCGGTTCTGTATTTATTGGATCGCGCCAGCTGGCCGATGCATGAGGTGTATGTCACGCAGCCTGATCCGATTTATTACAGCTATGAAGAAGGTGCGATTAAGGACAGTGACACCGGTAGACGCGCATTTTCGGATGGCAGGGCCCTGCTGGTTGTCTTCGATTCGTTCGAAGATCAAATGGCTGACATTTATGGAGCGGATACCAGCAGGCGCATTGAAGCACTTTTCAGGAATCTCGCGATCGTGACCGATACCGATGATGGCGTGATTTACCGCCTGAAAGAGTAGCCTGCCATGCTGACGCTGATCGGCTTGCTTGGATTTTTACAGATCACTCTGATCCCCGGCTTGATCTTGATACGGCGTTTCAAGATCCAAGGCGGGTTGGTTGAGCGCTTGATTTATGTTTTCCCGCTGAGCTTGATTGTGAATTATCTTTGCGTCTTTATCATGACCGCGCTCGGGATTTACACCCGCCCCTGGCTGATGGCGGTGATCGGGGTCGAATGGGCTTTTTTGCTCTACTGTTTTCGGGATCAAATTCGTCAGCCGTTCCGGACAGCGCTTGCTGACGGGATTTCCAAAGTAAAAAGCGAGATCAAGCCGCTGTTACAAGCGGATTTATTCAATCAAAGCTTGAAAGCCGCTGGAACTGCCTGGGTGTGGCTGATTTTCGGATTTTTAACGCTTTCTGCACTGACTTGGACATTGCATGTCTGGCGATTAAATATCGGTACGATTTTCAGCGGCTGGGACACATTGTTTTCTTGGAATGCTTATGCCGAAACCTGGGCTGCAAATCAAATTCCATCCGTTCCGGGATCCTATCCGCAATTGGTTTCAGCAAATTGGTCTATCAGCTATGTATTACAGGGCGATAATGCGGTTCAATTTTTTAACACGCTGATCCCGCCCTTATTTTTTGTCTGGATTTTCTTGATGCTTTTTGATCTTGGTTTCCAAAAGCAGGAGACCGGATTTTTTATTGCAGCTTTCATTGCCCGATATATGATTAAAAAACTGATGGGCGATCAGATTTTTAACGGATATATGGACGTTCCTGCTGCCAGCATGGTTTTTCTGCCGTTGTATACCCTGCTAAAAGCTGAATCGCTTGGGGAAAAATATCAAAAACAGTCAATCTGGCTTGCAGTTCTGTTTTCTGCAGGCGCTGTCACAACCAAGCAGGCGGGCTGGATTACGGTTGTATTGGTACCAGTTGCAATCAGAAGTTGGTGCTTTGATGGCTTTAAAGCACTTAATCGAAAACAGCTGATAACTCTGTTAATTCTGACAGCGTTAATTGTGCTGCCTTTTTATCTGATTAATTTGTTTTCCACCCCACAGGCAGGGGAATCAGTCACAGAAATTGTTGCACAGGGGATCAAAGACTTTAATCAGACTTACAGCTGGTCCCACAAATGGCTGCTTATCCGCCAGCAGCTTGGCAAGTATTTCTTTGTGATTATTTTGAGCCTTGCCGGCTTGCCGCTGGTTTCGAGAAAATATCGTCTGGTTTTTTTTCTTTCAGCCTGGCCGGTCATCATGTTGTGGGGACTGTTGTTTTCATACGACACCCGCAATCTGGCAGCCGCCTTGCCGGGCGTGGCTGTGCTCTGCGGATTTGCTCTGGACCGGCTTAGCCAGATTGGACTTCTTGCGGTCTCTCGCTGGCAGATTGGAAAAATTCCAGTTGGCATTATCGCCGTCATCGTTGGACTTTTTATCATCATCATTGCGGTATTCCTGCTTCCTGATGATTTGCTGGTCGAGCGTCAGCGAGAATTATCGCGCAAATTATTTGGAGCTGAATTGAATCAGGAGCTGCTTTTCGATATCTTAGGGGAGTCCTATCAAGAAGGCAATATCTTGACGGACTATCCCGCCAATTTTTTACCGGGTTATCAAGAATGCTGCCAAATGATCAATTTCAAGCGCGATGACCTTTTGGATCAAAAGTTGAAATCCGGAGAGGTGCGATACCTGCTGATCCCAGAATTTGTTGAAAATATCTCATGGGAATCCTACGATTTACTGACCGCCTGCCGGGACACTGGAAAATGCGAACTCATCCGATGCAGTAAAGGGTATCATCAACCCTATTGCCTGTACGAAATTCTGCCATGATGGAGGGTTATTCCGCCACCCAGAGTATGTTTATTCACTGATTTGAGCCGGAATTTACCCCTTTGAAAATTTAAGGTTAAAAATCAAAAAATCCCCTTGTATGATTGCAAGATTCATGCTAAAATTTCTTACGCCATATAATGGGGTTTAGATATGCGAAACATCCATATATGGTGATTAGTTAATCAATTAACAATAGAATTAAATGACTGAAAAGGGTAGTTTTTACTCGGAGCCCGTCTTTGGCGAACAGAATCCACCCTTTTTTATTTTGGAAGATGAAACCAGAGGAGCGATGAACTGTCCTTTTTGTGGCGATGGGAAGACCCGCGTCTTAGACACAGGCAAGAGCGATCAGAATGATGTCCAGCGACGGCGGGAATGCACCTGCTGCGGAAAGCGCTTCAACACGATGGAAAGACCGATACTCGGCATCCCTATGATTGTTAAATCAGATAATTCACGCCAGGAATTCAACCGCGAGAAATTGCTGCGCGGTTTGCGAATTGCCTGTGCGAAGAGACCGGTTCCTGCTGAGAAGATTGAGCAGCTGGCGGATGATATTGAACGAGAATTGCAGATGGAAGGGAAACGCGAAATTTCTTCGCGCATCATCGGCGATAAGGTTATTGCCGGCTTGAAATCTTTGGATCAGATCGCCTATGTGCGATTCGCAATCGTATATTTGCAGTTGGATGATTTGCTTTCCCTTCGGAAAGAGATTGACCGTCTGCTTTCTGAAAGCTAAGGAGGAAGAGGAATGAGTTCAATACAAAAACAAAAAGATGCTGAGGAAATTATCACCCCTCAAATCCCCGAAGGGCTGCCTTCAATTTCTTTAACCAGCAACTCAGTTCAAGTGCTCACGAAACGTTACGTTCGGCGCGGTCCCGATGGAAATCCGGCTGAGTCGATTGATGAAATGTTTTGGCGGGTCGCTTACAACGTGGCTGTATCGGAAAGAAATTACAGCGGCGATGTAGAAGAGACAGCAAAAACTTACTATCGTTTCATGAGCAATAAACTGTTTTTCCCGAACTCTCCGACTTTCACCGGTGCAGGAACGCCACTCGGGCAGCTGGCTGCCTGTTTTGTTCTGCCGATCAGCGATGATATGGGAAAGAAATCAACCGGCATTTTCCAGACCTTGCGCGATGCCGCATTGATCCAGCAGACTGGCGGGGGCAACGGGGTTTCCTTTTCCAGAATTCGGCCGAAAGGCATGATGGTGCGATCTTCAGCCGGACAGGCTACCGGTCCGGTAGGATTTCTGCGCGTTTATGATCACGCTTTTGGCGAAGTCGCTCAGGGCGGTTCACGGCGCGGTGCCAATATGGCAGTGCTGCGGATCGATCATCCGGATATCGAAGATTTTATCTGCTGTAAAACTAATGAGAATTCGATTACCAATTTTAATATTTCCGTCGGGATTACCGACGATTTCATGCAGGCTGTCAAAGAGGATAAGCCCTGGGATCTGATTTATCCCGATTTATCCGCTCCAGGTGCAAAAGATTTTGACGGCGACGTCGAGCAGGCGCGCGAAGCCGGTCTGCCGATCAAGGTCTATAAAACGGTACGCGCCCGCGAACTGTTTGATTTAATCGTCAATCAGGCGCACCACAACGGCGAGCCGGGCGTGCTGTTCATCGACCGTGCAAACAAATACAACCCGGTGCCCAATTTGTACAAATTGGAATCGACGAACCCATGCGGTGAACAGTGGCTTGGACCTTATGAGAATTGCTGTCTGGGATCCATCAATCTGGCTCAGCACATATTTGAGGACGGTTCGGTTGATTGGGAAAAACTTGAAAACAGCGCCGTCACTGCGACCCGTTTTCTGGATGATGTGATTGACGCGAACGCTTACGTGCCAGCGGTTCCGCAGCTAAAAGAATCGGCTCTGAAAGCCCGCCGGATCGGATTGGGCATCATGGGCTTGGCAGATCTGATGTTTAATAATTCGATCCGCTATGGATCAGAGGATGGGCAGGAATTTGCCGCTCAGGTGATGGAATTTGTGCGTTTCCACTCGATGAAAGAAAGCATCCGTCTTGCGCAGGAACGCGGCGCATTCCCGGCAATCAAGGGTTCGATTTATGACCCCGAACAGTTGAAATGGGAAGCTCCGCAGCCGATTACGCCTTACAAACATGATTGGGGACGTCCGGCGATTGACTGGCAAGAAATTGTCCAGGGCATTCAGGCGCATGGCATCCGCAACGCAGCCCAGACCACGATCGCACCGACCGGAACGATCGCGACGGTCACAGGATGCGAAGGGTATGGCTGTGAACCGGTTTTTGCTCTGGCTTATGTCAGGCATATGAACGATAACGGCCAAGATGTGCTTCTGACTTATGCCAGCCCCTTGTTCGAAAAAGCACTGGTGAAGAGCGGTCTGGACGCTGATGCCCGGGCGCGCCTGGTTGAGCAGGTCATGGAAAAGGGTTCCTGCCAGCACGTTGAAGACCTTCCAGCCGAACTGCGGCGCACATTCGTGGTCTCGAGCGATATCACTGCCGAAGAACACGTTCGCATGCAGGCTGCCTTGCAGGCTTTTGTCGACAACAGCCTTTCCAAAACGATCAATTTTCCTGAAAACACACAGCCGGAAGAAATTGCGGTTGCTTATCAGCTGGCATGGGAGCTTGGCTGCAAGGGAACGACGGTTTATGTGACCGGTTCCAGGGAGAAAGTGGTTCTTGAAACGATCAAAACTGCTGAAGAAAAGCAAATTGCGGTGGACGGGATCATCCCGACTGCTGATTTGAAAGTTGAAACGGAACAGCAGATCCCGTTATGGCACGAGGTGAAGAAACCGCGGCCGCGGACGCTGAGCGGATTCACTTATCGGGCTGAGACACCGTTAGGGAAAGCGTTCGTAACGATAAATGAAAACGGAGGCCATCAGCCATTTGAGGTGTTTATCAACACTGCAAAAGCCGGGTCGGAAACTTCCGCGATCTCTGAGGCATTGGGACGCATGATTTCTTACACGCTGCGCATTGCATCGCCGCTTGAACCGGTTCGCCGGCTGAGCGATCTCCAGGATCAGCTGCACGATATCGGCGGCGGCAGAAGCCTTGGGTTTGGCGCCAGTCGCGTTCGCTCGCTGCCGGACGGTCTTGCTCAGGTGTTGTCAGAATACCTGGAAGAGCGGCGGGAAAGAATTATCGAGCAAGAACATGAAGCCCGACCTAAGAAATCGCAAAAAGATGAAAATGCGCGCAAGATGGAACCAAGCAGCGGTCCGATGCTGAAAATCGGCGACTTGTGCCCTGAATGCGGGCAGGCGTCTGTGATCAATGAGGAAGGCTGCCGCAAGTGTTACAGCTGCGGCTACAGCGAATGTTAGACCCCTGTAGACCCCCTGTCGGACTGATGAAATGAAGAGGAGCTGAAAAGCTCCTCTTTTTCGTGTATTGAAATTCACCCCTCTAGCGTTTTCCTGAAAAAGGTCTGAGACCGAAAAAAACTTTATAAAAAGCCAGCTGCTGGCTGGAATTCCTTTCAATCCCTGACAAGGCAGATAGTATTTGTATGCCAAAGAATGATAACAACCGGTCAGCTTTGAGCGCTGTGTTCAATGATTTTTGCATAATTTTGACTGAAAAATACGATTTAATTTATATTAATTTTTAAAAAACGTAGTGGAATTCAATAATAGGCTCAATTTCTGGGAATCTTTTGACAGAGCTGATCAAATTCGATCAGATGCAATTATTTTAGGCTCAAAATTATTCAGCATAGAAAATAAATATAATGTAAAATAGGATTATTGTAATGGTTCTGATAAATATCTACACTGGTTTTTTGTTATAAAATAAATTAAAACGTAATAATTAGAAGCTCTGATTATTGAATGCGAGGTGGATCAATTGAGTGAACAACCCCAAATCAATCAACATCAATACGAATATATCCTCGATTGTCAGAATGTTTCAAAAAGCTTTGGCGGAACCCGGGCGCTGATTGATGTCGATTTCCGCGTCAAAAAGGGTCAGGTTCATGCGCTGCTTGGCGAGAATGGCGCTGGAAAATCTACCTTAATGAAAATCATCATCGGACTTTATAAAGCGGACAAAGGGACAATTCTGTTTGAGGGGAAACCTTATTCGGTCAAAGGACCAGCGGAAGCGACAAAATGGGGCGTCTCGATGATCCATCAGGAGCTGAACCCAGAGCCCTATCTTTCTATTGCTGAAAGTATCTTTCTGAAAAGAGAGGATACGATCAAGCGCACTCCGTTTTTGAATAAAAAAGAAACCAACCGTAAGGCAGCTGAACTTTTAGAGCATTTTAATTTCACCATTAGCCCAACCACCTTGATGGAAGAGTTAACGCTGGCTCAGATGCAGCTGATTGAAATTATTAAGGCTGTTTCTGCAAATGCCCGGCTTGTCATTATGGATGAACCGACATCCTCCTTGGACAGTGAGGAAACTGAACGGCTGTTTCGAACGATTCGTAATCTCAAAGAGCAGGGGGTTACGATCATTTATATCTCCCACCGCATGGAAGAGATTTTCCAGATTTGCGATTCCTACTCCGTTTTTCGGGATGGGCGCTTTATTGGAACGGGCGATCTGGCAGCTGTGACTCAGAAGGACTTGATCTCATTAATGGTTGGGCGGGTAGTTGAAAACGTTTTTCCGAAGACAGATTGCGAGATCGGCGAGATCGCTTTCCAGGTTGAAGGGCTGACCGGGAAAGGGTTTACGGATATCTCTTTTGAAGTGCGCCATGGGGAAATTCTGGGATTGTCAGGACTGGTTGGTTCTGGACGCAGTGAGACCATGCGCGGGATTTTTGGGATGGATCCCCTGACAAGCGGAAAAATCTATCTTGAGGGGCAGGAAATTCAGATCAAAAATCCCAAAGACGCAATTAACAAAGGAATTGCGATGATTAATGAAGATCGCAAGAATTACGGTCTCTGTTTATATCGGTCGCTGCGCGAAAACATTTCTCTGCCGAATCTGAGGAAAAAATTCAAAAAGCTGTTGATTGATCAGCGGCGGGAAAAGAAAGAAGTCGGCAGCCATGCCGAAAAATTGAGAGTGAAAGCCGCCAGCATTGAAGCAGACGCATTTTCATTGAGCGGCGGAAATCAGCAGAAAGTCGTGCTTGCGAAATGGCTCATGTCTGATCCGAAAGTGTTGATCATGGATGAGCCGACACGCGGCGTTGACGTTGGGGCAAAAGCCGAAATTCATACGCTGATGTGTGAATTTGCAGCCGAAGGAATGGCAATCATCATGATTTCTTCCGAACTACCGGAGATCATGGGGATGAGCGACAGAATCCTGATTTATCACGAAGGCAGGATCAACGGTGAATTTTTAAGGGAACAGATTTTGGATGGCAGCGTTACGCAGGAGACGATTCTTGCGAAAGAATTTGGTGCAAAAGATGAGGTGGTTGAAAATGTCAGATAAAAATGGAAAAAATATCCTCGGAATGAATCAGAATGATTTCAACATGTTCACAAGACGCTACGGCATCGTATTCATCATGATCGCGATGTTTGTCCTGCTGTCGGTCACATCGCCCAATTTTCTTAAACTGAACAACATTACGAATGTTTTTTCGACCGTGGCGCTGAATGGCGTCCTTGCGATGGGAATGGTTTTCGTGATCACTGCAGGCGGAATTGATCTTTCGATTGGCTCGATGCTTGCGCTTGCCAGTACGACCATCGGCATCACATTGAAATACAACGGGAATATTTTGATGGCGAGCCTGGTTTCGATCATTATCTGCGCTATATTCGGACTGCTGAATGGGCTGCTGATCGCAAAATTCAATATGTTCCCCTTTGTCGTGACGCTTGCCAGCCAGCTTGTGATCCGCGGGCTGGGTTACGTCATTTCCGGCGGGTATTCATTTGCCCTCGCGAACCCCAGTTTCTCCAGAATTGGATTGGGAAAAATCGGGATCATTCCGTATCCGATTCTGATTCTGCTGAGCGTCACAATCATCGCATACATTCTGCTTCACTGGACCAAATTCGGCCGTTATGTTTACGCGGTTGGCGGCAATATAAATGCGGCGACCGCATCCGGCGTGGACGTATTTTGGACACGCGTCGGGACGTTTGTAATCAGCGGGATCTGCGCTGGAATTGCCGGAATCATCATGACCGCCCGGATTAACGCTGCCCAGCCTAACATCGGTGTAGGTTACGAGACTGACGCAATCGCTGCCTGTGTGATCGGCGGGACTTCCTTTGCGGGCGGAATCTCGACAATTCCGGGAACGTTAGTCGGCATCATTATCATCGGCTTGATCTATAACGGCATGAACCTGCTGGGGATCAGTTCTTACTGGCAGATGATCAGCAAAGGTTTGCTGATCATTGGCGCGGTGATGATTGATACCTTAATCAATAAGAGAAGATAAGCTCCTGATGATGGGAGTTTAAAAACTATTGGAGGATAGAAAATTATGAAAAAAGCTTTGTTGCTCGTATTGTTATTTGCTTTACTGTTGGGGTCGGTCATGACTGTCAGCGCTGAATCAGACATCGTCGTTGCTTATCTGGCGAAGAACACTGTAGACGCTTTCCATGCCACCCTTAACGGTGCGGCGAAAGAAGCTCTTGATGCTCTCGTCGATGAAGGAGCTATCAAAAGCTGGCAGCTGTATGATGGGCTGACTGATCCGATCACTCAGGTGAACCTGATCGAAGATGCAATCAACAATGGCGCGAATTTTGTTGTATTCCTGCCGGCAGAAGCTGAAGGCAGCGCCCCAGTTGTTGCACGCTGCGCTGACGCTGGAATTCCGATCGTTGTTGTCAACTCTAAGACCAACAACACCGACGAATTGGCTCAAGCCTATGTTGGCTCGGACGACGTTGAAGCCGGTGAGATCATGGCAAACTACGTCAAAGAAATGGTTCCGGAAGGCGGGAAATATGCCCATATGATGGGGATCGTCGGAAACTCCGCTCAGATGCAGCGCGGTGAAGGAATCCTCAATATTTTGGCTGAGGACCCGACATGGGAAAGCGTTGGTGATTTTGCGGCTGACTGGTCAGCGGATAAAGCCGTCCAGTTTGCAACTGACGTCCTGACCCAGTATGGTGACGATATTAAAGCCATTATCTGCGACAATGATGACATGTCATCCGCAGTCCAGGCATATGTGAATTCAGTTGACCGCTCGGACATCGTCTGCATCGGCGTCGATGGCAACACCGGTCCGCTGACCATGGTGAAACAGGGCGCATTGGGCGCAACCGTTCTTCAGGACGGCGCTGCACAGGTTAAAACCGCGATCGCGCTGATCCCCGACATCATTGCTGGCAAGGAACTCGAAGAAAAAGATGTCATGGTTCCTTTCACGCTGGTGACGATCGATAATGTCGATGAATATCTGAAATAATTTAAGCAGGATTGTTTGAAATAAAGCGTCTCAATTTTGAGACGCTTTATTTTTGGGTGAGTTGGTCAATAAATTCGGTATCTGCCATATAATTTAAGTCAAGAATGAATTGATTAATTAGATTCTGGAGGAATTGTATGTTGATGAACATGAAAGACTTGCTGAAAGTCGCAAATGAGCGCTATTTTGCGGTTCCTGCTTTCAATATTGGGACAGGGCAAATTCTGAAAGCAGTCATCGAAACTTGTGAAGAGAAAAACGCGCCGGTCATTTTTGCGATTCACCCGGATGAACTCGAATTTCAAGGCGACTTTTTTATCGAAAGCTGTAAAGCGGCTGCGAACAGCACCCGCCTGCCGGTTTGCATTCATCTCGACCACGGGTCGAAAATGTCGCAGATCATGCGCGCGATCCGAACCGGATTCACGTCCGTGATGATTGATGCGTCACATGAACCCTTCGAGAAAAACATCGAGATTACCCGTAAGGTGGTCGAATTGGCGCACCCACTCGGCATTTCAGTTGAAGGCGAACTGGGCACCATCGGCACGATCGGCAACGACACTGAAGGCGGAGCGGATGATATCACCTACACAGTGCCGGAAGATGCGGCAACATTTGTTGAAGCGACTGGCGTGGACAGTCTTGCGATCGCCATCGGCACCGCTCACGGCCTCTACCCGAAGGGGTTCATTCCTGAGTTGAAATTGGACCTGTTGAAGGAAATCAAAAAACGGGTTGATGTTCCGCTCGTTTTGCATGGCGGTTCCGCGAATCCGGATGCTGAAATTGCTGAAAGCGTTAAACTCGGGATCAATAAAATCAACATTTCCTCCGATATCAAGGATCCGTTCTACCAGCAGCTGCGTAAGACGCTTGCCGCTGACCTGCATGTCCGCGAGCCGTTCATTCTTTATCAGGACAGTATCCGTGTGATGAAGGAGATCATCAGCCAGAAGATCGACCTGTTCAACGACGCTGGCCAGGCAAAAAATTACTAATTCTTGATGAAGAAAAAAGGATTGCTGCTCAAGCAGCAATCCTTTTTCGTTGGAGTAAATTTTCCCGCAGCTCTGGATCGAAAGTCTAAAAGTAGTGCAAACCGAGCAAATCAAGACCACTCAAGACAAAGATTCCCATTTTTTGCTAATGAATTATTTGTGATCCGATGGGATCATTTTTTATTCTGTCCATATGTAGTAAATTTCTGGCAGACTCTGCCCATCTCTTCATCACTTAGAATAACCGGATCGCCCATACTTTTCGCTTGATAATAAATCCTTGAAACCAACTCAATTCCTTCAGCAGTATTGAAAGCATTTGAAATGGTTTTTCCGACCGTGACGATTCCGTGATTCGCCATCAGACATGCATTGTAGGATCCGATTGCAGCTATGATGTTTTCTGACAGTTCCGAAGTGCCGTAAGTCGCATATTTTGCGATCGGGACTTTGTCTCCCGAAGAGCCAATCAGATAATGAACGGCTGGCAGCTCAATATTCAGGCAGGCAATGGTTGTCGCGTAAACCTGGTGGGTGTGGACGACTGCGTTGACGTTCGGACGCTTTTCATATAGAGCCAGATGAAAACGATATTCACTGGATGGGAGCAGATCGCTTTCGACTACTTCTCCTTCGGGTGTCATCACAACAACGTCTTCAGGTGTGAGCGAATAATATGGAATGCCGGTCGGTTTGATCGCGATTAAATTTTCTTGGCGATTGAAAATACTGAGATTTCCGCCGGATCCGGTCGTCAACTCTGCATCAATAAGCTTTTTCCCAAATTCGACGATCAACTGTCTTTCTTTGGCTAATTTCATTTTTTGCCTCCGAAATTTATGAATGGATTTTTTAATATCAGAACATGGATAATTATATCAATGATCGCATATCCGAAAATGCCAGTCTTTTTTCAAGTAATTTTCTGATAAATATTCCGGAATAAAGGAAAATCTTCAAAAGAAGAGAAAATGCAATTATTGTGATGTAAAAGAACCAAAAACCTAAAATTCGATACAAATAATACTGTTTAGATAAAATATACATATTGTTTATAGACTAACTTTCAATCACCATCAGCCGGAGATAAAGAGAAATTCGTGCTATACTAAGCATCATTAGAGCTATCGAAAACATTGGGAGAAAATTTAATGCTGAATCATCGACATGACCTCATGTACGGCGATATTAAATTGTTCAGCGGAACAAGCTGTGAACCGCTCTCACAAAAAATCGCTGATTATATAGGGATTCCGCTTTGCGGGCGGAAAATCATTGAATTTGCAAACGAAAATCTGTTTGTGCAATTGCAGGGCAGCGTTCGTGGGCAGGATTGCTATGTGATTCAATCAACCTCCCGTCCAGTACATCGAAATTTAATGGAAATGCTGATTCTGATCCAAACGCTGAAACTCGATTCAGCAGCACGGATCACCGCGGTGATTCCATATTACTGTTATGCCCGTTCAGATAAAAAAGACCAGCCCAGAGTTCCGATTACAGCTAAACTCGTTGCTGACATGATTGAAGTGGCTGGCGCCGACCGGTATATCATGGTTGATCTGCATGCCGGTCAGATTCAAGGGTTCTTCAACATCCCCGGGGATGCGCTGACCGCTTATCACCAGATGATTTCCTATTTGAAGGATCTGAAACAGAACATGGTGAATCCGGTTGTCGTTTCGACAGATTTGGGTTTTGCTAAACGTGCCAGAAATATCGCAGAAAAACTCAAAACACCGCTGGCATTTATCGAGAAACGGCGCATGAGCAACGACGGCAAGTCTGACGCGCTGACGATCATCGGTGACGTGGAAGGCCGCGACGTGATTCTGGTCGATGACGAAGTCGATACCGGTAACTCGATTATTAATGCGATTTACTTGAACAAGCAGCTTGGTGCCCGCGATGTCTATGTTAATTTTGTTCATCCCGTTTTCTCTGCGGACGCAGCTCAGCGGCTGGCGGAGGCACCCGTCAAGATGTTCATCACCACGGATACAATTCCGATTCCGGAAGCATCGCTCAACCTGCTCGGTGACCGCCTGAAAATTCTTTCCGTTTCCCAGTTGCTGGGAGAGGTTATCTATCGGGCGAATCGCGGAATCAGCGTTGGTAGCATGTTCAATGAATAAAAATGCCGGAATTGCCTGAAGTTGAGACATTTGTCCGTTCTCTAAAATTTGGCGGCATGACCGGTGAGCCGGTCCTCGATCGGAAAATAAGTTCAGCCGCGTTGCTTTGGCAGCGGACGCTGGCAAGTTCCGATGCAGGTGATGAGTTTCTCTCATGGTTTCAAGAAAAAACAATCCGCGACGTGACCCGCCGCGGAAAATATATTATCCTTCAGATCCCCCCTAAATATCTTCTGATCCATTTACGCATGAGCGGTGATATTAAGGTAGACGATGGCGGTTCCCTGACTGAAAAACACACCCGATTTTTGATGAAATTCGAGGATGGGACCAGGATGCAGTTCATCGATACGCGGAAATTCGGCAGGATCTGGCTGACGGATGATCCTGAAAGTGTGGTTCATAAGCTTGGAATCGAACCTTTGGGCGAAGTTTTTACATCCGACTGGCTGACTGCAAAAATCGCGCACTCTCCGAGAATGATCAAACCTTTCTTGTTGGATCAGTCCATCATCGCCGGACTTGGCAACATCTATACCGATGAATCCCTATTCATGGCTGGCATTCATCCGAAACGGAAGGCGCAGTCACTCTCAGCTGGCGAAGCTGAAAAACTGGTGAACACTATTCGGCAAGTGCTGGCTGAAGGAATTCGCCTCAACGGGGCGAGTATTGACTGGGTTTACCGCGGCGGCCAGTTCCAGAATCACTTCATGGTTTATCAGCGCGCTGGGCAGAAATGCCCGCACTGCGGTGCGCTCATCCAAAAAACGACTGTCGGACAGCGAGGCACGCATTTCTGCCCAGTCTGCCAGCCTGAGTGATGCGTTCTGCATCGCGCTGCGGCTGACCCCTGAAAATGCAGAGTAAAATTGGAACATGCCAGACACTTCTGCAGGAACAATCACAAAGAAACAGCCTTGTATTAATTGGCTGCGGTCCAATCGGGAAACTGTCAGCAAGATTCTTAAGCTTTGGGCTTTCTCGCGATTCGTGCTGGCTCTTGCAGCCTGGTATGCCGATTATTTCCAGAAGAATCAGGTTTATCAGCGTCACATTGACCGAGGCTTTCAGTTTACGCCGATTCAGTCATTGGATATCTGGTGCCGCTGGGACAGCACCTGGTATCTCTCGATCGTTGGACATGGCTATTTTCCTTCCGCAACGCCTACTGAGTCTTATTCCAACCTGGCATTTTTCCCGCTTTATCCTTATCTCGTCAAACTTTTTACGTTTTGGCTTCCCGGCTTCTTGCAGCGTCAAAGCGTTTTGATTTTTGTCGGCTTACTAATTTCAAACGTGTGCTTCATTTTGGCTCTCTTTGCAATTTATGAGCTGGTGCGGCTGCATTGGAGCAGCACGATTGCCGAAAAAACGGTTTTATTGTTGGTGTGTCTGCCCGGTGCTTATATTTTCAGTGCCTTTTATACTGAAAGTCTGCTGCTGATGCTGACCGTTTGCGCCTTGCTCGCTGCCGAGAAAGAGCGATGGCTGCTGGCGGCTATGGCAGCTGCATTGGCCGCGCTGACACGTGCAAATGGCTTTCTGATTCTGGCGCCGGTGTTTTTAATCTACATGAGCCGGCGCGATTGGAAATTATCTGCAATTAAACCCGACATCTTGGCTTTTCTGCTGGTGCCGCTGGCAGTTCTGGCTCATTTTTATCATCTCTATCGGCTGACCGGCAGCTATCTCGCTTTTTTCGAAGCTCAGCAAGCTTGGGGCAGAACCGTCGGCAGCTCTTTTCTGACAGAATTTTTCAATCCGCTCTTCGAAACTGCCAATCAGGTTGCGATCGTCGATCTGATTCTGATCTCGCTATACCTCTTGGCTGCAATTATCATGCTGTTCAAGTCAGGTTACCGAATTTATGGAATTTATTCGCTGTTGTCCGTTCTGGTTTTGCTGAACTCCGGACGGCTGTTTTCGATGTCACGCTATACGATTGTGATTTTCCCGGTCGTGATGTTTCTAGCAGCCTCGCTTAAAAATAAAAAGCTGTATGCTGCAGTGTGCATCCTCTTCGCTGCTTTTCAGGTGCTGCTTTATACCGGCTGGGTCAATTACTATTGGATTGGCTGACCATGCGGGTGAAAGCAGCATCAATGAACCTCTTCTGGGATCGACTGGCTAATTGGAGAGCGCCCAATTGGGACATGGTTGGTGGGCTCTTTAGTTGCCATAAGCTTCCATTGAAAAGTACGATAAAATTCTATTGAAGTTTTCAATGGAGATGCCATGGTGATTAAACGAGATCAATATTTGAACCAGCTTATTTCTCATGCTTGGGATGGGCAAGTGAAGGTGATTACCGGCATTCGAAGATGTGGTAAATCCTTCCTTTTGCACGAAATCTACAAACCACATTTATTGGAAAATGGCGTCAAAGAAGATCAAATCATCACTATTCAATTGGATCTCGCAAGCGATATTGTTTTTCGGAATCCGCTCTATTTTTCATCATACGTCAAAGAAATAGCAGAAGGGAAAAACGAACGTTTTTATCTGTTCGTTGATGAGATTCAGATGTCCGATGAGGTTTTGAATCCTCATCATCCCAGCGGGAAAAAGATTACTTTCTATGATGCTCTCAATGACCTGAGGACGATAAAAAACCTTGATGTTTACGTCACGGGAAGCAACTCGCGAATGTTGTCGAAAGATATCATGACTGAGTTCCGCGGCCGCAGTGATGAAATTCAGATGCATCCCCTCTCATTTTCGGAATATTATTCCGCGATCGGCGGTGATAAAAATGAGGCTTTTGACCGATATTCATTTTATGGCGGGTTGCCGCTGATATTATCCCGACCGAATGATGAATCACGCGGTGAGTACTTAAAAGCGTTGTTCTCGGAAGTTTATCTGAAAGATATCGTGGAAAGGAAGAAAATCGCCCGGGCTGATATCCTTTCTGATGTCGTTGACTTCCTTTGCTCATCGGTTGGCTCGCTGACGAATCCAACAAATATTTCAAATTCGATTAACTCCATGCAAAAACGAAACCAGGCCGAGTCTGTTTCAAGAAATACGGTCTGTTCTTATATGGAACACCTCGAGGATGCTTTTCTCTTTCGTGAGTGTAAACGGTTTGATGTAAAAGGAAAGTCATACTTTGATTATCCTAACAAGTATTACTGTGAAGATATCGGATTGCGAAATGCGCGCCTTGGGTTTCGTCAACAAGAACCGACACATATCATGGAAAACATTCTGTACAATGAGTTGAAAATCCGACGCTGCTCCGTGGATATTGGAATTGTTTACTCAAATGAAAAAGACAGCCAGGGAAAACAAAGAAATGTAGCAAAAGAAATCGACTTTATCGCGACGAAAGGCGGAAAGTCAGTTTATATTCAATCCGCTTATGCGATGGAGACTGAAAAGAAGGTTGACGCCGAAACCAAACCCTTTATCCTCACGAGAGATTCATTTCCGAAAATAATTGTAAGACGGGATATCGGAAAACGATGGTATGACGATCATGGGGTTCTTCACATTGGCGTGATTGACTTTTTATTGGATGACACTTTAATATAAAGGTTCAGGACGATGACCAAAAAAGATAATAATGTGAACCGGGTGACCAGCTGGATCAGAGAAAACCAGACGTTTTTACTGCAAATCTTGCTCGGATGGCTTTTTTCACGCCTGCTGCTGGTCGCAGTTTGCTGGTTCACGTCTTTTTATCCGGTTAATCCGAGCTTTTCTGATAAAGCTGGAAAATTATTTGAATATACGCCGCTGTGGATTGCAGACATCTGGTGCCGCTGGGACGCCGGCTATTATCTTTCGCTGATTGAAAGCGGCTATCAACCTGTCGCTGATCTGGGCTCAAATTATTCCAACCTGGCATTTTTCCCATTTTACCCCTGGCTGGTTAAAACACTTGCTGGGCTGATCCCCGGCGTCTCTGCTCACCGGACAGCGGTCATTCTGATCGGGCTGCTGGTCTCAAATCTGAGCTTCATTTTGGCAATGATCGGACTGTTCGCTCTGACAAAGACTTTGTTTGACGAGAAAGCCGCACAACGCACAGTTTTCTTTGCGTTCTGTCTTCCGGGCGCATTTTTTTATTCGGCTTTATACACGGAGAGTCTTTTCCTGTGCCTTGCAGTCTACGCCTGTTTGTGTGCAGAAAAAAAGGTCTGGGCAGGTGCCGGCATCCTCGGCATGTTCGCGGCGCTGACCCGCTCTCACGGCTTCCTGCTGTTTATCCCGCTGGCACTGATCTATCTCGATCAAAAAGATTGGAATCTGCGCCAGCTTGGCTGGAGCTGGCTGTGGCTGCTGCTGATCCCCCTGGCAGTCATCGCTCACTTTGTCAATCTCTATCAGCTGACAGGTGATTTTTTCGCATTTTTGGAAGCGCAGAAAGCTTGGAAACGGTCGACAGGTATCATCCCGAATTGGCAGGGATATGCGCGCCCGTTGTTCGGCAAGAGCCGCTGGGTTTCATGGGTTGACTTCGCAATGGTGCTGATGACGATCTTGAGCTGTGTTGAAATGTTCCGAAAGAAACCTTATAGGAGTTATGCGGTATATGGTCTGGCAGCAATTCTGATTACGGCAACGTCGGGTAATTTTCATTCGAGCTTGCGATTTGTGATTGTCATTTTTCCGATGCTGATGTGGATGGGGAAGAAGCTGGAAGACCCGCGCAAATTAGCCGCAGTGTGCACAATTTTTGGAATGATCCAGATTCTTTTCTTCAGCGGATGGGTGAAATATTACTGGATTGCCTGATAATCAATACTTCTGATTCGGGTCGATCAGGCTGATTAAAGACAACGCGCTGAATAAAATACCCAGAAAAATAATAGAAATGTTCATATCGACCCTCCTTGCTTAATGTCTACTAAGTATTACGCAGTGAGGGAGAAAAAGTTTCTAATCGTCGGAAATCTTCGAATTTTGGGCGCGGATTTATGGGTCAATCACCGGGAAAATCTGTTCCCAGTTATAGCCGCCATCCCCTGTTTTTACCATCGCATATCGCCCCTGATATTGAACGACGCCCCAGCCGATCGCTTGCGTGATAAATTGCAGCCGGCTGCTCCAAGCGGTTTGGGCGATGGTATTCCAGTTTTCCCCGCCATTTGCAGTTGATTGGATTTCGTAAGCGTAAGAAGAGCCTTCTGGTGCTGGCAAGGAATACCAGCCCTGGTAGATGCCGTAAAATTCGAGGTTCCCTTCCGCCTTGGGCAGCTTTGATACCCGCCAAGAGGTGCCAGAGTCGTAAGTCCAATAGAGCAGCGCCAGCGGTTCGGTCAAGGTTCCGCCTTCGCAGGTGAGCTTCATCCAGGCGTATTGATACATGAAATCCACAAACTTTGGTGGTGTCAATGAACAAGAATATTGCGGACTGCTCAAAATGTCGCTAGGGATTCCATCAGCCAGCAGCGGCGGCAGGATTTGGCGTTCCCAAGTGTTGCCGCCGTCGGAAGTGTGCCATAAAAGACTGCCGGGATCATCGATCGCGTTTTTTCCGCTCACCCAGCCTTCAGCTGCGTTTCGGAAAACAGCACCGTTCTTTGAGCCTTTGGCGGGCAGGTTGACCGTGTCGGTCGAAACCATCAGCGTCCAGGTTTCGCCGCCATCGTGCGTCGTGTAGAGACCGATATACTCGCGATCCTGACTCTGCCCAAGTTTTGCAAAAATCCAGCCGATCTGGTTATCAACAAAACCAATCTTGACATCCCGAAAATATTGAATCGTATAGCCTTCATCCGGAAGCTGAATTTTCTTCCAGCTCACGCCTGAATCCTGCGTTTTCCAGACTTTCAGATCCGGCTGTCCGGAAGCGGCAGCCTCACTCCAATAGACCAGCCAGGCTTGACTGGAATCCAAGAAATAAGCTGCGGTCCGCTTCATTTTGCCGGCATTTTCATAAATTGCCTGCGGCGGGGTGACGTCTTTCCAATTCGCGCCGCCATTGGTCGTGCGCACGACCAATTCGCCCTCCCCTTTGGGCACTTTTGCAATGCCCCAGCCGCTGCCGCCGTTGATCATGACCATTTCGATAATCTCGCTCGCGGTCTGCTCCTGAATTCGGGTCGGCGCGATGTGCAGCGGGGGCGTGCTGGTCATTGATGGGCTGATGCTGGTAGGGCGGCGCTCGACGGCAGTAGGGTCGCCAATTCCGGTCATTTGCGGGGCTTCGGTGGTCGCGATGAGCGGCTGCAAATCGTAAACCTGCACCTTACAGGAACTCAAGACCAGCGCCAGCGTCAGCACGGCGATTATTTTTAACAGAAAACGGCTGTGGTTCAAGCCATTCATTTCAACTGCTTTTCTTCCCGTCCTTGCGGGTGACGTGCAGCAGATTGATCTTGGTCGGGTGATTGAACGGAGTGGGGTCAGCCGGCAAATGGCTCAGCTTTTCTGAGAAGCCAAAGAATGACTGAGGCACCGGGATGCTCTCTCCGACCTGAATGTATCCGTCTTCGGTCGATTGATGAAGCTGTGAAAGATAGTCGGCGCCGGATAGATAAAGGGCATTGTTAATCGCGACGATGATCCCGCCGTCTGCAGCCAGAGGTCGAATTTTGTTGATCAGGGCAGGGTAATTTCGCTGGATATCAACGATCCCGCCGCGGGTTTTCGAAAAAACCGGCGGGTCCAAAATGATGATGTCGAAGAGCCGTTTTTCGCGCCGCATGGCAGCGGTTACCTGAAAAAAATCACCAGCGATGCTGCTGATATTTTCAGAACTGAGATAATTTGCAGCGATTGATTTGTCGGCTTGCGTCAGAAAGGTGCCATTGATGTCAGTCTGCACAACTTGTGCCGCGCCGCCAGTCAGGGCAGCGATTCCGAGGCTGCCGGTGTAGGCGAAGGTGTTCAGGACTTGCTTGTCGAGACAGTGCTGGAGCAGCCACTGCCGCAGCAGTGAGCAGTCGAGATAAAAGCCGCTGTCCTGATTGATTTGGAGATCAATCGCGTACTTAATGCCCCATTCCGTGATCCACTCAGCAGGTTTTTCTCCTTTGAGGATCGTCCCTCTCCGGTTCTCCTCGTTTGTGGAAAAGCGGCTTTTCAGCAGCACGCAATCGAGGTCGGGGAGCTCGGCCGAAACTGCGGCAAGAACCTGATCTATCAACGCCTGATCAGGGCATTCTTTCTTGCCGAAATATTGTATGACGAGCGTTCCCGCGTATACATCGAGCGAAATTTCCGGCAACCCTTCGTAAAATCCATTAAAGAGCCGCAGAGCTCCAGCATCGGCGGCTGAATTGGATTGAAACAGGCCACGCCGTTTTTGCAGCGCGTCTGCGATTGTTTGGGTAATTTGCTGGGTCATTTGGGGCTCGTCCAAATCTGCTGACAGAAGCTGTCGGATATTTCCTTTAAGCGAAAAAAATTCTCATCCTGATCAGCCATGAGAATTTTTTGCTGAAAGGTCTAGTTGGACTAAAAACGCAGCGATGACAGAACCATTGACAGGATTAGCAGGACAGCGATCGCGATTCCAACATAACTGATGACGCGGGTGCGTTTCTTCTTGACCGATGCCTGTCGGTTCTTTTCCTGGGCGATTTTTTCTTGCTTGGATAACTTCTTTGCCATATCTTCCTCAATAATATTTAAACCGAATCTTGATTCGGATCTATTTTTTTTCTGTGCTTTTCGTTTTTTCTTTCGTCTTTTTCGGTTTGCTGTCAGACGTTTCAGGCTTGGCAGAGCTCGCAGCGCTTTCAGTTCCGTTATCGCCTGATGATTTCGCCTCTTTTGTCTCGCTGCTTTCTGACTCATGCGGAGAAGGCATCATGCCGGAAGGAGACCGGTGGTCGGTCGCATAAAATCCCGATCCCTTGAAGACGATTCCTACCGGGGTAAACAGTTTTCGCAGCTCAGGCTTATCGCATTTCGGGCAGATGACGAGCTTGTCATCATTAAAATGTTGAAAAACATCAAATTCGTACTCGCAATTATCACAATGATATGAATAAATTGGCATTTCTCTTCCTTAATTTTGCAGTCCGTATTGATATCAAAAAATCCTCCCGCTCCCTGACACTCGCGAACACAGGTCACGCAAGGGCTTTCTGACAAATCCAATACCTAATAATTATAACAAATTATCTACCTGATTTCACGCCAGGTTTCAAAATCACCATTTCCGTTGAGATCGGCGCTGATGAAATAACCTGAACCATCGAGCCAGTTTGCGTAATTGAAGAAAAACATCCCGTTTATCGCCATCACGACTGGCGCTTTTTCAGTTTTAACATAGCGTTCCGACTGATTGTCCCAAAGATAAAATTCGCCGTTGACCTCAAATTCAGCGTTGCGGTAACTGCTCAGGTCCTGCTTGTTCGCGGTTGTGATCCAGATTCCGATTTGGCTGTATTCATAATCATGGTAAATCACAAAATCAACCGGGACTGAAGCGGATCCTCGCTTTGTCATTTCTGTGAGAAACAGAAAATTATATTCGCCGTTCTCATCTGAAATGGTAAATTCGATCTGCGGCAGTTCGCCGGCGTCTGCCATGATTTCAAACGCTTCATATTTGACACCGCTGGAACTGTTCTGATTGGGCGGGCTGTATACAAAATTCGGCTCAGTGTACGAAGCCAGAACGTTGTTCAGCTTGAGGATCGTGCCGGGTGAACTGATCTCTGCATAAAAAGCCTCGTTCCCTGCTTCAGCGTCCGGCGAGTTGATCCAAAGATAATATTTCTTGTTGTTGGGGATTCTCGCGGAGGAGCGGAAGACTGATTTGTTGACGGATACCCCCGGTATCTCGTCATAGGTGTTGCCGTCCTGCCAGTCATAGCCCGATCGCTGGTTCGCATCTGTCTCAATGTAGATGTTCACATCCTTGTTGACGAAAAGCTTGTTATAGGTTTTCGCCTGAGTTGCGTCATCCGGCTGGCTTGGTACTGGCGCTGGGGTCGCTGTCGGCTTTATCGGAGCAGGGGCAGCCGGCTGGGTTGCGGTTGGCTGGATCATGTCCGGGAAGAGCCACGGCATCAGAATGTCGAAGATAGACTCGCCGCCCACCTCTGGAGTCGGTGTGGCGGGTTTTGGCCTTTCGGGGATCGCTGTTGGCTGAGCCATGTCCGGGAAAAGCCATGGAATCAGAATGTCATAGATCGACCCTTCTGAATCGGAGGGCTGTGCCGGAGAAGCGGGAGAGACCGGTTCAGCCGGCGGGACAGCCGGTGAACGCGAGGGTTTCGATCCAGGCGGACAGAATTCGCAGTCAAACGTGCCGAGCCGCGCATCTACCGGCGCGATCTGAAATGGGTTAGTGCGTCCCGATCCGTCGTAAACATCCTGCGATAGCCCCGCCATGGTGGCAGTTTCATAAGTCCAGCTGTTGCGGCGGGGGTTGACCGTGATATAGCGTTCTTCATTGGGATAATTGTTGTCATAAACCATGATCCAGTAGATGCCGTTGCCGCGCTCTTCCACCGCATAGGCGGTGATGGCGTGGCCGCCGGTCATGTTGCGTTTATAGATACCGATTGGAATGGGACGATTCGGCTCATCCTGAAAGGCTTGCACAAGGATTTTAAGCTGGGTAGTCGGATCGTTTTCAATCAGGTGCCCATCCATAAACCATTGCGTTGCAAACCAGTAAGCCAGTTCGCGCTGGAGCTGGGTGTTGTTATCAAGCTGAAGGTTGTGAGCGCTGCGTCCGCCGAAATCTGAGGGGTTTGCAAGATCGCTGAAAAACAAGCTGGAAAGAACCGCCATGCCTTCGCAGTGACCGCCTGACATCGTCTGGTTGACTTGCCCCATCCAACTTTCTGCAACTTTAAGCAGGGCACAGGATCCATCAGCATAAATGGTTTTGCAGACGCGATCGCCAAACATGCGGTGCATCTCTGCTGCTGTCAGGTTCTGGACGGGTGTGCACGCCCAATAGCTGCTGCAGACGCGGCTTCCGTAATTCGGGAAGCTGAACCCGTCTGTGCCGGGGCGGAACCCTGTGTCGACATCATACTCCGCTGCCAGACCAGAACCGAATGTAAACAACAAAATTGCAAAAGCTAAACAGATGAACAATGATTTCTTGATCATAGCACCCTCTTCTATGATTCGATTTGAATGGTTTTCTCAGACTCGTAGACGGAATCCCCGTCCACATCTGTCAGGATTTCAAGATAACCGGTTTCCTGCCAGGAATTATAGTCGAGCAGCAGGCTGCCGTTTATATTCACTTGAAAGGAAGGGTCGAAACCGAAGCTGATTTCAGTTTCTCCCTGATCATCATAACGATACAATTTCCCGCTGATCAGAAATGAAATTTGGTCAAATTGCTCAGCAGCGGTTTCCTTTGCGGGGTAAAACTCAATTCCGAACAAACGGGAGTCTGGAATGTGCGTTAGAAGAACGTTCATGTTCGCATTCATTGCTGCATTGCCGGCAGCGGTCAGGGTCATGTCAAGGCGGAATTCTTGGATGCCGTGACTGGTGATGAAATGGATTTCTGGTAATTCCCGCGGCAGTGAGACGATTTCATAAGTCTCATAAAATGAACCTTCGATCTCTGAAAATGTTTTGGGACGATAAATCAGATTGGGAAAATCATAAGACTCGATGATATTTTCCAGATAGAGCAGCGACCCTGGTGAGGAAATTGAGACATTAAAAGTCTTCCAGTCCCGATTGTTCGGGTCGTTCATCCACAGAAAAAAGGACATGTCCCTTGGCAGAACTGCAGAGGTCATGTCCGGGGTTTTGCGGATATTTGCCTCAGGAATTTGATTTAAAACTGCCCCGTTTTCCCAATCAAACCCGGAACGCTGCCCTGCTTCATTTTCGATGAAAAGATTGACACCGGTATCGACGATGATCTGATTCATCCCGAAAGCCTGTTCAGTCTGCTCCGGATCAGAATCCTGAATGACTGTCTCAACCGGGCAAAAATTGCAGGGATAATGACCGAACCTTGAATTGATCGGCGCCAGTTGGAGTGGATTTTTTTGCCCGCTGCCCTCATACGTGATCACTTTTTTTTCAGGGAAGGACAAACTCTGATATTGCCAAGAATTATCGGAAACGTCAATGGTCAGATGCCGTTCCTCATTCGGAAAATTGCTGTCGTAAACCATCACCCAGTAAACGCCGTTCCCACGGTCTGAAATTGCGTAGGCTACCAAGGTGTGCCCAAAATCCGTGCCGTTCTGATAGATGCCGACTGGCACAAGCAGTTTTGGATTGTCCTTCAACTCAGAGATCAAGATTTTTAGCTGCGTGATCGGGTCATTTTCGATCAGATAATCGTCCATGAACCATTGAGTAGCATACCAATAGGCGATCTCCTGCTGCAGCTCCGGGTTGTCCTTCAGCGTCAGCTCGCTCACCGTATCAGCTCCGAACATTTTGGGATTTAGCACATCAGCATAAAACAGCGAACTGAGCACTGCCATCCCCTCGCAGTGCCCTTGATCCATTTCTTGATTCACGTTGTTCATCCAGGTTTCTGCCACTTTGTAAAGCAGGCATTCATCCCCCGGCAGAATCTTTCGGCAGACTTGGCTGCCGAACATGCGGCGCATCTCGCTGGCAGACAAGTTGATAGAAATCTCCGTTTGGTCACAGGATTCATCTTTGCAAATTTCATTGCCATAATTTTCAAAGCTGAACCCGTCCCTGACTGGGCGGAAATCCGTATCAATGTCATAGTCTGCGGCTGCTGCTGGCCCGGAACTGAGGAGAAAGACCCCCTGCAGACAGATAAGCAGCGCACCGAATAACCTTCGTTTCATAATCCCTCTGCTATGATTATAAAATAAATAGAATTGAAAATCCTGAATCAGCCAGGGAGTTATGGATGCAGAACTATTGCGCATTTTTACGCGGGATCAATGTTAACGGAATTGCGATTTGCATGGAAGACTTGCGGAAATCGTTTGAGGAGGAAGGATTTCAGAAAGTTCAGACGATCCTGAATACCGGAAATGTTCTCTTTTCAGCGGATGAATCGGATCTGAGTCAGCTGAGGCAGCGGGTTGAACGAATGCTGTGCGAGCGTTTTCAGTACGATGCTTATGCTTTCATTCGCAACCGCGACCAGCTGGCAGCAGCGATCGAAGGGGCAGATAAAATTTCGGTTGGGTCGGATTGCTATGCTTATTTGCTGTTTCTCGATGAACCGGGACTGGCAGAGGAGCTGGAGCAGCAGTTTCAGGCAGTGAATGCAGACTTGCCGGAGTCTCTCACGGTTTTATCTTCCGACTGCCTCTGGGTTGTGCCAAAAGGCGAAACACTGACGTCGGCCTTTGGCAGTAAAATTCTCGGTTCAAAAAAATATAAGAGCCGCTTAACCTCCAGAAACCTCAATACAGTCCGAAAAGTTCTGATCCGGATGGGCTAATCCCTTTTCGAATTTTACAAGACTTTTACATAACATTCCGTTTGAAAAGATATTGTAAAATAATAAACTTTTATCGAATTAACCGTAATTCCAACATATAATTTTAGTTGCTGGATCGGGTGAGTTAACCCGTTAAAAAGAATTAAAAAAGACAGGTGTGAGGAATGATGGGAATAAATGTGACTCTGGATGTAATGCTGGCACGAAGAAAAATGAGTGTGACAGAACTTTCCCGACGGGTTGGAATTACGATGGCGAATATTTCAATTTTAAAGAACGGAAAATCTAAGGCGATTAAACTGGATACTTTGTCAAAGCTTTGCGCTGCTCTTGACTGTCAGCCGGGAGACTTGCTCGAGTATACTCAGGATATCGATTAAGCTTTGCAAATGAAAAGATTTTGGAAGATCAGCCTCGCCCTGCTGGTTCTATTAGCTATATTGAGCATTGGGGCAGTTTTGATGATTGGCAATCAGATTTTTCAGGGGATCACGAATCTCACGACGAATAAAGATACCTCCCTCGAATCCAGCTACCGGTTTTTTGAAAAAATTGAATTTGATCTGAAGGCTTTTGAAACAGCATATACGGTCACCTCTATCGCTATTCCGTCGACACACTCGGATCATGAAATTCCCGCATCTTGGATCTCCAGCGACGGGGATCATGCGCGCGATACGGTTGTGATGGTTCATGGACTAGGCGGCAACCGTCTGACAGTTTTTCCCGTTGCTGAAATGTTTTTGCGAAACGGGTTTAATGTGATTGCTTATGATCAGCGCAGTTCCGGCGAAAACACTGCACCTTATAACACGTTCGGATACCTTGAAAAGAACGATCTGGCAGATGTGGTGGATTACGTGATCAGCCAGGCGGCTGAACCGATTCAGATCGGCGTCTGGGGAGTCTCGTTCGGGGGGGCGACAGTTGGGCTGTACCTGGGTTCGGATGCCTCGAAAGGCAAGCTGGCATTTGCGGTGCTTGACAGTCCGGTCTCAGATGGCAAAGAAATGACTGAAATGGGATTGCAGCAGATTGACATGGGCGGGCTGCCGGTTCCTTTTGCCCTCCAGCTGGGAAATCTGATGCTGAAACAGAAACTCGGATTTGATTTTGATGACGTGAATGTGCCGGCGCAGATCGCGCAAGCGGATGATATTCCAATTCTGATTGTCACTTCCGAACTTGACACTGTGACACCGCCGCATATGGGGCAGGACATTTTTACGGCTATTCAAGGAAACCGCAAACTGATGCTGACCGTCGCGGACAGTGAACACGCTGATGTATTCTTCGATTATCCGGACTTGTATGAGGAGAAGATTCACGAACTGATTGCGCTGGAGTGAGCCATCGGAAGTGAGACATAATGAAAAAAAGAATCGAGTGTAAATTGCTCGATTCTTTTTGGTTATGTGTGACAAATTCGATTAATTACTTTTTGGCACCTCGTGCAGTCTCTCACGCTGCCTTTTTTGAAAAAAACACCGCTATCTGGCAGTGCAATGCTTTATTGCTGGGGGCTGACGGACGATTCCACTGGAAAACCGGTGGAGGGCAATTCAATAAACTGTTTATTTATGAAAGTGCATAAAATCACTTCGCCCTGATCCAGACCAAACATCACTCGGTTTCTATCTATCTGCACCTCGGTCAACAGTTCGCTGTTCGCAGCATTCGTTTCTTTGCAGGTGATTGAATCGAGCTTCCAGCCATTTTTAGCCGCCTCTTTCACTTCCCAGAGGCTGCCGTCCGGATCTGCGTCCGTCTTGACCAGATAACCCCCATTCTTGATTTTTCCTGCCAGCGCGCCTTCGAACTCGAAAGTTTCATCCGTTATTCCTGCTGTGAGTTTTTTCACTGCGATGCTGTTAGGCGGGACGTTGATAAACGTGCAGCTTACTGTTTCACCATCGGCGAGCTCAATTCTGTCCGGCTGCTGCGATTTATTCATGATGGAGGATTCGCAGAATGAATCCAGCAGCGGCATGGTGGGGTTGTGGGTTTGAGTGATGGCATACATGCCTCCTTTTACGGACTGCTCGTTGGGCTGATCCGCGGCTGAAAGATCGAACGGGACCCAGCCGACACCGCTTGTCTCAAAGCTGAATCGGGTTGGGTCGCCAGCACCCGGGTAGGTGATAATTTTGACCCTGATTTTTCCCTGCGTATTGTCCGTGTTTGTGATCGTCAGCCGGTCTTCACTGATGGTCATGTCGTAGTTCGGCAGCGTCAGAGGATTGCCGTGCGCATCCGTTTCGATGATTGAATAGATGTAAGCTTCCGATGTCGTCGCATAGGTCGGGAGATTATCCCAGGTTGCTGTCAGGTTCACAGCGCTGATCAGTTTCAATTCAGCGTCTGGAACATCCTGAATTGGGATTTTCGCAGTTTCGCGCTGCAGCTTGAACCAGACATTCGGTTTAGAACCGCCCTGCCAGACCTTGGTACCAGTGACCGATTTTTTAGGTCCGCCGGTATATTCATTATGGATTTCCCAGGTGTGAGGATCGGGAAAAATCATGTCTCCGCCAGCGGTCTGGATCGTCTGGAATCCCATTTTTACGGTAAGGTCATAACCGTTCGGCACTGGCTGCTCATCCACCGAATAGCGATAAGGGGTGCTGCCTGTTTCATATAGGTCAACTGGACTCCACATATAGATATATGCCGGAGGAATCATTATTTGTTGTTTCCCCGCCATTAAAATATCATTCTGCTTTAAAACCAAAGTATATGTAGGTCTTTGATCCGTATCTTTCAGATTGTGCCAATACTTTCTGGCTAATACATGATAATAAGGACCAGGCGCGTACTTGTTCAGGACAGTCAGACCGTATTCGACTTTGAGAAACTTTGCCGGGTTCATCGGAATGCCATTCTGATCGGTTTCTTTGACACTGTAAATATATTGGATGTTTCCGGGCGAATGGGTGTCCAGATTATCCCAAGTAACAGTTTGGGTGGCAATTGGAGTCGCTGCTGCTGCGGGGACTTCTTTTACCGGGGCTTCCGCCGTTGGGACTTCCTGAACCGGTCCGTCCGGTCCCGCTTGCCGATACAACTTAAACCAAATCCGGGGGCGTTCCAAAATCCCGCCTAAGCTCCAGACTTTTGTTGCCGTTATTGAAGTTTTTTGATTCTGAACCTCTCCTTGCGCAGCAACGCCATTCAGGCAGGCTGCAAAGAGGATCAAAGAAAACAAAGCAATTATTATCGGTTTTTGAATGTTTCTCATGAATTGCTCCCATTTGGAATTACAGTAAATAAATATCTCATCACAACAAATAAGTGGTTGCAATCAATCGAGAAAAAGCTATTATCCAATTTATCGTTATTGTTTGATATCAATGTGTTCCTTAATGCAATCTTGTGATATTTATCCATATTGACTCCAAGGCGTAAGGATTGTGCTTGGACTTCAATTAAACAACCGTTGAATTATAATTTATAAAATACTATCGGACAAGAGATAGATATGATTCAAAATAAAGCGAATCGAAGCATGGATAAAAAACATGCATTAAAAGTGATAAATGTCACGAATCAAAAATAGAGAAATATTTTTGACATGCCTGAGTAAGAAAAATAATTTGTAAATAGCCCATTTTTCATAGAGCCAAACGAACGTGAGAAAAAAACTGCTGAATTCAGTCCTGCCTCCGCATGGATTCCGGCTCATCCTGCCGGAACTATATTAGAATTACACGCATAACAAAAAATCTATCATTTGGAGTCAGCTATGGGTTACAAAGGTGTTATTGACCGCTATCATGATTATTTTGATCTCCCCGGAGACATCACGCCGATTACTCTCTACGAGGGGAACACGCCGTTGATCCCGGTGCCGGCGATTGCAGAAAAGCTCGGCGGCGGATTTGAACTGTTCGTTAAGTATGAAGGGTTGAATCCGACTGGCTCATTTAAAGATCGCGGCATGACTGCTGCCATTTCAATGGCAGCCTATAAGAAGAAGACAACCGTGATCTGCGCGTCAACCGGCAACACCTCGGCATCGGCAGCGGCTTATGCGAACCGCGCTGGGCTGAGGGCGATCGTCATGATTCCGGATGGCAAGGTCGCAGTCGGTAAACTGGCAGGCGCGATTGCCTATCAGGCTGAAGTGATCCAGATTCCGGGTTCCTTTGATGATGCACTGTCGTTTGTGATTGAGATCAGCCAGAAGAGCGAAATCGAATTGGTCAACTCGCTGAACCCGCATCGGCTCGAAGGCCAGAAATCAAGCGCATTCGAAATTTGCGATGATTTGGGCGGCGCGCCTGATTGGATGTGCATTCCGGTCGGCAATGCCGGCAACATCTCCGCCTATTGGATGGGCTACACTCAATATAATTCCATCAAGAAAACCGGACTGCCGCGGATACTCGGCGTTCAGGCTGAAGGCGCTGCACCGCTGGTGCTGGGTCATTCGGTCGAGCACCCGGAAACTGTCGCGACTGCAATCCGCATCGGCAACCCTGCGCGTGGTGAACAAGCTTTGAGCGCAGCGGAGGAATCCAAAGGCGCCATCATCGCCGTTTCAGATGAGAAAATTCTGGCAGCGCAGCAGATGCTGGCAGCGAACGGCATCTGGGTTGAGCCTGCATCCGCAGCCGGTCTGGCTGGATTGAAAAATCAGATTGAATCTGGGGAACTCGATCCTAAGGGTAAACGCATCGTGATCATCTGCACCGGTCATGGCATGAAAGACCCGGATATCATCACGTCCAAAGGCGTGAAACCTATCAAACTGCCGTTGGACTTTAAGGAAGTGTCAGAGTTCATTCTGGGCGGCAAGAAATAGTGAACGAATTCTGTGTCCATGTTCCGGCGTCAACCAGCAATTTGGGACCCGGCTTTGACTGCGTCGGGTTAGCGGTTGACTTATGGAACGACACAACTTTCTCATTTAAGCCTCAGCCTTTCAGCCTTACTGCAGAAGGGTTTTCAGACCAGCAGATGGAAAACCCTGCTAAAAATCTGATCTGGAAATCCTTCTGTCAGTTTTTCGAGGCTCGGCAGGAAACGATCCCTGATCAAGTTCAGATTCACAGCGTTAACCGCATTCCGGTGGGCGCCGGGCTAGGCGCCAGCGCAGCTGCTATTTTGACCGGACTGCTGGCAGCCGATGCTTTTCTGCAGACGCAGGTTCAGCCCGATGCGATACTTGATATCGCCGCCCGCATGGAAGGGCATCCGGATAACGCGACACCTGAACTGATGGGCGGATTGACTGCCACAGCGATGGATGATAATGCACTGGTCTACAAATCCTTTCCGGTTGCCGGCTGGCAGCTGGGGTTTGTCGTGCCTGAGTTTCGCCTGAAGACAAGCGCTGCTCGAAAGGCGCTTCCGTCCAAGGTGAGTCTTAAGGATGCCGCTTTTAATCTCAATCGGGCAGTTTTCCTGATGCGGGCACTGCAGGAGGGTGACGAAGCCGGACTGCGTTTTGCGATGCAGGATCGGCTGCATGAACGCTTTCGCCGTGCGCTGATTCCGGGCAGCGAGGCAGTTGTTCAGGCTGGATATGACGCAGGCGCTGCCGGTGTTTGTCTGTCTGGTGCTGGGTCGGGAATAATTGCGTTCAGCATGACCAATTCTGCTGGATTGACGGATGCGATGCGGCTTGCGTTTGAAAAGGCAGGCTGTCAGGCGGAAGGATATAATTTAGGCATATCATCGAAAGGCGCCTGGGTTGCGTATTGATTTAATCAGCCGATGATGAAGGAGAAAAAATGAAAAAGACAAAAATTATCCTCCTGACCCTCGTTCTGCTGCTGCTCTTGCCAGCCTGCAAGCGGGAAAAGGTGGTTGAACCGATTCAACCGCTGACGAAAGTCACGATCAGTCCGGAACGCGATGTGCTGTTCACAGCAACGCAGCAGGCATGGATTAATGAAAATCCGCTGCCGGTGAACGTGAACGGCACAGTCATTGCAGTATCCAGCACGGATGGCATTCAGAAATCGGCTGCTGATCCGATCGTCAATGAATCGTCTGAGACCGAAGTTCCTCAGGGTTTTTATCAGCTGCAGGCGGGAGAGACGCCGAAATGCATCGCACGGCGGTTTAATGTTGATTGGCTGAAGCTTTATTCAATGAATAACATCAGTTTTGAAAACGAAAACGCAATTCAGCCCGGCACGGTTCTGATTCTGCCCCAGAACTCCGTCTGGAATGAAAAGCATGGTCCGATTGCCTCTGCTGAACATCCCGTCCAATATTCTGTTGCAGCCGGCGACACGCTGAACAGCATTGCCTGCATTTTCGGGGATGTGTTTCCCGAACAGCTTGCGATTGAAAACGGCATCACTTCTCAGGATCAGCTGGTTCCGGGTCTCAGCCTGAATATTCCATAAATGACAAATCAAACTCCGAACGATCATCCGCAATCCTGGCTCGAAACGCCGCATGGACGGCTCCATTATCCGGTCTATCTCCCGGATGCTACTTACGGCATGGTTCGCAGCGTTGACGCGCTTGATCTGGAACAGGCAGGCGTGGAAGGCGTTGTTATGAACACCTTCCATTTGATGCAAAAACCCAGCAGCCTGACCGTCCAGTCATTGGGCGGACTGCACCAAATGAGCAGCTGGCAGCGCCCGATCATCACAGATTCGGGAGGCTTTCAGGCTTATTCGCTGATTCGCGAGAACAGTAAATTTGGCAAGATTAATCAAAATGGGATTGTGTTCAACCCGGAGGGCAGCAAGCGGAAACTGATGCTGAGCCCGGAAAAAACCGTGCAGCTCCAAATTGCATTTGGAACGGATGTCGTGATCTGTCTGGATCAATGCACGCATGCGGATGATTCAGAACAGGCGCAGCAGGAATCCGTCCGCCGTACCATCGACTGGGCGGGACGCTGCCGGAAAGAATTTGACGAAAGGGTGAAACAATTTCCCGAAAGCCGGGAAGCGCCGAAGATCTTCGGCGTGGTTCAGGGCGGCGGATCCCTGGCACTGCGGAAGACCTGTGCCGACGCGCTGCTCGAAATCGGCTTCGACGGATTCGGGTTCGGCGGCTGGCCATTGGATGGCGAAGGAAACCTGCTGGAAGAGGTGCTTGCTTACACGCGTGAGCTGATTCCGCCGCAATTCCCCATCCATGCGCTGGGAATCGGGCATCCGGAAAACGTTGTGCGTTCCTTTCAGCTTGGGTATGACATCTTCGACTGCGCTATGCCGACGCGCGATGCGCGCCATGGACGGATTTACGCCTTTAAAGAGGAAAAGCCAGTCTTTGATGGCAAGTGGCTTAAATATCTCTACATCGAAGACGAGCGCCATATGCGATCTTCTCAGCCGCTGTCTCCGGGCTGCGACTGTCTGACCTGCACCCATTATTCGCTGGGCTATCTCCGGCATTTATTCAAGATGAACGACACGCTTTATCCGCGATTAGCGACAATCCATAACATTCGCATGCTGACTCGGCTGACCGCGCTGCTGCGGGAACAAAAATATGGATAAGGAACAACTTGCCGCTGAAGTTCTGGCGGAAGTTTCAGCCGGTAAAAACTTTCGCGAGATTTCGCCGGCGTTCATTCGCCAAATTGTGCTGCAGGAAATGCAGCCGGATGAATCGAGAAAAGAAACCGTTAAGCGGGTTCGATCGAAGCTGCATCAGGTCGCGAACGCCTATCGTGCCGGCAGCCAAAATTACCGCAAACTCAGCAGCCAGATTGCCGGACAGCGTCAGGAAATTTCGCTGGAGCCGCTCAAACCACTGTGTCTGGAGCTGATGCAATCGCACGCTTCTACGAAAGAACGCATTCCGATTTTGGATATTTTTTACAGGGAAATCTTTGACCGCCTGCCTGAAATTCGGTCTGTGCTCGATTTGGCTTGCGGGTTGAATCCGCTGGCAATCCCCTGGATGAAACTCGCTCCCGATTTTTCATATCTGGCAATTGACCTCTATCAGGACATGGCTGATCTGCTGAACAGCTTTTTTGGCATGGCTGCGATTGACGGCAGTGCGCGCGTCGTTAGCGCGCGCGTCGCTAACCTGCTGACAGAATTTCCAGTCGAAAAGGCTGATTTAACGCTGCTATTAAAGACCCTCCCTGTGCTCGAGCAGGTGGAAAAAGGGGCTGGCAGCCGCATTTTGAGCCAAATTCAGTCGCGCTGGACGGTCGTCAGCTTCCCAATTTTCAGCCTGAGCGGCAAGCAAAAAGGCATGAAAACGAATTATGAAAACTACTTTATGGGAATTATCGACCCGGGTCAATGGCGTTTTGAACGGATTGAGTTTTCGAATGAACTGGTTTTTCTGCTCGAAAGGATTTGAGCTTTCATGCTAGCTGACGGTGCGCTTGAAAAGATGATCCGGAAAATATTGGATTCGCCAAAATACCGCGGACTTGGAATTCCGCCTGAAAGCGTGCAGGATCTTTTGGAACGGGAGCTGAAAGTTCAGAATGATCCAAAGCAAGCAGAGAAGAAAGCGCGCGAAAAGCTGCATCAGATCATCGCCCCCTATCTCGGCGATCCGGATTACCCGACGGCTGAATCGGCATTGACCGAAGCGGCAGACGCTGGCGAGCAGGCTGTTCGGGACTGGTGCACTGCTCAGCTGCAAAGCCATGCTTCTACCAGAGAACGGCTGCCGATGATGGCTGAGTTTTACGGCAGAATATTTGAACAGATCGGGCAGCCGGAATCGATTTTGGATTTGGCATGTGCGATCCATCCGCTGGCATTTCCCTGGATGGGGCTGCCGCGGACCACTCATTATCATGCTTATGACCTGCACAGCCCGCGCATTCGGCTGATCAATCAGTTTTTTACTGCTTGGGGATTGGAGCCGCTGGCGGAAGTCCAGGATATATTATTGTCGGTGCCCGCTGTTCAGGCTGACGCAGCTTTCTTTTTCAAGGAAGCGCACAGATTTGAAAACCGGCGTAAAGGCAGCTGTCGTGACTTTTTTGGACAGCTGCAAGTGCGCTGGATCGTGGTGACGCTGCCGGCCGAGAACCTGACTGCCCGGCACCAGATGCGGGATCGGCAGCGGCAGCTGATTCAAAAAGCTGTCGAAGGCAGAGACTGGAAAATTCAAGAGGATGAGGTCGGATCAGAAATGATCTTTTTTATTGATAAACATGGCTAAAAAGAAACGCGGTGCAGATCAAACGGATCAACTTTCACCCAGACAGACTGCTTTTGAATCTGCCTGGAACCGCTTCAAGCCGCTGGTCCCCGAAGACGAGCTGGCTGAATTGGAAGCCAGTCTCTCGCTTGCGCTCGAACCGGCAATCCGGCTCAATCCTCAAAAAAAATATGGCAGCGGCATTCTGCAGCTTGAAAGACGTTATGGCTGGCAAGCTGAACCGGTCGCCTTTTGCGCGGACGCTTACAAATTGCAGCACACAGGGGAGACTGCGCCTGGGCAGACGAATGAACATCGCGCCGGTGCGTTTTACATTCAGGACAGCGCTTCGATGTTGCCGGTCACCCTTTTTGATCAGGAATTGCTGCAAAATCGGCCGCTGATCCTTGATCTGGCTGCCTCGCCCGGCGGGAAGACAACGCATTTGTCCGCTGCCAGTCGAGAATCGGGTCTGATTTTGGCGAATGATTCGAGCGCTTCCCGCATTACCGCGCTGAAAAAAGTGCTGCGGAACTGGGGCAGCGTCAATCATCTGATCAGTAATTTCCCGGGTGAGTTTTTTGGCAGCTGGTTCCCGGACACTTTTGACATCGTGCTGCTGGACGCGCCATGCAGCATGCAGAGTTTGGTTTCAATCGATTCGCATCCGATGCGTCCGATCAGTGAACGCGAAGAGGCAGCGCTGGCGCAGCGGCAGCTGCAGCTGCTGACTTCTGCCATGAATGCGCTGAAACCGGGCGGGCAGCTGGTTTATTCAACCTGCACGCTGTCCCCGCTCGAAGATGAGCTGGTTGTGGATCAGCTGCTGAAACAATTTGGCAGCGCGGTTCAAGTTGTTGACGTCCAGTCTCGTCTGCCGCGGCCTGCTCCGGGGCTTGCGGTTGTCGATGGCGTCGCGCTGGATGCGAGCCTGACCGGAACTGTCCGGCTTTGGCCGCACCGTCTCGGAACTGCCGGATTTTTTGCGGCGCTGCTCAAGAAAAAAGAGCCTGCCGGGTTTAGCGGCAATCGCGAACAAGCCCCGGAACGTCCCTGGGAACGCAGCGGTTTTCAGCCGCTGGTGGCATCAGCGCGGGCTGATCTGACCGCTGAATTCAGCGAGCTGTTCGGCATCGATTTTCAAAAATACCTTGATGAAAAAATGAACGTCCTTTGGGCGCGGGAAGATGAAATTTGGGTTTTGCCTGAGCATCTTTTTGACTCCCCGCTGACCGGGCTGCCATTAAAATCAGCAGGCTTGCGCATTGCGTATAAAACCAGCGCAGGTTGGATGCCGGACTTCGATTTCGCCAGCCTGATTTTCGATCGTGTGCAAAGCGGGCGTTATCAGCTGGATGAAACCTTGACTGCTGCCTGGCTGCGCAAAGAGGACTTGCGGATTTCGGTTCCAGGCGCAAAAAAAGGATCTGTCCTGTTTATGGAAGATCCTTATCAGGTCTTTATCGGCTGCGGCGTAGTCAGCGGCGAGCGCATTCGCAACCTAAAGAAATAGTCGCTTGTTTAGAATCGTGCTGCTGGCGCTGCCAGAGCAGCGAAAGGATCAGCGGTTCCCGAACTGCAAGCCGATGCCCTGATCCAGCTGGGTCACCTGCAAGATATCCAAATCCAGAACCATGAGCGACGCGGAAGGCGTTGCGGTCATTTGTCCTGCTTCACTTTCGATAAAGTAGATTCGGCTCGGGTTCGTCAGCCAGCCAAAAAGCCCGGTTATCGGTGCATCAAACTGAATTTCTGCCACGGGATCGTCAAGGTCGGCGACAACCATCCGGGTGCAGTCCTCTCCTTGGCAAGACGAGTAAAAGTCATCCCACTGCTTATTCATGACGTAAGCGACATTCGTGCCGGATGGATCTGCTGCCATTTCGGAAATATGATAGCCTGCAGCTGGTTGAAGATTGAGGCGATCCAGCGTTGGATTTGGGCGGGTCAGGTTTGACTCGTCGGCAAACACCTCCCCGTCAGCGAGCGTCATGTAAAAGCGGCTGTCTCCGTATCCGGCATAACAGGCAGCACCATAAAAGGAGACGATTTCCCCGTCTGGAGAGACCTGATCTCCCAGCGAATAAGCATGAGTTTCATCATGCATTTTCGGCAGCTCCTGTACTTCGCTCACATTCCCGCTGTCTGCATTGTAGCGATAGAGCATGACTTTTTCCGGACCGACAATGCTTTCCGCGGTGAACTCACAGCCGCCGTAGGTCAGAGTGAAATACACATTGTTATCGATATCCCAGCCTACTAAAGTGTCAGCAAAAATATCGGGGCTGGACAATTTTTCAAGGTAAACTGACTCCGAGTTTTGCAGATCAGTGAAGTAAAAATTGCCGCTGTCCTCATATGCAACGTGCTGGTGGTCAAAGGACAGGAACGGATTGGAATAAGGATTTGTCTCATATCCATCTGTTGTGATGGGCAGAATCGCTTCGTTTGTCTCATCGAACAGCCAGATATTGAAATCTTTGGTGAAAACAAATTGTGTTGGGGCGGACTCAGCTTCCGCTGCAGTCGGGATGAGCAGACAAAAAAATAAAACCAGTAAAATCCACCGCATTTTCGATTGGACCATTGGAACCCTCCTGAACTAGAAAATAACTATTGGTATATTGATTATAAACAAAGTTGCTAATTTAATCTGAAAGTCCAATTTTTCCTTCTGTTGCGAACGGATGGAATTGTCATTTCCAATAAAACAGCCCTTGACAGTTTGAAGCTTAATAAATAACATTTGTTATATAACGTATGTTATTTATAAGGAGAGTCAGATGCCGCCAGAAAAAAGAGTAACCGAAGAGACCATTCGTGAAGCAGCCTTTCAGCTGGTGCGAAAAGAAGGCATTGAAAATTTGAATGCCCGCAACCTTGCGAAAGAGCTGAACTGTTCAACCCAGCCAATTTATAGCCGTTACGCCAATATGGCTGACCTCAAGCAGGAGGTTTATCAGATGGCTGAGCGCTATCACAGCGCCTGGTTTGAAAACCTTGATCCAGATGACGACATTTTTGTGAAAACAGGACTGGCATATATTGATTTTGCGCTCAAAGAGACTCAGCTATTCCGCCTGTTGTTCATGTCGAATTCCTTTGCGGGACAGCCGATCGGCGCGTTTGTAACAGGGTGTGACGAGGATGTCGTGAACCGGTTGCCGAGTGTTGCACGGATAGATTCGCCAAATGCATCAGCGATTTTCACGGATATGTGGCTGTATGTCCACGGGATCGCTGCCATGCTGGTGAGCAACCAACTGCGAATTGAGCGATCTGAGATTGAAGCGATGGTCACAAATCTGTTCAAACGAATCAGTCAGCAGGATCAATGAGCGAAGGAGAAAAAATGAACCGAAAGAACGAAATTGCAGCAGGGGCATTATTTTTGATTGCAATGGCGGTATACATGGCTGGCAGTGAACTCGTTGTCAGCGGGCTGGATCTGCCTAATCAGTTTGCTGACATTCAAAGAGCAAAGATCCAGCTCGGCGTGGTGCTGGAATTCATTAACTCGGCTGCGGTGGTTGGGATTGCTGTGCTGTTGGTTCCGATTGTGCGGCGGTACAGCGAAGCAACTGCGGCTGCATATGGAGCTGCACGCGTTATTGAAGCGGTTTTACTGCTGATCGGCTCGGTTTGCGCCTTGCTGATCCCGCAGATGAGCGCTGAAGCAGTTCAGCTGCTCGGAACTTCAGTGGTGGGATTCCGGGATCTGCTGTTTCAGTTTGGGATGATCTCGCTGGGAATCGGCAGCATCGGACTCTGCATCGTCCTTTTCAGGTTCCAGCTTGTTCCCCGCTGGCTGGGACTGCTGGGGATCGTTGGCTATCTGGCGCTGACAGCGAGCGGCTTCCTGGGACTGTTCGGCATTACCAACGTGGGCATGATCCTTTTTGTGCCGGGTTCGCTGTTTGAGCTCATTTTCCCGATCTGGCTGATTTTCAAAGGGCTGAACCGCTCCCAGGAAATTTCGGCTCTTTCATAGGAAATTTCAGCTCATCAAACTGTCCGCGAGCGCGTGCCTGCGGAAGGAAGAAGCGGTCTCCCCGCAGCGGAAAACTGCCGTATTAGAAGAAATAGGATCTGCCAAGCCGGGCAGATCCTTTTGAAAGTCATCAGTTAGGTGCTAGTCAAAGCCTGTCAGGCTTCATCAGCGGCTTGCAGCGCAGTAAACTGCATGCGGTACAGTTTAGCGTAAAGTCCGTCGAGCGCCAACAGCTCGGCATGGGATCCGCGCTCAACGATGCCATTTTCCGTCAGCGTCAGAATTTCATCAGCGTTGCGGATTGTCGAGAGGCGGTGGGCGATCACCAGCGTGGTGCGATCGCGCGAAAGCGTGTTCAGGCTTTCCTGAATGAAAATTTCGCTTTCATTATCCAGCGATGAGGTCGCTTCATCTAAAATCAGGATCGGCGGATTTTTCAGAAACACCCGGGCAATTGAGATGCGCTGTTTTTGCCCGCCGGAGAAACGCACGCCGCGATCTCCCATTTCAGTATCATAACCGTTCGGCAGGGACATGATGAATTGATGGATGTTCGCCTGTTTCGCTGCCTTTTCAATTTCCTCGTCTGATGCATCGGGCTTGCCGAATGCGATGTTGTCGCGGACGGTGCTGTTGAAAATATAGACATCCTGCTGAACTACGCCGATGTTTTCGCGCAGTGACTGGAGCGTCATGTCGCGGACATCGGTCCCGTCGATTGTGACCTGTCCTTCTGCGACGTCATAAAAGCGCGGGATCAGCGAACAAAACGTCGTCTTGCCCGCGCCTGAAGGACCGACCAGCGCCACAGTCGAACCTTGCGGAATATGGATTGAAATGTTTTGCAGAACGGGTTCGTCATTCTCATAGTTGAATGTGACATTGTTAAAGCGGATGTCGCCTTTTAATACGCCGGCATCTTTGGCATGCGGGCGATTTTTGACTTCCGGGTTGATGTCCAGGACTTCGATCATGCGCTGAAATCCGGTCATGCCCCGCTGGTATTGCTCGGTGAAGTTGACCAGCCGGCGGATGGGTTCGAGGAACATGTTGATATACAGAATATATGCAATCAAGCTGGATGCCGGCATCGTTCCGCGGATGATTGAAAATCCTCCGACCAGCAGAACAGAGAGATACATCATGCCCTGCATGAAGCCGATCGATGAATGAAACTGCCCCATGACCAGATAGTTTTCTTTTTTAGATTCGAGGAATCGCAGGTTGCCGTCCTGAAACTTTTTCTCCTCGATGTGTTCGTTTGAGAAGGACTGGACCGTTCGGATTCCGGACAGACTGTCCTGAATGATCGAATTCACTTCGGCGATGCGGCGGCGATTTTCCATGAATGTGCGCTGCATGCGTTTGTTCTGTTTATAGGTGAAGAAGATCATCAGAACGGTTGCCAGCAGCAATGCCAGTGTGGTCGGCACGTGGATGTTGAACAGAATCACGAATGAGCCGATCAGTTTTCCCAGCGAGATAAACACATCTTCGGGACCATGGTGCGCCAGTTCTGTCACATCAAACAGATCGGTGATCAGCCGCGACATCAGGTTTCCGGTATCGGTTTTGTCATAGTAGGAAAAAGACAGGCGTTCCATGTGGCTGAACAGGTTGCGGCGCATATCGGCTTCCATCTTTGCACCCATGATGTGCCCGTATGAAGTCATGTAAAACTGAGCCAGCGCTTCAATCACATAGAGGATCAGCAGGAATGCTGCGTATTGAAGCAGCAGCCGCTGCATCAGTGCACTGTCGTGCAGAAGGAAGACTTCGTTGGTGAGCCGCTGGATGATCATTGGGAAGATCAGCCCGACTGCGCTGACGAGCATGGCGCAGAGCAGATCAAAGAACAGTGTTCTTTTATAAGGACCATAGAAAGAAATAAATCGTTTAAAAGTACTGGGTTTCATCGCTGCCTATATAAATTTATTGGATTTTGTTTTTCTGCCTTGTTTTTTATCCTGTTTCAAGACAAAGGCTGATCGATCTTTTTTGTCAATCAGCCTTTAATTATTCAAATGTTCAGCGGTTCGTTCGCTTACAAGATATTCCAGGGATTCACATCCCCCCCGCCGTAACGGACTTCGAAATGAAGGTGAGGTCCGGTTGAATTTCCTGTGCTGCCGCCATACGCAATCAGCTGACCCTGCGAAACGGCTTGGCCGCAGCTGACTGCAGTGGATGACAAGTGACCATAGAGGCTCTGATAACCATTGCCGTGGTCAATCATTACCATGATACCGTATCCGCCGCCGATTGATCCGGCGTATATGACTGTTCCGCCGTCCGTGGCATAAATTGGACCGCCGTCAACGGTCGCAATATCAAGTCCCATGTGCCCTGACCAGAAATCGTTGCCGGAGACTGAATGGCTGGCAGTCGGCCAGACGAATGATCCGTTGCCGTACCCGCGATAGTCCCAGGCGCAGCCGCCGGGTCCGGAGATAACTTTTTTCACGCCTGAGTTTTTGGAATATTCAAAAACGACCGGGCTGATGACGGCAGTTTCCCGATATCCGCCGGGCAGCATGACGAAGTCGCCGGTTTTGATGACAGGGTTGGTAATATCCAGATAGTTGGCGGGGTAGGCTAAAATTTCCTTGACCTGAACGCGGTATTTATCGGCGATTTTTTGAAGAACATCATTGTCTTTCCATTCGTAATAAATGCCGTCTCCGGGAGGGATGACCAGCTCTTCACCGACCGAAATATTGTGCGCATCATCATACAGAACGTTGTAATTCGACCAGAGGATGGTCTCCGGTTTAAGATCAAACTTTCTGGCGATGCCGTAGATGGAATCGCCCTGTTTAATCGTGTAAGTCTGCGGTTCACTGTTGCCGCGTTCCGGTTTGCTGGTTGTCAGTTTTGACTGCCGCAGAACTGCCCGCGTGCCGCTGACTGTGATCGGGTTCAATGTGTCCGGAAGTTCGGGGTTTGATTCCGCCTGATCGACCAGCATTTCTCCGAGCTGTTCGGCATTTGCGTTCTGATCAGCTGTTCCGCGAATCACGGGTGTCCTCTGTGCGATCACGACGCCCATGAAAAAAACACATCCTAATGCAATAACCCATAAAAGGGGTGGGAGCCAGACAGGAGTTTTCTTTTTCCTCTCAGGCATTCCCGAGTTCAATCTCACATATCCTCCGTCAAATTCTCGAGGAATTCGATGTTGGTCTTAGATTTCGCCATCCGCTGAATAATGGCTTCGGTGGCGATTGCAGTGTCCATGCCTGCGCCTTGCGGCTGCTGGCCGATCATCTGCATGTACATCCGCCGCATCAGCCAGACTCTTGGGAGCAGATCCGGCCCCAGCAGCAAGTCTTCACGGCGCGTGCCCGATTTTTCAATATCGATTGCCGGGAAGATTCTGCGCTCCTGCAGCTTACGGGAAAGATGGAGTTCCATATTCCCGGTTCCTTTGAATTCCTCATAAACGACGTCATCCAGCCGTGAGCCGGTGTCCACCAGCGCGGTTGCTAAGATCGTCAGCGATCCACCTTCTTCCAAGTTCCGCGCAGCGCCGAAAAAGCGTTTGGGCGGATACATCGCAGATGGATCCATCCCGCCGGACAGCGTTCTGCCGGAAGGGTTCACAACCATATTATAAGCCCTTGCAAGTCTGGTCAAACTGTCCAGCAAGATCACCACGTCTTTGCCGACTTCGACCAGGCGCTTTGCCCGTTCGAGTGTGATTTCAGAGGTGCGCACATGCTGGTTGACCGGCTCGTCAAACGTAGAGGCGACCACTTCTGCGTCAACTGAGCGATCCATGTCCGTGACTTCTTCTGGCCGTTCGCCGATCAGGGCGATGATCAGATGGACATCCGGATAACTGGAGGAAATCGCATTGGCGACCTGTTTCAAAATGGTGGTCTTTCCTGCTTTTGGCGGAGAGACGATCATGCCGCGCTGCCCGCGCCCGATCGGCGCGATCAGGTCAATCAGCCGGGTGGCATGACTGCTCGGATCATATTCGATGTTGAAACGATCATTCGGGAAGATCGGTGTCATCGATTCAAATGCTTTGCGGTCCTTGGCTTCTTCCGGGGTGAGACCGTTGATCGATTCAACTTTCAGCAGCCCGTAATGGCGTTCGGAATCCCGCGGCGGACGAACCACTCCGATCACCTGATCTCCGCTGCGGAGGTGATAACGCCGGAGCTGCGCCTGAGAGACATAAACGTCTTCAGCGCTGATCTGATAGTTTGCGCGCAGAAATCCAATGCCTTCATTCAGGATTTCAAGGATTCCTCCGCGGATTTCTATCCCCTCTTTTTCTCCCTGCGCCTGCCGAATTCTGACTACGAGGTTGTCCTTTTTGAGCCTTTGCGAATTGGGAATTTCCAATCCTTTGGCGATTTTTCGCAGTTCAGACAGCGACATGTTAACAAGTGATTCTTTTTTCATAGATGGTTTATCCTGGGTAATAGAGTTAAGGTTATTTGTTTTAATTCAAATGATTTTTTTGAAAATATGCACCCTCATCCAAGCAGGTAAAGATGCAAAAATGAGATTTTTTGCAATTTATTAATTCAGCAGACTATATTTTGGGAGGTCGCTCCAACTCAGCATCAATTTGGAAGGTGTTTCAACTTTCTTGTTTCAATTTTATTCACATTTATTTACAGTGCGGCTTTCAGATTATAGCATGAAAAACAATGATCAACTAAATTAATGTTCAATACTTATACGTTACAACTATTCAGGAAGTTTCAAATCCGGAACGGATTGCCATTCTTCTCTCAGCTGATTGATTCTTGGGTTGTCTTTATAGTAACCGTGATATTTATCAGGCAGCATGGCAGCGATTCGGCACATCAGGTCATCGGTCGCGGCTTCAAGCGATTCATCCCGATGATCAGGGTCAACTTTCGGCATGACGTAAGGCGGACTGAACCGCATGCTGATTCTCGGTTTCCTGAAATGACGGAATTCGTTCATGAAATTTTCTGTTCCGGTCACACTGCCGGTGCAGACCGGGACGCCTGATTTCATCGCCAGCAGGACAATGCCCGATTTGGCTTTGAGCAGCTGGGCAGTGCGGCTGCGCGTTCCTTCCGGAGCGAGCACCAATAATTTTCCCTCTTTAAGCCAGGAAAAGGCTTGTTTGAAAGCGGTAAAGTCAGCTTTCGTACGGTCGATCCAAATCATGCCGATATCATCGACAATTTTATTGAAAACCGGCCAGGACTTGTAAGAATCGGCGACCAGGGCAGTCCAGTCATCGCGGAATTCCTTTTTCCCAAATAGCGGGAAATCGAGGCGGCTCATGTGATTGGTTGCCAGAATCAGCGGTCCGGTTTTGGGTAAAAACTCTGAGTTAATAAATGAAGAGTGGGTCAGAGCACTGTATGCAACATCTAAAATTTTGAAAATTGATTTTCTCTTCATTCTTTCCTCATAATAACACGATCAGGCGTCATCAGCTGATGACGCCTGATCTTTAGACTGTTTATTTCGCTTTAGATTCGATTTTGATGGTCAGAATAACATCAGAGGAAGTCAATGCTTCCGCTTTTTCATACCCCTCGGTGACTTTGCCGAAGATTGTGTAATTTGAAGACATGGTTTCAAGCTGTTTCTGAACTTCTTCTTCAACCTGTTCGTCGGTCATCTTTTCAGCTTCATCCTTCACATTGTCATTCGCTGCTTTGATTGACTGCAGGTAATAATCATGCAGATTGAAGGTGATGAAGAATTGGCTGCCGTTTTTATCCGCGCCTGAGTTTGCCATCCCGACCATGCCGGGCTCGCCATATTTGACATCATGGGTCTCAGTAGCAAATTGGTAGCCGGGCGTTCCCAGCCCGGATGCGCTCGGGTCGCCGGTCTGGGCGACAAAGCCCTGGACAATGCGATGGAAAGTGATTCCGTCAAACCAGCCTTCACGCGCCAGGAAAATGAAGTTATTCACTGCCAGCGGCGCTACGTCAGCATAAAGGTCAATCACAAACTGCCCTTTGGTGGTGTCGACAACTGCGCGGTACGATTCATCCGGCTGAACCAGCATCGGCGGACATTCGGCGTAAGTTTTCGACTGCAGCTTGAAGAATTCGAGGAATTTTCGCAGGGATGCTTCGTCGATCCCGCCTTGATACCCGTTGAAGTTCAGGAAGATAGTCGGCGTGCCACCGACAACGCCGGTCGCGGCAACTTCATCAAAGGCGCCGTCCACTTTGGCACGCAGGTCAGCATCTGCAAAATCAGTCTGCCACTTTTCAAAATCAAGTCCCGGGATTTCGGCTTCGAAGGTCTTTTTGATCCAGGCTTCGAAGTCATCGAGCGTTGCCAGTGAAATCCAAGCGTCGCGCTGAGCGTAAAGCAAATGTTCGGCTTCAAAGAAAAGTCCCTGAACGCCGGCAGCATCCGCGGCATAAGCTGCCATCGGTGCTTTGGTGTGGTAATCAAGCGGGAAATGGCGGTAAACATACCGAACCTCATCCGCATATTTCTGCTGGAACTCGATCAGCCCCAGACCGGCATTCGCACAGTAAGGACATTCGAAATCAGCATATTCGAGAATTGTGAGCGGAGCGTCTTCAGGACCGATGCTCCAGTCTTCGTCAGTAATCGGCGGCAGTGCCGCAGTTATTTGTTCATTCGGCCCCAACGGCTCGACGATCACGCACTGCATCTGTTCACCGGTCGCGGCGGCGGGTTCGTATGGAACCCATTCATCAGCAGCCAGAACAGCCGAAACGGCAGTCAGGCTCAATAAAACTGTCAGAAAGATCAATCCAAATGTCTTTTTCTGCATAATTATTTCCTTTCAAAATTGTCTGACACAGAATGATTTTATCCTAAATAAGTATATTTAACAGATTGTTAATCTGGATTCTTTCGCTTGCCGATGGATTGCACCAGTCTTTTTTCGATGACAGCGCTGATCTGGCGGGTGATGATCGCTGCTGGCTGATCCGCGTCTATGCGCTGCCAGCGAGCCGGATCAGCAGCAGCCAGGGCATGGTAGCCTTCGCGGACGCGCTCATGAAATGCCAGCTGATAGTCGTCCATCCGGTTCCATTCTTCCTGATTGGTCAGCCGCCGCTGCAGCCCCTTTTCAGCAGAAATATCGAGCAGCAGTGTCAGGTCAGGCCATAAACCGCCGGTCGCAAAATTCAGCAGCTGAATGAGAACATCTTGATCATAGCCATGTCCGTACCCCTGATAAGCCAGCGTTGAATCGGCATAACGGTCGCTGATGACGATTTTTCCAGCATCGAGCGCCGGCCGGATCAGCTCTTCGACGAGCTGAGCGCGCGCGGAACAAAAGAGCAGAATCTCGGTGCGCGGAGCCATGCGTTTGTTTTTCATGTTCATGATGATCTCGCGGATCTGGTCGCTGATCTCTGTGCCGCCCGGTTCGCGTGTGTAGATGATATCGTATCCCTTCGCCTGCAGCTCGCTGCCGATCGCTTTAATCTGAGTTGTCTTGCCGGAACCGTCCGGACCTTCAAAAGTGATAAACATGCGCCTACTCCGGATTTTGAAAGATTCTGATTCTGCGTCGGGGTTCTTTGCCGTAAGATTGCGATAGCAATCCGGCATGCTGAACCAGTTCGTGCTGCATTTGACGGGTCGCGCGGTCAGCGGGCGACAGGTCTGCCCAGACGGCTTCCCCGCTGCGGATGGCTTGAATCGCGTCAAGCGCTTCCCTTTCCGCTTCGCTCCAGCCGCCGCTCTGCTTTTTCACCGCTACATTGAACAGGTCAGCCAGCGAATACTCAAGCTGATTAATGGTGTTCGATCGCAGGACGTAGATCGGTATATTGCGTTCTTCCGCGTCAACGATCAGCCGCTGCCGGCTGCGATAATAAGGTTTGAGCGTCATGACAACGTCGGTATCTTCAATTTGGTTGACGATCTCTACTGAAACGCCCAGGCGTTCCGCCGCCTGAATCAGACGGTTTCGGGCAACGCCGTGCGGATAGACGCGCACTTTTTTGCGGGAGGCTTCGATCCTGTCCGCCAGCTCATCATCTTCGACGATCCGCTCGGGCATCGTGCTTTTGGCTGCAGAATTGGGGCGCCGTTTTTCCGGCTGAAAAAAGTTGTCCGGTTTGCTGCGTCCCGAAATTTGAATGATATTTCGTTTTTGGCGGGACTGGTTCGATTGCTGAGCCGAATCCCCGCCATGAAATCCGTTGCCTTCCAGCACTGGCGCCGCTGCTTTTTCAGAAATGATTTTTCCTGCGGCGTTCTTTCGGCGCTGCTGCGGGTTTAATTCGATGCCGCGCACCAGTGCGTCCACCGCTTCAGCGACGTCAGGATAGACGATGACGCTGTCACGTTCGACGATTTCTACCAGGACATCAAAGGTCGGGGGCGAGCGGCGCTCGAGCACAGTTTTCTGCGTGCCGCGCCGTCTGGCTTCTTCATCAGACAGCGTGACCGATTCAATGCCGCCGATCAGGTCGGACAGGGTCGGGTTCATCAGCAGGTTGCCGATCTTCTGCCCATGGGCAGTGCCGATCAGCTGAACGCCGCGTTCGGCGATCGTGCGCGCTGCCAGCGCTTCCAGCTCGCGTCCAATTTCATCGATCACGATCACTTCAGGATTGTGATTTTCGACCGCTTCGATCATAACTTCGTGCTGAAGCGAGGGCTTCGGCACCTGCATCCGCCGGGCTTTGCCGACTGCCGGATGAGGCACGTCGCCGTCCCCGCCGATCTCGTTGGACGTGTCGACGATCACAACACGCTTCTTTTCTGCCAGCACTCGGGCTGCTTCGCGCAGCATGGTGGTCTTCCCGATCCCCGGTTTTCCCAGAATCAGAATGCTTTTATTCAGCGAGACATAATCCTGAATAATTTCAAGTGTGCCGAAAACTGCTCTGCCGACGCGGCAGGTTAGTCCAATGATCTTTCCTTTGCGATTGCGGATGGCGGAAATTCGATGCAGCGTCCGTTCCATACCGGCACGGTTATCGAGATCGAAATCTCCAATCCGGGAGGTGATATATTCAATGTCTTCCTGCGTGACCTCGTCAAGCGACAGTTCAATTTCTCCGTCTACGTAACGCGCGATTGGCTGTCTGCCGATGTCAAACACGACTTCGAGCAAGTCATTGAACCGTCCGGTCAATGCCAGCTGACTGCTGATTTTTTCCGGAAAGACACTTACCAGCTCGTGGATATCTTCGGTATTATTTTCGTAATGGTTCATTTTCCCTTTGATTAAGTTGAATGGATGCCGGTCCTGCTGGCTGGAGTTTGCTGTGCTCGATTGGCAGCAGCTTTTTTTCTTCTGCAGCAGTGACGGCAAGGTTTTTTACAAACAATATTTGGCGGCTAACGGGTGCAAACCCTTCATCACGCAAGGAATCGGCGACCCATGCCTGAAAACCGGGGATCAGGACATTAATCTCCTGCTGCCCGGCGCTGCACAGCTTTTTTGCCAGACTGAAGAGCAGGTTTGCTGGATTATCCACAGCCGGATGAAAAATCGGCTCGAGGTAAACGCGGCTGCAGGGGGCGCTGGCAGAGGCTTTCGCGGTCGCCAGAATCATTCCGTCTTTCTTGAGCGCATAAAGCGTATTTTGCCGCCAGTTTGAACCGAGGCGGCGGATCAGCGGAGTGATCTGCGATTCATAAAATCGGTCATATTCGTCAAACGGCGTCGGAGTGACTGACTGCCAGTCTTCCGGCAGGTCTGACGGAAAAGGTCCGGTGAATTGCCAGACTGACTGCTTCGCATAGACACCAAACCCGTTTTGCCGAAACGACCCAGTGACCCAATGGCTTTCGTCCAGCACGACGGCGCATTGCCGCATGCCTTCCTGTCCTGCCTGAGCAGTTAAAAATTCGATCAGTTCCAGCAGATTAGAATTGCTGGCATTTTTTCCAGCCGCCAGCCAGTTGAACCAGCCTGTTGCGTTCTTGTTGTCAAATGCGGCTTGTCCTCCCCAGTAATAGGCAAGATGAGAACCGAACGTGACAGCCAGACAACTCCCCGCGACCGGATTCAGCGCGTCCAAAAAGCAATTGACCATTGAAAATTGGTTGGTGGTGAAACGGATCCGATTTGAAAGGCAGTAATATTTTATTTCCTTATCCAGGAAAAAACGGGCGTCATAAAATCTGAACGGTCTAACTCTTGCCACGAAGCTCCCACATATCTGGTCAATCCCGGCGGCGGAGAATACCGAATATGACCACGATCACAATCCCAACCCCGATCAGTCCCATTCCAGCGATTGCCAGCAGCGGCGATTTCCGCGTCTGCTGCGTCTGGACAACCACAGCATCCTCAAAAGCAGCTTGTTTTTGTGCGCCGAAGTTGACCTGCGTTGTGTCGCCAGCCTGGACTTTGAGCGCATAGTTCATGTTGGTGGTCGGATTAAATTCGTTTGGCGGCGCGATACTAATGTTGTAATCGCCCTCTGGCACTTCCGGGAAGCATAATAGGTCAACACCGGTAGTCAGACCGGTGAAATTTTCTGTTCCGCCGCGTTTGGTGACGCTGACAGCGCCGCCGGCGATTCCCCGCTCAGTTTCTTCGGCTTTGGCGTTCCCATTGATATCTTCGAACAGGTAGATGCAAAGTTCGGCTGATCCGTTATAAGGTGTCGGAGTCGGCAGGACGAGCGTCGGGGTCGGGGAAGGCCCAGCCGTAGGCGTGGCGGTCAGCACGCGCCCCAGCAGAATTCTCGTTCCGGCGATCAGCGTGCAGTTGACGTCAAGGTTATTCAGCGTCCGCAGCGTTTCGATGTCAACGCCCATCTTGAGCGAGATGCTCAAACAGGTGTCCATCTCGGAGACGGTGTATAAGATATTTCCGTCATAATCTGGTGTTGGGGAGGTCAGCGCTTGCTGTTCAGGAGCTGCTTTTACGACTGCGGCTAAACATAAAATCAGGACCAGCACGATGGCTGTCATAAACCAGAATCGCAGCCGCCTGACGATTTTTTCGAGTAAATCTTTTTCGTTAAAAGTCATGCTGCCATTATATCATTCAAGGCTTTTTTTCGAATTTTGTGCATCCTGAATCATCGCTTCTGCAGCCAGCAGATTTTCCCTTGAGTCTGCGCCGAGCAGCTGGGCAAATTCATGCAAACTGCGCTCTGCGGACAAATTCTCCACCTGCGTGCGCGTGCGCTGATCCGAGATCGTTTTAGAGACATGAAAGTGAACGTCATAATAAGCTGCCAGCTGCGGCAGGTGCGTGATGCAGAAAACCTGATGGTTGCGGGAAAGCTGCCACAACTTCTGACCCACAACTGATCCGACCCTGCCGCCGATCCCCTGGTCAATTTCGTCAAAAATCATCGTTGGTACGTGATCGACCGCTGCCAGCGAGTTCTTGAGAGCCAGCATCAGGCGGGAAGTTTCCCCGCCGGAAGCGATTTTCGCCATCGGTTTCAAGCCTTCGCCCGGATTCGGAGCGATCAGGAATTCAACCTGGTCAAATCCGGTTTCGTGATAAGCCAGCCGGGCGCCTTCCTTGTCAAGCAAGCCTCGTTCGTCTTCGGTACTGCTGATGCTGATTTCAAATCTGGCGGACGGCATGCGCAGCTCGTTCAATTCTTTTTCAACCAGCTGGCTGATGTGCAGGGCTGCCTGGCTCCGTCTGGCGGAAAGATCCTGCGCACTGGCGGAAAGTTTTGCCAAAAGTTCTGCTTCCTGATATTCCAATTCTTCTAAGCGTTCATCCGAGCGTTCGAGCGTCTCCAGCTGAGCAGCTGCCCGTTCGCCGAAGGCAGCTACAGCTTCCAGCGATCCGCCATATTTCCGTTTGAGCGTGTGGAACAAGGCAAGCCGGTCCTCGATATGTTCTAACCGCGCAGGGTTGAATTCGAGCGTCTCCTGATAGCGTTCAATTTCTGCCAGCAGATCGTTGAGCTGGTCGACGACTTCGATCACCTTCCCGTTCAGCCTGTCCAGCGCTGGATCAATGCGCGTCAGACTGTCGACGGTCTGGCTCAGATATCCGGCTAAATCTAAAATTCCCGGATAATCAGCCGACCTTCCTTCAAGCTGAGCAATCCCTTTCAGGGCAATTTCGTTGAGTTTTTCAGCATTGCCAAAGCGGTCCCGTTCCTGACGCAGCTTGTCTTCTTCGCCCGCCTGCAAATGGGCTGACTGGATTTCGTCCACTTGAAACGCGAGCAGTTCCCTCTTTCTAAGCAGGTCGTCCTGATTGCCGCGCAGCTCGCTTAATTCTGCGCGGGTTTTTTGCAGTTCGCGATAGTGGGTTCGATAAGTCTTCAGAATTTCATGATTGTCTGCGAATCGATCCAGCAGTCCGATGTGACTGGCTGGGTTCAGCAGCGACAAATGGTCAGACTGCCCGTGGATGTCGACCAGCAGCTGCCCGATTTCTTTCATGAGAGTCAAGTTGACGCTGTGGCCGTTGACGCGTGCGCTGCTGCGCCCCTCGGCTCTGATTTCACGAGTCATCACAATTTCTGTTTCAGCCGGGTCATCGCGCAGGTCTTCCCGATCCAGCACAGCGGATAATTCTGCTGGGTTTTCCGGCAGGGAAAAGACTGCTTCAACCACCGCGCGATCCGTGCCTTCCCGGACGAAAAAGGGGTCTGTTTTTCCCCCCAGCGTGCAGGAAACAGCATCGAGAATGATCGACTTTCCTGCGCCGGTTTCGCCGGTGAAGACATTGAAACCCGGATAGAACTGCAGGTCGAGTTCGTCGATGATTGCGAAATTGCGAATGGTCAGCGTCTTGAGCATTTTACCTTTTTTGAATGGAAAACCCGCGCATATTGGTCAGGATTGTACTGCATAATATAACGATATAGAGAACGCCCCAGCCAACGGAAATGGAATAGCCAATCATCACGCCGTAATTTCCGGTGAAGAGCATTTTAAAGAAGATCAGCAGATAGCGCAGGATCGGCACAGCTCCGCCCAGTCCCGCAGCCGTAGCGGTCAGCTTGTTGAGCGTTTTCGAACGGCGCTTTCCGGTCAGATAACGAACCAACCTCACGATGACAGTTCCCAATCCGATCCCCAGCAGGATTGCGGTGATCAATGAGGAAAAATTCAGCTGGTAGAGCAAAAAAGAACCGATGGCTCCCAGCAGGAAGGCAGCCGGGGCTGCGATCAGATAGTCACGAGAGAGGGAGGAGTTAAACCGTTTTTGCTGCTCTTTAACACAATCTTTACAGCGGTAACCGGTTGGCGTTGAAACCGCACAATCGAGACAGATCGGCTGATCACAGCGATTGCAGCAGATTAAGGTTTCTCGATTGGGATGTTTGGTACATGTCAGAATTACGTCCTGGTCTTCCTGAGTCATGATTCGTCTTTCCTGACAGCGGATGGATTCCGCTGCATATATTGAATGAAGTTTTTATAGAAAAAGCCTTCGCCTTCCATGCGGACATAATGCGCTGAATGCTCAGACGCCGAAATCAGCAGGCGGTCGGTTTCCAAAATGGACATGCCCTTGGCGCCGTCCGGAGAGAAGATTGTCTCATGGTTGGAACTGGCCTGAATCTCGACGACGTCATCGGGGTCAAGAATGATCGCCCGATCGAGGCTCAGGTGTGGAGCGACCGGAATCACCAAAATGTTGCGCATTTCCGGTTTCAGGATCGGCCCGCCCGCGGCCATCGCGTAAGCCGTTGATCCGGTTGCGGTCGAAACGATCAGTCCATCCGCAACATAATCAGCAAGATAGTTTCCGGACACGTCCACGTGGATGCGCAGCGGGCGCAGCTGAGAACCATGCCCGATCACGGCGTCATTCAAGACTTCCCATTCCAGATTTTGCTTCTCTTTCCGCTCAAGCGTCACTTTCAGCATCATGCGTTTTTCGATGCGCCAGCTGCCGCGCAGCAGGTCGGGCAGACGCCGCTGCCATTGATCTTTCTGAATTTCCATCATGAAACCGAAACTGCCCATGTTGATTCCGCAGACAGGAACCTGGAACGGGGCGCAAAGCTTGCTGGCGCGCAGCATTGTGCCGTCGCCCCCCAGCGTGATCACCAGATCAAAAGGTTCTGCTTCCAAGGTTGTTCTGAATTCATTATCGTAAAGCGACCAGCTGCGCGCTTCGGTTTGCGCAGCGCTGATCCGGTTGATTTCTTCGACGATCTTGATTGCTTCCAGCCGGGCATCCGGCAGCTGCGGGTGCCAAGTGACGGCAATTCTTTTGGGCGGGCTATCTTTTCTTAACATGGTTTGACTCAAAGTTTTTCTTCGCATTCGTCTCGATACCCGCAACTTCGGCAGCGAGCCGGCTGGGAGTGGGATCGGTGGATTTCTGGCTGATCATGGCTCAGTCGGATTTGATCTAAAACCTGATGCAGCTTCTTCTCTTTGTTAATTGTATACGAAATATTTTCTTCCTTGTTTCGATAGCGGAGAATTCCGTAATCAGGACGGACACCAAAAGTTTGCTCAACCAGATAGCAATAAGCCATCAGCTGCAGCACATGGGTTTCGTAAGGCTGGGGCGGCGCCGGCATGGATTTTATCTCGACTGGGATGAACTGATCGCCTTGCTTGAGGATCAGATCCGGTTTGCCTGCTAATCCGGATTTCTGATCGAACAGCGCTCTGACCGGCTTGCCAGCGGGGCTGATGTCCTGATAAATCGCTGCGCTGGAATAAATAGCGCTGCGCGGCTTTTTCCATTGGAGCAGCACCAGACTGATGAGCGCCGCCGCCAGCAAAAATATTCCAAGGATCAGTTCATTTTTCATGGCAGCGTTTGCCCCTGCCAGAAGCTCCAGATAATCAGGATAAGCGCAGCCGCGATGCAGAGAATCAGCCCTGCTCGCAAGATTTTCAGGAGCGTGATCTGCAGCCAAACCGAGCGGTGAAAGCGAGCCCCGATCTCCATATTTTTCTGATTAGCGTTTGGTGCATGATTGCGCTGGTACCGCCAGGCGCGGGCACAATAACTGTATGCGCCCAGTTCGGATGCAGTGATAATCTTTCGCTCAGCTGAGCGCTGAGGCTGTTCGGATTCAGTCATGACTGAATTTTACCTGAAAGGCTTTTCCGGCTGGACACTGCACTCGGAATGCCTCCCCATTTAAAAATCGTCAAGAGAAACACTTATTGTTAATCCTAAGGTTTTACTAGCAAAAAGAGAAGAAAATGATTAAAAATCCTTGCATTTTTAATTCTTAAAGTAAAATTATATTCGATGATATCGATTCAGAATTTTTCAGGAATTGCTGTCCGATAGGATCGACAATTATTGAATCAACACTTGAATCTTGATTGCTTTGGAGACAAACCATGAAAAAACGATTTGCCATCCCATTCGTAACGCTTCTCTTTTCCCTTTTGCTTTCGCTGCCTTTTTCTGTCGCAGCCCAACTAAATGAAATCGCTTATGTGTCTGTTCTGGCAGACGGGACGACCGTTTCGAGCCGCGAAGACAGCTACCCATCCGTCACCGAAGATGGAAAATATGTTGTTTTCAACTCTACCTCGGAGAATCTCGGCGCCTCATTCAAAGCGAGCCAGATATTTATTAAGAATATGGAAAGCGGTAAACTGACGCTCCTGTCTGTCTCGAACACGGGTGAAATTGGTAATGGAAGTTCTGACATGCCGCACATCACGGGCGACGGCCGTTACGTGCTGTTTTCCTCGATGGCAACCAATTTGCTTGGGAACGATCCTGGCGGGAATCCGATTGATTCCAATGGATCTCAGGATGTTTTTCTGATTGACCGGGCGAATCCATCGACCGGACTCGTGGATGACGATGAAACCAATAATAAGATTATTCGGGTTTCGGTAAATCTGCAGGGCAATCAGATTAAACCGGCAGTCGGCACTGCTGCCTCAAGAACAGTTCCCAACGCCATCACAGAAGACGGAGCTTTTGTTGTTTTTCAGACACATGCGAACGGAACAACGATGAGCGGTGACGGCGTTACAATCACGGACAACAATTCTCAGAACGATGTTTATTTATGGAGCCGGGCGACCGGAAAATCAACGCTGATCTCTCACGTTCCGAATGATCCGAATAAAGCGGCGAACCACGCCTCCAATTGGGCATCCATCTCGAGTGATGGGCAGACAATTGTCTTCCAGAGCCAAGCTTCTGACATTACGACCGTTGCTGATCCGGACAATACTGTTGACATTATCCTGTACGACGTGAGAACGAAGGCAGCCAAGCGGATTTCTGTGACAACTGCCGGTGCAGAGGAACCGGGGCGAAATCAAACCCCGAAAATTTCGCCATCCGGTAAATTTCTGGCGTTTACTGCTGCGGGGATATTGGATCCGAACGACCAAAACTTGATAGAAGATGTTTATCTCTATGACGTTCAGCAGGATAAGCTGGCGTTGATCCCATCCTATCGATTTGGCGCTGATGAGCCGAAGTATCTGGATGCCACGGAGATGAACTATGCCGCAACGGTATCCGATGACGGCAGGTATGTCGTCTTCGCAGCGCGGTCTTATAATCTCGTGCCGGGGAAAATGAACCTCAATATCGGTGACGTGTTCGCGCATGATATGCTGACCGGAAATAACATTCGCCTGACGGTTTCGAGGAGCGGTGACGAAGGAATGGTCGGCAACTCCAATAACGTTCTGACGGATATCACCAAAGATGGAAAATATGCTGTGTTCAGCTCAACCGTCGGGGGGCTTGACCCGAATGTGCCGGATCCCACCGCAAATACGAATATCTTTTTTGTTGAGTTGGACTGGATTGCGCCAACGGTTGAATCGCATTCGCTTCAGGCTTTTTATCAGGACATTGGACCGGCGAGCCTGACTGTCACTTTCAACGAGCCGATGACGAAAACCGATACGTTTTTCCCATTCGCTGAGCAAAAGATGGGCGGGGCTGATTATCTTGGTAATTATTTGATCGTTGGCGCCGGCGCGGACGGCGTTGTTGATTATGCGCGCTGCGGTGATCCGTTTGATCCCGCCAAAGACACGCTGATCGCAACGGATACGGTAGATTATGATAATTCAACTTATACCACCACGGTTAATTTCAACGGCGGCGTTGAGCTGGGTCTCGGAAAATATCGCTTTTTAGCATGCGGGAACAGCCCGTTTACCTATGCCGGACCCTCCTTGCATGACGGCGTTGGTAACAAGATGGCAGCTGATTTTGTCTTCGATTTTGAGGTTGGTGTGAAACCCGAGCCGACAAAGCCGGCACCAACGCCTAGCGGGGACGATGAGCCGCTGCTGCCTGACACTGGTTTTTCTTCAAACGAAAAACCCTAATATAGGGCGAATAACGGCTGGATGAAAAGTGGCACTGGTCAGGGAAATCAGATTCAAAAGATTTCCCTGACTTTTTTTAAAACCTCGTACTTCAAAGAATTTTCAAGCAGTAAAAAATAGACTCTCAAACAGGTCACTCTCTGGACGATATGTTCCGGGTAAGGTATATTTGTGCCGGCGTTTGTAAGCCTTGAGTTATATAGCTGAATGGTGCTACGAAATTTAAGACAAAAACGCAAGCAGAAAAGGCTTGTTTTTCCGAAGGAACAGCCAAATATTTATTCATTTGCAATAAATATTACGAGGTAATGACGCAGCCTGTGACCTCATAATGGTAAGTCAACGACTACTTGAAAGAAACTATAGAAATTCGGGGAATTTGAAATGAAGATACAAAATAGAGGACTGGCAATCGTTTTAGCCGTCATCCTGCTTGTCACCATAGTGGGGCAGACATACGCTCATAATTGGAAAATTACAGATTTTGAAACGGTCAGTTTAAACTTTGCTGTTAAGGCAAACGTAAGACCATCTGCGCTGATGGCTGTCTCTGCACAAACTTTGCCGATTTCGGTCACGTTCCATGGGTACGACGGAACAAAAGCAATTACGACTGTAACTGAGTTTAGCAATGGGACTATACCAATCGGTTTGAATGGCACGGTGAATCGATACGGTATTTTGCTATTCAGCAATTACTTAATTGGCTGGTCCGACAATCCGAATTATAGGACCGAAGGCACAGGCAATTTTTTCTATGAATCGGCTCCGATTTCGGATTTTTTAACAGTCAATGAAAGTCCAATCCCAACCCTCTATGCGATGTACGTTACGCCCTTCACCCTTGCGAATGTGACCATTCTAACCGGGGCAAGTGTTAATAATGATGTTACGGCAGATGAATTTGTAAGTCCGGGCTCCCCGACAAAAACCGACGATCTCACGGTTGCAACTTATTCCCAGCCTGACGGGGATTATCAGATTAATACATTAGATGCTGAATTTAAAATGAATCCGTTTGTGGCGGCAGCAATTTATAAAGATCCTTGGGTTGGCGCCTTGGATAATAACTCGACCTGGGGAGATCTTGGCAGAAAAAAGGGGATTGTGACCGTTGTTGACCTGCATGTGAAAATCGACGAGCGTGTCGTTTTACCGGATGAATTCAATATCAGTTTTACCAGCTATGCTTTCCGTCCGATCAGCGTGCGTTCGGCAATCAAAGAGGATGGAACGGCTGTCTTAGACAATGAAATTTATCCCTATCTTGGGGTTGATCAGCCGGGGGATCCCGTTGGATACGGTGTCTTGAATCGCATTCAGCCGAATCAGCCTACAACGAGTTTTCGCGCGAAGTCCTACCTTTTGGACGCTCAAGGAAACAAGGTGCCTGTCTATGATTACGTCATCCGAACCCGCGTCCGCACTGGGTATGATACCTATGGAAACAAAATTACACCCGCAACGATCGCGCAGATTCAAGCGGACATGTACCTCTCCTTGTCCGGCGGTTCGAGTTTCAGCGTGCCCAATGATTTGGCAAAACAAATTGCTGAGGATACTGCTGAACCAATCAAATTCAGCGGCTTTGTTGATGGTCTGATCAAAGGCACCTATTTCGGACCGGTCAACTCGGAAATCGAAATTTTGGATTTTGTCCTGGCAGAAACGATTGATTTGGAAGGGTCGAAAATCTGGAACGACAACAACAATCAGGCTGCCATGAGACCTGAAAGTATCTTGATCAGCCTCATGAAGGGCGGAGAAGAAATCGACAGCAAGACAGTTACGCCGGACGCCGCTGGTAACTGGGCATGGACTTTTGAAGGTCTGACAAAGATTGAAAACGGTGAACCAATCACTTACACGATGGCTGAAACAAACGTTCCAGCAGATTATGTTTCATCAGAACCTTGTGAGATTGTTTCCACATCTGAGACTCTTTCTTGTGTCATTACCAATAGTACAAAGGGGACGCTGACCATTGTCAAAGATGCTATCCCGAATTCATCAGAAGCCGAATTTCCTTTCACAATTGTTCCAGAAGCGGATGGTACCGAAACATTCGCGCTGAAAGATGACGGAGGAATTGAAAACAAAAAGACTTTTATGCTTGCCTCGGAACAGGAATACGTGATCAGCGAAGGGGATGTTCCTGAGGGATGGGCGCTGGACGATATTGTCTGCGAACTTATTGAAGGTCAACCGGTTGAGGGTGCTCTCCCGGTTGTTGAACTTTCCTGGGAAAAAGACCTTGTGGCGCGAATTTTACGCATCACGCTTGGATCCGATCAGACGGCAGCCTGTACATTTATTAACAAGCAAAAGGATGTTCCACTATTGCCTGTATTGCCTGAAACCGGTTTCCCCGGAACGAGTGAACCGGATGAATTACCCTAAACCGGATTCACGATTGGGCGTTCCGCCCTGGTAAAATGGAATAATGATTTAATCGGATGATAATTGCGAACTTTATACATCGTTCACAGAGAAAACGCCTGAATTTCAGGCGTTTTCCGTCTTCTTCGGTGATCTAACTGAAACTTTCGAATCCATCCGCCGAAGACCGGCTTGAGCAAGGTCAAATAGATATGAG
>DHPK01000008.1:19418-22591 GCA_002407845.1 Leptolinea sp. UBA5366 | reverse complement strand
TGCCCTGCATGGCCGCCTGAAGGAGGGATTTCTTAAGCTTATCTGGAAATTCTTTCTCTAAAGCATCCAGTTCTTCTTCTGCCCTTTCCAATTCATCAATCAATGGCATCACTTGGTCAATCCGAGTAACTATTCGATTTTGCTCGTTACTGGGAGGTACAGGCACTAATAAGTTCCTAATTGATTTAGAGTTGAGTGTTGAACCTTTAATTGCTCCTTTAGTATCACCAGTTAACGCAATTTCAGGTAACACTTTGAATAAATAATTTGAGAAACTATCTTTCTTTGACGAAAGTAATAGTGGATATATGCTAATTATTGCTTCGTTGTGGAATGATGGTTCTCCTACAATAGAGACTCTACCTATTGTGAGTTTGAAGCTCATTATCAAAGTTCCCTTTGGGCACAGCTTCTCTTTAAAGCACTCTGTAAAGGCTAATTGGGACACGAGTTCTTTGGTGTGATTGACTATGCCGTTCGGCACCATATCCGATATTGCTATCCAATTGTATTTTCCACCAGACCAGTATTTTGGTTGCTGCCTTGAAGGAGTTCGACCTATTCCAATATCGACCAATTCACCCAATTTTGCCCAAATCCAATTTTCTGGTATATCAAATGGTTCTTCAGAAATTAGCATAGGTGAAAGCGGTCCTGTGGCTTTAATTTCCCCTGCTTTGATTTTTCGTTTCTTTTCCTGCTGAATCTCAGCAAGAAGGTCCCGAGCGTTACCATCTTCTGGCAGCTGTTCCGTAAGCTTGCCTTGCATGGCTGCCTGGAGGATGGCTTTGCGCAATTTCTCAGCAATCATGCCTTTAACCCCAGGAGCCGTTCGATCTCTGCCAGTTGTTTGTCGATCTTGGCATTGAGGGCATCCCGTTTTTCATGAAACTGCCGGATAGTCTCTTCTGGAGAGAGGATTTCTTCTTCCGCGGAAGGGTAGCCGCATTGGTCCAAGTTGTAGCCAAGCGCTTCAAGGTCTTTGACTGTGAAAGCTCTGGCTTTGAAAGTTTGGGTTTCTTCGTCCTGAATATCTTCGCGCTCTTTCCACCAGGAGATCGCACCTTCGAAATGCTTCAATTCCATAGGCTTGGTCTTTGAGAAGTGCTTGAAACCCTCGGGCATATCTACCCGGTAGTACCAAACCTGATCTGTTTTCTTAGCATTATCAAAGAAAAGAATATTGGTCGTAATGGATGTGTAAGGAGAAAACACTGAGCCAGGTAAGCGGATGATGGTATGCAGGTTGAACTCTTCGAGCAACCGCTTCTTAATGGCTGTTTTCGCCCCATCAGTGCCAAACAAGAAGCCATCCGGGGTAATAATGGCAGCTCTGCCGTTTCTTTTCAGACGGTAGATTGCCAGCGCCATAAACAGGTCTACGGTTTCGCTGCTCTGATACTCAACCGGGAAATTCGTTTTCGCTCCAGGAGTGACCGCGCCTCCGTAAGGCGGGTTCATCAGGATGATGTCAAACTTCTCATCCTCAGAAAAGGAGCGGATATCCCGATCCAGCGAGTCGCCGTGAAAAATCAAAGGGCTGTCGATGTTATGTAACAAGAGGTTAGTAATACAAAGCAGATAGGGCAGCGGCTTGAGTTCCATCCCGTAAACGGATCGTACGTATTGATCGCGGTCAGGAACGGTGTTGACCTGATCCCACAGTTGATTCAAGCTCGAGGTTAGAAAGCCTCCGGTTCCGCAAGCCAGATCACCAATGGTTTCCCCTAATTTAGGGTCTACCATCTGAACCATAAAGTCAGTGACTGCCCTGGGCGTGTAGAACTCGCCCGCGTTCCCTGCACTTTGCAGGCTTTTTAGGATCGATTCATAAATCTCATTAAAGGCATGCCGATCTTTGTATTCAGCAATTTCAAGAGCGTCAATCTCATTGATGACCTGACGCAGAAGGATGCCATCCTTCATATAGTTGTTGCTATCCGTAAAAACATCCCGAACGATGATTTGCTTCTGTTCTGTATGAACACTCACGGGCAGCGTTTTTAAGCGTGGGAAAAGCTCATTGTTCACGAAATCCAGCAACGCTTGACCGGTCAAGGCTTTCCCGTCCTTATTATCCTTCGCCCAATTCTTCCAGCGAAGTCTGACGGGAATGATCGATTGGTAATGGGGGTATAACAACTCCCATTCATCTTCTTTTACGTCATAAACTTTTAAGAACAGAATCCAGACCATTTGTTCAATGCGTTGCGCATCGCCATTAATCCCAGCGTCGCTGCGCATGATGTTCTGTAGCTTTTTGACAAAAGCGCCTAAGTTAACCAAAACTTTCCTCCAAGTTTTTATTTGTAAATAAGGTCTTCAAGCTCCTGGGTGACATGGACGTATGCCTCTCGACCACCAAAAAGCCCAACAATTCTTGCAGGTGTCCCAATCTCAATGAAAGGCTTATTGAGGAGGATACGGGTATCATCCAAATCCATCACACCATCGTTCATATACTTGTCTACCAGAGCGTCCAGGACCGCGCGGGCGTCTCCGGAATAACGGGAGAAGATATCGTTTTGTCTCACTTTTTTTGCCCGCTCTTTTCGGGTCAACGGAGGTTGGCCATAAGCCAAGTGACAAATGATATCGAACGGATCAAGATCTTTGAGATCGGGTTCCGCTTCTAAAATTTCAAGCCAAATGCCTTGTGTTTGAAGCTCTGCAATAATGGCTTCTTTTCGTTCGTCAGCTTGCCATATGTCGAGAAAATCTTGTAAGGTTGCGTACTCGTTTAGGATATTGCGTTTAGTGAAATCCCGCAGGCTTTCGGTAATCAGCTTCCCATTTGGTCCAATGTATTGCACCTGCTCGCTTAGGTAGGCCACAGGCACTTCACGAAGTCTGTACTTGGGTTGACTTGAAGAATCCACAGGAGGATAGATTTGAACCGGTCCTTCATCATTTTCGCTAAATGGACTTTCAGTATCCTCAGGCTCGAAAACTTCTTCAACCTCACCCTCTTCGGGTTCCTCTTTGATCATGATGGGCGTGCCATCGAATTCGGGATCTGCAAACAAACGCGTGCTCTTTCTAAAGTCCAGGATCGTGAAATAGTACTTATTCTGATCCTGATAGATACGGGTTCCGCGCCCGATGATCTGTTTAAACTCGCTAACCGAGTTAATCACCGAGTCGATTGCGATCAGTTGGCAGGTTTGAACATC
>DHPK01000008.1:9226-19303 GCA_002407845.1 Leptolinea sp. UBA5366 | reverse complement strand
GATCAGTTGGCAGGTTTGAACATCCACACCTGTCGTTAGAAGTTTTGAAGTCGTGACGACAGTTGGGTAGACGGAGCTAGGGTCAATAAAATGGTCTAACAACTTTCTGGCATCCGGATTGTCTCCAGTAATGCGAGAAACATACATGGGATTTTCAGCCACCAAATCTGAGTTTTCATTGACCAGGGCCTGTCTCATTCGCTCTGCATGCTCGATATCTACACAGAAGACAATCGTTTTTAGCTGTCTCCCGTTCTCTTTTAGCCAATCTGAAATTCTTTTAGCCACAGCTTGGGTACGCTTGTCGAGGATCAAAGTTCTGTCAAAATCCGTAGAGGAATATTCGTAGTCATCGATCAGAACACCGTAGTCATCCAGTTGACCTTCATAGGGTCGCCAACCATCCACATCCTTATCCAGATTAACACGAATGACTTTATAGGGGGCGAGAAAGCCATCCTCAATGCCTTGCTTCAAGGAGTAGGAATAAACTGGATCTCCAAAGTATTCGACGTTGGAAATATACTTTGTTTCTTTGGGTGTAGCAGTCATGCCAATTTGAATCGCGCTATTGTAATACTCCAGGATTTCCCGCCATAAAGAGTCTTCCCGTGCGCTGCCACGGTGGCATTCATCAATGATGATGAGGTCAAAGAAGTCTCGTGAAAACTCTTTATAGGGTTTGTTTTCACCTTCCCCAACCAGCTGCTGATACAAAGCCATGTATATCTGATAGGAACTATCCATCGACCTGTTCTGAATTTTGGTCATAATCTTGGTAAACGGCTTGAAATCGCGGATCATAGTTTGATCAATGAGCACATTGCGATCAGCAAGATAAAGCACGCGTTGGACTTTCTTTGACTCGAGCAAACGATGCACAATTTGAAAAGCAGTATAGGTTTTTCCCGTACCAGTCGCCATTACAAGCAGGATCCGTTTCTGATTTTTGGCAACTGCTTCGATGGTCTTGTTAATCGCCGACATTTGATAATAACGGGGAGTTTTTCTGGATATCGTGTCGATGTAGTATTGTTGCAGGAGCATCGACTCCTGATCTGGAGTGATTTCATTTTCTTGCCGATACCGATTCCACAAACTCTCAGGGCTCGGAAAATCCGCTAATGATAACTCTCGCTCAGTCCCTTTCAGCATGTCACGTTCAAGAAAGCCTGTCCCATTGGATGAATAGGCAAACGGAACATTTAGTATGTTGGCGTAGGCGATGGCTTGTTGCATTCCAGCACCGAGGGCGCTGGTTCCTTTTTTAGCTTCAACTATAGCTAGAGGGAAATTATCCTGGTGAAAAAGCAAGTAGTCTGCCTTCTTTCGCTCTCCTCGAAAGACAATATTGCCCTGCACGGTGATCATGCCATCTGTGAAGAAATACTCCATTGCGATTTTTTCCGCAGACCATCCAGCATTATCGATGGCAGGAGTGATGAATCGAAATTTAACATCTTCTTCAGTGAGATTGGTCATAGCAGGCCTTATTCCGAGAAACTTAGTTCGTCGAGTCCCTCTTGATGATTATAAAGGAGGTGGGAGGAAAGAACAAATGATCTTAGTTGATGATGGATAATTTTTACTTTGACGCGCTTCGAGTACTGCGGTTCATGAGAGATCCTTTCAAATTTGGAGTTTTATCAATCGCAGCACGTCGGAAATGAAAGAAGTAGAGAATTCAAGTACTCTGGTTGCTTCTCAGTAGTGGGAAGCAGATTCGAACGCACAATCTCCGGGTTATGAGCCCGATGGCGATCCTCAGATATGACATTGTTATGGCTCAGGACGATCCTGGTTTACGAGTAAAAATCAATTTTACAGAAAGTTTACAATCTCAGGAACTCTCCCTTTACAGTCCCAAATTAAGATTGGGTTGTATTGAAAAACAAAGGAGAAAATAATGAAAAAAAGTATTCTTGTTGTTGGTTTAGTCATCATTATGTCGTTGCTGGTTTCAGCAGTTGCATTCGCAGCAGATTTCGATCCGAACGCTGAAATTTCAGTCGTTTCCCGTGAAGAAGGTTCCGGAACGCGCGGCGCTTTCGTTGAACTGCTCGGCATCGAAGTGAAAAATGACAAGGGCGAAAAAGTTGACATGACCACCGTTGAAGCGATCATTTCAAACGGAACAAACATTGTCATGACCTCAGTCGCTGGTGACATCAACGCTATTGGTTACATTTCACTCGGTTCACTCAATGACACGATCAAAGCCGTCAAAGTTGACGGTGCAGAAGCCACAGTTGAGAACATTCAGAGCGGCGAATACAAAGTCTACCGCCCGTTCAATGTTGCTTACAAAGGCGAACTGAGCCCGATCGCCCAGGATTTCATGAATTTCATTCTGAGCGCTGAAGGACAGGAAGTCGTCGAAGCCGCTGGTTACATCAAAGTTGCTCCTGAAGCCGCAGCATATGCAGCCGAAACAACTGAAGGTAAAATTGTTGTCGGTGGTTCCTCATCAGTGACTCCTCTGATGGAAAAACTGAAGGAAGCTTATGTCGCGATCAACCCGAACGTTGACATTGAAGTCCAACTGAGCGATTCAACAACTGGTATGACCTCAGCCATCGATGGCATCGTCGACCTCGGCATGGCATCACGCGAACTGAAAGAATCCGAATTGGCAGAACTGACCCCAGTCGTCATCGCCAACGATGGTATCGCAGTGATCATCAACCTTGACAACCCGACCGAAAGCCTGACCGCTGATCAGATCCGCCAGATTTTCGTTGGTGAAATCACCACTTGGGCAGAACTGCAGTAAGATCAGTTTGTTCTAATAAAAAAACACAGGCTGCGCTCGTTCTAGGCAGCCTGTAAATTTAAAAAGGATGTGAAAATGGCTAAAAAAAAGGAAAAACTAATGCAGGGAATCTTCCTGATTTCTGCCTGCGCATCGATTCTGGCAGTAATCCTCATCTGTGTTTTCCTTTTCTCAAATGGTATTCCCGCAATCGCCGAAATTGGATTCTCAGATTTCATTTTCGGACAGACCTGGAGACCTTCCAACGAAATATTCGGCATCTTTCCGATGATTGTCGGCAGCATTTATGTCACAGCCGGTGCGATTCTGGTTGGCGTCCCGATCGGAATTTTGACTGCAATGTACATGGCATTATTTTGCCCGGATAGACTGTACAAAATCTTAAAGCCGTCGGTTGAACTGCTGGCAGGTATTCCATCCGTTGTCTATGGCTTTTTTGGACTTGTTGTGATCGTTCCACTGGTTCGTGACCAGATCGGCGGAAAAGGCTACAGCATGCTGACTGCGTCGATCTTGCTCGGCATCATGATTTTGCCGACGATCATCAATGTCAGCGAATCCGCTTTAAGGGCTGTTCCTGAAAGTTACTACGAAGGCGGGCGGGCGCTCGGCGCATCCCATGAGCGGACTTCTTTCTTTGTCCTGCTGAAAGCTGCAAAATCGGGTGTGCTGGCAGGCGTGATTCTGGGCGTCGGCCGTTCGATCGGCGAGACGATGGCGGTCATCATGGTTGCTGGAAATCAGGCACGGATGCCTCAGGGGCTGCTGAAAGGTGTTCGCACCATGACAGCCAATATCGTGATGGAAATGGGATATGCCGCTGATCTGCATCGGGAAGCGCTGATTGCGACCGGTGTCGTCCTTTTCGTGTTCATTTTGATCATCAATCTCTCATTCTCAGCATTGAACAGGAAGTCGATATGATCGAAAACAGTGTTGCACAAAAAGTAAACGTGACATCCTTTTCACAGCGATTTAAAATATATCGTCAGGATCCGCTCTCGCTCCTGCTGCTTTTTCTGGTGAATTTTGGATCATTGCTAACAATTTCGGTTTTGATTTTTCTGATCGGATTCATTCTGATCAAAGGCATTCCGCACATCACACCGCAATTGTTTGAGCTCCAATACAATACGCAGAACGTATCACTGTTCCCAGCGCTGATTTACACGCTGGCAATTGTCTTTCTCTCGCTGCTGATCGCGGTGCCGCTGGGCGTTTTTTCAGCAATCTATCTGACTGAATATGCAAAACGCGGCAGCAAGCTTGTCAAGCTTGTTCGTTTGACCGCAGAGACGCTTTCGGGAATTCCCTCGATTGTCTATGGACTTTTCGGCATGTTGTTTTTTGTGATCGCGCTCAAGTGGGGGTATTCCCTGCTCTCAGGCGCATTCACATTGGCAATTATGATTCTGCCCTTAATCATGCGGACGACAGAAGAGGCGTTGCGAGCTGTTCCTGATTCTTATCGGGAAGGAAGTTACGGCTTGGGTGCAGGCAAGATGCGGACTGTATTCAAAATCGTGCTGCCATCTGCCATGCCTGGGATCTTAGCCGGGATCATCCTGAGTATCGGTCGGATTGTAGGAGAGACCGCTGCACTGCTTTACACGGCTGGTTCAGTCGCAAAAATTCCAACTGGTTTGATGGATTCGGGACGAACGCTGGCTGTTCACATGTACGCATTATCGACTGAAGGGATTTATGTGGATCAGGCATATGCCACAGCGGTAATTTTGATCGTTGTGGTTATCATCATCAACTGGATATCTTCCTTCCTCGCCAGAAAACTGACTAAAGGGTAAACATGGATAAATTTACAATAGAGAACCTCGATTTGTACTATGGGAATTTTCAGGCACTTAAAAGCATCGATCTGGATATTCCCGACAAAGAAATAACCGCTTTGATTGGGCCTTCTGGCTGCGGGAAATCAACTTTGCTGAAGACGCTCAATCGCATGAACGATCTGATCGAAGGCGTCGCGATTTCCGGGAAAGTTTTATTGGATGGGGAAAATATTTTTGGAGATATTGATGTCAATATTTTGAGAAAACGCGTTGGAATGGTCTTTCAAAAACCGAATCCATTCCCGATGAGCGTTTATGATAACGTAGCCTTTGGTCCCCGCACGCATGGCGTTCGCTCAAAAGCGCGCTTGGATGAAATCGTTGAGAAATCGCTGCGGGATGCGGCGATCTGGGATGAGATGAAAGACAGACTGAAGAAAAGCGCGCTGGGAATTTCCGGCGGGCAGCAGCAGCGTCTGTGCATTGCCCGGGCTTTGGCAGTCGAACCGGAAGTGCTGCTGATGGATGAACCGACATCTGCGCTTGATCCGATCTCAACATCGAAAATTGAAGACCTTGTCTTAGAGCTCAAGAATCAATATACTATTATTATCGTGACGCATAACATGCAGCAGGCTGTCCGGATTTCTGATCAGACTGCGTTCTTCCTGCTTGGGGAGGTCATTGAATATAATTCAACTGAGAACCTATTTTCGATGCCAAAAAATAAGAAGACTGAAGATTATATTACTGGGAGATTCGGATGATGAGAACAAAATTTGATGAGCAACTGGATCTGCTGAACTCAGAATTGATCAAGATGGGCGGGCTGTGCGAAGACGCGATTTATAAGGCAGCAACCGCAATGCTTAAAGGCGATGCGGTCATGGCTAAGGAAGTGATCCCGATCGATCAAGAAATCGACCGCAAGGAACACGAGATCGAGACGCTTTGCCTGAAACTGCTGCTCCAGCAGCAGCCGGTTGCCCGCGATTTGCGCCTGATTTCTGCTGCGCTGAAGATGGTAACCGATATGGAACGGATCGGTGATCAGGCAGCTGATATTGCTGAGATCATGCAATTGTCTAATATCCCGTTTGAAAACAACAGTCCGCTGATCCGGGATATGGCAAATGCGACGATTGACATGGTCAACGGCAGTGTCGCCGCCTTCGTTCAGCGCGATATTGATTTAGCGAAAGCCGTCATTGACTATGATGACATTGTGGATAACTTGTTTGACACATTGAAGAATGAATTAATCATGGAAATCAGCAACCGCGAAAGTATTCCGGAAATAAAAAGCTTTGGAGAATTTGCGGTCGACATGCTGATGGTTGCCAAATACTTCGAAAGAATCGGCGACCATGCCGTCAATTTGGCAGAATGGGTTGAATTTGCGATCACCGGACACCATAAGGATATGCTGGACTGATGATTTACTGCGTTGAAGATAATAACGAAATTCGTGAATTGGTCGTCTACACGTTGCAGATGACCGGCTTTTCAGCCAAAGGGTTCACCAATGCCGAGGATTTTTATGCGGCGGTAAAGAGCGAACTGCCTGAGCTGGCGCTGCTGGATATAATGCTGCCGGGCGAGGACGGGCTTCAAATATTAAAGCGTTTGAAAAACAGCCCGCTCACATCGCATATTCCGGTGATCATGCTGACTGCCAAAACGACTGAATATGATAAAGTCGTCGGACTTGACGGCGGTGCGGATGATTATCTGGCTAAACCGTTTGGGATGATGGAGCTGATCGCGCGGATCAAAGCCGTTTTACGGCGGGCTTCTCCGGATATTCCTGACAACGAGATTAAGATCGGTCCGCTGGTGATCAATCAGGAAGAGCATCGGATTCTGAAAAACGAAGAAGAAATCCTGCTGACACCGAAAGAATTCTCTCTGCTTTTATATCTTGTTGAGAACAAGGGGATCGTTTTGACGCGCGAAAAGCTGCTGTCAGAAGTCTGGGGCTTTGATTATTATGGAGAGACGCGCACAGTCGATGCGCATATCCGATCGCTGCGCATGAAGCTTGGCGATGCCGGACAGCTGATCGAGACCGTGCGCGGAATTGGTTATCGAATCGAAAGATCGGCATAATGAGAAAAAGAATTTTCCGAAACATGGTTCTGTTATCGGTCGTCTCTGTTTTGATGATGGGGATTCTGTCTGCAGTGTTGCAGTACGAACGAAACTATCAACAGATGAAACACACGGTGCAGTCTGAAGCACGGATATTCGCACAATTAATTAATACAAATGGCTCGGAATTTCTGAGCGGGATGAGTTCGTTTACCGATCTGATGCGGGTGACGCTGATCGAATCAGACGGGACAGTGGTTTACGATAATCGTCATAATCCGAAGACTATGGAAAACCATCTTAACCGGGCAGAAGTTGAAGCTGCGCTGCAAAATGGGAACGGACAGTCTGAACGGTTATCCGAAACAATGGCGCAAATGACGTATTACAGCGCAATAAAACTGAATGACGGCAGAGTAATTCGCATATCCAACACGCATGAAAGCGTTTGGTCTGCTTTACTTTCGATGATTCCGCTGATGCTGGTTTTTCTGATCGTGATCATCATCTTTGCACTCTTGCTGGCAAATCGTCAGACCTCCAAAATCATCGATCCGCTGAACAAACTTGATCTGGACAATCCGCTTTCAAACGAGGCTTATGATGAGCTGGCGCCACTGTTTGAACGGGTTTCCAAACAGCAAAAACAAATCAGCGTTACGGTTGAAGACCTTCGATCCAAACAGGAAGAGTTTAATTCAGTCGTCAATAATATGAGCGAAGGATTAATCATCCTGAATAAAAACGCGAACATCTTGACGATGAACCAAAGCATTCAGGACGTCTTCGAAATCGAGCCGGGGAACTATATCGGGAAAAAGATTTTCACCCTTTTCCGCAGTTCGATTCTTCAGAATGCGATCGATCAGGCGATGAATGGCAAGCCGAATGAAACAGTCATCGAGATTCACGGCAAACATTATCAGATGCTGGCAAATCCAATTATGGATGATGGAAAGATCAAGGGGATCATTCTGTTCATTTTGGACATCAGCGACCGGATCGAAAATGATGCCCGCCGCCGGGAGTTTACTGCCAACGTCTCTCATGAATTAAAAACGCCACTGACGTCCATTCGCGGCTATGCAGAAATAATTAAAGATGGGATTGCCAAACCGGAAGATATCCCTGAGTTTTCTAAGAGAATTTTCAACGAAGCTGACCGCATGCTTGCGATGGTGAACGACATCATGTCCCTCTCGCACATGGATGAAAACCGTTCAGAAATCATCTTTGAGGACGTAGATTTGAAAGCGATCACGGACGATGCGATCAGACGGTTTGAGCCGGTCACAACCAAGAAAAACGTTCGATTTGTTTGCGATTATGAATCGACCGAGATTCATGGCAACCGCCGATTGCTGGACGAGATGGTTTTTAACTTGATTGAAAACGCAATCAAATATAACAAAGCCGATGGTGAAATCCGAATTTCCATCAAGTCCTCTGCTGACGATGTGACATTTGAGATTTCAGATGACGGCATTGGAATTTCACGCGAAGATCAATCACATGTGTTTGAGCGGTTTTATCGCGCTGACAAAAGCCATAATCGCGATTCAGGCGGAACTGGGCTTGGTTTGTCAATCGTAAAACATGCTGCGGCGGTGCATCAGGCAAAGATCAATCTTTCAAGCCAGACCGGAATTGGAACAACTGTAACCGTGGTCTTTCCGAAAAATGTTAAAAATGGCGATTGAGTTAATTCATTTAGTAAAATAGACATCTTTTTCTCAGGAATTCCAAAGTTCAGACCGCTACCTGCTCGCAGTTTTTTACAGTCTGAACTTTTATTTATTATTGGATAATAGACTTATCGGTTCGCAGTTGACTATTCAGCAACCGTGTAAAACTCAAGAAATGAAACTGTTGTGATGGCTCCACAATATATGCAAAATATAGGCAAAATGAAAAGGGTATCGGAGCCTATCGATAGCATATCGATGACACAGGATCGGGAACAATTTGCTGTGGGAATCCCTGAATGTGAGCTTCAGATATCGGGCACGTGCGTTGATCGATTTTGATCCAGATTAATGGACTTTATACCAGGCTTGTAGGTCAAAAGGGTGTAAGACTGATTGCACTCCCAACCATATAAGCATCTGAGACTATATAATTTTGTTTGTTATTTATACATTTAATTCAATTGATGGCTGTTTTTGTCATCGTTTAAATTGATCTTGGCTCGATCTGAGACTGTATTGAAAAACGAGAAATATTTTCCGTGTTACATAAATATTACAGCCGCGATAATCTTTTCAGAATAGAATTATAAAAATTATGATTAATTATGGAATAAATAATGAATAATGTAACTGAAGAGAGCCTGCCCGTCGGTTCAAACAAGGGCTCTATGATAAAATAAAGCCGTAAAAAATCGATAATAAAAGAGTGAAAATTTTCAGGAAGGAACATAATTTAAATGACTGAAAAGAAATGGGTTTATTTGTTTAGTGAGGTCGAACAGGCTGAGCAATATTGCGGCGGCAGCTGGGATAAGGTGCGTGGTCTGTTGGGCGGGAAAGGGGCAAATCTGGCCGACATGAGCCGGATTGGCGTTCCAGTTCCCCCCGGATTCACTGTCACGACAGAAGCCTGCAATGTCTATTCTGACACAGGAAAATTCCCGGAAGAACAGTGGGATCAGATGCTGAAGGCACTGGCAGAGGTCGAACGGATTACCGGGAAAAAATTTGGCGACAGCAAGAATCCGCTGCTCGTCTCTTGCCGTTCAGGTGCAAAATTCTCCATGCCAGGCATGATGGACACTGTCCTGAACATTGGTTTGAATGAAGAAACTGCCAAAGGGATGATTGAACTGACTGGCAATCCGCGCTTTGTTTACGATTCATTCCGCCGGCTTGTTCACATGTTTGGCTCGGTTGTGCTGGAAATTGATGACGAAGCTTTCGAAGAACCGCTCGAAGTATACAAAAAGCAAAAAGGATATCAGGACGATTCAAGCATGACTGCTGAGGACTGGAAGGCAATTTCAACCATTTATCTCAGAGTTGTCAAAACTGAAACCGGCAACGATTTCCCGCAGGATCCGCTTGAGCAGATGCGGCTGGCAACTGAAGCAGTTTTCCGCTCATGGAACGGGAAACGCGCGCAGGATTATCGCCGCGCAGAAAGAATTCCGGACGATCTCGGCACCGCTGTCAACATCATGACCATGGTGTTTGGCAACATGGGCGATGATTCGGGAACCGGAGTTGCGTTCTCAAGAAATCCGCTCGATGGGACGCATAAGATTTTCGGGGATTACCTGATCAATGCACAGGGCGAAGACGTCGTTGCTGGCATTCGCAATACCGAACCGCTTGAAAAGCTGCAGGAAGTCATGCCAGAAATTTACAAGGAATTTCTGGAAATCACGGACAAACTGGAAAAGCATTACCATGACATGCAGGATATCGA
>DHPK01000008.1:8455-9108 GCA_002407845.1 Leptolinea sp. UBA5366 | reverse complement strand
TTACCATGACATGCAGGATATCGAATTCACAATTGAGCGCGGCAAACTTTGGCTGCTCCAGACCCGAAACGGCAAGCGAACGGCGAAATCAGAAGTTGTTATTGCCGTCCAGATGGTTAACGAAGGCTTAATTGACAAGAAGACAGCCATAAAACGCGTTGGAACCAAACAGGTTGACGCCTTGCTCCACCCGCAGTTTGACCCTGAATTCCTCAAGAAAATTCAGCCATTTGCAACCGGTGTGAACGCATCGCCGGGAGCGGCAGTCGGTCAGATTTATTTTGACGCTGATAAAGTGGTCGAAATGAAAGAAACCTACAACCAGGATTGCATCATGGTTCGTCAGTTCACCAAACCGGACGACGTTCACGGCATGCTGGCTGCCAAAGGCATTCTGACTTCCGAAGGCGGCGCGACTTCTCACGCTGCAGTCGTAGCGCGCCAGTTTGGCGTTCCCTGCGTTGTCGGCGCCTCAGCGCTGAAGATCGATCTGGATCGCAAGACATTGACCGTTGGTGACCTGGTTATGCACGAAGGCGACTGGATTTCAGTCGACGGCACGAAGGGTAATGCTTATACAGGGCAAATCGACGTGATCGTTCCTGATATCAACGAAATGGTTGATCTCAACACGCTGCTGGGATGGGCTGACG
>DHPK01000008.1:7724-8346 GCA_002407845.1 Leptolinea sp. UBA5366 | reverse complement strand
ATGGGCTGACGAAGTGTCAGAACTCGAAGTTTGGGCAAACGCGGACAATCCGCGCGACGCCAACCGTGCCCGTTCATTCGGCGCGAAAGGTATCGGTCTGTGCCGGACAGAGCATATGTTCTTTGATGTTGAACGGCTGCCGATCGTCCAGCGCATGATTTTGGCTCGCTCGTCAGAAGAGCGCGTTGAAGCGTTGAACCAGCTGCTGCCTTATCAGCGGTCAGATTTTGACGGTCTGTTCCAGGCGATGTCGGGCTACCCGGTGATCATTCGCTTGATCGACCCGCCGCTGCATGAATTCTTGCCAGTAGCTGATGAATTGAAAGAAGAAATCATTTCTAAACGAATTTCAACTTTTGCTGATTACGTCAACGGCAAAGCGGTTGACAAAGAGCTGCTCGCACTCGAGAGCATGCTGAGCGAAGTTCAGAAATACCATGAGTCCAATCCGATGATGGGGATGCGCGGAATCCGCTTGAGCATCGCCATGCCGGAAATCGTTGAGATGCAGGTACGCGCGATTTTCGAAGCCGCCTGCGATGTCAAACTGCGCGGATATGACCCGAAACCAGAGATCATGATCCCGTTGACCGGACACGTCAATGAACTGAAACTCATCCAG
>DHPK01000008.1:7230-7583 GCA_002407845.1 Leptolinea sp. UBA5366 | reverse complement strand
CGCGCTTGGTTGAAATTGCCGAACAGGTGATGAGCGAAAAAGGAACCGAACTCGAATATTTCTTCGGAACGATGATGGAAATTCCGCGCGCTTGCGCGACTGCCAGCGAGATTGCTGAAGTTGCTGAGTTCTTCTCGTTTGGTACAAATGACCTGACTCAGATGACCTTCGGTTACAGCCGTGATGACGCGGAGCATACATTCCTGGCACTCTACGTGGACAAAGGCATTCTGCCCGAGAATCCATTCCAGGTGCTGGATCGCGATGGCGTCGGCAAACTGATGCAGATGGCGATTAAAGATGGCCGTTCTTCCCGCCCGGACCTCAAAGTTGGTATCTGCGGTGAACACGGC
>DHPK01000008.1:762-7106 GCA_002407845.1 Leptolinea sp. UBA5366 | reverse complement strand
GTTGGTATCTGCGGTGAACACGGCGGCGATCCGAGTTCAATCGAGTTCTGCCATATCATTGGCACCGATTACGTCAGCTGTTCACCATTCCGGGTACCGATTGCCCGGCTGGCTGCTGCACAGGCGAAGATCGATTTCCCGAATCCGGAAGGTCGAAATCGCTAATTTATAAAATTTTGATTGAAAGAAGGGCGTCCATTATAGCGGACGCCCTCTTTTTATCCCTTAGGTATGATGACCTGAAGCGAACAAAACAAGAGACCACCCACAGTTGTAGCGCAGGTGCTCTCTTGTTTCTATAAGGTTTCCAATTTTAAACTTGAACCTAATCGGCATGACTGCCTGAAAAGGAATTCCTAATCCGGCAGAGATGACGTCTAGTAAAAACTTACGCGAAAAACTCGTCGATCGCTTCTTTCCAGTCGCCTTTGCAAATAATATGGTGGTTGCTGATCGGCTCCATCAGAAAATAATCAATTCCCCCTTCAACTTTCAACCGCATTTGACTGCGGCAAAGGTCAGAATGGTGCATCGTCTCGACCAGATCGGCTGTGTCAGCATAATATCGGTAGAGTGAATCATCACACTTAAAAATTGTCATCTTCTGCTTTTCAAGATCGGACGTGATCGCTACGCCGATGCCGGATTCGAAGTGCGTTGTCAGTGCATATTGATCCGGGATGTCGATCGGGATTGTGCAATGCGCAAAGGTAACTTCGTTCGTATCAGGATCGATGTAGCATGGATTTGCCATAAAACCGGATTCACCGGTTATCGCCTGCAAGATGGTCATGCTGAGCAGACTTTTTTGATCACCTTCGCACGCCGCTGGAATTTTCTCCGCATTCAGAATCGCTAATGCCAGGCAGCCGGTCGTGTAGATCGTGTCGAGAAGGTCAAAACATTTAACCGTCACAGCATCCAGATCATGTTTCTCAATCAGGCGTTTTAAAGCGCCATACACGTTGAGCGCCTTTTCAGTCTCTTCCCGATTAAATCCTTTTTTGATCAGCTCTTCCGTGTATTGGTTTTTGATGTAGCCGCCTTTTTTGTATTCGTCAATCAGCTCGCTCAGCTGATATTGGATCATCGTGGTGCCAATCGCATCCTTCAACCGTTTCGGGTCAACATCGCTGGCAATTAATCCGCCGGCTTCACCAAAACAGCCGATTCTCTTTTTGGCAAGGCTTTTCTTAGCGTCCGAGACCTGCAGCAGCACTTTCAATCTGCTGGCAATGCGGCTGATCGATCCGTGCAGAATTTCCCCTTTCAAGTTGTGCTCCTGCAGAAACCCCATGATTTCCATTGCAGCAGCCAGGGAATTATAGGAAGGGGTCGTCAGCAGGACGTAAGGTTCGTCTGTCAGATAATAGGAGGCTTTGAATCCTTCCTCTGCACCGCCTGAGGCGATGAAGAAGACAGGCAGCGCTTCATGAACAATTTCATCCATTTCTGCACAAATGACCGAAATCCCAAGCGCATCACTTAATTCCTTCAAGAAATTTTCAGAATAACTAGGGATGTTTTCATCATTACAGTCTGATGGTCCCATCAAAAACTTTACTTTTAGTGTTGACATAATTCCTCCTTTATTCCTTTTTAACGCCGAGCGTTTGGTAGATATATTCTTTGTAAATGTCTGCGTGCAGTTCGCTGCATATGTAGACATTTTTTTCTTTACCGGAAAAATGATAGAAATCGACAATCACATTGCCGTAACCAGGTCCGCATTGGGTATCGACTTCACAATAATACTTCTCACACGCCTTTCGGCTTTCAGGGCACAATGCAGCTGCCATCGCAGCCGGATCCGCCATGTCCAGATAGTTGTCTCCGAAACGGTCGCGATTCATTTCCATCAGCACTTTGTTGCAATCGATGCTGAACTTGCCCTTTTTTCCGCTGTTTCGGATTTCTTCAATTTCAGTTGGTGAAAGCATTGCTTCGCCCAGACAGGCATCCCAACCGATGAAATAGATATTTTTAAGACCGGAATCGACGACAATTTTTGCTGCTTCCGCGTCCTGCCAGATGTTAAACTCCGCCACAGGGGTGACGTTGCCGGTCCCCAGTCCGGCGGACCCCATCACATAGAGGCTTCCGATTTTGTTCATTGTTTCCGGATCAAGCCGAATCGCCAGAGCGATATTTGTGAGCGGACCGAGTGCAATAACATCAATCTCTCCCTCTGCGCTTGCTTTCAGCGTTTCAAGCATCTTTAAAATGCCATTCCCCGGCTGGACTTCCAAACGGGCGGGCGCCAGACCGATATCTCCCATGCCGTCCATTCCGTGCGTTTCGTGGGCAAAATAGAGGTCGCGGCATAGCATTTTCCGGGCACCCATATAAACCGGCGGTTCATAGGATTCTGCGTGTTCGATCGTTGTCAGGGTATTTTTCGTTGCCTGCGCTGCCTCGACATTGCCGGATACGGTGCTGATCATTAATATCTCATATCTCGGATCATTCAGCGCCATCATGATCGCCATCGCGTCATCGGATCCGCAGTCAGTGTCAATTATTATTTTTTTCTTTTTCATGTCGCTGCTCAAATTAAAATGATTTATTTGGGAAAATTTCGTCCATTGGCCAGGTTGTCATGTTGTGATACATATCCTGCCATTGGAGAATCTCATAGTTACAGCTGGTCGCAAAGATTTCCAGCAAGCGCGCTTGTTCGCTCTCTGGCTGCTGCCCGCAAAGACGATTGACCATCTGTATTTCCGCGTCTGTTTTCTTAATGTAATTGTCGGACACGTAAAAAGCCAGCCACTTATAATAGCGGTTTTCTGGATCAAGCTTGCATAAAGGCAGCAGATCCTCCCCGAAATAGCGGTAGAGAATGTTGCAGGGGAATAGAGCCATGATGGCTTCTGCCAGCCCGCCCTGCTCAGCACACATTAGTTGAAATGCAGTATAAGACCGTTTCCCGGGAGCCTCAATTACCGCGTCTAAATCCGAGGGATCAACGTTGATTTGTTCCGCCCAATAGGTACGATTGAGCAGGACGGTCTCTTCCATCGTGCTTTTTAGAATTTTATACCACTCCTCCATCTCATCGAAATTTCGAGTTTTTGAGAATCCGACTGCCCAACAGCGGGTATAGTCGAGGAGGTATTGGTAGTTCTGAAGAATTTGAAAACGGAAACGGTCCGGTGACATGGTTCCATGCAAAATGTCCTGCATATGAGGTGTTTGTTCAATGACGGAACTGACACGCGAAAGGATAGGGACTAATTTTTCTTGATAAAAATCCGTCATTAAGCCCCCTTTTTATTCTCTTTAATTAAGAGCCGGATCGCGTCACATGCGATTTCAATTGTTTGATCATTCATTTGACCATATGCCATGATTGCCCCGGCTTTCACGCCGCGGATCGAAGAGACGACGAACAGAGTCGAGGCTTCCATTTCGGACGCCATCACACCGGACTTTACCCAAGCCTGCCAGCGGGCATTCAACCTGGCGCTGTCCGGCATGCTGTCGGGGTCATGCTGCCCATAAAAAGAATCTTTTGAGTGGGCGATACCTTCAGCGAAGTTGTAGCCTTTCTTTGCAGCAGCTCGTGCTAATGCGTCCGTGATGTGACGGTCAGCAATGGCAGGGAATTCTGCCGGGACATATTGCAGCGTGGTGCCTTCATCGCGGACTGCGCCGGTCAGGATCACGCCAACCAGGCTCTCATTGTAGCTTTCCTCGCAGACGCGCCCGCAAGTCCCAATCCGGATGAACACCTCTGCCCCGCAATGGATTAATTCTTCGATGGCAATGGCAGTAGATGGGCCGCCCATGCCGGTGCTGGTGACGGAAACTTTTTCACCGTCAATTGTCCCCGTCCATGTTTTATGCTCTCGATTAAAGGCAATTAACTTCGGATCATCAAAATGTTTAGCAATTTTATCTGTTCTGAAAGGGTCACCGGGAACCAGAACATATTTCCCAACATCCCCTCTCTTGCAGTGAATGTGGTATTGCTGACCTGCATCATTGAGGACTTCTTTACTCTGGATAGGCATTGATTAATTCCTCCGATTTTTCATAAGTGTTGCGCTTTAGCACAAGGACACAAATAATCGAAATGATGATCATGAAAATGACATACTTGAAAGAAAAGGCGATTCCAAAGGAGACCACCAGCCAGCCGGTGATGATCGGCGTTGTGATATCTGAGAAACCGCTCGCCATTGCGACGTGGGATCCAGCAACGCTGATCCTGGTGTAATCAATTCTGGTCGCGACAGTCACAATCACACTGAAAAGGACACCCAGGAAGAATCCTGCAATCGGAAAAATAACAAAATAAAGGCTTGCGCGGTTCACGATCAGGGCGATTGCCAAAACGATTAGCGCAATCAGGTTGTTTGCCAGCAGAACCACCAGTTCTCTGACGTGTTTCAATATGAAAATGAAGGCAATCGACCCCAGCACACAGCCAACGTTGTAGACTGTCAGCATGAAGGCGGAAGAGGCTGGAGAGATGCCGATCGACTCGGCGAAACTCGAGATGTATAACCCCATCACGTTCACAGTGGCGCTGTATGACACGCAGAAAGCAAGGAGGGCGATCTTTGTGGCTGTCCGGTTTTTCGTGTAGAGCGGTTTGACCATCTCATTTGTTCCCCCTTTATCCGCTTTAAAGTTCAAGCCGGCGAAAGGAATGCAAATCAGCATTACGATTGCAAAAGCTGCCAGAATATTATAGGCATAAAAGAAGTTGACGTTTCTGGAAAGGGCAACGCCGATCAGGAACGGCGTGACAAATCCGCCCATTCCAAAGAGTGCCTGCCCTCCACTTAATGATCCCGCATAGTTCTTTTTGTAGACTGAACTCAGTAAAACAGGGCAAACGGTATCCTGCGCAGTCATCCCCATTCCGCCGCAGAAAGCGAAGATCAACCCGGCATAATAGTTTGGAAATAAAGGGATGCCGATGAAGAATAAGAGGATGAGAAAAACACCTCCCATCAGGACTTTCATTGGACCAATTTGCTCCACCAACCTGCCTGATTTGTAAGCGATGACGAAACGGCCAATCGCGAATGCAGACCCTAAGAGCACGACCTGTGCGACTGGTTTTTCGAACAACGCTACCAATTGAGGCAAACTACTGCCGACCAGCATGCAGGCGCATCCGGTTAAAAAGTACATCGACAGTGCAAGGAATGCGACCAAGTTTTTGTGTTTTATCCCGGCGTTATGCTGCATAGATTTTTTCCACAGCTTCGTCTATCGAAATAACAGGCTCTGAAAACCCTAATCTGCACATCACGCGGCTGACATGCGGCTGTTTCAACATGGCTTTTTCAAGCGAGTCAAAGTCCCAGAAAATTTCTTTCGGCGTGCCTTCGGTGATAATCTTTCGATTCGCCATCACGATAACTTTTTCGAAGTTCTCCGCGACAAATTCCATATCATGCGAAATCGTGATGATGGTTTTACCCGCAGCGTGCAATTCTTTTAGAATCTTTGCCAGCTGACGATTTCCGTCAAGGTCCTGTCCGGCAGTAGGTTCGTCAAAGATTAGCACTTCCGTCCCCATCGCAATCACTGCCGCGATCGTGACAAACTTTCTGATTGAGAGCGGCAGGTTGAACGGATTTTCTTTGCGGAATTTATCCATCCCTGTCAGGGATAACGCTTCTTCAATGCGTTTGTCCTCTTCAGCGGGGGAAAGTTTCATCATCTTGGGTCCAAATCGGATTTCTGATTCAACTGTTGCGTTGAAAATCTGATCATCGGGATTTTGAAAAACATATCCGACAATTCTCGAAACTTGTGCCGTGGTAAAGTCTTTGGTGTTCATTTCGCCGATCAGAACGTCTCCTCTCGTTGGACGGAGCAGACCGTTCATTAATTTTACAGTGGTTGTTTTACCGGCACCATTTTGCCCGACTATTGCCACGTTTTCACCGCTTTTGATTTCAAGAGAGAGGTCTTCAACTGCCAGAAACCCGCCGGGATATTCATAGCTTACATTTGATAGTTTCAGGTCTCTCATCTGGTTTTCCTTTCTTTCATTGCTGCTGAAATCACTTCGGCAGCCTCATCTTCAGTGACGGGGATGTTGGCTATTGGAAACCCTTGTTCCTGCAATCGGAGCCCTAACAAAGCGACCTGCGGTAAAGCGGCACCTTTTTCTAAAATGGAAGAATCCGATAAAATCGCGTGTTTATCTCCGCTCAAAACCAGCTCACCGTCCTGAAAAACCAGAACATCGTCAGCATATTCGGCAATTAGATCAATCTTGTGCTCGACCAATACGATCGTTTTTTGCTTTTCTTTCAGATCGCGAATAATTGCAAAGACGCTTTCAGTCCCTTCCGGGTCCAGCTGGCTGGTTGGCT
>DHPK01000008.1:0-659 GCA_002407845.1 Leptolinea sp. UBA5366 | reverse complement strand
CGGGTCCAGCTGGCTGGTTGGCTCATCGATGACCAGAATTTCCGGCTCCAGGACAATTACGGAAGCCAAAGCTACCCGTTGCATCTGACCGCCTGAGAGTTCAAAAGGATTTTTCATGGCTAATGCTTCGATATCGGTCGTTGCCATAACTTTTACAACCCGTTCTTCGATTTGGTCAGCCGGCACACCGAAGTTTTCCAGACCGTAAGCGACTTCTTCGAAGACAGTGTCTTTTACGCCGCTGATTTGGGAAAAAGGATTTTGGAATACATACCCAATTTTGGCCGAAAGCTCACCGCCGTATTCTGTTGTAGGCTTGCCTTCGATCAAAATTTCACCTTTCAATTTCCCTTTGTAAAAACTGGGCGCAAAACCGCGGATCAGCGAGCAAAAGGTTGTTTTTCCGGATCCGTTCGCACCAATCACGCCGTAAAACTTTCCGCGTTCTAAGGAGATGTTCAGGTTTTTAATCGCCGGTTTTTTTGTCAGCGGATAAGAATAAGTTACATTGTTGCACTCAATCAGATGACCCATAAAGCGATCCTCCCCGCAAGAATTGCGACTGTGATGATGATCGAAAGGATAACCGCTCCTTTTTCCCATCCTGAGCGATCCAGAACGAAGAGGCTGGTTCGTTTGCCCTGCAGGGAAAATCCTCT
>DHPK01000016.1:60695-66108 GCA_002407845.1 Leptolinea sp. UBA5366 | reverse complement strand
CGTGGGGCAAAACCTATTATCGTGATGGTCTGTCGTTAGTCTTGCAGCCTCGATATACTCCATTTCTTTTTCAGTCAGAATTGATGACCGAATAATTCTCGAAAAACGAGGAACTTGAGAGGCAGTCGATGCGATTAAAAGATTGAAGAGAGAAGGACCAAGTGCAGCAACAATAGAAATAGCCAACAGCTGAGAAGGAATTGCCAGAATCACGTCCATCAGGCGCATCAGAAAATTATCAATCTTTCCGCCATAATATCCTGCTGTTGAACCGATAATTGATCCGATTGCAAGACTGAGAACAACAATTAACACACCAGAAAAAAGGGATATACGTCCGCCATAAACTACTCTTGCGAATAGGTCCCGTCCGAATTGGTCTGTCCCAAGCAGATGATCTTTGGATGGCAGCTGCAACCGTTCGCTGATATTTTGTTTTATGACATCTTCTTTATAATCAAAAAAGAAATCTGCAAAAATCGATAATCCCATCATAACGATTAACAGGCAAAGTCCAAACATCGCAAGTTTATTTTTCCTAAAATTTTGCCAGATCATTCTTACCTGGCTCTTTTTCTTAATTTTTATTCGTTGCTTAGGCACATCGTTCATTTCAGACATATCAGAGATTTTTGTTTGCATAAATAGATTTCCTTTTATTTGGTCTTCATATATTGCATTTTGACTCTAGGATCAATAAATGCATACAAAATATCGGTCACAAGGTTTGCAAGTCCAATAAATATTGCTGCAAACATTACAGAAGCGGTTACTGTTGGAATATCTTTCATTCGCACCGAGGTGATCAGTAGTGATCCTAGCCCGGGAATTGCAAATACACTTTCGATTACCACTGTTCCGCCGATAAGCATGCCAAAATTCATTCCCACAACGGTTACTATCGGTAAAATCGCGTTTCTTAGTGCGTGGCGAAAGATAATCCTGCCTTCCCTTGCTCCTTTGGCTCGGGCAGTACGAATGTAATCTTGGCGGATAACTTCAAGCATAGTCGATCGTGTCATCCGAGTTAAATTGGCTGTGGCAGCAGCCCCGAGCGTAACTGCTGGCAGAATGAAATTTCGCCATCCATCAACACCAGTGGCAGGGAGGACATGCAATCGAAGTGCGAAAAGTAATAAAAGCATCAGTCCAAGCCAAAAAGATGGAATTGATGTCAGTAGTAAAGCAAAGGCAAGGCTGAATGAATCGATGACTGTATATTGTTTGATTGCCGATATCGTACCCAATGGCACACCAAGCAGGACTGACAGTAATAAACCCCAAAAAGCTAAAGTCAATGAATTTGGAAATCTTGACATGATTTCGTCAAACACTTTTAGACCAGATCGATAACTTGTTCCGAAATCCCCCTTTAGAGTTTTTACAATGTAGTTAAAGTATTGAACGACCATAGGCTTATTTAAGCCTTTTTCTTCACGAAACGCATCAAGTGCTTCTTGTGAAGCGTTTTCGCCTAATACCATTCTGGCTGGATCTCCAGGTGTCATATCCAAAATCGCAAAGATGATAAATGCTATCGCCAACACGATTGGTATCATCGTCAACAATCTTTTGATAATAAAACGATACATTTATTTTTCTCCTTCGGAATATAATCCAACTTCCCTTTTTGATACCTGTAATTAATTATCCTCGTATTTTAAGATAATTAGAACAGTAAAAAGTCCCAATTACTAAGAAGGAAATCGTTTTTTTACAGATATTTCCGTAAAAATCTCTTTTCAATCCAGAAAATTTTGGAACTCAGGGCAATTTATAGAACTTGATTGTCATTCAACTTGTTTTGCTTGAAGATCTTTCGGATTTGAGAAGGGGTGTGATTGTATTCACGCAAAAACTGCCGATAAAAACTGCTTTTATCTGAATAACCGATGTGTTTGATAATGTAGTTGACGGAATAATTTGTCGTTTCAAGCAGATAACGCGCGACCTTTAGTCTTTTTTGAGTCAAATGTTGGCCAAAGGTCATATTCGTGTTCTGCCTGATTAAATTCGAAAGGTAGTTCGGACTATAGTGGAAGTGATCAGCAAGATCAATCAGGCTGATATGTTGATAGTTGTTGTAAATGTAATTTAGGATATCAAGAATGTTGCCGTTCGTTCTATCTTCGCAGTTGAACGGCGTGTCCTGAAAAATGTCATAATGGTCGATTTGCGCGGACAAATTTGCAATCAGGCTCAAAAAGTATTCACAGACACAGTTTTCATCCGGATAAGCGTTCAGCGAATTATAAAGTTCGAATAATAATTGGGTTGAAGGATTGTCAATTTTGAACAATAAATGAGCGCATCGATTCACTTTATTCTTGGAACAATAGTTCATAAAATTGAAAAAGACCGGGTAGCGTGAAATCCGCTCCCGCATATTTGGCTTGAAAACTGCGATGTTAACAAACACACAGTAGACATTTGAATCTGAACTGCAGTCGCTGATTTGCAGAGATGAATGCGAATTGATCAACACAACTGTGCCAGTCGACACACAATGGTGGTGCTGGTTGATGTCCAGCGTCATCGTGCCCTCGGAAACGTACAGCATCACCAAATAATTCTTTCCACCGGTATGCAAAGCGCTTTCAGGGCGCAATCGGACTGTATAAGACAACAGATCTGATGGAATATCGATTTCTTCTACTTCAATTTGACTTGTCAATTTTGCTCGTAAAATCCTATTATTCTAATTTCCCGCATTTTTTTTTACATATCCGATTGTGTTCCAGATAGCACCATCTGAAAACTGAATTTCGTAAATAGCTGATTTATCATTAGTGGCTTGGCTGACAGGAATATCAATGGTTCTGACAGAACCGAGATAAGATTCCCCCAAAATGTCAGTTCCGATTTTGACTCGAATAGGTACATTTTCTAAGTCGGAAAAAATCGGCCACTGATCAAGATTAAGGTGGATACGTCCATTCTCATCAACACTGCACCCTGGCAGCGCGGGAAACAGCGCCGGATCCGGATAAGCGGATGCGGCCGACTGATAAACTTTGCCTTGCAGAAAAGAGTCGTGTTCAGCCTTAGCCTCATTAATCAAATCGGGATTTGTCAATAAATCATAGATCGTTAAACAGGCTGTGAGGACTGTCTGCATCGTGCCTTTGTATCCGCAGGCTAACCCGGAAAAATAGACTTGGTCTTTGGTATGCGCTGGCACTCCCTGAGGGCTGGAAGGAATAGAAATTCTTACCCAGGGCGCTGTCCATGAAACATCCCCTTCATCCGTTGATCCGAATATTTGCGATGGAGTTTCCGGCAGCGGACTGATTTCCGTTATATACCCCTTTGGATACCCTTTTTCCACAGCATTATCCTGCTCAGCATCGCTATAAACTGCTGTTCCAGCTATCTTTGCGTTTTGATGAGCAACTTTCGCAAAAACATAGTTTGGGATCGAATTAGCCAGCGTTCCCAGATCATTGGTTTTAACACTGCAGTCGAGCGCATCAGCTGCAGCTTTGGCGATAATATCAATTTTCCGGACGAGGTCCTCGAGCACTGGCAATTCACCTGCACGGATGCTATATTCTGCTGCACAATTGTCCGGGATCATGTTGCTGACCACACCGCCGGCAGTTATGACATGATTAATTCGAATGCCATCCGGCAGCTGTCCCCGCAGAAAATGAACTCCAGTATTGAAGAACTCAAGCGCGCTCAGCGCATTCCGTCCCTTGTCAGGTGCCAGGGCGGCATGAGCGGTCTGTCCGGTAAAGATATATTGCCGGGCTGCGCTTGCAAGATGTTTATTGAACATCACACCGCTGACATGCCCAACAGGATGAAGCCCGATAAAAACGTCGATCCCCTGCATCAAGCCTTGCCGGACGAAATATTGTTTTGACCCGCCGGATTCTTCAGCTGGCGCTCCAAAAACAACGATCCTGCCGTCGAGTTGAAATTTCTCCATAATCTGCTTCATGGAGACAGCAGTCCCAAGCGCACGCGCCGCATATTGATTGTGGTTGCAGCCATGCCCCGGGGCACCTTTTTTTACTGTTGACAATCCAGGCAGCGCATCAAAATCCGAGAATAGACCGATGCTTGGACCTGAATCGCCTGATTTCCATTCTGCAATGAAACTGGTTGGAAAACCTCCCGCACCCCGAACAACCTTGAAACCGTTTGCTGCATAGGTTGCGGATAACATCGAAGAACCTTGAAATTCGTTGTAAGCAGTTTCAGGATTGTCCCATAAGAACTGCCCGGCATCCCGGATAAGAATTTCGTTATTAAATACAATGTTTTTTATATCAAATAAAGATTTCATATTTTGTTCATTCTCGCTCACGAGGAATAAAAGACTTAAGTTAACCTCAATGAATGGTTATTATAAAGCAATTTATGCTGACTTTGTCAGATTATCTAAGAAAAAAGGTTTTTAAATAAATATTGGGAAACGATATGATATATTTATATTTGTAAGGAAGACTATTATCTTTTTACGATTGATTTTAGCTAGCACTAACCCGAAAAATTCTCGTTTGGTTTCATGAAAGTGATATAGTAAATAATTAATTTGAAGATGCTAACTGCTTGTCCTGCGTCAGAAAGGGAATCTGTCCATAAACTTGTTCAGATTCGGTAACTCTCTGAGAATGAGCTTAAATTAGAAATAATGAAAAGTCCGTAAGTAAACCCACTTTTTGTTGTATTTTTGCGATTCGTTTTGAAGTATTTTTATAAAAAGAAAGAATGTCTGGGAAATCTGACTAAAATATTAGGAAGATTTGATTAAAAAGAAAACTAGAAAATCCAAATTTTTCGAGCAAATATTTTTTGAACAAGGAGTAATGATCATGAGCAACATCAGTAAAAGAGAAAGATTTAATCTTGTATTAAAAGGCGAACTCGCCGACCGTCCCCCAGTCACAGCCTATCGGCACGTTCCGGGTCATGAGCGACTCGCGCAAGATCTTGCGAAATCAACCCTGGCATTTCAGGAGAAGTATCAGTGGGACATTGTAAAAGTCCATCCAGCTGCCACAATTTCAAATGAAATGTGGGGTAACACTTATGATTATGAAAATTACGAGAATGTGATTTTCCCAAAACTTGTGTCAAGAGAAATTAAAACCGTTGATGATTTGGCACTGTTTACTGTCAAATCCGCTGAAACCGGCGCATTTGGCGACATGGTGAAAGCAATGGAGATGATCAAAGCTGGTTTAAAGGAAGATACACCGATTCTACAGACTTTATTCACCCCAATCAATTACATTTGCGATGCGCTCGGCGCTCCGACTGTTCGGCGTCATTTCCCAGCAGATCGCAATGACAATATCATGTTCCAGCTGTTTCAAGAACGTCCTGAATTAATTAGCACCGCTTTGCAGAACATCACAACGACTTTTGTCGATTACGTCCACCGAACCATGAAAGCCGGAGC
>DHPK01000016.1:58662-60584 GCA_002407845.1 Leptolinea sp. UBA5366 | reverse complement strand
GGATGGCTTCTTCCACGCAGAAATCGGCTGGGCACGCGAAGGCTACATGAAAAAAGATGAATGGGAAACATTCGTGAAACCTTATGACATGCAGATCATCGATGCAATTCATAATGATGGCGGCGTCGTCATGTTCCATACGTGCGGAATGAAAAGCAATCCGGAATGGTTCACATCAATGCCGCTTGATATTCTGCATTGGGACCAGGGCGCGGAAGGGAACCCACCGCTTGAGAATTCTGATAAATGGCTGAATGGAATTACCCCGATGGGCGGCGTAAATGAGATGATTTTCGGAACCGGACAAACAGAAAGAATTCGGAAAGAAACTGTCAGCTGTCTGAAGAACAACCGGGAACTGCCATTTGTTCTGGCACCTTACTGCTCGATCACTCCTTTAACAACTGATGAGGATCTGGTCGCCTTCAGAAATGCTTTCGATGACATTGACAAATAATCCTTGACAAGAGCATTGGATTCGATAAAGTTTAATGAAAAGCAATATTAACTAAACGATATATGGGAAAAGAAAGCATGACTTTATCAGCAAATGATTATTTCGAAATCTTAAAATCAGAATTATTACTGGCATTAGGCTGCACAGAACCGATTGCAATCGCGCTCTGTGCAGCGAAAGCCCGCAGCGTTTTAGGCGTTATTCCTGACAGCACAGAAATCTATTGCAGCGCAAATGTGATCAAAAACGCGCATAGTGTGATTGTTCCGAATTCCGATGGGGCAAAGGGCATCCCTTTTGCCGCCGCGCTTGGGATCTGCGGAGGCACCCCTGAAAGAGGACTTGAAGTCCTCGAAAGTGTTCGGGCGGAACACATCGCATCTGCACAGAAAATGGTCGATCTTGAGAAGATATCTGTCAAACTCGCAAATGACGTTGACAATCTTTATATCCGCTGCATTGTGGAAAAAGATGGCGAAACCGCAGAAGCAGTCATTTCCGGAAAACATAATCGGTTTACTTCGATCATCAAAAACGGGAAAACGCTGCTCAGCATTGAACAGGAACAAGAAATCTCGAGTGATCATCACGTTCACCAGCTGAAATCTCAGCTGAATGTGGAAGAGATCTTCAATTTCGTCAAGACATTTGAATGCGCCCAAGAGCCTGCGATTTGCACATTGATCGACAGTCAGATTAAAAACAATAGTGCAATTGCGGAAGAAGGACTTAATGGCGATTGGGGTCAGCAAGTTGGAAAGACACTGCTTGCTTTCTCAGGGGACACGCCTCAGGATGAGATCGCGGCGTTTGCTGCTGCCGGATCCGATGCACGCATGAGCGGCTGCTCTATGCCAGTTGTGATCAATTCAGGCAGCGGAAATCAAGGCATGACCGTTTCGAACCCGCTAATTAAAATGGCAGAGCAGCTCAAATCGCCGAAAACAAAACTGTATCAGGCGTTGATATTATCAAACTTGATTGCGATTCACATCAAATATTATATTGGCAGCCTGTCCGCTTATTGCGGAGCCGTCAGCGCTGCTTCAGCTGCGGCAGGCGGAATGGCATATTTGAAAGATTTACCGCTCGAAAAAATTGAGAAGGCGATTATCAATACGCTCGCTGTTTCAAGCGGGATCATCTGTGACGGCGCGAAGGCATCCTGTGCAGCTAAAATCGCTGTATCGGTGAAAAATGCGCAACTGGGCGTTAACATGGCATCCAAAGGATTGGTATTTCAAGCCGGTGACGGGATTTTAGGTGACTCAATTGAACTTACGATTCAAAATGTCGGCAGACTCGCGAAAAATGGCATGACGTCCACAGATCAGGAAATTTTAGATATTATATTGGATGTTTAAACCCTCACTGCTGAGAATAAAAAGGTGATGCTAAGATTACAAAGCATCACCTTTTTTGATGGTTTCTCGCTCGAAGAAGCCGGCTATGCGAATTTATTGAC
>DHPK01000016.1:48691-58566 GCA_002407845.1 Leptolinea sp. UBA5366 | reverse complement strand
GTCAATAAATTCGCATAGCCGGCTATGCGAATTTATTGACTTTTATAGCGTTCATGCGCCAGCCAGCGGCACAACATGTTTTTTTGCACTGACGGATAAAACATCCAAACGAAGGACCAAAACGTTTTCAAATGAGGCTTCAGAAAACTGCTGAAGATTATTTGATGTGGAAAGACTTTTGACGATTAACGCAAGCCCATTTCTCTTTTCTTCTTCGTCTCTGACAATCGTCAAGCGCCCGTACCCAATCACACTTTCATAAGACGTGCTCATTTTGCATGGAATATCTGAATCCGCATTTATCGTTCCATAATGGATATCTGTTTCAAAACCAACTTTATTGTTTTTCTGGATTAAGGAAATTTTCCTTCCTTCCGCAGCGCAATGGATATAAAAGCGGAAATTCCCATCAGGGGAATAAGTCGCTGCAAAATTCAGCGGAAGGATGTAAGGGTACAAGTCATCATTGATAGCAATTCTCATGATCTTTGAATCGTCTAAAAGTCGCTTAATTTCATCTTTTGAAGATATTTCCCGTTCGACACGTCTCATCTTAACATCCTCCGAATAAGTATGGGTAAATTATCAGCCCCATTGTAAAAAAGGGAGCCAACGGCATTGATTGGTCTTTTCGCGCTCCTCCAAGGATCGCTATGCCGGCAACTGTTCCGGCAGTTATCATTCCGACAGCGACCGCTCCTAATCCATTTTGAAAACCAGCGAACCAGCCTATGAGCGCGCAAAACAGAACATCGCCAAAACCGAAAGCCAGATTTTCCTTATTATATTTCCAGTTTGCCAGCTGATAAATTGTGAACAGGATTAAAAAGACAGCGGCGAATCCAATCAAGCTGTCAAACCAAATGTGTTCGAAGTTAGGATGAAATATTCCTATGATAAATCCAGCGGCTAGGATTTCAAATGGGATCAAATTAAAGAGCAAGTCTGTACTGGATAATAGCAGCAAGACCAACCACTCTGCGCCAGTCATACGGATAGGGCATCTATCGCGCAGGATAAGGATTGAATAACAAGCTACAAAACTAAATTCAAAAGCGATGATGATTCGCGGCGCGGTGGAGCGGATGAATTCAAATTTTACTAACTGTGATTTGGTTAAAAGGTGGCGAAAATAAGAGATTAAAGAAACAAGGCAAGCAGAACAAAGGATGATGAAAAGACTTAAAAATGCAAATTGCAAAAAAAACAAAATTTTACTCCCTTTATTGTGCTTGATTGTATATTCTATATTATTACTGAAAAGCGGAGAGGTTTATATTCGGATGGAACTCAGTTCATATCATGTTCTTAAAAGTTTTGAAAAACTATATCCCTGTTTGTATCATAAATTCAAACTGAAGCAGAAATGATTAATATCGTTCAAAATATTAATAATTTCAGTAGGAATTGAGTCGGATCACTTTTCACGCCAGATAAAAAATGACTGCCGGCAAGTTTCCGGCAGTCCATATCTACACCTTTAATTCACAAAGATCAAACGTTTCCTTGCCTGAGCATTGCGTCAATGATCTTCTGAAATCCTGCAATATTAGCGCCCATTTCGAGATTATCAGGCTCCCCAAATTCGCTGGCGGAGTGTGTGACTGTCTTATAAATCCCCTTCATGATTTTTTTCAGCAACCGATCGACCTCATCAAAACTCCACGGTAAGCGGGATGAATTTTGAGCCATTTCGATTCCTGATGTGGCGACACCGCCGGCATTTGATGCTTTGCCCGGGGCGAAATAAATCTTATTATCATGGAAAAGCGTGATTGCTTCAGGTGTGCAGGGGATATTTGCCCCTTCAGCGACAAATTTACAGCCATTGTCGATCAGCATGCCCGCATCTTCTTCAGTTAGCTCATTTTGGGTTGCGCACGGCAAAGCGACATCACAGGGATAGCGCCAGACACCTTTTCCTTCAATGTATTTTGCTCCTGGCACAAGCTCAGCATATTTACTGATTCGTGCCCGTTCAACCTCTTTAATTTGCTTGATAACTTTCAAATCGACACCGTTCGGGTCATAAATGAATCCATTCGAATCGGACATAGTGATCACAGTATTTCCGAGCTGTGTCGCTTTTTCGGCTGCATAAATTGCCACGTTACCGCTGCCGGAAATCGTGACTGTTTTATGGTGGAAAGTATCATTTTTGGCATGCAGCATCTCTTCCACAAAATAACACAAACCGTATCCGGTCGCTTCAGTGCGCGCTAATGATCCGCCGAAACTGACATGCTTTCCTGTCAGCACGCCCGTAAATTCATCTCGAATGCGTTTATATTGCCCAAATAAATATCCCACCTCGCGATTCCCAACGCCGATATCTCCCGCCGGCACGTCAATAAATTGTCCGATATGGCGATGAAACTCTGTCATGTAACTGTGACAGAAATACATCACTTCGTGATCAGTCTTCCCTTTTGGATCGAAATCCGAACCGCCTTTTCCGCCGCCTAATGGGAGGCCTGTCAGCGAGTTTTTCAGACACTGTTCGAATGCCAGCGCTTTGATGATTGAGAGATTGACAGAAGGATGGAAACGCAGCCCGCCCTTATAAGGACCAATTGCAGAATTAAATTGAACGCGATAGCCGCGATTTACCTGGAAATTACCATCATGATCACGCCATGGAACACGAAAGATGATGATTCTTTCCGGTTCTATAAAGCGTTTCACGACTCCTTCAGTGACCAATTCCGACCGCTTATCGATTAAAGGCTCGATGGATTGGAAAACTTCAAGGACTGCCTGCAAAAATTCCGGCTGATTGGGATCTTTTTCTTTGATCCATTCGACAAGGTGGATTAAATAAGAATTATGTATAGCCATAGCACAGGCTCCTTAAGGGGATGAGAACAAACTTTATTTGCGATTATTTAATGAAGTTGTCCAAACAATTCAGACAAACGCATTATAACGGAAACTTTTTCATAAATAAAGGGGAAATATAGAAATTAAATTACAGTTTTCATAATTAAGAACTAAAGAACATTATTTTTCAGCTATTTCGGGAAACAGGAATGCCATCGGTCAACGATTGAAATTTATTCTTTTTTTAGGGGAAATTAAACAAAAAGTGGCGAGGGTGGGAGTTGAACCCACGACAAAGGGCTTATGAGTCCCCTGCTCTGCCACTGAGCTACCTCGCCGTTTAGCGACCAAAATAATACTATAGCCTTCTGGATTTGTCAAACATTATTATGATTTATGTGAGCAGTCCAACGATTGATTCATACCCATTGTGCCCGATGATCAAATGATCCAGCATTGGGATTTCAAGCAGTTTCCCAGCATCAAGGACGCTGCGTGTTACAGCAATGTCGGCTGTGCTGGGTTTGGGATCGCCGCTCGGGTGATTGTGAACCAAGATGATCGCTGCCGTGTTGCGGCTGATCGGTTTTTGAAAAACCTCCGCAACCCGCACCGGCGAACTGTTTAGCGAGCCTTTGTATAGTTTGTCGATTGCCAGCACGCGATGGCGCATATCGAGGTTGACGACCCAAAGCTCCTCGTGATCGAAAGCAGCCATTTCATAACGGACGAATTCATAAACATCCTCTGATGATTTGATGAGAATTCGCTCCTGATCATCCTGCAGTAAACTAAAGCGCCGTCCGAGTTCTATTGCTGCTAAGATTTGGGCAGCTTTGGCAGCCCCGACCCCTTTTGTTTGTTTCAGCTGATCAAAGGAAACTCTGCGCAGCCCATTAAGACCGCCGAACTTTGCTAAAAGGTGTTTAGCCAGGTCGATCGCACTCACGCCTTTCAGCCCAACTCGCAGCAGAATCGCTAAAAGTTCGTAATTTGCCAGCGCATCCGGTCCAACGTGCAACAGCCGTTCACGCGGCCGTTCGCTCTGCTCGAGATCCTGGATTCGATTTTGGTATTGAAAAGGTTGATCGTTCATATTTTTCTTAGAATAAATTCTTATTTATTGCGTAATTTTACTATGATAAATAAATTAGATTTTATATCTTTATTTTGAGGATCGTTTTTAGCTGTTTTCTTAGTTTTACGACTGAGACTTTCACTTGAGGAAATAGCCAATCAAAGGTAATCTTTTTTGCGCTGGTTCTCTTTCTTTAAGAATTTCTTACTTGACCTTTCAGTCAAGTTTTTAAATAGTATTTCTGCTAATTGATCCCTATATCAAGCAACGATTCTGATAGGCAGGCTTTTTATCAGGAGCGTTTATGCTATAATTTCTGACTTGAGGGTTGCACATGAAATTTGATCCGCAGATCATTTCAAACATTGTCCAGATACTGATCGCGTTTGCTGTCGCATTTTTGGTGGCACTCTGGCTCAGTATTCTTTTTTGGGTATTGCGTGACATTCGGCAGCGATCCCGTGATCCTTTTATGATCATTCTCGCTGCTGTTTTGGTCATCATCCTGCCAATATTTGGCGTGATCCTTTATTGGATCATTCGCCCTACAAAAACGATTGAAGAAAAGTATCAGTCAGCCCTTGAAGAAGAGTCCCTGCTTCAGGAGCTTGAAAAGCAGCCCAAATGCCCCGGCTGCGGCAGAAATGTCGAACCTGATTGGATATTGTGTCCTGCCTGCCATACCAGATTAAATAAATTGTGCATCTCATGCGGAAAAGTTCTTGAGTTGCCATGGAACTTGTGCCCTTATTGCGGAAATCCTCAGCAGAAGGCATATAAATCTAACTGAACTGATTCGGGATGCTCGATAAACTACGGAAATTAATGTGAAAATATATGCACTGATCAATCAAAAAGGCGGCGTTGGGAAGACAACGACTGCAATTAATTTAGGCTCCGCACTGGCTGCAAAAGGGCAGAAAGTCCTGATCATCGATACAGATCCTCAGGCAAACGCCACTTCTTCTCTCGGCATCGAAAAAAACGCTAAACATAAGGGAACTTATGAAGTGCTGATCGGCAGCGTCCCGCTGGCACCGCAAATAGTTCTGCTTCCTGATTTCAACTTATCCATCCTGCCCGCCTCACCTGCGTTGTCAGGTGCGGAGGTTGAGCTGATTGATATCGAAGACCGGGAAAGCGCTTTGAAAAATGTGATCGAACCGGTTCAGGATCATTATGATTACATTTTGATTGACTGCCCGCCATCCTTAAGTTTGCTGACGATTAATGCGCTGGTTGCCGCAAAAGATGGAGTCATCATTCCGGTACAATGCGAATATCTTGCACTGGAAGGGCTAGGACAGCTGACAAGCACGATTTCGGCTATCCGCAAATCTTTTCAAGGCACGGGGAAAGTGCGCGGCGTACTGCTGACGATGTTTGACGGCAGAACACGGCTTGCGGTTGATGTTGTGAACGAAGTGCGAAAATACTATCCAAACAATGTATTCGAAAGCATCATCCCGCGCAGCGTCAGGCTCGCTGAAGCGCCTTCATACGGTCAGCCAATCAATTATTATTCGAAAGACAGCACTGCCAGCAAAGCGTATGAAGCGCTGGCAGAGGAAGTCCTGACTCAGGACAACAAAGAGAGGTAAATAATTATGTGTGCTCAGAAAAAGGTTGGTTTAGGACGCGGTTTAGGTGCATTGCTCCCTGATACAGGCGCTGATGAAAACAAATCGGCACCTGCGATGATTTCTGTCAATGCAATCCACCCGAATCCCCGCCAGCCGAGAGCCGAATTCAGTGTCGATGAACTTGAGGATTTGACTAACTCAATTCGTGAACATGGCGTGATTCAACCTTTGATCGTGATAGACGACGGTGACGAATCTTTCACCTTGATCGCAGGAGAAAGACGGCTGCGCGCCGCAAAAGCTGCCGGGCTGACAGAAGTTCCCGTGGTCATTCGCACTGCAACTGAGCAGGAATTGCTTGAGCTGGCGCTGATTGAGAACATCCAGCGTGAAAATTTGTCTCCATTGGAAGCCGCTGAAGCATATAAAAGCCTCGAAGACAATTTCAGCCTGACCCATGAAGAAATTGCGAAAAGGGTTGGTAAAAACCGAGTTTCGATCACCAACACAATGCGGCTGCTACGGTTGCCGGAAGCGGTTCGCAATGCCTTATCAAACCGCTCGATCAGCGAAGGCCATGCCCGGTCCCTGCTAGCGTTGAACTCAGAAATGCTGCAGCTGTCTGCGCTTCAAACGATCATGCTTCAGGATTTAAATGTGCGTCAAACTGAGGAACTCGTACGCCGGTTGAATGGTGAAAAAGCCAGTAAAACCAAGACCAAAGCTGAATTATCTCCTGAATTAAAATCACTCGAAGAACAGTTAATGCAGTCGATTGGCACGCGCGTGACGCTTCATCCGGGAAAAACTGGCGGCACGATCAATATCCATTATTACTCCAACGAAGAATTGGATGACTTGATCGACCGATTTATCGGACATGAATAAATGGGCTTGCTGGTTCGCCGCATCACGCTTCATGAAAAACACCAACTTCAATCTTTAAATCGCAGTGCAATTTTCACTCAGCGCCATCTGGATTGGCTCGAACCAGAGGATATCCTTGCGGACGGTCTGAATTATTTTTTACTGCATAACGATCGCATTATCGCTGCGCTGGGTGTATCCGCTTCGATTGAGCACTATCGGTGGCTGCAATACTTCTCTTGCTACGACGCACATCAGGATATTCAAAAAGTTTGGGAAATCTTCTGGTCGGAAATAAAAACTGATCCGGACTTACAGGGATCACAAGTGCTTTCAGTTCCGACTGGACAGGGTTTCCGCGCCTGTCTCGAACGAACGCTTTTCAATAACCGCGGGAAAATCATCTATATGTGTTCTCAAGGAAGCATCCTCGGAACCACACACCACGGCATGGATAAATCTCGGAAGCTTGATATTCAACCCCTCAAGGAAGGGCAGATCGAATCTCTGGTTCGGTTGGTTGAACCCGGATTTCCGCCTGCCTGGCGGCTGAATAAAACCAATCTTTACCGGGCAGTTGAATCGTCATCGATCAAGTTGGCAGCAATGGTCAATCAGCGGGCAGTTGGTTACATTTTGGCTCAATATGAAGATGATTCAATTCATGTCGCCCGGCTGGCAATTGCGCCTGAGTTTCAGCAGCAGGGGATCGGTTCAATCTTAATGAATGAACTTGAACAGATCGGAAAGAATTTGAACGGATCCGAATATACGCTCAACACGTATTCAGGGAACACTTCGGCAATTCAATTCTATGAAAAGCTGGGGTTTATAATAACGAATCAGTCTTTTCCAGTTTACGGCTACACCGCCAGATCAAAAACTGATATTTAAAATCTGCATCAGCCAGACCAAAAATGGCGTTACAAACAGCGCAGGAATCATACTGGAAACGCGTATTTTCTTGATGTTCAATAAACTTGAAATTGCGATTGCACCGAGCAAAACACCGCCCGCTGCAGTCATGTCCGCAATCATGGCATCGTTCATGATCGCCTGCGCCTGCTCTGCGAGCAAGGTGATCGTTCCCTGATAAAGAAAAAGCGGAACGATAGAGAAAGCAATGCCGATCCCGAGCGTCGACGCAAAAACAATCGAGCTGACGCCGTCCAAAATTGATTTAATGATCAGCATTTCAGAATCTCCGCTCAACCCGTCTTGAATTGAGCCTAAAATACTGGCAGGTCCGACAATAAACAACATCGTTGCGGTCAAAAATGCCTGAATAAATTTCTGTTTATCGTTCGAGACCCCGTCTCCAAGGGTTTTTGTAGCAAGCGATTGCAGCCAGCTCCCAAGCCTTTCAAGAGCTTCTTCGATCTTAAGCAGCTCTCCGATGAGCGTTCCGAGAACCAGACCCAGCAAGGTTGCGATACTGTTATTGACGCCTAAAAACATCTGTACGCCCAGAAACAAAGTGAAAATACCAATTGCTGTAATAATCGTGCTGCGAATTTGCTCACTGATCCGCTTTCCCAGCACCAGCCCTAAAAATGTTCCAAGTAAGATTGCAATGATATTTACGATTGTTCCAGTCATAAAAAGATGTTCCTTTGCAATAAAATAACAGGCAGAGTTGGAGATAGCCTTGATTCAGCCCTGCTTAATGTCAGTAGTAATGTTATTGATTGACAGTTTCCTGATTGGTAAACTCTTCAGCCAGTGTTGCCCGGGAAACGATGTACCAGGAATCGATATTCTGAAACCGGTCAGAGGATTTATAGATTGGACCGATACTGATCCCTTTCACGCGGACGCTGACGGCAAAATTGTAGACCGGATTGAATAACGGCAGAGCAGGTAATTCGTCTGCGAAAACGACCTGAAAATTGCGGTAGAGCCGTTCGCGTTCTGTCTGGTCGGTCTCAACGCGCGCCGTTTCGAGGTATTGGCTTACAACGCGGTTGTTCCACTGTGAATAGTTCTGACCGGTAGAAACCTGAGTCTGATCCCAGAAGGGATAGGGATCCGGGTCAGGCACATTTGAAAGATTCAAATCAATTAAAGCAGCTTCATAATTTCGATCATTCAATCGTCCGTTGATTAATTCGTCATAGGGCAGAGCTTCCAGATTCACGAGGACGTTTATCGCTGCCCAATCGCGCTGGATGGCTTCTGCAATCTGGCGGTGTTGGTCGTCATCCGGATAAAGCATCGTGAAATTGATCGTTTTGCCATCTTTTGAGCGAACCTGATCTTGTTCATTGGCTAATACATAGCCTTCATTCTTCAGCTGTTCAATTGCTTTAAATGAATCATATTCAAACTTGCTGATGTTCTCGTAGTAAGCCCAGTTCCCTGAAAGAATTGGTCCATTTGCTAGGATTGCCTGGCCTTGGAGCACGTTATTCACGATCCTTGAACGATTGATCCCCATCATCAAAGCTTTCCGAACGTTGACATTCTGGAAAAAGTCGACATTGTTGTTGTCAAGGTTCAGCATCACCATTGATGCAACCGGAAGTCTTGAGGTGTAAAGGGAGAGATCAGGTTCGACGAGCGCTGATTCGAGAACGTCTGTGGTCAAGTAACTGATTCCATCCACCAATCCCTGCTGATATGCCTGGAATGCCAGCACGCTGTCTGCATAATAATAGATTTCGATGGCTTCAAGATACGGTTCAGCCTCATAATAATTCGGATTGTTTCTCAAGATCAATCCGCTGATGTTGCTGCCGTTTAGAATTAATTCATCCAGATAAAACGGACCGCTGCCGATCGGATTGATATTCACTTTAGACTCAACCATTTGAGAGAAAGTCATATTCCCCCAGATATGTTTCGGTAAAATCCCGACTGATAGGTAATCGAGAAATGGCGCATAAGCGGATTCAAGCACGAATTGCACCGTGTTAGCGTCAATAGATCGAATTTCAATTGAATTCCAAAATTCAATCAGGTCTTCAGGAAGATAACCGCTCCCCTGTTTGAGCATTTGATAGGTGAAAACGACATCATCGGCCGTGACAGGCTGTCCGTCATGCCATTTCGCAGAAGGATCGATCGCAAAATTATAAGAAGTGCCATCCATGGAGATCGCCCATCCGATTGCAAGGTCAGATATCGGCAGACCGCGATTGTCAAATTTAATCAATCCGCTGTAAATGAGCCGGCAAACGTCTTGATCGGCGTTGTTGTAATAGGAAAGCAGCGGGTTCAAGCGTTGAATGTTTCCAACAAGTCCCTCTTTGTAAATCCCGCCAAGCATTGGCTGAGATTCGAACATCTGAATTGGTCCGGTAGACGTATCGCTCAGCAATAAAATTCCGACCACTAAACCCGTTAGGAAAATGATTACCAACTGCCATCTGATTTTTTTCATGTCTCTATTTTAACTGCATCGGCGCGGAAAGAGCAAATCGAGCCAAATTCGATTATTTAAAACAAAAAAGCCTCCAACGCGGAGGCTCTAAATGACGCAATATTTTATCAAAAAGCAATAATTCTGATGAGGACGAGCACGACCA
>DHPK01000016.1:23674-48534 GCA_002407845.1 Leptolinea sp. UBA5366 | reverse complement strand
ATGAGGACGAGCACGACCAACAATGAACTGAAAGCAATCGTCAGATAAAATAAGATCTTCTCGATACCCCGCCGGGCAGAAAAGATTGCTCCAGGTTCACCACCAGCCAGGCTGCCCAGTCCGCTGCCGCGATTCTGTAACACTACACAGACTACGGTTGCTATTGAAGATATAATAAGCGCAATGTCTAAAAATTTCTCCATTTATTCCTCCGAAAAACTTAACAATAAGATTATACTCGAAAATATAGATTAATGAATAGCAATATGGAAGAAATTACAGTCAACATTCACAACCATTCTACCCTGTCGGACGGCACCGGCAGCTATCACGAAATTGCTCAGGCAGGACTGACTGCCGGCATTGACTGCGTGGTCATTACCGATCACAACGTCTATGTGCAGGGCAAAGATGCCTATTATTATCGGGACGGAAGAAAAATACTCCTCTTGATTGGAGAAGAGATCCATAATCCCGGCGCGCAGCCCGGAAATCATTTACTGCTGCTGAATCCGCCCAAGGAAATGGCTGGACTGGCAGACCAGACGCAGGCAATCATCGATGCCATGAATGCCGAACGGGGAATAACTATTTTGGCTCATCCTTATGAAAATGGTATTCCGATCTTAAAGATGGAAGCCTATTCCTGGCACAATTGGGCAATTCAGGATTTCACCGGAATCGAAATTTATAATTTCATGAGTGAATTCAAGAATAATTCGCGCAATCTGATTTCATTACTCCAAAACTATTTTCGTCCCAAAGAAAATCAGTTAGGGGCGAATGAGTCTGCATTGAAAAAGTGGGATGAGCTGCTTTGTTCTGGACGAAAAGTACATGCTTTTGCTGGCTCGGACGGACACCGCTTCATGAAGAAAATTGGTTTTTATCAGGTTGTCGCATTTGAGTATGATTTTCTGTTCCGCTCGCTGAATAATCACGTTTTCCTTTCAGCTGCTTTGAACGGGGATGCAGAGTCGGATAAAGTACAAATTATGACTGCCCTGCGGGACGGGAATTTTTTCATTGGACTCGATGCGCTCGCCTCAACAAAAGGATTCCGATTTACTGCCAGCACTGAGGACGGCATCGTTTGGCCTGGATCTCAGGCGCTGCTTGGGAAAAGTGCGACTTTGCAGATCAGCTGCCCGCAAAAATGCCTTTGCCGGTTGATCAGCAATGGGAAAGTCCTCAAGCAGTGGGATGAAATTCAATCAATACCCATCACTGTCACTGCACCCGGTTACTATCGCGTTGAATGCTATCTGCCTTTTCGCAACAAGCTGCGCGGCTGGATTTATTCGAACCCCATTTACCTTTATCGAGGTTAACGATGGTAAAAAATAACGTCACGCGTTTTCTGAGTGCCAAAAAAGCGGATTTTGAAACGCTTGAATCTGAACCAATCAAACGCAGTGCGTTGGAAAACGCTGCACTCTTTGGACTTGATCCCGCTATTGTATATAAATCGATCATTTGCTTCAACCCTGCGCACGAGAAATATTTGATCTGTCTGGTGCCCGGACCTTATGAGGTTAATCCAAAGAAATTGGCACAGGTCCTGGGAGAAAAAAAGGTTTTTGTGACCAGCCAAAAAGAAGCGGAAAAAATTACCGGGCTTGAAGCCGGCGGCATATCCCCTTTTGCTTTAATACACAAAGGCTTTCAGATGTTGGCTCATAACACCCTGAACAATCAAGAGAAAATTGCAATTTCAGGCGGGCAACGCGGTCTGACGATTTTGATAAAAGCAACTGATTTAATTCGAATCCTGAATCCGAAAATCGCTGATATCGCGGATGAACATTCTGGTTCAGAGGATTTGGTTTGATCAAAAATAAACATTATCCTCGAGCGGTCATCGGGGTTCTTTTTTCCCTGGTGCTCGTTTGGCTGATCGTATTTGATTTTTCTTATGAGCGACTGACCAATTCAATCGGTTATGCCTTTTGCCATCAAAACCCAGCCCGTTCCCCCTTTATTGGCGCCTTTCAATTTTCGCTCTGTTTTCGCTGCGTGGGACTCTTCTCTGGATTATTGTTTGGAATAATCTGGCAGCTGCCCACTCGTTTTTCAAGCAAAGTGTTTTCAAAAAAGAGACTCTGTTTTATCGCAATCTGCCTTCTTTTCTATATTGGAGACAGCCTCAATGCTTCTTTTATCCCTGGGCTTCTGGGGCTGAGCCCGCTTTACCCTGATCATGAGATGATCCGTTTTAGTAGCGGATACTTAATGGGAATGTCTGTTTCTATGCTCATCCTGCCGCTTTTCAATCATCTATTTTATATAGAAGTCGTCGATAAAAGCTCATCTATGCGAATTATTATACGCATTGCCGGGATATTGTTTACAGGCATTCTGATTGTCATTACCCTAATATCTGGGAATGAAATCCTAAATCACGCTCTGAACCTGTTAACTGTGCTCAGCGCAGGCATGTTTCCCACCCTTTTATACACAATTCTGATTCTGGCAATTGGAAATCATGCAAATCAATTTGAGACGCTCGTTCAGGGGAAAAATATCTGGCTGACCGGTTTGACGCTCTCTTTTATTCAAATCGGTTTGATCATCTCCTTGCGCTTTGCTGTCACGAAATCTTGGGGATGGCCTTTTTAAACCAGAATTACTTGAAGGTTGTCCCTGCAGTAGGAAAGCGTAATTGGACTGCCTGAATGAAATGAGCACGCAGCCTTTAGATCGAAAACCACGCCCGGGGTGATTCTGATCTGCAGGTCGTAATATTCTCCCTTGTAAACACAGGATTCCACGGTTGCCGGCAGCTGGTAATCCATCGCTTCCGCGCTATCGATAAGACCCCCGATAAATAAAATCCAGATTTTTTGACGGTCAATTAACGGATATTCTGTCGATACCGACATGATTTTCGTCATGCCTTCTATTTCAACCGCAACTTGATCCTGTCCGACCGCAACAGCCGGTAAAATATTGTTTAACCCCAAGAATCTTGCTGCCCAAACAGACTTTGGTTTCGTAAAAATCAATTCTGGCGTATCTGTCTGAATGATTTTTCCGTCGTGAAGGATAGCAACGCGATCAGCGATGCTAAAAGCTTCATCCCGGTCATGCGTGACGTAGATCGACGGGATCCCATTTTCGCCAAGGATTCGGCGCAGTTCATTGATCAGCGTCAGTCTGAGCGTGTGATCGAGCGCCCCCAATGGCTCATCCAGCATCAGTAAATTCGGTTTTGGCGCCAATGCGCGTGCCAGCGCGACGCGCTGCTGTTCTCCGCCCGATAACTCGGTAACTTTACGATTTCCGAACGACTCCATGCCAATTTGTTTCAGCAGATCGCTGACAATTTGTTTGCTGCGCGTTTTGTCAGTCTTATTCATTTTCAAGCCAAATGCAATGTTTTCAGCTACAGTTTGATGCGGAAAGAGAGCGTAATCCTGAAACATCAGACCGAAATTTCTTTTATATGGCGGAACTTTCAAAATACTGTTGCCGTTCCAGATCAGGTCGCCTTTGTCGGGTTTTTCCAATCCTGCGATAATCCGCAGCAGCGTACTCTTTCCGCTGCCGCTCTCACCCAGAAGACAAACGATTTCATGATCCCCCAGATGAAAATTCAAATCCGATAACAGCGGGTCGTGCTCATATTGGTAAGAAACATCTTTAACCTGAAGCAAAATTTACTTCCTTTCTACACCAAACGGCGTTAATCAAGCAAAATCATTCTCAAGTACGCCGATCCCTAAAAGACAAAAACACATAAGAATCGTTGACATTGCCATCGCTTGGCCGTAATTTGTCGCACCAGGCTGCCCGAGAAATCGGAAAATCGCTATTGGAATTGTTGGACGGTCAGGCGTCGATAAAAATGAGGTCGCGCCGAATTCACCGAGAGAAATCGTGAATGCAAAAATGCCAGCATTGATCAGTCCGCGGCGAAGGATCGGCAGGTCTATTTTTGTAAAAACTTTGAGTGGAGACGCTCCGAGCATCGCCCCTGCCTGCCGCAAGGAGGCAGGAATCCCCTGGAAAAGAGGACCCAGCGAGCGGATCACAAATGGTAGTCCAATTAAACTATGCGCAAACGGTATCAGGAGCGGGTGTTTGATATAAGATCTGAAAAACAAAAGGTAACCAAGACCCAGCGTCACAGAAGAAGTTCCGACTGGAATCATAAAAACAGCGTTCAGTTTGCGGGTCCAGCGAAAACGATCGTTCGCGAGCGCAATCAGCATCCCGATTGAAAGAGAAATCACAGCCGCCAGGAAACCATTTTTAAGTGAGTTCCACAGCGCCTGAATGGGCGGCACATAGAAAAAGGAGCTGCGTTCATTAATAAACAGCCGTTGATAATAGCTGCTGGTCCAGCTGATGGAATGTGAATCAAACACAATAAAGGAACGCAAGGCGAGCGATAATAGTGGTGAAAGAAGCAGAATGCTTGTTACCGTTAAGAGGACAGTGATCGCCACTTTTTCCCATGCATGCTGAGGAGTTTTCAAATTTTCATCAGCTGTTTTTGGGATGCGATTCGATTTTGTATCGTTCTTAATGCGGTTCTCAATGATTGTGATTCCAACGGTCACAATAATTTGCAAAATTGAAAGCAATCCCGCCATCGGCAAGTTAAACATCTGCATCGCTTGCTGGGCGATTTCAACTTCAATCGTCCGATAGCGTGCTCCGCCCAGCAACAGCACCACGCCATAACTGGTGAAGTCAAAAAGGAACACCAGCAGCACCGACGAGGCGATGGAAGATTTCAGCAAAGGAAACGTGACCGAGCGAAAGGTCTGCCAGGGCGTGCTGCCGAGGGTCTGCGCGGCATCTTCCAGCCTGACATCAATTGCAGACCACGCATTGCCGACAATTCGCATCACAACGGAGATGTTATAAAAAACATGCGCGATCAGGATAATCCAAATGGTGTTCATTAATTGAATGGGCGGCTGCTGCAGGTCATAAATTTCCATCAGCCATAGGTTAATTGTCCCGCGCGGTCCGATCAATGAACTGAATGCAGCTGCTGTTACGACGGTCGGCAAAATAAATGGAACGGAAAAAAGGGACTTAAAAAACTTTTTTCCGGCAAATTTATATCTGGAAAAAATCCAGGCGAGCGGAAGTCCGGCAATAATCGTTAAGGCTGTTGACGCCAATGCCTGCAAGGTTGTGAAGAAAAATACACGGCTGATCTTTCCCCAGTTGATAATCAGCTTGCTAAAATATTCACCGATGACAGTATTAAATATTTCCCATAAAGGCAGAAAGAAAAACAGCAGCAGGAAACCAGCAGGAATCAGCAGAAGAGCCAACCCCTTCCAGAGATTGTTGAAATTTAATTCCGCATGATTTTGTCTTTTTATTCGGCTCATATTGTTTCGATTATAGCATTCACCTCCTCTGAAATACTGATGTAACCGAATTGACGAAATGGCACGTTGTTGGGTATAAATCAGTTATGAGCAAAAAAAGGCCTATATTTCTGCTGATTCTGGGGCTGCTGCTGGTCAGTGGACTGATGATCGGCTGTGATTCAAACCGAAATGAACTGATCCGCGGATTCTTTTTTACCGCAACCCCCATTCCCCCCGCCCCGACTGAAACCCCAATTCCGACCAGCGCTCCGACTTCCATCCCAACACCGATGCCTGAATTCAGGATTGAAGAAGCTGACCATGCAATTCTGATCGGCGATTATGACCAAGCGATCAATATCTACCAAAAAGCGCTTGAAAACGAATCCTCAGAAAAGGGAACTGCTGCTGCCAGCCTTGGACTGGCACGTGCAAATTATCTGAACAAAGATTATGAGAAATGCCAAAATATCCTGATTGATGCTTTAAACCAGATCAGCGATACCACAGTCGAAGCGCCGTTATGGTATCAAATGGCTGTTTGCGCCCACGAACTCGACCTATTGGATGAAGAAACCAATGCCCTGCGCGAGTACTTGAATCTGCGCCCAGATTCAAAGTTGCGCTCAGCAGTCAGTTTGCGGATTGGCGACAATTTGCTGTCTGCAGGAATGGTGGCAGACGCGCGAGACGCGTACATCAGTTCCTGTGGAGATTCAACGATCCCGGAATGCGCCTGGACTCGCATGAAAATTGCTGACACATATCGGCAGGAAGAGGATTACACAACCGCCCTTCAGACCTGGTTTGAGATTTTCGATGCAGTCACTTCCGACACACTGAAAGCGAACATTAATCAGGTAGTTGCCGAAACCTATCTTGAACTCGACAACCCCGAACAGGCATATGCGCGCTATCAGGACGCTGTCAACAATTATCCTAAAGAGTACGCCAGCTACCTCTCACTGCTGGCTCTGTTGAATGCAGGCCAGCCTGTGAGTGAATTTCAGCGCGGGTTGATCAACTATTATCAGAAACAGTATGCACTGTCCTCTGAAGCGCTGTACCGCTACATGAACCAAGACCCGAACCATGACGGCTCCTCTTGGTATTACATCGGGTTGAATCAGATGTATCTGGCAGATTACGAAAAATCGATCGGTTCTTTTGCGACTTTGATCGATCAATACCCGGATAACCGGTTTTATGCCTCTGCATGGGATGAAAAGTCCTATGTTGAGTGGAATTACCTTGAGAATTTCTCTCAAGGCGCTCAAACGTTAATTGATTATGTCAAAAAGCATCCAGATCAACCGGACGCACCCAAGTTTTTGTTTCAAGCCGGACGAATTTTAGAGCGCGGGGATCGGCTGACTGACGCAGCGAACCAATGGGAACGGCTCATTGATGAATACCCGCTCTATCAGGACAGCGCAGAAGCCCTGTTTTTCTCCGGGTTATGCCGCTATCGGGTCAAAGCCTATGATTCAGCCTTAGCCACCTTCAATCGACTGCTGCTAGTCAGCGGCAAACCGCAGGATAATGCGCGTGCCCATTTCTGGATTGCCAAGGTGTATGAAATGAAAGGCGAAGCCCAAAGCGCCAAGCAGAATTTCGAGCTGGCAGCCAACGACTCCCCGACCGATTACTACACTGAACGGGCAAAAGAATTGCTTGCTGGACAAGAGCCGCTTGAATTTTCGGATAATTTTTCATTGGAAAACAATTTGGATCAAAGCAAGCTGATCGCGGATCAATGGATGCGAATGACTTTTTCGATTGCCAGCGACGAATCGCTCGATCAGCCAGACATCCTGACGCTTGATTCGGATTACCAGCGGGCAAATGAACTTTGGGAATTGGGTCATTTTCAGGAGGCGTTGAATGCCTTCGATAATGTTAGGATAACGGTTGAAAACGATCCACTCAATTCATATCGGCTCCTCAATCGGCTGATTGATTTAGGAGCTTGGCGTCCTGCAGTATTCACTAGCCGTCAAATCCTGACACAGGCGGGACTGTTAGAGGACGCTCGCACGCTAACTGCCCCGAATTACTTCAATCAAATCCGTTATGGCACCTGGTTCAATGAATCAGTAACCGAAGCCTATCAAAAATATGACATTCATCCGTTCATCTTTTACGCGCTTATGCGGCAGGAGAGCATGTACGATCCCTGGATCTACTCCTCAGCAGGCGCTCAGGGGCTCATGCAGATCATGCCGGCTACAGGGAACGACCTCGCAAAAAGACTGAACTGGCCGCCGGGATATTCAAGTCAGGATTTGCTGCGCGCGAAAGTCGCAATTCAATTCGCCGGGCAATATCTTTCGAGTCAATATAGTTATTTTGGAAACCATAATTTTTACATGCTTGCGGCATACAATGGCGGACCGGGAAACACCACCGGCTGGATCGGTTTAGCTGGAAAAGATCCTGATCTTTTCATCGAAGTTGTGCGCTTTTCGGAGACTCGCACGTATATCAAGCAAGTTTATGAATTCGCAAAGATGTATGAACGGTTTTATGCAATTGAGTGATCGGGTTGGGATTTCCAGCTTACCCCATTGTGTCGATTGCAAACGGGATCAGATTTTCTAATTCATTCAGATTCAATAAAATTACGCTCATTCTTTACAACGAAGAGCGTAGTTAATCGTCTTGGGTAATTGAACTGAGAGAAGCCGACATCCCCTCCATAAGGAGGATGTCCCAACAAGGTTTACAAATAAAAAAGATATCCGTTATCACCTTTCGGCAGCCTGTTGTTTCAGAAGCTCGATTGCTTCGTCTTGATTCGAGATTTTACCGTCGATTTGACCTTCAATCATGATTTGCTTCAATCGTCCGACTTCGGGACCAGCAGGAATAGCAAACACTTCCTGGATTTCTTTCCCCGAAAGCAAAGGTTTCGGAGCAATGATGCTCTTCTGCTTATTAAACCAGGCATCCAGGAATCTTTCGGCATGATCTAAAGCGTTTGTCCAAGCGACTGAATCGCGAAATTGGTCGCGCTGCGCATGCAATTCGATCAAATGCATGAAAATCCCATCCACACCGGCAGAACCATAAGTCAGAAAGTAACGGTAGATGACTGTGTCAGAATAGGTTTCAGACGAAAACAACCCTGCTGCTTCAAGCATTGCATGATAGGTGGCTAAAACCACATTTATTTCCGCAGTACTCAAAAGGAGATGCTTTGAACGTGATTTCAAGATTTTTTGAACAGGTTCGGGGTCATTTTCCGTTCGGAATAAGCGTGCGATCAGTCCGAACAGCAGGAGTGAAGCCCGCTCATGAATCAGAGACTGGTCACAATAAAAGAATTCGTTTAATTGTTTGCGGAACTGACCCAATTTAAGCACGGCCAGTCCGGATAAAAGATTGGAAGACTCCGATTCATTGAATTCTTTTGTCAAAATGGCATTGAGATGCTCGGCTGAGCGAATTCGTTCGGTCAGTTTTTGCATGTCTGTCTCATACGAGGATGGAAATAAATAATCCAGAAAACCGAACTTATCCATCATCTCAAGCACAGCGGATTCTTTTCGCAGAGACAGGATTTTGAAAAGCTCATCGCGGTAGCGTTCAATCGATGCAGCTGACAGATACGGTTTAATCTCTTTGAGCGCCTTGATCAGCTCGTTATCCATGGTCAGTTCATATTCAACTGCCATTCGAATCGCACGCATGCCCCGCAGCGGATCGCTTTTGATGCTTTCCAAATTACACATGCGCAGAGTTTTCTCTTTCAGATCTGCAGCTCCGCCCATGGGGTCGATGATCGCGTTCTTCTCCATGAAGTCGATCGCCATGGCATTGATTGTAAAGTCGCGCAGGTATAAATCATCTTCAAGCGAATGACCGCGCAGCGGAGAAAGATCAATGCAAGTAAAGTCAGCAACATCCTGATTTAGAATGATTCTGACCATATCCCGTTCATCATCCAGAACGTAATATTTCCCTTTTAATTCATCAGCCAGCTTTTTCCCAACCGGCCGAACCAGCCCTTCGATGACAAAGTCGTAATCGTGAACAGGCTTGCCAAGGACAATATCCCGAACCGCACCGCCGACCAAATAGATTTGGACGATAGAGGGAACAACTTTTCGAACAGCTTCAAAGATCGTTGTATATGCGATAGTTTTGCTCACGATGCGCTTTCTTTCTTCACCTGCTCCAGTTTATGTAAATCGACAACGCCGATAAATGGCAAGTTCCTGAAATATTCATCCAGGTCAAGCCCGTAACCATAAACAAACTTATTCGGGATTGAAAATCCGCAGTATCGGATTGGAATTTCAACCTCGCGCCGTTCATATTTATCCAGAAGCGTACAGACACACAAGCTTTTTGGTCGTCTGGTTGACAACACCTGAATGACCGCGTTCAGAGTGTGTCCGCTGTCAATAATGTCTTCGACGATAATCACGTTTCGCCCTTCAATACTGGTGTTGAGATCATAGGTAATCCGAACTTCGCCATGCGATTCTCGGCTGCCAGCGCCATAGGATGAAACAGCCATGAACTCGATCTGATTGGGAACTGTCACATGCCGCATCAGGTCGATCATGAAGACAACGCCACCGCGCAGGATGCAGACAAACACAACGTCATCCCCCGCAAAATCATTTGAGATTTGCGTCCCAAGCTCGCTGATTCTTTTTTCCAGCGTTGCCTGGTCGATCAAAACCTCACCCAGAACGTCCTCATAGGTGAAAATCGTTTTATTGTCAATCCTTGCCTGGTACTTCATGATGCCTCCGGCAGCGAGCTTCGTACATTTCCGATGCCCCTACGATTACGATTGGATCGTGATAATTAGCGGGTTTTCCATTAACAATACGTTGTGTCCTGGTCGCAGGTTCCCCGCAAACCATACAAATTGCTGAAAGCTTGTCTAATTTCTCAGCTTTAGTCATCAAAATCGGCATCATTCCAAACGGTTCGCCGCGAAAATCCATGTCCAATCCTGCCAAAATTACGCGAATTCCTTTTGCACTCAGATCATCAACAATCTTTAATATTCGCTCATCAAAGAATTGCGCTTCATCAATTCCGACAACGCTCGTCTCGGGGTCAAGATAATTATAAACTTCCGAAATTTCGGCAATTGGAATAGCGTCAATTTCGATCCCGGCATGGGAATGGACCCGTTCAACAACATAGCGATTATCGATGATTGGCTTAAAAACTTGAACTTTATTCCGGGCGATGATTGAGCGGCGCATCCGCCGAATCAGCTCTTCAGTTTTCCCGCAAAACATTGAACCGCAAATAACTTCAATTGCAGCAGGTGATTTGCTTGACATTCATATCTCCTGGATTCCAATTATTTATGTGGCAGATTCGTCTGAATTCCAATTATACCGGCAATTTTTCCCAACAAGACAATCCTTCAGCAAATTTCGCGAATTGCATCAGAGATAGCCTCGATCAGATCGTCTGCCATCAGCGAGTAGGTCTGCCCTAGACGCTCCACGGCGATTCTGGCAGCATTTGCATGAACCCAGACTCCCAAACAGGCAGCGTCGAACGGCGATGCGCCTTGCGCTGCAAATCCAGCAATCAGACCAGCCAGCATATCCCCGCTGCCGGCTTTCGCCAGCGCTGAGCTGGCATAAGGCATGACAGCGGACTCTCCCGTCGGCGCAGCGATTATCGTTAAGGGTCCTTTCAAAACAACGACCACCTGCCAATTTTCTGCTTTTTCTTCAGCATATTTGAAGCGATTTGCTTCAATTTCATCGATCGAAACATCACAGAGCCGTGCCATTTCACCTGAATGAGGTGTCAGAATCGTGTTGTCGGGCAACGAAGTCAGCCATTCAGGAAATCGGGAAAGATAATTCAATGCGTCCGCGTCAAAAATCACAGGCTTGATAGAGGACTTATGGGTTTGCAGGATTTGCTTCAGCAAATTGTCTAAGACCCAGGACTGCCCCAACCCCGGACCAATCAAGAAACTGCCTTTTCTCTCCATGCAATTTTGCAGATCAGCAACACATTGCTCAATTCCAGCTGGGTTTGAAAAATCTTGGGGAAACCAGACTGCCTGAGAAAAACCGCCAGCGTTGAGATTGCGCACGATCTCAGGCACAATCATGTTGACAAAACCACAGCCGGACCTGAATGCAGCAATCCCAGCCATTCGCGCTGCCCCGATATAGTTTTCAGATCCGCCGATGATCGTTACCGCGCCGAATGATCCCTTGTGCCCGGTATCTGATCGTTCAGGCAATGTTTCCCGCATTATTTTTAGTTCTAGAATTGAGCGCTGAATTTCAGAATACACTGCCAATCCTTTTGGCAGGTCGAGGCTGATGCCTGTCAATGTCCCGCAATTCAGGTAAGCAGGAAGCTTCACTTGTCCAATTTTTATTGCTTCAATATAAATCGTCAGATCCGCTTTCAGGCAATTCCCGTCAGCTTTTCCGGAATCACAATCCATCCCGGATGGACAATCGAGAGCGATCAACGGAACTGAACGACTCCGTTGATTGATCATCCCAAAAATAGTTTTTATTGCCGGATCAAGCGGAAGGTGAAAACCGATGCCATAAACCCCATCCAGCACTGCCGCACAGTCATCCAGGACTTTGTCTAATGTCTGCGCAGCTGAATCTTGTACAAGCGATTCAACCGTCCCGCCTTGCGCCAAATATTGGGTTAAATAAGAGTCATCTGCTGAACGGTTTGCGAACAAAAATGCCATTGTCCGTTGCCCGCGTTTTGACAATTCTGTCAATGCAGCCAGACAGTCGTTTCCATTGTTCCCTTTGCCAATCAACCCTAAAACAGCGTTCCCGGGCTGACAGTAATCCCGCTCAAGAATGTCAGCGATTTTCAACCCGACAGTTTGAATCATTTCTTCATAGGTGATACCGGCTTCAAATCCCTCTTTTTCAATTTGTCTCATCTGGTTGATTGTTACGATTTTCATCAGGTCTCCTGAACGGTTGGATTCAATTCTTTCGGCTTGGTTTTTAATCAGGCTGCGTGCTACGTTCTTTATTCTAATGCGAACACAGGTAAAATACAGAGATGAAGCATTTCCTGAAACTCTCGGTTTTTATATGCGGCATGGCGACGATGGCAATCGAAATGACCGCCTCGCGGATGATCGGGAATGTGTTCAGTGCAGCAAACCTGGTTTGGGCTGGCATCATCGGTTCGATCCTTCTGTTCTTAGCTGCGGGCAATTGGTTAGGCGGAAAGGTCTCCTCTCGTTTTAAAGATAATAAAACACTGTTTCTAATTATCCTGATTGCCGGCATCTCCTGCAGCCTGATTCCGGTCGCCGCCCGCCCATTGCTAAACTTGAGCTCGAAAGCAATGGATCAGTTGCAATTTAGTTCAATTCTGCTGTTTTTTATCCTGATATTACTGCTTCTTTTTATCCCGATGACCAACCTTGGAATGATCACACCTCTTGCTTTGAGCCTATCAAAAAAGGATCCGGGAAGTGAAGCCAGCAATGACAACAATGAAAGCGGAAAAATCCTGGCACTTTCTACGATTGGTTCTTTTTTCGGAACGTTCCTGCCAGTTTTTTTTCTGATTCCGCAATTCGGGTCAAACCGCTCTTTTTTTCTAATTGGCTTCATCCTGATACTAACTGCTGGAATTGGATTGTTTTTTGAGAATAAAAGCTTTGGTTTTCTTTTGTTTCTGATTTTACTCTTACCGCTGCTTCTTTACTTATTTTTTCCAAAATCGATCAAATCTTCTAATGGTCAACTATACGAAAAAGAATCCGCATATAACTACATTGAAGTGATGCAGGATTCTGGTTTCACTATGCTGAAATTGAATGACGGACAGGCGATCCAAAGCATTTATAAGGCTGACGTTGATAATTATTATGGTCCCTGGGAGCAAATCTTGACCGCACCATTCCTTTCAAGGTGTCCGGTCAGTCCTGCCGAGATTGAACATGGGGCAGTCTTAGGAGCTGCCGGCGGCACATCAGTCAGACAGTTGCTGAAAGTATTTCCTAATATTCAAGTAGACGGGTTTGAAATCGACCCGGAAATAACATCTGCCGCAGCGGCTTATTTTGATCTGCCAACTGAAAATTACACGGTCCGGCATATTGATGGCAGGATCGGTCTTCAGAACAGCAGCAAGCTTTATGACGTGATCATGGTCGATGCTTATCACCCTCCTTATATCGCTGCAAATATGAGCACGGTTGAGTTCTTTAAAATCGCTGCCAGGCGCCTGAAACCTGACGGAGTGCTTATGATGAACATAGGGCGTTCTGAGAATGATCGGCGCCTCTTGAATGCCATTACCGCGACGGTCTCCCAAGTTTTTCCTGAAATGATGGTTGTCGATATTCCGAATGCCTACAATTCAATTCTCTTTGCGCAGAATACCAGGAACTCGCTTGACAACCTGCGCTGCAACTATGAGCAGCTCAGTTCGGATTCTGAAACGCCAATATTGCTGTTGGAAACATTATCTGCAGCGCTTGGCAATCACAAACCAGTTGAAACAGATAGCGCAATGATTTTCACGGATGACTCCGCTCCGGTTGAGATAATGACAAATCAGACCATTTTTGGTGCGTTTTTCAGTCAGGATAAAAAGGAAGAAAATTAATGCAGAAGATTTATCGCACGCTCTATGGATTGGTCGGCATCACCATCCCCTTTTTCATTCTGATGCTGGTTGTGTTGATTCTTTTTCAACCTTGGTTTCTCAGTTTTGAATATCAAAAGCCGGATTTTCCAGCAGATCGGTTCGGCTTCTCACAGGATGAACGCCTCTCGTTTGGGACTCAGTCAGTACTTTTTGTGATTCAAAACCAGCCTGCTGAGACTTTGCGCCAGCTTCAGGGTGGCAGCCAGACACCCATTTATAAAGAAAGTGAAGTTGGACATATGGTCGACGTGCAGAAAGTTTTCCAGCTGGCAAAGACGATATGGCTCTGCATCGCTGTGATCTATCTGATCAGTCTGCTGACTGCCTGGCACGTTCCTTACCGATTGTGGCTGCTGCTGCGGTCAGTGATGCTGGGAAGTCTCTTATCGATCGGCTTGCTCGTTCTGCTGCTTGTTGCAGCAGTCGGCATGTTCGACACGCTTTTTGATCAGTTTCATCGTCTGTTTTTCAGTGACGGCTCATGGCTGTTTTATGAAAATGACACGCTGATCCGTCTTTTCCCGCTGAAATTATGGTCTGATGCATTCCTGTATGCTGCTGTTTTGGCATTTATTCTGTCAGTCATTCTCCTGATTGCAGCAAAGAAGGGGGTTGATCGTTCCCGGCTGAGAAATTAATTCTTTACATAGGACTTCCTGTGCTCGACAAACATCTGTAGATAATCTTTCAGTTGGAAAGCTGCGAACTTCCCCCCTTAATAATTTATTAATATTTAAAATTTATTTGTAAAATTGATATAATGAAATATCTTAATTATTAGAACACCGTAAGGACTGCCATGGATAAGAAAGTGAAAATATCAGTTGAAAGTGGCGCCGATATTCCGGCAGACGTCTTGGAGACGCGCGGCATTAACAACATCCCAGTTTATGTGATTGCTGGAAATCAGTCATATTATGATGTGATCGATATTACACCCTATCAAATGTTTGAGATGGTTGAAAAAGAAAAAATTTCAGCCACGACTTCCGCGCCTTCAGAACATGATTATTATGAATCTTTTTCCAAATTGCACGAAGAAGGCATGGATGTGGTTCATGTCAGCACAACCAGTTCAGCGTCTGTCTGTTATCAGAACGCTGTTAATGCTGGAAAAAGAGTTGGGGATGTTTGGGTTGTGGATTCGCGCAATGCCACTTCCGGCGTCGCTCTCTTAGCGCTTTACGCAGCCGATCTCGCAGCGCTCGGGAAAAATGCAAAAGAAATTTACAGCGAATTGTTAAGCGCGACCAGCCGAATTGAGATGAGCTGCATTCTCGACACATTATCTTATGTGCTGAAAGGCGGGCGCATCATCTCCATGGCTGCCAAAGGCGTCGAATTACTGAACCTGAAACCTTGTGTAGAACTGCGAAACGGCAAATTGAGCCTTGGAAAGAAGTACCGAGGAAAATTAGAACATGTTCTCATGCGCTATGTCCGCGATCGGCTGGCAGATCGGACTGATATTGATCTGAAAAGAGTTTTTATCGCCAACAGCTTGCTGGATAAAACCTTAATCAAACCGATCATTGATCTGGTCAAATCGCTCCAGCCTTTTGAAGAAGTTCTTGTCGCTGACGTTGGTTGCGCCATCTCCTGCCATGCAGGTCCAAACGCTCTTGGCGTGATCTTCATGCGAAAATCATAAAATCGCATTTCCTTCTTTTATTTTCCTGTTTTTCTATTTAAAATAATTCATACCAACAACCTGCCATTAAATAAATTTCTGTTATTTTGAAGGAGTTTTGTATGAATATTCAAATTACAGCAGACAGTATTTGTGATCTATCTCCTGATCTATTGGAGAAGTTTAGCATCCGGATCGTACCTTTATATGTCATCTTAGGAGAAAAAGCATATAAGGACTTGATTGAAATCCAGACGCCGCAGTTGTTTGAAGCTGTTGAAAAGGAAGGGCTTAAAGCCTCAACCTCTGCTGTTTCAGAGCATGATTACATTGAATTTTTCTCTAGTTTCACTGCCCAGGGAAAAGAAGTCGTTCATATTTGCATTTCTGACGAGATGTCCGCCAGTTACCAAAATGCTGTCAGCGCAGCTAAAAAGATTCCAAACGTATATATTGTTGATTCGCGAAATGTATCCACTGGCACCGGACTTCTGGCAATCCGGGCTACTGAACTGGTTGCAACCGGATTGCCTGCAGTGGAGGTTCAGCAGAGGCTGATTGCAGCGGTTCCATTGGTGGAAACAGGATTTGTTATTGACACTTTTGATTACCTTCGCCGCGGCGGACGGGTCAGCAGCATGACTGCTTTTGGAGGCGGAATATTAAAAATAAAACCAAGTTTGGAAGTCAAGGATGGCAAACTTGGAGCAGCCAAAAAATATCGCGGCAAGATCGAAAATGTTCTGCCGGAATATGTAATTGACCGGCTCACTAACCGGGATGATATCGACTTGAAACGGGTATTCATCACTCATACCTTCCCTGATCGTTCAGTGCCAGATCAAATTGCAGAATCGGTCAAATCGCTCATGCCATTCGAGGAAGTCTATGTGACAGATGCTGGCTGTGTGATTTCATGCCATGCGGGTCCAAAGGTGTTGGGAATTCTTTTTATGCGCAAAGCATAAAATGAATTGACCCCTTATAAGAACCTCTTGCGGCAGATCCTGCAGAGGCTCTTTTTGTTTAATCTGTCATGATTTTGTGAGCTTGTTATTTATGGCAGTTAAACTCAAACATAAATCAAGATGGAGGAAACAAAAAAACATGAAAATTCTAATCACCACAGACAGCGCCTGTGATCTGCCAGCAGAAATTCTCGAAAATATCAATGTGAAAACTTCACCGCTGAATGTCATCATCGATGGAAAAACGTATAAAGATGTTTTGGAAATCGGACCGTTTGAAATGTTTGACACAGTTGAAAGATTGAATAAAACTGCTACGACGTCGGGCGTATCCGAATATGATTACAGCCAGCTTTTCAATCAGCTGCATCAGGAAGGATATGAGATTATCCAAATCTGCACTTCGAGTGAAGTTTCAGTCAGTTATCAAAATGCACTGCTCGCATCACAGAACATCCCAAACGTTCATGTGATTGATTCAAAGAATGTTTCAGGCGGGACAGCATTGCTCGTCATGCATGCGGCGGATCTGTTAGCAGAAGGATTAGGCGCTGACGAAATCGTAAAGAAGCTGAATGAATCAAAAGAAAACATCGAGACCAGCTGTGTCCTTGATACCATCTCTTACGTCAGAAGGGGCGGCCGAATCAGCGCAGTTGCGGCGATGGGCGCTGAGGTGTTAAAACTGAAACCCTGTGTTGACGTGATTGAAGGAAAGCTGAAAGTAGGGAAAAAATACCGTGGAAAACTGGCTTCTGTCATCCAATCCTACATCAAAGACAAACTGAGCGGCAGAACTGACATTGATCTCAAACGTTTGGTCATCGCCAATACGCTTTTTGATAAAAGCATTATTGAGAGCGCGAAAGAAAGCATCCGTTCCATCGTGCCATTTATGGAAATCCTCGCAATTGATGCCGGATGTGCGATTTCTTGCCATGCCGGACCCAATGCGTTTGGACTAATGTATTTCAGAAAATAAGCTTTATTTGCTTAAATATTAGAGTCTGCACGAGCAATCATCGTGCAGACTCTTTTTCTTTTATCAGGTTTCGTAAATGTTATTCGATCGTAATTGCGCCAACCAGGCAGCTATCGGCAGCCTCTGAAGCCGAATTCTCATGTTTTGCGGGAATTTCCGCGTCAATCGCTTCGGCGACATTGTCGTCAGTCATGTGGAAAACTTCTGGGCAGATGTCGGCACAAAGTCCGCAGCCGATGCAAGTTGATTGATCTACAGTTGCTTTCATTTTTTCTCCTAATTTTCTGACGAAATTCGCAGTCAGAATGTTTGAAATCTGATTCCTAATCTTCTAATATCTTTCCATCAGTGCTGAGCACAACTACCTGCCAGGGGATCATTTTCCCGCTATCCTTTAACGCCTGGATCACTGCGTTTTCGAGTCCGCCGCAGCACGGAACTTCCATTCGGACAACCTTCACACTTTTTATCGCATTGTTTTTCAAAATTTCAGTCAGTTTTTCGGCGTAGCTGCCCTCATCAAGTTTCGGACAACCGATCAAGGTTACGTGATTACGCATGAAATCCTGATGGAAACTGCCATAAGAAAACGCTGTGCAATCAGCGGCAATCAACAGTTTGGCATGATCAAAAAACGGAGCCTTCACTGGCACGAGTTTAAGCTGAACTGGCCATTGGATCAATGCGCTGGCAGAGTCCGACTGAGCCGGCTGGCTGCTTTCGCGCACGGGCTGGAACCGCGTCATCTGACGGCCGGGGCATCCCCCACCGGTTGGCGCTTCGGATTTCTGCTTTTGCTCTTCAACAGCGCTCTTGTCAAATGGCACTGCTTCACGTTCAACAATCGTGATCGCATCAACCGGACAAGCCGGCAGACAATTTCCCAGTCCATCGCAATAATCATCCCGAATCAACCGGGCTTTGCCATCAATCACCTGAATGGCGCTTTCTTTACAGGCTTTGGCACACAGACCGCACCCGATACATTTATCTTCATTAATTTGAACAATATTCCGAATCATAAGCCCTTCTTTCTGAGTCATCATTTCATTCGCTATCCGAATAATATTGTAATATTAATGAAAGAATAATTGTGTTGGAAAACCAACGAAAAGAGGCTGAAATGAAACCTTATTATCCGTTATTGCTGAAGATGCCGCTGTTTGACGGCATACAAGCCGATGATCTTCAAGCCCTTCATCAGTGTCTAGATTTTCGCACGCGGAAATATCAAAAAGATGAAGCAGTTATTCTGGAAGGGGATGAAGTCAAAAAGCTGGGCATCGTCCTGAGCGGCAGCATGCTGGTTGTCAAGGATGATATCGCTGGAAACCGCAGCATCATTTCGCACGTGATGCCCGGCAACCAATTCGGCGAATCGTTCGCGCTTGCCAATCAGAAAAAAAGCATCGTTTCCGTTTTTTCAAGCGAAGATTCCGAAGTGCTGTTCATTGATGCACAGCGTATTTTGACTGTCTGCGAAAAACTCTGCTCTTATCATAATCAGCTGATCTACAATGTGATGCGCAGCGTGGCGGAAAAGAACATCGGGCTCAATGAAAAGATCGAGATGCTGTCACAGAAGACGACCCGCGGAAAATTGATGAGCTATCTTTCGATGGAAGCCAAACGTCAGAATTCACTCAATTTTGAAATCTCGTTCAACCGGCAGCAGTTGGCAGATTTTCTTTTTGTGGATCGCAGCGCACTTTCTGCTGAATTAAGCAAGATGCGAAAAGAAGGAATCTTGGATTATCGCAAAAATCATTTCCAACTCAAGCTCAATTCATCCGTTTTTTAGCCTGCAAAAAACATCATCACAGGTTTGAAACCCAATCTTGACATATAGAATTATTGTTCTATAATCGAGATATGGAAACCACAACACAAATTCTCAACTCAGATTGCTTGCTCCAGGACATGGTCTCTGACCTGCCCTGCGGGCTGATGGTCATCGCCTGCGCTCATGCCGCGTCCGAGATGCTCCTGCGCGTCAGCGCCTCGCTGGCACTGCACGGGCCTATCCGCATTTTAGATTGCGGGAACCGCAGCGACATGCACCGGGTCGCCAAAGCGCTGCGTCCGCTGACCAATGACCCCGCTGCCGTAATGAAGCGGATTGACATTTCCCGCGCTTTCACCTGCTATCAGGCGGAAGTGCTCTTGGGGCTGAATCGCGGACTGACACAGACGCCGGTTCTGGTCTTTGATCTGCTGGCAACATACCTCGATGAAAGCGTCTCCAAATGCGAAGCGGAACGTCTGATGGAAGATTCGCTGGATCATCTGAAAAAGATGAGCAAAGCGAACCCCGTTCTGGTCAGCGTCAGCCCCCTGCCATCGGTGGCCGCAGAGCGCGAGAACCTGATGCAGCTGCTGCATGCGTCTGCGGACAATTTCGTTCAGCTGCTGGACGTGCCACCCGCCGAAACTGCCAGCAGACAAATCTCTCTCTTTTAGGAGGCTGATATGGGACGAACAATTCGATCCGCCACCCAAACCTGGCTAGAAGAAGAGAAGGCTCTGTCTCGTTTTGCGCGCGCACTGCGGAAGGATGACCAGCGTCTGATGGTTGAACTGATCAACCGTTCACGGCTCCACATCGCCGAATCTTCATATGCCAGCAACTTGTATCCAATGGATATTTACCTGATTTCCATGCTGCTGGAGACATTCAAGGAGCTGCGGCAAGCAGAAGAGACAATCAACGAATTGTGCCGTCGCCTCAATTTTTCTCCTCCGGAAGTTTCGGCAATTCCTAACTTACCCGACCTGATTCACCTGATTGAAACGCTGGATTCCCAATCGCTGGATGAGCGTTAATGCGATGCATTGCAAGGGCTGGCTGCTTGATCTGTATGAGGATGCTGAAGATGGCGTCCGACTATGGTTCATTCTGGATGACGGGCGCCGCGTCTGTCTGAACCAGCCGCTGCCGGTCACGTTTTATGTGACTGGCAGTCATGAACGGCTGCATCAGTGCTGCCTGATGCTGAAAAATCAGCCAGGAGTACGTCAGCTGAGCCGTGCGGAAAAGCAGGACGTTTTCAAAACTGATCCGGTATGCGTGCTCCAGATTAACATGGCTGATCCGCTCAGTCAGCGCGCGGCATTCCAAAAAATCAAGAAGTCCTTTCCAGAACTGACCTTTTACAACGCTGATTTGGGCGTCCACATCCATCATGCCGCCCGTTTCAACACGTTTCCGCTGGCTTTTTGTGAGCTGGCTTACGACGATGAGACTGGCGAGATTCAAATGCTGAGCGTGCTGAACAGCCGCTGGGATGTCGTTCCGCTGCTCCCCGTTCTGCGGACAATGACGATCGAGCCGAACTGTAACCCTGCAAAAAAAACGCCTGAATTTTTAAAAATAACCGACCCGAACGGGCGTCATCAGGCTCTGCAGTTCAAACATCCGGCTGAAACGCTGGCAAAGCTAAATGAAGTCATCGCGGTAGAAGATCCGGACATTTTGCAGACGCGCTGGGGGGATGACTGGCTGTTTCCATTGCTGCTTGAATGGGAAAAGGAGACCGGCTGCGCGCTGGCATTTAATCGCGACAATGACCGCCGGCTTTACTGGAAAAAAGAAGTGACCTATTTCTCTTATGGACAGATCGTCTTTCGCGGACGGGAAGCGCACCTGTTCGGGCGCTGCCACATTGACCTGCAGAACGCAATCATGTGGGGGGATTACGGCATGGCGGGCACGCTGGAGTCGGCGCGGGTGACAACGCTGCCGATTGAGCAGGCAGCGCGCGTTTCTCCCGGTTCCGGGATCTCTGCGATGCAGATGATCACGGCGCTTGAAAAAGGGGTGCTGGTTCCCGAGCAGAAACAACAGGTTGAAACGCCAAAAAATGCGCTGGAACTGGTTCAAAAGGATCGCGGCGGGCTGGTCTATCAGCCGCGCATGGGGCTGTATTGTAACGTTGCGCAAATTGATTTCACCTCCATGTATCCGGCGGTGATCATCAATAGCAACATTTCTCCAGAAGTTCCGCTGCCGGACGGGCTGAAACCCGCATCTGCTGAGCTGGGTGTCGTGCCGCTGACGCTCAAACCGCTCTATGAAAAACGGGTCGCTCTCAAGGAAAAATTGCTGGAAACGCCAGATAAAAATTGCCCGGCAGCAAAAACTTGCACGGCGCGTGCCTCTGCCTTGAAATGGCTGCTGGTCGTCTGTTTCGGTTTTCTGGGCTATAAAAACGCCCGTTTTGGCAGGATCGAAGCGCATGAAGCGGTCACAAACGGTGGACGCGAAGCGTTGCTGCTGGCGAAAGAGGCGTGCGAAGATCACGGGTTTGAAGTACTTCACCTGTTTGTGGATGCGCTCTGGATTCAACAGCCGGGATATTGCCAGGTTGCTGATTTCAAACCGGTTCTTGAAGAAATCTCGCGCCGCACAGGATTGAAAATCTCACTGGACGGCATATTTCGCTGGGTCGCTTTTCTGCCGTCCCGCGTTAATGACAATCAGCCGGTGCCCAATCGGTACTTCGGTGTTTTCAAGGACGGTAGCCTCAAAATCCGCGGAATTGAAGCCCGGCGCCACGATGCGCCGCCCTGGGTTGCCGCGATGCAGACAGCGATGCTGACGCTGCTGTCCAGAGCACATGATGCGCGCCAGCTGCCGGACTATCTGCCAGGCGCATTCCGAATTTTTGCGGACGCACTGACCGAACTGAATGAAAACCGGGTTGATCCGGAATCGCTGGTGTTAACAATCCGGATCAGCCGCGATCTGGAACTTTACAAATCGCCTACCGCAGCCGTGCGCGCAGCAAAGCAATTGCTGGAACGCACTGGCAAGCGCACCGTGCCCGGTCAGAAAATCCGTTTTCTTTACACACGCGAAGATGTCTATGCCTGGGATCAGCCGGGGAATTTCCAGCAGGAGGAGATCAACAAACCAAGATATCGTGAGCTGCTAGCGCGGGCTGCGGCGACGATCCTCTATCCATTCGGGATTAATCCCGCTCAGCTTTCCGACTTTGCGCGGGGGACGCTGCAATTTTCCCTTGAAGATCGGCTTGCTCATACGCGATCGGATCAAAAGCTTGAATCAGCCAGTCCGAAACTTCTCAGAAAAGCAAGCAGATATGAAGCCCCTCGGTTGTCAGAACATGCAAGGGAAACCGTTCCGGCATATTAACCAGAACTAGTTCCTCCTGAATATTATGTATAGACAATTTATCCGAGCTGGATAAAGTACAATAAAAAGAAATACCGAAAGGATGAGCTGATGAAGAAAAACGCACAGTTTGTTTCACTCATTTTTGCAATTTTAATTGTTTCATTATTCCTTTCTCCGGCAGCTGCCCAAGCCTTCTGGCAGGAAACCTCACCGGATCAGATTCAAATCGGCGCTATGAAAGGTCCGACAGGCATGGGGCTGGTTCAATTGATGGAATCCGATCAATATGCATTCACGCTGACAGGGACTTCTGATGAAATTGTGACGGGCATTGTCGGCGGCAAGTTGGATGCTGCGGCTGTTCCTTGCAATCTTGCCAGCGTTCTTTTCAACAAAACAGAAGGAAAGATCAAAGTCGCGGCGGTCAACACGCTGGGAGTCCTTTACATTCTCGATTCTGGCGATTCGATCCAGACTGTTCAGGATCTCAAAGGGAAAACGCTCTACACAACCGGGAAAGGCACCTCACCGGAATTCGTGCTGCGGCACATTCTGAAAGAAAACAAGATTGATCCTGATAAAGATTTGACGGTCGAATTCAAGAGTGAATCGGCAGAAATCGCTGCAATGTTTGGCGCGGGCCAAGAGATAATTGCGCTCCTGCCTCAACCATTCGTCACCACCGTTCAGCTCCAAAATCCTGATGTGAGAATCGCATTGGATATGACAGCCGAATGGAAAAGTATTCATCCTGACAGTCAGCTGATTACCGGATGTCTGATTGTCCGCAATGATTTTGCAGCTGAAAACCAGCCAGCTTTCAGCGAACTTTTGTCTAACTATGCGAAATCTGTCGAATTTGTCAACGAAGATTCAGAGGAAGCGGCTGCGCTGATCGAAAAACATGGCATCTTGCCGAAAGCAGCGCTGGCATTAAAAGCGATCCCCTATTGCAACATCACGCTCATCCGCAATGCTGAAATGCAAGGATTAGTTCAGGATTATCTGAGTGTCTTATTTGATGCAGAACCAAAATCTGTCGGCGGAGCGCTGCCTGATGACTCCTTCTATTACAAAGAATAAAGTCTTTCGAAATATCATTGTTATACTATTCTGGCTGGCAGTCTGGGAGATTGTCAGCCGGATTATTAACCAAGATATCTTCCTCGCATCCCCCGTTAAAACAGTTGAGACTTTTATTGGTCTATTGTCTAAGCCTGACTTTTGGCAGACTGTGCTTTTCAGCCTGATTCGGATTATTGCCGGCTTCTTTTCAGCAGTAATCTGCGCAATCTTTTTAGCTGTGCTGGCTGCTTCATCAGACTGGATTCAGGCAATCCTCCATCCTGTCATGCTGCTGATAAAAAGCACACCGGTCGCTAGTTTCATTATCATCGTACTGTTGTGGTCCGGCAGCCAAAATCTCGCGTCGATCATTTCATTTTTAATGGTTCTGCCCGTAATCTACACCAACACACTGCAGGGTATCTTGAATACAGATAAAAAACTGCTGCAAATGGCTCAGGTATTCAAAATTCCTTTATCAAAAAAAGTCCGGCTGATCTATCTCCATGATGTCATGCCTTATTTTTTGTCAGGGTTGACTGTTTCTCTGGGGCTGGCATGGAAAAGCGGTATTGCTGCAGAGGTGATTGGATTGCCGAACGGCAGCATTGGCGAGCGCTTGTACCAAGCAAAGATTTTTTTAAGCTCAGCGGAATTGATTTCATGGACGATAACGATCATTTTGCTCAGTTTCCTTTTTGAACGCACAGTGCTTTATTTCGTCCAGCAGTTCCAAGAACGGATTGAAGCGTGAACCAGCCTGAAGCGATCAAAATCCGCGATCTTTCCGTCCGTTTTGAGGAAACAATAGTGTTTGAGCGCCTAAATTTGGATATTCCGACTCAGGCGGCAACCTGCCTGATGGGTAGGAGCGGATGCGGAAAATCAACTTTGCTGCAGGTATTGATGGGACTGGTTAAACCGATGAACGGATCAATCACCGGCGTCGCTGACAAGACGGTCTCGGTCGTGTTTCAAGAGAACCGGCTTTGCGGTCACTTATCCGTCATGCGAAATATCTTGCTCCCCGTCAGAGAGACTGCAGAATCCAATAATCGGGCACAGATGCTCCTGACTGCTGTTGGGTTAGATG